>NZ_JBIBUW010000012.1:0-264781 GCF_043079785.1 Streptomyces sp. NPDC015139 | reverse complement strand
ACCACGACAACCGAGACCAGCAGCAAGGGGCGGAGCAAGTTCCACACCCACGACCAGCACATCGCCGGCGACGGCCCGGTCAACGGCCAGTAGGGCGCGCACCGGTAACGGCTACGACCTGGGGCCGGTCGCCCCGCTCCTCACCCGAGGCGTCTCCTCACCGGCCGGTGCCGCCGCCTTGCGGACGCTCCCTCACCCCATTTCGGCCCGCGAAACCGCCGCGCGAGGCAGACCTCCGGTCGCGTAGTGTCCCCGGTCATGACCGTGCTGCATGGTGCCTCAGTCGCACTCCGCCCGAGCGTCACCGAGGACGTCCCCGCCCTGGCGGCCATCCGGGCCACTCCCGAGGTGCTAGCCCGATGGAACGGTGCGGACGATCTCGAAGCGGACGTCGCGGCCGGCCTCGAAGACGACGGCTGCCACTGCCTGACCGTTCATCACCAGCAGCGGATCATCGGCATGATCCAGTGGTATTCCGAGGAGGACCCCGACTACCGGCACGCCGGTATCGACATCTTCCTCGACCCCGCCGTGCACGGCGGGGGACTGGGCACCGACGCCGTACGCACACTGGCCCGCCACCTCATCCACGATCGCGGCTACCACCGGCTGGTCATCGATCCGGCGGCGGACAACACCGCGGCGATCCGCTGTTACGAGAAGGTCGGGTTCCGTCCGGTCGGCATCATGCGGCAGTACGAGCGCGGTCCGGACGACACCTGGCAAGACGGCCTCTTGATGGATCTACTGGCCTCGGAGCTGACGCGCTGACCCCTCCCCCGTGGCGTCGTCCGGTGACCGGACAACGATCGTGCGCGCCCTCTGGCCTTCGGTCTCCTGCTGCCTTTAGGTTCGGTGCTGCGGGATCATCGAACCTCGTCAACTGCCTTTTCTCTTGGGAGCTTCACTCGTGAGTGAGCCAAGTCCCCGTCTGCGTCGGACGCTCGCGTCCAGTGAGGAAGCTCCGGGATTCGGAGCGGTCCACCTGAACGTCAGGACGTCCGCGTGGACCCCGGATCAGTTCACCGAGATGGCCGGCTGGATGGCGAGCACGGCGGCGGACATCACGCGCGCCGCGGACGCGATCTCGACCATGAAGCCGGGGGCTGACAGGTGAGGAGCGCTCCCCGGCTGGCCAAGGAGCAGAAGCAACTGCTGTCCGAGCTGATCTCCGCCGTCGCCGGCCGAGTCGAGGTTCCCGCGGCGCCTACGGTCTTGTTCGAGGCGCTGTGCTCTGCCATGGGCGAGCGACGCGGCCGCCCCACGACGCTCAGCATCCGGGAGTTCCCGAAGGACATCGCCCACGGCACGACCGGGCTCTGGCTGGACCTCGAAGGCCAGGATCTCGTGGTCATCGAGGAGAACCTGACTCCCGACCACCAGTTGGTCGTTCTGGGGCACGAAATCTGGCACATGCATGCCGGTCACTCAGGACACGGCATCGGCGGCGGGGCGATGGCCGCGCGAGCGGCCCTCACCGCGGAGATCGACTGGCCGGAGATCGTCCGTCGCGTCGCCGCCCGTAGCCACTCGGTTCAGGAGGACGAGGTCGCGGCGGAGAAGTTCGGGCTGCTCATGGGGAGCCAGATGCGCACCTGGCTGCTCGACCCCAGCGCCGCCGGTGTGCAGCTCGACGAGGTGGCGCGACGTATCAACGTTGCCCTGGGGTATCCCGGAGTACGGGGATGACCGCGTGAGCAGCGGCGACTTGGTCTACAACCCCTACACCGGCGTCGCGATCCTCCTCGTGGTCGTGCTGTTGTACAAGGTGCCGGCCTTCGTCAGGGCCTGGCGCAATCCTCTGGTACGCCAGGTGGGCGGGCTGCTCACGGTGGCCTGCTGCGTCTTCATCTTCGTCGCACCCTCAACCATCAAGAGGGTCAACCAGGTCACGGGGGTCACGAACTTCTCGGCACCGTGGGTCTACAGCCTGCTCACGGGCTTCTGCGCCTCGTGTCTGCTGCTGATCATCAAGTGGCGGGGCGGGCTCCAGGTGAAGGTCCGGCGCGCCACCATCTGGGTCTACGGCAGCTACGGGGCGGTCGTCACCGCGCTCTGGGTGCTCTTCGTGCTCGGTGACCACCACGTCGAACGAGTCAAGGACCTGGACACGTACTACGCCACCACCCCGTACATGCGCGAGATGATCGTTCTGTACCTGCTCGCGCACACCGTGGCCGTCCTGATCACCTCGGCACTGCTGTGGAGTTGGGAGGGCCGCGTGCGCGGCACCGGCTGGCTGCACGTCGGAGTGGTCGTCCTCGGCGTCGGCTACGCGCTGAACCTGGCCTACGACGTCGCCAAGGTGCTCCCGGTGGTGGCTCGGTGGACCGGCCGGACCGATCTCGACTGGATGAGCACCGACCTGGCGCCGCTGATCGCCTCGCTCGGCGGACTGCTCATCGGCATCGGATTCGTCCTGCCGCACGCCGCCGAGCGCTTCTCCCACCGGTGGAGTGCCCGCCGCCTGTACTGGGCCCTGCGCCCCTTGGGCCGCGTCCTCCGGATGGTCCCCGCGGCATCGGCGCCCGTGGCGCTCGGCCGGTTCGAGTCGCTGGACCTGCGCCTGACGCACCGGCAGACCTTCATCCGCGATGCCCTTCGGCAGCTGAGCCCCTTCATGGACGCCGCCCTGCGCGAGGCGACCCGGGAGCGGCACCTCGCCGCCGGCGACGATCCCGCCGAGGCCGCGGCCGCGGCGGACGCCGCCGTCATCCTTGACGCCGTCCCACGACTGCACGTCAGCAGCAAGCCCGAACACCCCGTGGAGCGACCGGCGGAGAGCATGCGGGACCTGGCCGCGATCTCGCGCGCCATTCGCCGCTCTCCGCGTGTGCGGTCCACACACCGGGCAGTGCCCAACCAAGAAGAGAGCGTGAACTCATGAGCGTGAGAGCCGCCATATCCACCACCGTCCACGCCGATGCCGATCGCAGGGCGATCGTCATCGGCGGCGGCCTGACCGGGATGCTCGCCGCGCAGGCTCTCGCCGGTGAGGCGCACGTCACCGTCATCGAACGCGACACGCTCCCCGCCGCTCCGGAGCCACGGAAGGGGCTGCCGCAGGCGCACCACGCGCACCTGCTGTGGTCCGGCGGAGCGGACGCCATCGAAACCCTCCTGCCCGGGACGGCCGAAGCCCTGGCCGCGCGCGGCGCACGTCGCATACCGCTGACCACCGGCATGGTCGGCCTGAGTCCACAGGGTTGGTTCCGCCGCTGGGACGAGAGCCACTACGTGATCGGCTGCACCCGTGACCTCCTGGACGCGGTCGTCCGCGACCTGACGCGGAAGCACGCCGGCGATCGCATCACCGTTCTGCAGCGGACGGAGGTGCTGGGCCTGGAAGGCGATGCCTGCGCCGTCACCGGCGTCCGTATCCGCCGGGAAGGGGGCGAGGAGGAGATCCTCTCCGCCGGTCTCGTCATCGACGCGAGCGGCCGGGCCTCCCGCACCCCGCAGTGGTTGGGCGTCCTGGGCGTGCGGGCGCCGGCCTGCCGGGTGGTCGACTCCGGGCTCGTGTACGCCAGCCGGCTCTACCGGGCACCCGAGAAGACCCACCACATGGCGTGGCCCATCATCAACATCCAGGCCGTCAACCGCGGCGAGGGTCCCGGCCAGTCCGGCGTCATCCTGCCTGTCGAGGACGGCCGCTGGCTCGTCACCCTCTCCGGGACCAAGGGCGGGCAGCCCACCGGCGACAACGACGACTTCCTGCCGTTCGCGCGGCGGCTGCGGCACCCCGTCGTCGGCGAGCTGATCGAGAACCTCACCCCGCTGACTGACACCCGGATCAGCCGGACCACGGTGAACAGCCGACGGCTCTACGAGAAGACCGCCATGCCGCGGGGCTTCGTCGTCCTCGGTGACGCGGTGGCCGCCTACAACCCGGCCTACGGGCACGGCATGTCCGTAGCGGCCTTGAGCGCGCTCACGCTCCGGGACACCGTACGTCGATACGGCTGGGCCAACCCGGGAGTGTCCCGGCGTGCGCAAAAGGGCGTGGCCGCTCACGTGAACACGGCCTGGGCCTTCGCCGCCGGATCCGACGTCTTCTATCCCGGAGCCACCGAGAACGGCCCCACCCTGGGCGAACGCGTCGCCGCGCGATTCGTGGACCGGCTGATCTACACCGCGACCGGTTCCGGACGCGTGGCGCGCGGCGTCACCGACGTCATGACGCTCCAAGCCGGCCCCCAGACGCTCGCCCGCCCCGGCACCCTGGTCGCGGCCATCCGCGGCCCTCTCAAACCGCAGCTGTCCCAGCCCCCGCTGACGGCCGAGGAACGGCAGGCTCTCGCTGCGACCTGACGGATCCGACCTGGGACCGCGGCTCGGGGCGGCCGTTTCCTGACTGCCCCGAGCCACGGACCGGCCGGTTCCTACTGCTTGCCGAGGATCTTGTTCATCTCGGTGATCTCGGCCGACTGCGAGGTGACGATGGACTTGGCCATCGTCCTCGCGGGCCCGTAGGCGCCCTTGGCCTGCTCGGTCTTCGCCATTTCGATGGCGCCCTGGTGGTGGCTGATCATCATCTGCACGAACGCCTTGTCGAAGGCGTCACCGGACAGGTCCTTCAGCTTGGCCATGTCGTCGCCCGACATCATGCCGGGCATGGACGAGTGGTCCATGCCCGGCATCGACGAGTGGTCCATGCCGGACGTCGCGGCGTCCGGGACCTTCTCGCCCCAGGCCTTCAGCCAGCCGGACATGGTGTTGATCTCCGGGTCCTGCGCCTGCTTGATCTTGGCCGCGAGGTCCTTCACCCGCTGCGCCTTCGCGCGCGACGGCGCCAGGTCGGCCATGGCCACGGCCTGCCGGTGGTGCGGGATCATCCCCTGCGCGAACGCCACGTCCTGCGCGTCGTGGCTGCCCCGCGCAGTCGGAGCGGCGGCCGACGCGCCGACGGAGGACCTCGCCCCCATGCCGTGGCCCGAGGGCTTGGAGGACGAGGAGGAATCACTGCTGCCGCAGGCGGCCAGGATCACCGCAGCGATAGCGGCGGCGGCCGGCGCGGCGGTCCGGCGGATGAGAGAACGGCGAAATGCCATGGAAGTACAGCTCCTTGAGTGCCCGCGCCCACGCGCGGGAAGAAACGGATGCAGACACACCGGGGCACACCACCCGCCTCGGGCGAGTGCTGTGCGGGCGCCTCTAGATCCGCAGAAGCTGCAGCTCGGAAAGATCCGGCGGAGCGCGGCCGTCCACCGCTCCGGCGGCGGGAACGCTGCCGGCGGTCGCCGCGGGCTGGACGGCAGCGGGTGACGGCATCAGGGCCGGCGGAATGTAGGCGGCGGCCGTACCGCCCGCTGCGCACGTCCCGCCCGCATGGTCCATGGCCGTACCGTCGTCGCCCGTGTCCGACAGGTGCCGGCAGTCCTCACCGCCCGTATGGGCGAGTGCGGGCCGATGCCCGTGGCCCGGCGACTGTGCGGCCATCAGGGCGTGCTGTCCCGTTGCCGGCATACCGGCGGGCGACAGGGAGTGCATCCCCAGCACCCCCGCCACCACGGCGAGGACCAGCCACATCCAGCGCGCAGGACTCACCTCGGAGTTGGTGCGCGCGCTGGACATCATGGACCCATCGTAGGGGGCTGCACCCCTCAGGGGGCGCAACGGCCCTCCAAGTGCCTCATGCCACACCCCTTCCACCCTCCCCGCCGGTGCCTCCGCCCCGTTCAGTCCTCGACGGCGCGCCGTACGCGGCGGGAGGGTGAGAACGCGTAGAGGTCCAGGATGTCCGGGGGTTCGGCGATGCCCGGGCCGCCGGCCCGGACCCACGCCGTGATGTCGGCTGTGGCGTCGGCGTCGTTGACCAGTCCGAGCCACGCCGGTCTCCCGCCCGCGGCCCGGCCCGCCGGGGAGGGCTGTACGACGATGACGTTGGCCTGTTCGCAGGCGTCGAGGCAGTTGACCGCGCGGACCTGCGCGACCGGACCCAGCTCGGCCCTGAGTGTGGCGAGCTGGGCCGCGTGGTCGACGCCGGGGACCTTGGCTGTGCCGCAGCAGCAGCCCCGGCACACCGTGACCGTGCACCTCGGCGTGGCCTGCTCCGTGTCCGGCTTGCCGCGGCTCGTGCGGCGGCTCATGCGGCGGCCCGCTTCCATGCCGCCTCGCGCAGCAGTCGCAGGCCGTTGAGGCCGACGATGACGGTGGAGCCCTCGTGGCCCGCGACACCGAGTGGCAGCGGCAGAGTGCTCGCCAGGTCCCAGATCACCAGGCCCGTGATGAAGAGACCGGCGATGACGAGGTTCTGCACGACCAGGGCGCGGGCCCGGCGCGACAGCGAGATCACGGCCGGAACGGTGGCGAGTTCGTCGCGGACGACGACCGCGTCCGCGGTCTCCAGCGCCAGGTCGGAGCCCGCCCTGCCCATGGCGACACCGGTGTGGGCTGCGGCCAGGGCCGGGGCGTCGTTGACGCCGTCGCCGACGACCAGCACCTTGCGGCCGGCGGATTCCAGGTCCCTGACAGCGCTCACCTTGTGCTGCGGCAGCAGGCCGGCGCGTACGTCCTCGATGCCGACTTCCTCGGCGAGGCGGGCGGCGGCACGGGGGTTGTCGCCGGTGAGCAGTACGGGCGCCGTATTGGTCAGGGAGGCCAGTGCCCCGACGGTCCGGACCGCGTCGGGGCGGAGCCGGTCGGCGATGCCGAGCAGGCCCGCCGGCCGGCCGTCCACGGTGACCAGCACGGCCGTACGGCCCTCTTCCTCCAGTGCGGCGGCGAGGACCGCGGCGCGGGCGGACGAGGAGTCCGTGGCCCCGGTCAGCAGCCGGGAGGGTGTGCCGACGGCGACGACCTGTCCCTCGACGGTCGCGGTGACGCCCACGCCGGGGGTCGAGTCGAAGTCCTCCGCGAGCGGCAGGGACAGCCCCCGCTCCCGGGCCGCTTCCACGATCGCCCGCGCCAGTGGGTGCTCGCTCGGGTGCTCCGCAGCGGCCGCGACGCTCAGCAACTCCTCGTCCGTGAGGCGGGACAGGGCCGGCGACCGGACGTCGGTGACCCGCGGGGTGCCTTCGGTGAGGGTGCCGGTCTTGTCCAGGGCCACCGCGTCGACCTGTCCCAGGCGCTCCATCACCACGGCCG
Organism: Streptomyces sp. NPDC015139; assembly: GCF_043079785.1. Lineage (NCBI taxonomy): Bacteria > Bacillati > Actinomycetota > Actinomycetes > Kitasatosporales > Streptomycetaceae > Streptomyces > Streptomyces sp. NPDC015139. Next base: position 257,695 of record NZ_JBIBUW010000012.1, on the reverse strand, counting down.
ACTTCACCAGGACCCCGTGCCGTCCGGCGTTGGCGATCGCCGACAGCAGCGGCGGCATGGTGGCCAGCACCACGGCGCACGGCGAGGCCACGATCATGAAGGTCATGGCCCGCAGGAGTGAGCCGTTGAGGTCCGCGCCGAAGGCGAGGGGCACCAGGAACACGGCGAGGGTGGCGGCCACCATGCCGAGGGAGTAGCGCTGCTCGACCTTCTCGATGAACAGCTGTGTCGGCGCCTTGGTCTTCGACGCCTCCTCGACCATGCGCACGATCCGGGCGATCACCGAGTCCGACGCGTCACGCTCCACACGCACGCGCAGCGCGCCGGTGCCGTTGACGGTGCCGGCGAAGACCTCGTCGCCCTTGTCCTTGGCCACCGGCAGGGGCTCGCCGGTGATGGTCGCCTGATCGACGTCACTGGCACCGTCGAGGACCCGGCCGTCGGCGCCGACACGTTCGCCGGGCCGCACCAGGACGGTGGCGCCGACCGCGAGATCCGCGACGGGGACCACCTGCTCGGTGCCGTCGTCCGCAAGGCGCGTCGCCGTGGCGGGCGCGAGGTCCAGCAGCCCGCGCACGGAGTCGGCGGTCCGCGCGGTGGCCAGCGCCTCCAGGGCGCCGGACGTGGCGAAGATGACGATCAGCAGTGCGCCGTCCGTCACCTGCCCGATCGCAGCCGCCCCGAGCGCGGCCACGACCATCAGCAGGTCGACGTCGAGGGTCTTCTCCCTGAGCGCCTGTAGCCCCGCTCGACCGGGCTCCCAGCCGCCGGCCGCGTAGGTGAGCGCGTACAGCGGACTCCAGGCCCAGGCCGGGGCGCCGGTCAGCTGCAGCGGCAGGGCGAGCAGGAAGAGGACGAGAGCCGTGGCCGCCCACCGTGCCTCGGGCAGGGCGAGGACGCGGGTACGGCGTCGGGGCGCATCGCCCTCCCGCCTGGGGACGGCCTTGTGGGTGGGAGCCGGAGCGAGGGTTGTCACGGAGATGCGGTCCTTCGAACGGCATGAGCAGACTTCGGGCTCCCGGGTTGCGCGGGTGCCACGTAAACCACCGTACAGGATTGAATGAAGAGTCATTCATGCGTTCATGGGTGGTCGTCCGTAGGATGAAGGCCATGGGCCACGGAGCTGATGCCAAGACCACCGCCACCGCGCGCCAGCGCCTGGAAACACTGGGCGCCGCCGACGTGGCCGCCACTCTCCAGGCCTTGGCGACACCCTCCCGGCTGCGGATCCTGGCCCGCCTGCAGGAGGGACCGTGCGCGGCGACCGAACTGGCCGACGCGGTCGGCATGGAACAGTCCGCCTGCTCGCACCAGCTGCGACTGCTGCGCAACCTGGGACTGGTCACGACCGAGCGCCGGGGCCGCTCGATCATCTACGCCCTCTACGACAACCACGTGGCCGAACTTCTGGAGCAGGCCCTCTACCACCTCGAGCACCTGCGGCTCGGACTGCGCGACGCCTCGGCCACGACGACCGCGGTGGCCGAGGCGCACTGAGGGACGGCCCCAGGTCGGTTCATGCGCCGGCTGGCGGCGCCGAATGACCTGCCCCGGGCTCCGAGCGAGCCACTCGGGCGGCAGCGGGCCTGAGGGTCAGGCGAGGTTCGTCAGGGCGTGGACCAGCCCCTCCACGCGGTCCTGCCGGTGCGGTGCGCCCGGCCGACCCGTCATCAGCAGGTGGTGCACTGTGCCCACCAGGGCCAGTGCGACCGACCCGGCGTCCAGACCGTCCGCGACGCGCCCCAGCCGCTGTTCGGCGCTCAGATAGGTCTCGACCGAAGCCTGGATCGCATCGAAGCCGGGCGCGCCGGCGGCCCAGGCCTCACGGACGCGCAGGGCCGCCGCCGGTCGGGTCACCGCCAGCCCGACGACCCCGGGATCCAGGCTCAGCAGTGCCGTGGCCAGGTCGACCAGGTTGCCGGCGACGGAGCCGCTGCCCGCCTGCTCGGGAAGGCGGGCGGCCAGCGCGGCGGTACGGGTGAAGCGGTCCAGCACCAGCTCGGCGACGAACTCGTCCAGTCCCTCGAAGTGGGTGTGCAGCACCCCCTTGGCGCATCCGGCTTCCGCCGTGACCGCCCGGCTGGTCAGCGCGGCGGCCCCGTTCCGGGCCACGACCCGCTCGGCCGCCTCGAAAAGCCGCTCCCGTAGATCCGGAATGGCCACTCCGCGTGGTGACACCAAGTCCTCCCTGGACGAAAGGCATTGCAGGTATGGGCATGCGCCCATACTGTTTGGGCATGCGCCCATTCTAGGGGCGGTCCATCGCTCGGCAACGCCCGTCCACGGGAGGTTCCCTCATGCACCCCATCGCCAACACCGCGCAGGCAGAGGCCTGGAACGGCTACGAGGGCTCCCACTGGGCCGCCCACCATGACCGCTGGGACGCCGTGAACGCGGGCTTCAACCAGCCCCTGCTCGACGCCGCGGCCATCGAGCCCGGCGACCACGTCCTGGACATCGGCTGCGGCGCGGGAGCGACGACCCGGCTCGCCGCTCGCGCCGCCGCCCCGCACGGCAGTGCCCTGGGTCTGGACCTCTCCGGTCCCATGCTCCGGCGCGCCCGAGCCGGCGCCGAGAGCGCGGGCCTCGGCAACATCCGCTTCGAGCAGGGCGACGCCCAGGTGCACCCACTCCCCCGTGCCGCCTTCGACCTCGCCATCAGCCGCTTCGGCATCATGTTCTTCACCGACCCCGCCGCCGCCTTCGCCAACATCTCCGCCGCACTGCGCCCGGGCGGCCGCGTCGCCCTGCTGTGCGCCGCCGAACCCGAGGGCAACCAGTGGCTGTCGGCCCTGGCGACCCTCCAGGACCTGTTGCCGACGGCCGGCTTCGGCGAGCCCGGCGCCCCCGGCATGTTCTCGCTGGCGGCACCCGGCGCGGCGGCCGCACTGTTGCGGGAGGCGGGGCTGCGGAAGGTACGGGCCGCGCACATCACGGCCTACGGCAGCTGGGGGCGCAGCGCGGCGGAGGCCGCTGATTTCCTCCTGCACACCGGGCCCGGCCGCCACCTCCTCACGCAGAGCGCCCCCAGCACCGCCGCCCGTGCCCTGGACCGGCTGACCGACGCCCTTGGCCCTTACGAAAGCGATGACGGCCTGCGGCTGCGCGGCACCGGCTGGCTGCTCACCGCCACCGCACCCGAGGCCTGAACTCCCCGGCACCCCCGCACTGCCGAGCACTGTCCGGACATGGCCGTCCTCATCCGAGTTCGGCGTGGAAGGGGCCGTACCCCGCCGTTTCCGTCACACGGGCAGGCGGAGGACGATCCTGGCTCCGTGACCTGTGGGGTCGGCGTGGGCCGTGCCGCCGTGAGCGGTGGCCACCGCGTGCACGAAGGCGAGGCCCAGACCGGATCCGTCGCTGGTCCGGCTGGCTTCGGCGCGGGTGAAGCGGTCGAATGCCCGGGGCAGGAAGTCCGGCGGGAAACCGGGGCCCTCGTCGGTGACGCTCACCTGCAGCACGCCGGCCTGGACCGCGGCCGCGACGGTGACGGAGCCGTCCCCGTGCCGCAGGGCGTTGTCCACGAGGTTGCCGATGGCCGGTCGCAGCCACCGGTCGTCGACGACGACGGTCACGGCCGCGGAGTCGACGGTGAGGGGACGACCGGCCCGCTGTGCCGTACGCCGATGGGGGGTGACGGCGACGTCGAGCAGGTCGGGAAGATGCACGGAAGCGCGGGTGATGTGGTCGGTGCTGCCCAGTTCCTCCAGGTCCAGCAGGGCGTTGCTCAGGTCGGCCAGGCGCTGGACCTCGGCGTCGACGGAGCGCAGGGTCTCGGTGAGTTCGCCGGCCGAGCGGGGGCGGTGCAGGGCCACGTCGAGTTCGGCGCGCATCAGGGTGAGCGGTGTGCGCAGTTCGTGGCTCGCGTCGGCGACGAACCGGCGCTCGCGTTCGGCGGATGCCTCCAGCCGGTCGAGCATGTGGTTCAGGGTGTGACCGAGTCGGGTGATCTCGTCGTCGCGGTCGGCGGGCACGTCCAGGCGCAAGGTGTGGGTGCCGTCGGCGAGGGTGGCCGCCGCGGTGCGGTAGCGCTCGACGGGTCGCAGGGCGGCGCGGGCGGTGCGGTAGCCGACGTAGGAGGCGGCGATCAGGGTCAGGCCGGAGGCGAGCGCGAGCTGCGCGAGGAGTTCCCGCAGTGCTTCGTCGCGGTGTCCTCGCCGGACGGCGACGACGACGTGTCGTCGGCTGCCGGCGGTGACGCGGTGGGCCTGGAGGCGCAGGGTGTCCGAGGTGATCGGCAGCAGGGAGCCGATGTCGCGCCGTACCGTGTTTCCGCTTACGACGGAGCCGAGTTCGCCCGGTGTGAGCAGCATCTGGTGGCGCACGGGGTCGCTGGAGCGCGTGACGTGGCCGCGTGTGTCGAGGATCTGGTGGAGGCTGCCGCTCGGGCCGGGCGGGAGCTTCGCTCCGGTTCGTACGGCCCGGTCGAGACTGCGCTGGTAGGCGGTCAGGTCGTCGTTGAGTTGCTGGTCGAGGGCGGTCTTGACCCGCCAGTAGAGCGTGAACTCGCCTACCACCGCCAGGACGTGTCCCGTCAGAAGGAGTTGCTGTGCGACGCGTTCGCCGGCATGCACGTCCAGGTGGACCGCTGGCTGGCCGAACTCGACCGTACCCCTGCTTTCTACTTCGACTCCATCACCCAGCTCCGTATGGACACTTGGTCCAAGGGGCGGGTGACCCTCGTCGGTGACGCGGGCTACTGCCCCGGGCCGGCCGTCGGCGGCAGCACCAGCCTGGCCGTCGTCGGCGCGTACGTTCTCGCCGGGGAGCTGGCACGGGCGGACGGCGACCACGAGCGTGCCTTTCCCGCGTACGAACGCGCGATGGCAGGGTACGTGCGCAGCAGTCGCGAGGTCGCGCTGAGCGCGGCCAAGACCCTGATCCCCACCTCACGTCTCGGCGTACGGGGGCTGGTTCAGGGCGCCCGCCTGATCTCCGCCCTGCCCGCCGGGCCCAGCCGCGCCCTCCTCCGCCTCACCACCAAGAGCGCACGCCTCCACAACTCCGTGGTGGTCGACGACTATCCGGCGTCGACCACCGCGTCACGACGCCGCGCCGGCCTCGCGGGTGACGCCCCAGGCGGGCTCGGGGAGGGAACAGTCACCGCGTCCTAACCACCGAGGGGGGGTTGTCAGAAGGCGGTTGACCACGACGAGCGCGGCCTCCGACTTCGGCCACTGTGCGGTCAGGGTACGGCGGTTGCCGGACGCGGCGGGGCAGGGGGGCAGAAGCCGTAGCGGATCGTGTGCCGAGGCAGGCAATGACACGGTCCGCTACGGCGGGCGATGATCGGGCCGACTTCGGCTGGCGGAAACAACCAGTTGCACGAGACGGGGCCGACGTGCCGAAGGCACAAGCTCGTCAGGCCCTTTCGGGCTTGCGGGCCAGCAGGCAGACGTGCGGTCTCCTCACCCGGCCGCCGGGCTCCTGCTCCAGCCTCGCGGTGACGACGAGTCCGGCCTGCTCCATCAGGCCGACCATGCGGTCCGAGGGCAGCAGGTACGACTCGTAGGACACCGGACGGCCATAGCCGTGGGTCGGCTGCAGCCGCTCATCGCCGACATAGTCTCCCCAGAGCAGGTAGCCGCCGGGTGCGAGCGTGCGATGGAATTCGGCGAACACCGCCGGCAGCCACTGCGGGGGCGTGTGGTGGGTGGAGTACCAGGCCAGGATGCCGCCGAGTTCGTCGTCCCGCAGCTCCAGCGCGGTCATCGTGCCCTCGGTGAACCGTAGGTCCGGATATGCGAGCCGGGCCAGTCCGATCATCTTCGGCGACAGATCGACGCCGAAGGCGGACACTCCCAGCCCGGCCAGGTGCGCCGTCACCCGGCCGGGGCCGCATCCCAGGTCCGCGACCGGCCCCAGACCGGCCGTCCGCACGAGCTCGGCAAACCCGGCCAGCATCGCGCGTGACAGCGGGTCCAACTCGGCGGGAGACGGGACGCGTTCGACGTAATCGGCGGCGACCGTGTCGTACGACCCGCGCACGGCCGCCAGGAAGGAGGGCTCAGCCATGCGGGCGACCCTAGACCAGGGAACCGACAGGCCTTGTCACGACCTGACGGTTCACCCACCACCCCGGTAAGTCGGCGACTGGCTCATGCGATCATGCGGGCGGCTCTCGATCGAACGAGTGGACGGTCAATTGACCAGACGCTCGGACGAATTGAGCCCTCGGATGGTGAGCGGTCGAATGAGAACGGGAGTACGGCGTGAGCGGGGCCGAAGGACAGGACGGGTCGTCCGTGTCGGACGAGGAGTGGGAGCGGTTCCTCCGTGAATCGGCGACGGGGGCAGCCGGGGCCCCCGTGGAGCCGTCGGCGCGCGACCGTGAGGCGCAGCGGCGCCTGCGGGAGCGCCCCGGGCAGCCTGAGGGCTGGCGTACGTACTCACCGGCCCGACCTCGACGCAGGACAGGCTGGTACGTGACCGGGCTGGTGGCGGTCGTGGCCCTCCTGGTCGTGGGGCTCTTCCCGGAGCAGGTCGTCGGCTGGTTCGGTGGCGGCGACAGCGGGCGGGACGGGACGCCGTTGGCCGGCGAGACGGAAAGGCCACGCAAGGCGCCCGGCGCCGATCCGGATCTGCGCCCGACGCTCGCCGAACCCTTCCGCGGTTCGCCTGCCGCCCGCTGGGCCGACGGCGCGGCAGGGATCACGGTTCCGCCGGCCAAGGCGACCGGCTGGATGGACGCCGCCCAGGTCGAGCGGGCGCTGCGGCGAAGCCGGGACTTCCTGGCGGCTGCGGGGCTCGACTCCCGCGTGCTGCGCGGTGAACGGCCCACGAAGGCCATCGCGTTGTTGAACCCGCACCAGAAGGACGTCCAGGCGTATCTCCGTGCCGCCCTGTCGTCGGCGGCGCCCACTCCCAAGACCGACCCGCTGCTGTTGTTCAGCCGCTTCCGACCTCAGCGGACCCGACTGGTCGGCGACGTGGTCAAGACGCGCGGTCGGCTCACGTACCAGGAAGGGAAGCGCGGGGCGCTCGAGGTGACGGCCGACGTCACCTTCGTGTACCCGGTCACTCCGGCGGGCCACGGCGGGCCCGACGCGGAGGTCGTCCGCACGATCGTGCGGCGCAAGATAGTGATGAGCTGGGACGACCCGGCCAAGATCATCACTGAACCGGGCACGATGTCCCTCGTCCTGTACGAACTCGACATGACCAACGGCGGCTGCTCCGCCCCGTCCGGGTACTTCGTGCCGCCCTTCGGCACTGGCGACGAGGAGCCCACCGACGAGAGCCGCACCGTTGATCCGTACGACCGCAGCAAGCCGATCGGCATGAGCAAGGGCACGAAGGTCACGGGCAAGGACTGCGCGACCGCCACCCGCTCCTGAAGCCTTCCGGCACATGGCAGGCCCGGGTCAGGGGCCTTGGGCCGGTCGGCCTGGGGCGCAAGCCGGCTCGTCACGGGCCGGACGTGGCCACCGCACCACCCGGAGGGTATGCGGTGGCCGCAGCGGCGCTGATGGAGCGCAGGCCCGGCCTGCTGGTTACAGGCCGACCGGGTTGACGTAGGTGCCCGGGTGGGTGGCGCCGTCCTGCTTGAGGATCTGGCCGCCGAACGGCCACTTCAGAGTGAAGTGCTTCGTCTCGTTGGGCGGGGTGACCAGGAACTTCGCCGGAACGAACTTCTCCTTCTGCGGCGTGGACTTGGCCACCGGGAGCAGGTTGATGCTGAAGTCGACCGTGTCCCCGTGCCCCAGGACCATCTTCTCGGGCTTCTTGGCGGAGCGCACCAGCGACCAGGTGCTGTCGGTCTTCTGAGCACCGATCATGTCGACACCGGCGAAGCCGGACAGGGTGCAGGTGCGGTTGCTCTGGTTGGTGAACCAGATGAACGCCTGGGTCTGCTTCTTGGTCTGGTCCATCTCCGGCTTCGCGTCCTCCCCCGTCGCGAAGCCGGCCTTCAGGTCTGCGGTGTGGCAGCGGGTCGGCGCGGCCTTGGCGGGGGCGGCCGAGGCCGGCACGGCGGCAGCGGCGGTACCGGCGACGACGACGGCCGCAAGGGCCACAGCGGTCAGCTTGCTCTTCATGGAGTCTCAGGTTCCCCTCGTATACGAATCGGCGCGCGAGGTCAGCGCGCGCCTACGCACCTGAAGACGTGCAATACCTGGAAGACGTTCCGTGTGCCGGGCAACCACTTCCGGCGGCCAGGCTCTCAACCCGTGCCTCCTGACGGCCGACCGGGTTGATGTTCTCGGCCAGGTGGGCGCCGCGGGCACCGGTCCAGTACGACGAGGTCTGGTCGGTGAAGTTGTACGCGGTGAGGTTCTGCCAGTACCGGCGGTCGTAGGATATGGTTCGGGTGCCGTGAACGGCTGGTCGGTGACGCGCGCACCGTTGGCCATGCCTGCTGGCGGGCGCTTGGGAGGCACCGCACTGACGGAATCCGCCGACCCGGCAGACGCCCCCTGGAAATCCCCCCCCCGGACTCTGGTCCTCTCCTGCGGTGCGGTCGTCGCCACGCCTCGGTCAGGTGAGGGGCTCGACGGTCCGCGCCGTCGAGTCATAGCTCCGGGCAGCGTCGAAGGTTCCGTCCCACTGCTGTGACAGTTCCGCGGGGAGCAGTTCATCCGGCCAGGGGACCGCACCGGACCGGGCCCGCGCCAGGCTGATGTGCGGGACCCAGGTGCCCGGCTCGTGCAGCGGGTTCCCTACTCCCGAGCCGGACCCGGCCAGCACTTCCCACACCTCCCGCTGTAAGGCCGCCAGCGCGGCGTCCGGCACCACACGCCAGGCCAGGACCTTCACTCGCCCGGAGAAACGGATGACTCCCCGCAGGCTCAGAGGAAGGGGGAGCGCCGTGAGAACCGTGCACAGTTCACGTCGTAGGACCCAAGGCAGCTCCGGCGATGTCGCGAGCGTCAAGTGCGGCCGGTTCGTCGGGTGCCGGTGATCGGCCAGACTGGGCAGACCGGCGGCGGCGAGCCGCTGCCAGACGTGGCGCACCCGCTCCTCGGTCGCGCTGTCGGCGAGCAGTTCTACGGTGTGCACCGAAACAGCCTAAGAGCTGTCCCGCAAAAGCTGGTGGGCCACGCAACGCGGACTTCGTGCCTGTGGCAGCCTGCCGTCATGCCAGCCGAGCTGCGTGAACATGCAGGGCGTCATTACGCCATCCAATTCCACTACGCCTTGCCCGACGACGCCTGGGCCGTGGAGCTGAGCGAGGCCGTGGCTGCGCCGGCTGCGTGGGCCGAGAATCCCAGCGCCGAGAGGCACCTGCCTGGAGCAGCCTTCTTGGTGGCGTTCGTCCCTGACGAGGATCCGGACCTGGAACCGACTGTCCACATCCACAGCCATGATGAACACGTCATCCCCTACGAGATCATGCGCTGGTTCATGGAGCAGGTGGCCGGCCAGGTCGAACGCTGCCGCATCGCGTTCGAGCAAGACGGGCGGGAAGCGGTGGAATGATGTCGCCACGGCTGGCGTGGGCGCAGGAGGCTTCCTGTTTAGTCAAGTTCACCGGGCTGAACCTGCGGCAGTTCGGAAAGTGGGTGACGGTTCCGCGGCAGGTCGACATGGCTGCAGTCAGGAAGGGCCGACCGTGGAACCTTTCGTCGGAGGACCGGGCCCGTCCTCATAGCCGCCCTACCTACGCACGAACTTGACCATGCGGCAGCTTGCTCCCGTGTTCGGAGTTTGGACGCGGTACGGCCCGTAGCGAAACCCGGGCCGGTACCGGGGAGGGATAGATGAAGGCCCTTCTCGATCGCTACGCCTGAAGCCGTAGCCGTATAGCCGTATAGCCGTATAGCCGTATGGCCGTGCGGGCGACTTCGGATGGAGTACGGGGAGGAGGATCGGCCACCTGCTAGCGTGCGCGCATGGACGACCTGGGACTCGTGGCGTGGCCGCCTGAGCCGATCAGGACCGGGCGGCTCGTGCTCCGTGAGCCCGAGGCGCGGGACCGTGCGGCGTTCATCGAGCTGCTCTCCTCGCCAGAGGTGAACACCTACCTCGGCGGCCCCCGCCGGCGTGACGAGCTTGAGCGCGAGACGCCTGAAGTGCCCGAGCGGTGGCCCGGGAGTTTCGTCGTTGATCTCGACGGGGCGATGATCGGCCAGATCCTGCTCAGGAGAGCGACCGGGCACCGTCGTCCGGCTGCCATGGGGAAGGCCGATCTCGGTTACCTGTTCCTGCCCCAGGCCTGGGGATTCGGGTACGCCGCCGAGGCCTGCGCGGCAGCACTCGGCTGGTTCGACGGCGTCCTTCCCGGCGAGCCGGTGGTACTCACCACCCAGACCGCCAACGTCGGCTCGATGCGCCTCGCGGCGAAGCTGGGGTTCACGGAAGTGGAGCGGTTCGAGGCATGGGGCGCCGAGCAGTGGCTCGGCATGTGGTCCCCTGGCACACCGTCCAGTTGACCGCCGTCGACCGATGCCTACGTCGGCCGCCGGCGACCACCTTCGACCGGTAGTCCGACCATCAGCGTACGCCCCACGTGCCGTCAGCCGGCAGCCGCGAGCCGAGCGGCCCGTGCCGAGCAGATGCTGCGACAACTCTATGCGGGTGCACCGCCGGACCGCTCCGCACGGAGCATGGAGTAGATCACTTGATCGTGCCACTGCCCGCCGCGCCACTGCGCGGAGCGCAGCACGCCCTCCCTGACGAAACCCGCCTTCTCCAGCGCACGCTGCTCGGCGAGGTTGGCGCAGTCCGTCCAGGCTTGGAGCCGTTCCGCCCTGGTGTGGTCGAAGAGATACTCGGCCAGCAGCCGCTGGGCCTGCGTGCCTATGCCGCGGCCGTGCGCGGCGGGCACCAGGCCGATCGCCAGGGTCCAGCAGGTGGAGGTGGCCGGCCGCCCCCAGGTGCTGGCGAACCATTCCACCCGCCCCACCGTCCGGCCCGCCTCCGCCACGCAGAGCACGCCGCCGTCGGGCCTGAGCAGGCCGGTGTCGGCGAACTCCCGTCGCAGCCCGGCCGGTGAACCGAAGCCGAACCACTGGTAGGGGCCGGTCCCCTCGGGCCCGTTGAACTCACGCTCGAACAAGTCGAGGTCGTCGGCTGTCACCGGACGCAGCGTGATCTCGTCGGACATGGAACGCCTCCTGCTCCTCATAGCCCCACGGTTCCGGTGTGGGCAACGGCGCCTGACTCTTCCACACGCCAAGCAACGTCCACGCGGGATATGGGGAGTTCGGATCCGGAAGGAATTCACCGGGCGGGCCACAGGCGGTCCAGAAGCCTCCGCCAGTCAGCCCCGGCCGGTCGCCCTGGCGTGGAGATGGTTCAGGGCGGTCACGACTGCGGTGTTGCGGTACCACAGCAACCACCTGCCGACCTGACTGCCGAGTTCCTGCAGCATCGTCAGCTGGGCGGGTGCCAGGTCGTGCAAGGGCTGTTCGTGATGGGAGGAGATCATCCCGATCACGGTGCCGTCCGGCCGGAGCAGAGGAACACTGTGACAGGCGCGGCTACCCGTCTGGAGGATCACCTGCCGGGAACCGTCGTCGAAGCTGTCGGAGGCGGCGACGTCCTTGACGGTGACCTGCCGGCGGTCGAGCGCCGCCTGCGCACACGAGGTCGTCGATGCTCCTACGAAGGCGAAGTAGTCGCTGAAGCGCCGGTTCACTCCGACGTGCTTCTCCATGCGCAGCATCCCGTTCTCCACCAGCTGCACATTGCCCATGCGGGCGCCGGTCACGCTCAGCGTCCTGCGCAGGGCCGCGGTGAGGACGGCGCCAGGGTTGTCGAGCTTGGCTCCGACCGCTCGCAGGGCCGGCACCGACGGTGCCGCGCTGCCCTCAGTGCTCGGTACCCACTTGGGAGCGTCCGGCTTCGGAGCAGGCAGCTGCACGGCGACGTCGGCCAGGGTGTGCAGTTTGATGTTGAACTTCTGGGACGAGTTGCGGAGCAGGTCGAACGCCTCCCGCTTCGAGGACAGCCTGAAGTGCTTCACGAGCAGTCTCTCGGCACGGGCGACGCCGGCGTGAGCCAGCCGACGATTGCGCTCGTCCACGTCCTGCCCCGCGTCGTCCCGCAGCTCAGTCGCTGCGACAGCCAGCGGGGCGTGCGCCTGCGGTTGTTCGGTCACTGACGGGCCTCCAAATCGGAAAACACCCGTACGCCAGCACGCGGCTGCGTCCGCGCACGAGCGGAAGCACTGCGGTGCCTGCTGGCCGAAGCACCCACCCCCACTCTAAGCACGCCGGTCCCCCCGCCCGCCAGACGGCCTCCCTCCGCCTCACTCGCCCGGGAGTTCCCACCTGATCTCGCCCTCATGCCAGTGGCTGGTGGGCGCCAGACCAGCAGCACCGGCGACGGCAGCGGAGGCGTGGTGATCCGGATGGATATGGGCTCGGATCGCCCCGACGTCCTGTTCTCGCAGCCAGGCAACCAAAGCTCGTGCCGCCTCGGTGGCAATCCCACTCCCCTGCCACCGAGTTCCGACCACCCAGGCGACCTCGGCGGCACGTTCGAACTCGCCCCGGCTGATCGTTGCTTGCACCGTCCCGACCAGACAGTTCTCCGCCCGAAGCCGGATCACCCAGTTCCACCACGTCTGGGAGGCATCGGGAGAGCCCGCCACCAGGCGTGCGTACCGTGACCGCAATGCCTGCGCAGAGAACGGGGTACCGCCCGTGAAGGCGTGCAGAGCCTGGTCGGAGAGTACGTCTGCCATCTCGTCCGCGTGCTCGACGGCCAGCGGTACGAGGCTCAGCCTCTCGGTCTCGACGGCCTCGATCTTCAGGGCGTCCACGCCGTCTCCAGTACGGACGCTCGCTCTACCGCCGCCCCGGCGCGCACCTCCGCACTCCGACGCGCATGCACGGCCCGGGTGTTCAACGCGGTCCGCCCGCGCGTCGACGTCGCTGCGGGCGTCGGGTGGGCATGGGTACGCCCTCGTCCGGGGCCGCCGCGGGCGAGGAGAACCCGCCGGGAACGCTCGCCCGGGTGGCAGCCGGCACCTGTGCGACGGGCCGCTCGGCCGCGCGGCGTGGACGCGCTGCGCGGGCCACGACGGTGATGTGCGGGATCCGCGGGGCGCAGGCCTCGCAGACTTCTTCGACGCTCCAGACCTGACCCACCGTCGGATCGTGGCGCAGGATCAGCACCACGGCGCCGGCGCACTGGACCGTCTCGATGTGGGCGGAGCACTGCTGGGCGCCGCAGTAGCAGAAGGCGTGGGGGCGGACGGTGGCCGCCTTGGCGTGAGCGGCAGCATGCCCGGCCGCGAAGGCGCGCAAGGCCGCAAGGTCGCGGGAGCGGGCCGGCATCCGGCAGCCCTCCTTGCTGCACGTGACCGTGGCGGAGTGGTCGCGGTGTCCGATGAGGCGGACGGTCCAGGCCCGCCCGGGGACCCGCTCGGTGGGGGGTTCGCTGTACGCGGTCGTCACAACAACGGCCGTCCATTCTTGGTCGCTAGAAAAGATGCGTCCACTATGAGTTACCCACCGAGCGAGCATGCACCGGTTTTCCGTCCACCGCCGTGCGCGCCACCGAGTCGGCGGCTCAGATGGTGACGCAGATCCCGTCCTCGATCATCCGGCCGTCGCGCTCCAGGCCGCCGCACACGAGCTTGGCGCCCGCCTGCTCGTAGCCGACCGCCCAGCGGTGACTCGCGGCGGAGACCTTCGAGGAGTGGAAGTCCCCCCAGTACGAGCGCAGCGTTCCGGGGAGTCCGTCCCTGCTCTGCACGGTGATGTCCTGCACGAACCTGTTGTGGTGCGCCGTCATCACACAGATGTACTTGCCGCACTGGCTGTCGACCTGTGCGCTTGCCGGCGTGGTGGCGAGCAGCGAGAGGGCACATGCTGCGAGCAGCGTCGCAAGCTTCTTCATGTTGTTCATGCCCCGCTAAACGATCACATGGCTCCAAGGTGACGAGAGTCAATACGTGCGCCGCGACATCGACGACAATCCCGATGAAGGTCCTTTCCGTAGGAGTCATAGGAGGCAAAACCTCCAGCATGCTCGCCGGCCACCCGAACGGCCTCGGAAGCGACAGGACCACAGCGGTACGCGCCCCCAGCCCGGCCATGCCGCGCCCGACCGCGCGGCGGCGTCACGGAGGTCGGCAGCCCGGCGAGGGGCGCTACCTGCGATCGGTGAGACGCGCCCGTGCCCTCCGCACGCGGCCACCCGTTTCACCGGCTGGCTCCTCCGTACACATGAACGACTGGAGTCACCATGAACTCCATCTCCGCCACCGACGTCACTCTGAGGGGCCTGGGAGCGTGCTGCGCCGTCGGCAATGTGGTGCTGCACGCCCTCCTCGTCCCTGATCACCTCGAGGAGAAGTTCTACATCGGCGTTCTCTTCGCCCTCGGCAGTGTCGTCATGCTCGCCGTGGCGGCGGCACTGGTGACCTTGAAACGCCCCATGATCGCGTGGCTGACCGGAGCCCTCGTCAGCTTCGGAATGATCATCGCCTTCCTGCTGTCGCGCACCGTAGGTCTGCCCGACGGCTACTACGAATCCGGCTGGGAGTCGCCGTACGGCCCGCTTTCCTTGATCGTCGAAGGACTGTTCATCCTCGCGTTCCTCACCTGGCTGACCAACACGCCGTCGACCGCCGACACAGCGAAACCGCCGCGGAAAACGGACCGGGAACCGGTCGTGGCCGGGCGAAACGGTCGGTGGCGGTGATACGGCAGGCGTCTGCCGGACATGACTACGCGGTGGGCCGCGGCGCCCGCCGGGGTGCCCGCTGCTTCAGCTCCTCCTCGTCGACGAACGTGAGCATCGGCTGCCCCGGCTCGCACAACATGGTGACGACGAACTTGGTCGGCGCGTCCGACAGGGCGTTGCCGTCCTGGTAATGGATCACATCGCCGCCGGGTTCCCAGAACGTCCCACCGGCCTTCACCACGCGCTCCGGCTCTCCCTCCAGTTCGAACCGGACGGCGCCCTCGATCACGTAGCCGAAGCATGGGCCCGAATGGCGGTGCGGCGGCGTGCCGGGATCGCCCGGCGGCCACTCGACGAGGATGGTCATGCCCGACGCACCCTCGGGGATGAACGGCGGTTTGACGTCGGCCAGCATCCTCGGTCCGTACGTCGCCGAGGTTTCCTGCCCGGTGGTTCCCTCGACCAAGTTCTTGTCCGACACTTCGCCACACCTCCGCGGGCCTGAAGGCCGGCGCACCGGAGTCACGGCATCTGTGACCATCCGTGCGCATTCGCTGCCTCGTTCAGGGTTTTCCACCACCGTGCCTCGCTTCGGCGCCCTTCACCACTCGAAAGGTCGGCCTCGAAGTGGTTCGAACCCCAGAAGTCAGCTTCCCCAGTATTTCCTCAGCTGACCTTCCATGAACGGGTTCGGACTCACACTCACTTCACCGGCGAAGGGGTAGTCGAGAACGAGGACGAGGGTAAGACTCAAGCCGACCAGCAACGCGATCGTGCCTACGAAAAGCAGCTGCACCTTGAGGTTCTCCACCCCGTAGAGCAAGGTGACCAGCATGACGACCACCGCTCCCCCGTAGGTGAGGACCTGCAGAAGAACAGGCAATCGTTGCGTCGCGGCCAGAATGCGGATTCTGCGTTGTGCGGTCACATCGTTCAGTCGCTCCACCGACTCGTTGTAGAAGGTCTGCTCGGAAGCGCTTTTGGGATTGTAGCCCTGGAAGACTCCGTACAAAGCCTCGAGTTTGCCCGAGGTCGCGCTGAGGCTGTTCTTCCCTTCACGCATGAGCGGCCATGCGTCGTCTACGACGGCGTGGATGTATCCCCCGATGGCCACATCCAGCTTTTTCTGCACCTCGTCCGGAAATGAATGCGCGTTGCGGGAAATCACAGCAAGATCCGTGGCCTCGGAAGTCACCACTGTCTGCACTTGCTCAAGCTCGGTCCACAAGGTCACGATGACGAAAGCAAGGACGATTCCGTAGATGGCTCCGAACAGCTCGAGGACCGTGCGCGACACGTCATTGGTCACGCCATGGGTCAGCTGAGGGAAAATTCGACGCGCCACCAAGCAAGCGGCGAGCGACAGAACAACAACGCCTCCCACCATGACGAGTGCGAGGCCGGCGGTGTTCAAGTTGTTCAGGAGCCAGAGTCCCACGTGGCCGACCTTACCATGTATGACCATCTATTCCGGATTTCTGATGAATCCTCCATAACCGACCCTGCCCATGGTCTGCGTGGCTGAAGTTGGGGTGCCAGACGAGTGAACCCCCTGCTATGTGGGTTTCGCTCGACGGTCCACCTACCTGCGGTAAATCGTGTGACCGTGCCGCCTGGGCACGCTACTTTTGGCGCATGAACGTCATTGGCCGAAGCACCACAGCGACCGCGCGAGCGACCAGCTCGCCGGTTGCCGCCGCCTGACGTATTCCACTTCCCATCGGCGACCGGAAACGGTTTGCCGGTGGTTCCATGGCGTTCCCGCCCAGGTTCCGATGATCGTGCCGCCCGTTTCCGGTGCCTCCCCGCCGCACACGCGAAGGAGCCACCCCATGAACACCGATCACGTCGTCCGTACATTCGTCGAGTACTTCGAGGAGCGCGGCCACCGCCGGATCACCGGCTCGACTCTGCTGCCGCCGCCCGGCGACCCGGTGCTGTTCACCACCTCCGGTATGCACCCCCTCACCCCCTACCTGGAAGGGCGCCCGCACCCCCTCGGCAGGCGGCTGGTGAACGTGCAGCGCTGTCTGCGTACCACTGACCTCGACGAGGTCGGCGACAACACGCATCTGACCGTCTTCGAGATGCTCGGTACCTGGTCACTCGGCGACTACGAAGGCCGGCAGAGCCTCGATTGGGGTTACGACCTGCTGACCGAGGGATTCGGCATCGATCCGGGACTGCTCCACGCCACTGCCTTCGGCGGCGACGGCCACACAGGGCCGGACACCGCCTCCCTGGAGTTCTGGCAGGAGCGCGGCGTGCCCGTGGAACTCACCACCGAGGACAACTGGTGGTCCAACGGCCCGACCGGTCCCTGTGGCCCCGACTCGGAGATCTTCCTGTGGACCGGCGACACCCCACCGCAGTCGACGCCGACGGGTGACGACCGCTGGGTGGAGGTGTGGAACCACGTCATGATGCGCCATCGACGCCTGGCCGACGGTTCGCTCGTACCGCTCCCCCAGCGCAACGTCGACACCGGACTGGGTCTCGAACGGCTGGCCACTCTGCTGCAAGGCCGGACATCGGTCTTCGAGTGCGACGTGTTCGACCCCTGGCGCCGACTCGTGCCGGCCCTGTGGAAGCTGGACGAACCGTCGCTGCGGTTGGTCTGCGACCACCTGCGCTCAGCCATCGTGGTGATCGGCGACGGGGTGTCTCCGGCCAACACCGGCCGCGGCTACGTGCTCCGTCGTCTGGTGCGACGGGTACTCACGGTGCTACGCCGGGACGATCCCTCCCGCGGCCTCGGAGACCTGCCCGACGAGCTGTTCCAGCACACCCTGCACCGTTTCCGGCAGAGCGTCGCCCCGGACACTGTCCGCAGGGTGCTGCTCGATGAGGAGCGGCGCTTCGGTCGTCTCCTGGAGCGCGGCCGCCAGGTCCTCGCCCGGCCCCGGTTCCACGGCCCGTTGAGCGAGGAGGACCTCTCCTACCTCCACGACACTCACGGGCTGCCGCGCGACCTCGTCCTCGGCCTGCGACCGGAGTGACCGCTCCGAACCCGGCGGAAGGTCCAAGCCGCCAGTAGGGGTGACCCAGCCGGTGAGCGTGGAGAGAGGAGGGCGGGTCCCCCAGTTGCGGCAATCGGGGGGGACCCGCCGGTGCGGCCGGTGCGGGCGGCCTCGTCAGCGCACGTCGACGTAGTCGGCCGGGCTGGTGGCGACGCCGGTCGTGGAGTTGCCGTAGTACACCCAGCGGTAGGAGCCGTCGACCGAGGCGGTGACTGTTGCTTTCAGGCTTCCGGTGCTGCTGGTGGTGGCCTTCTTGACCGTCTTGAAGGTGTCGGTGCCCTTGGCCCGGAACTGGAGGCTGACGGTACGGCCGCTGTAGGCGTCGTAGTCCTTCGTGCTCCAGTTCGCCCGGGTCAGCTTGCCCGTGACGGTGATCGACTTGCCCTTGGTGACCGGCTCCGGCGAGGCGTTGGCGGTGGCCTTCGCCGCGCGCTTGAGCTGGGCGGTCTGCGAGCGCGTCTCCAGTTCCCCGGTCTTGAGGCCGCCGTCGGCCTTCCACAGCTTCAGCGAGACGCCGACCTTCCAGGTCGTGGCGTCGCTGTTGGAGTCGACGTGTTCCTGGCTCGGGTGCGGGTCGATGTAGAGGTCGCCCTCGCAGCGAGCGTGCTTGGAGTCGGTCTCGTAGCAGGTGTAGCTGCCCGGCTGGATGAAGTTCTCTCCGTTGTCGGCCGCCGTCGTGATGCCGCCCCGGTAGAGGAAGGGGTACGCGTCGTAGCGGGAGGGGTCGGCCGTGCTGTACCCGGAGGGCAACGCGATGGTGAAGCTGAGGGGCGGCTCCACCACCTTCGACGTGCCGACGACGATCGGCTTGCCGTTGTTGATGACGATGTCCGACACGGTGATACCGGTGTCCGCCGCCTGAGCCGTCGGCGCGTTCAGCGCCGAGAGCCCCAGCGCCCCCACGAGCGTGGCCACCGCGGCGGTTCGTCTGCCTGTCTTCATTCACACCTCTTCAGGAAGATCCCGTTACAGGAGGCGGCAGCCTATCCGACGAGTTCGCGAGCCGAAGCCCTGGTTCCAGCAGCACACTTCGGTCAGCCGAGGCCGAACCGCTCGGCCTACTCGGCCGCCATGGAGAGAAGGGTCGTACGCGCCTCTTCCGCGCGGGGAGAATCCAGTGCGGTGTAGAGGGACACCGCCCGGTGGAGGTGATCGACGGCGTGCGCCCGCTCTCCCCTGGCCCGTCGGACGAGAGCCGTGCCCATGTGAGCGCGGGCCTGTTCCTCCTGCTCCCCGATTCCGCGAGCCACCTCCAGCGCCGATGCGTAGGCGTCGAGGGCCTCGGCCTGCCGTCCGGTTCCGTGCAGGGCCTCGCCCAGGCCGTTGAGCGCGCCCGCTTCTCCGTAGGGTTCCCCGGTGCGGCGGAAGTGGTTGAGGGCCTGGCGTTGGTGCTCGGCGGCTTCGTCGTAACTTCCCTGGCGACACAGCGCGTTTCCCAGGTTCGACAGCGCGTGGGCCTCTCCGCCGGTGTGCCCGAGCCGCCGGAAGAGAGCGAGCGCCTGCTCGAACCGCCCGGCCGCGGCCGCGTGGTCGTCCAGCCGCGACAGTACGATCCCCAGGTTGCCGAGAGCGCTGGCTTCCCCGAAGGTATGGCCAGCTCGCCGGTACAGGGCCAGCGCCTGCTCGTACCGCTCGATCGACGCCTGATAGTCCTCGAGCAACTCCTGCACGATGCCGAGGTTGTTCAGCACGTCGGCTTCCCCGTGGGCGTCACCGGCCGCACGGAACAACTCGACCGCCCTCTCGTGCTGCTCGGCGGCCTTCCGGTAGCGGCCCCGCAACTCGTGGAGCACGCCCACGTTGGTGAGATGACGCGCCTCTCCGGCCGCGTACCCGATCCGCCGGCACAGAGACAGCGCGTCCGCGTGGTGCCGGTGCGCGCTCTCGTAGTCTCCGAGTCGCCGGTGGACCGCGCCGACGCAGGCCAGGACATCGACTTCACCACGGGTGTCCCCCACCGCGCGGGCTGCCCGAAGGGCATGTGTGTGAACGGTCAGCGCGTCGGTGAGGTGCCCCGAGCGTTCGTAGTGCCGGTGGAGCGTGGTGGCGATGCGCACGGTGTGCCGCGACGGTCCGGGCTCCTCGGTCCTGGAACACAGAGCCACCAGCGTGTGCTGGGCGGCGCGCAGCCACGCGCGGCACTCGTCGGCCGTCCGCAGGGGTGGCAGACCTGTGTCGGGCACTTCGACGGCGGGACGCAGATGCCGTTCGGCGGGATACAGCACGTTCATGGCCGCCGCCGACGCCGCCAGGCAGTGGTCCAGCAGGCGGGTCAGGGCGGCGTCACGCTCCGCCGCCCCGTCGTGCCGGCTCGCGAGCTCCGCGGCGTAGGCGCGCAGCAGGTCGTGCATGGCATGACGGCCGGGCCCGCTCCGATGCACCAGGTGCGCGCGGGACAGGGCGTCCAGGGACCGCCGGGCGCGCTCCGCGGTTTCGCCGGTCAGCGCGGCGGCGGCGTACACGTCCGCGTCGGGCCCTGGGTGCAGGCCCAGCAGCCTGAACAGTCGCGCCTCCTGGTCGGGGAGGCGGTCGTAGGACCAGGAGAAGACGGCCCGGACGGCGGCCCGGGGATCTCCGTCGCTGGAGTCGAGCAGGTCCAGGCGCCGCCGTTCGTCCCGCAGTTCCTCCACCAGGCGGGCCAGTGGATCCAGGGGGCGTGACAGGGCCAGTTCGGCCGCCACTCGCAGGGCCAGCGGAAGGTGCCCGCACTGTTCCGCCAGGGCGGCGGCCGCCGCGCGGTCCGTATCGACGCGCGGTCCGATCAGGGAGCGCAGCAGCGCGAGTGCCTCATCCGGAGAGAGGACGTCGAGGACCACTCGGTGCGCCCCGTGCAGCGACACCAGGGACGACAGCGAGTCCCGGCTCGTGATGACCACTTTGCACGTCGGGCTTCCCGGCAGCAGCGGGCGCACCTGTGCGGCGGAAGCGGCATTGTCGAGGAGGACGAGCAGCCGCCGTCCGTCCACCGCGGTGCGGAAGCGCGCGGCCCGGTCGTCGAGCCGCAGCGGTATCTCCGGGCCGGGCACACCCAGGGCGGAGAGGAAGCCCGAGAGGGCCTGGGCGGCGGAGACCGGTTCGTCCGGGTCGTAGCCCCGGAGATCGACGTAGAGCTGTCCGTCGGGGAAGGAGTCACGCGTCTGGTGGGCCCAGCGCACCGCCAGCGCGGTCTTGCCGATGCCCGCGACTCCGGAGACGGCGGAGACGACCGCTGCCGTCCCGGCCTCCGGGCCCTCTGCGGTGACCAGGCGCCGTGTGAGCTCGGCAAGTTGCTCTTCCCTGCCGCTGAAGTGGTGTACAGCCAGGGGGAGTTGGGCTGGTATCGGGACAGTGGTCGGGGCGGGTGAACTGACCGGGGCCGGGCCTGGCCCCGTCCCCGCCGGCGCCTGCTTTCCGGTGCCGAGCAGCATCTCCTCGTACGCCGACCGCAGTTCACGGCCCGGAGCCACGCCCAGATCGGAGTCGAGCTGCCGGCGGATCCTGGTGTAGGTGTCCACGGCCTCGGCCGCTCTTCCACTGGTGGCCAGACCGCGGATCAGCAGCACGGCGAGGGGCTCGCTCAGCGGGTGCTCCGCCAACAAGGGCCGCAGGACGGCGAGCACTTCCTCGGCCTTCCCCTGTCCCAGCAGGGCGTGGGCCCAGGCGAGCGTCGTCTCCAGACGCTCCTGTGTCCAGGCGGTACGGGTGCGCTCCGCCCACGCCCCCGGCAGCCCCGCCAACGGCACTCCGCGCCACAGTCGCAGCGCCTCTCCGAGGATCTCGGTGCGGCGTTGGTCGGACAGATGCGGCTCGCGCGCCCGCACGACGAGCGAGCGGAAACGGAGCAGGTCGACGGCGTGTTCGTCCGCCTCCAGGACGTATCCACCGGAGGTGCGTGCGATGCGAAGCGGCGTACTGGGTACGGCTGCCCCGTCACCGCCTGCCGTGGGCGCCACGCCGTCCATGGATGCCGCGCCGTCGAACAGCCGCCTCAGACGGCTGATGTGGGAGTAGAGGGCCGAGCGGGCCCCATTGGGCGCGGCGGTGTCCCAGACCCGGTCCACCAGCGTGCTCACGGGGACCGGTCGGCCGGTGTCGGCCGCCAGCGCCGCGAGGACTGCTCGGCGACGCGGCTCCCCGATGTCGACCGCGCGTCCCGCGACGCGCAGTTCCAAAGGTCCGAGCAGGTGCAGGTTCATCGCGCCTCACGCGGGAGGGAGGAGGGAACGGCCGTTGCGCGTTGGGGTGTTCGTCCGCCGAGCAGGGCCGGCATGCCCTCGGTCCTCCGTCATTCGCTCCTGGGCCGCCGGCAGGGCGGCCGTCACAAGGTTTCCGCAAGGTTCACCGTAGATCCTCAGCTCACATGCCGTCAGGCGGATCGCGGCAGGCACCGCGTGCCGCGGAGAACACCGACGTCCGCCCCCGGAGCCTTCCCGGGAGCGGCGTATCCGCCCGCCCTGCCGGCAGTCGCGTCAGACGTGACCAACCCGACGCAACAAGAGAATGGAATTGTCATGCGCAAGATGATGTCCCGCGCCAACCGGACAGCCGTCGCCGTCGTCGCGACCGCCTTCATGGCGTCCGGAGCGGTCGTCGCGGGGGCGACGACCGCCTCCGCGGACGGCTGTGTGGGTCCCCTGTGCGGCGCGGTGAAGAACCGGACCGGCGAGACGATGCACTACACGATGAGTCTCGGCGAGGGCCCGCACTACTGCGACGTGTGGAACTGGGGCGGCGGCACCGGGAGCGAGTTCAAGCACGCGAAGTGCAAGCAGGAGTCGTTCGGCAACGGAACGCGGGGCGGCAACGGCACCGGCAAGGACGTCGACGCCTTCACGTTCGCCACGCACGGCTACCACGAGCGGTTCTCGCGGGTCGGTACCTGGCACTGGCGGGCCAAGGGGGTCTGGACGAAGATCCGCAGCGGGGAGATCGGCGACTGCGGCATCGGCGACCACAACGAGGTCTGGTGCACGGTACTCGTGCAGGGCTGAGGGGAACCGCAGGTAGTTAGGCATTCTCAGGAGGGCGGCTGCACGCGTGTGCCGCCGCCTTCCGGCGTGACCGGCCTCAGCGGCCCGCGCCCACCCCACGACGGCGGCGACGCGTCGAGAGCGGCATTTCACGCGGCAAGAACTCTTACGGAGGGTGGCTGACCGACTACACACACGCGGGTATCGGGCAGTCGGACGGGCGCCGCACGTTTCCGGGGGGGGCACTCACCCTCCCCATCCCCCTCCCCCGACCGGAACCGGTCACCGGACCGGGCTATTCTGGCCGGCGTACCTGGACACGGGGTGCCCCCGCACGGGGGCTGAGATCACACCCGTTGAACCTGAACCAGTTAGGACTGGCGGAGGGATGTCGTATGTCGTTGCCGTATGCCCATGAAGAGACGGCCGTCGCCGAGGCGCGGGGCGTCTTCGACGGCCGGATGCCGACCGCCCCCGGCGATCTGCGAGTGGAGGCGCGCGGCATCGCGCCGGTGCCCGAGGACGCTCGCTACGGCAGCCCCCGCCGGCTGTTCACCGTGTGGTTCGCCCCCAATCTGACGATGACCGGCGTCTTCACCGGTACGGTCGGCGCGGCCCTCGGACTGGACTTCGCCACCGCGCTGCTCGCCGTGGTGCTCGGCACCGTGCTGGGCGCGGTGCCCACGGCCTACCTGGGAACCTGGGGCAGCCAGACCGGGGCGGGCCAACTCCCGCTGGCGAGGCTGGCTTTCGGACGGGCCGTGGCTCTGCCGGGCACCCTGCAGTGGCTGTCCTCCATCGCCTGGGACGCCCTGATTGGCCTGTTCGGGGGCGACGCGCTGGCTCAGCTGTTCGGCTGGCCGTTCTGGCTGGGCGTCCTGGTGATGCTCATCGCCCAGGGGGCGCTCGGCGTGATCGGGTACGAGGCGATCCACCGCCTGCAGACGGTGATGACCTTCGCGCTCGCCGCCTCGTTCGCCGCGTTGGCGGTGAAGCTCGTGCACGGCACCCAGCCCGCGACGGCCGCGACCGTGCACGGCGCCGACCGGGCGGGAGCGTTCGTGCTGACCTGCACCATCGCTTTGAGTCTCGCGCTCTCGTGGGCCCCGTACGCCAGTGACTTCAGCCGCTACCTGCCCCGCACGGCGTCGCGTTCCAGCATGTTCTGGTGCACCCTGCTCGGTGTCAGCGTGTCCTTCGTCGCCGTGCAGGCACTCGGTCTGTGGGGCGCCGCTGAGTTCACCGACCAGACCGCCCGCGGTGTCGACCGGTTGCTCGGCGGCGGCGCGCTCGGCGCGTTCGGACTCCTCGCGGTCGCCGTCGCGGCCCTGTGCAGCAACGCCATGAACGACTACAGCGGGTCGCTGGCGCTGCAGACGATCGGAGTGCGGCTGCCGCGGCCGGTCGCCGCCGCGCTCGCCGCGGTGCTCGGCTTCCCGCTCGTGCTGTGGATGCACGCCGCTGACACCACTGCCCGCTTCCAGAACGTGCTGCTGTTCGTCGGCTACTGGATCCCCGCGTTCGTCGCGGTCGTGATCGTCGACTGGGTGGCCCGCGCACGGGCGCGCGGCGACCGCCCGGTCGACCTGGCGCAGGAGCACGCCGCGCCGCAGCCGTGGTGGCCGGCCGTCACCGCGTTCGTCGTCGGTTTCGCCGTGGCGGTGCCGTTCATGAGCACCAGCCTGTACGTGGGGCCGGTCGCCCGGGCCCTGCACAGCGCCGACCTCGCCTACCCCGTCGCGTTCCTCGCGGCGCTGCTCGTCTATGCGCCGTTGCGCGTACGACGCCGGTCCTGACCCGCGCCCGCTCCTCCTCGGGGAGTTGCCTGCCCCGGCTGGGCGGATCGTGTGCGGTGGCGTTCCGGGGACTCGGCTCAGCGCGTCACCCGGTGGCGGAGGTAGACGACTCGCGAACTGAAGGTGCGGGTCTCGACGAGTTCGAGATCCACGCGGCGCTCGTGCCGGGGGAAGAACGGGATGCCACCGCCGAGGAGCACCGGGTGGACCAGCGTCCGGTACTCGTCGATCAGATCCAGCGCGGCCGCCTCGGCGGCGAGGGCGGCGCCGCCGATCGCGATGTCGCCCTCCCCCGGCTCGGCGCGCAACCGCTCGATCTCCTGCGTCAGGCCGCCGGAAGCGAGCCGGGCATGGCCCTCGACCTCCGACAGCGTGGTGGAGAACACCACTTTGGGGAGCTGCTTCCAGAGCGCCGCCCATTCGCGCTTCGAGTCGTCGAGCGACGGGTCCTGGTCGGCGGTCTCCCAGTACAGCATCGTCTCGTACAACCGTCGTCCCAGGAGGTGGACGCCGACGTCTCGTACCCTGTCGATCCAGGAGCGAAAGATCTCCTCGTCGGGCACCGTCCACGCGAAGCTGCCGTCCGGCCCCACGATGTAGCCGTCGAGCGAGACGCTCATCGAATAGGTCACTCTGCGCATCGGAAGGCCTCCTCGGCAACGGTTCGAGAGTACGACCGCCGAATGCCGCGGGCTTGTTGCGGCTCGCGAGAGCCCCGCCCGATGTCGCCGCTCCACGGGCGTTCGCCCCGTACCTGAGTACGTTCTGAGTAGGCGCGCTCATGTGGTACGACGTGGTGCGGGACACACTCCGAACCATGACACATGTTCCGCCACCGGCCGAGGAGCTGCGGCTCATCGACACCGAGCTGTGGCAACTGGACGCCCGCCGGACCCAGTTGCTGGCGCGCCGCACCTGGCTGGTCGCCCATCTGCCCTCGCTGTCACAGCCAAGTCCGGTGCCGCCCACGGCCTTGCCCGCACCGCACGGCGCCGAGGCCACCGCGCCGCGCGTGCAGAATGTGCTGCTGCTCCTGGGCGGCCTGCTGCTGACCATCGCGGCGATCGCGTTCACGCTGGTCAGCTGGGGCCATCTGGGGATCGCCGGACGCTCGCTCGTGCTGGGCGCGGTCACGGTGGCCGCCCTGGCCGCCCCGCTGCCGCTGCTGGGTCGCGGTCTGCGTTCGACGGCCGAGGCGCTGGCGGGGCTGGCGCTGGCACTCACGGTGCTCGACGCCTACGCGCTGCACGCGGTCGCCCTCACCGGCGTGGACGCCACGGGGTACGCCGCCGGGGCGTCGGCGGTGCTGGCGGCCGTGTGGACGGGATACGGACGCTTGCCGCGTACGAGCACGCTGCGGCTGCCGCTTCCGGCCGCGCTCACCGCGGCGCAGCTGCCGCTCCTGCTGGGGGCGGTTGCGGCCGACGCGGGGCGGTACGGGATCACCGGCGCGCTGCTCGTGACGGCCGCGTGCGACACGGCCGTGGCGCTGCGCGCTCCGGCCGGGCCGGTGCGGATCACGGCCACGGTCGGCGCGTACGGCATGGGGGCCTGGGGAGTGCTGGGTGCTGCCTGGCTGTCGTGGACGGCGGACGGTCCGGGCGCCGGGGCCCTCGCGGCCGGGCTGCTGTTCTTCGCGGCCGGTACCGCGCTGGCGGCGGCATGGCGGGGTCGTGCCGCGGCGCACGCCGTCGGGCTGTCCGTAGCCGTCGGTCTGCTTGCCGTCGCCGCGCTCGGCGGCATCGTCCACCCGGTACTGCCGGTCCCCTGGCTGGTCCCCGCGCATCTCGTCCTGGGCATAACTCTGCTGGCTGCGATACGGGTCGTTCGGCTGCCGGAGCCGGTGCGGCGCGGCCTCGTCCTCGCCTCCGCCGCCGTACAGGGACTGTCCGTGCTGTGGGCGCTGCCCCTGCCCGCGCTGACGCTGCTGGGACCGGCCGGCTGGACGGCACGGATCTGGTCGGGAACACCGGGCGGTGCCCGGGAAGCCGTGTCGGCGGACGCGCCGTGGCTGTCGCAGCTGCTGACGGCGCCGCTGGTCCTGGCCGCCGTAGCGGCCGTCCTCGCACTCGCGGTCCGCGCTACGACGTGGCGCCCGAGGGCGCTGACGGGCGCGCTGGCGCTGGGGTGGTCCGCGCTCATGGCGATCCCGGTGGTGCTCGACGTGCCGTACCCGGCGGTGCTCGTGGTGGAGCTGCTGGCGACGGCTGCCCTGCTCGCGGCGGGGTCGTGGTCTCGGGTGGCGGAGAGCGGCGGCCCGCTCCCGGCGCTGGTGCTGGCCCTCGTCACGTCGGCTTCCCTCGCGTTCCTCTCGCTGGCGACGCGGTCCGCGACCGTAGGGGTGCTCACCGCCCTGACAGTGCTCTTCG
Organism: Streptomyces sp. NPDC015139; assembly: GCF_043079785.1. Classification (NCBI taxonomy): domain Bacteria; kingdom Bacillati; phylum Actinomycetota; class Actinomycetes; order Kitasatosporales; family Streptomycetaceae; genus Streptomyces; species Streptomyces sp. NPDC015139. Next base: position 230,984 of record NZ_JBIBUW010000012.1, on the reverse strand, counting down.
GGGCGGCGTCCCTCGGCCAGCGCCTGGTCACCGTTGCGGTCCCGGCCGCGCTCGGGTACGGCACCGCTCTGGCCTGCGCGGTGGGTACCGCGGCGGGCTGGGCACCGGAGCACACCGCGCTGCTCGTGCTCGTGGTCCCCGCCGTGGCGGCGCTGTTCGCCGTACGGGCGACCGACGCGCGGACGACCGTGGTCACCGAGGTGACGGGAGCGGCCGCGGGGCTCCTGGCGATCGGGCTCGCGGTCGGCGATCCGGCGATGCTCTCCCTGACGCTGTCCCTGTCCGCGGTGATCGCCGCGGGTACGGCCGTGCGCGCCGACCGCCGTCCCGCCGCCTATGCGGCCACCGCGCTGTTCGCGCTGGCCGCCTGGGTGCGTCTCGCCGCCTGGGGTGTCACCGCACCGGAGGCGTACACGGTGCCGGCGTCCCTCCCGGCGCTCTTGATCGGCGCGCTGAGGCGGCGCCGGGATCCGCGGGTGTCGTCGTGGGTGGCGTACGGCCCCGGGCTGGCCGCCACGCTCCTGCCGAGCCTCGCTGCCGCCTGGACCGACGCGCACGCCACCCGCCCGTGGCTGCTGGGCGCGGCGGCACTGCTGGTCACCCTGGCGGGCGCCCGACACCAGCTGCGCGCACCGCTGCTGCTGGGTGGTGGGGTCCTCGTGCTGGACGCACTGCACGAACTGGCGCCCTACCTGGTGCAGATCGCCGGCTTCCTTCCCCGCTGGGCGCCGCCCGCGCTCGCAGGTCTGCTGCTGCTCGCCGTCGGCGCGACGTACGAACGGCGGCTGCGGGACGTGCGGCGGGTGCGGGACGTACTCGGCCGGATGAGCTAGTGGTGCTTCGTCAGGTTCGGTGTCCGCACGTCGGCAGCGGGCCGCATCCGGTCTCAGCTCGTGGATGCCTTCGAAGAACACCGTTGTGTCATGGGGGAAGGTCCCCGTGTCGTCGTTCCACTCAGGCGGTGGCTGTCAGCGGGGCATGGGCACTGGCTTCCCAGACGAAGTCGTCCAGATCCTTGCAGGGGCCGGCAACGCCGGAGAGCAGGAGTCGATGCGATCCGGTGCCCTCGGCGGAGACGCCCACGTCCTTGGCGAGACCGCGGCGCTTGTACAGACCGAGCTTGACGTGGCCGGCGTCGGTGGCGAACTCGACGTACTTGCCGCCGAAGCTCCTGCCCACCCTCAGTCCCCGCTCCGCGTAGAACTGCTTGGTGGCCTTCACGTCCTCGACGCCCAGCAGGACCACGAACTCGTCGAAGTCCTGGGAGACCGGGCCGGTGTCCTTCTTCGCCGACGTCGCGATCTTCACGATCGTGCCGTCCGGGGCCTGGACGACGCCGCCGTAGCCCCACAGCGACTTCGAGGCGGGCTTGAGGGAGGTGGCACCGGCGTCCAGAGCCGCCTTGATGAGAGCGTCGGCGTTGCCGGGCTGGGACACCACCAGCGACAGGGTGAAGCCACGGAATCCTGTCGTAGGGGTCCCGGACTCCCGCAGGCGCAGGTGCGGCGAGTCGGGCCCCAGCAGGGTGGAGTAGAAGCGGTTGGCCGCCGCGAGGTCGGCCACTTCCAGGATGACGGCGTCGATGGAGTTCATGCCGTCGACGTTACGGGCGGCGGGGCGACCGGTGCTTCTCGAAAACTGACCGATCGGCCCGCCGACCTTGATCAGACCACCGGCGTTCCCGCTTCGATCCGGCGCAGCACCGGAGGGAGGCGGTCCAGACCGGGGCCGGTCTGTATCTGTCGCTCGTCCCACCAGGTGGCACCGGCGTCGTACAGGGGACCGATCACGTCCCTGGCCTTCGCCGCGTCCGGGGGCGTGGCACCGCCGAGCACCCACTCGAAGGGGCGCTCGGCCTCGGCTGTGCGGTGCTTGCGCACGTAGGCGACCAGCTCGCGTACGTCGGACACGTCCGGCACGTGACCGTGCCGTGCCGTCTCGAAGAGCGGCACCGCGCCGTCCCACCGCGCTGCCCGCCGCATGGGCGCACGACGCGGCCAGAACCCGCCGATCCACACCGGCGGTCCGGGCCGTTGCACGGTGGCGGGCAGCAGCGTCACATCGCGTACCTCGTAGTGCCGGCCGTGGTGGTTCACCGGTTCGCCGGCCCAGAGGCGGGGCAGCAGTTCCAGCCCCTCGTCCAGCCGCTCGGCGAGGACACGCGGCTCGGCGGTGTCACCGAAGCTACGGTAGTCGTCCTCGATAGGGCCGCCCAGACCGGCAGCGAAGATCACCCGGCCGCCGCTGAGCTGGTCGAGGGTGGCCACCTGACGGGCCAGTTGCTGCGGACGGTAGCGGGGAACCGGTGTCAGCAGCGTGCCCAGGCGAATCCGGGAGGTGGCCAGCGCCGCCGCGGTCAGCAGCATCCAGGGGTCTCCGAAAGGACGCCCTTGGTGCTGTCGGTGCAGTACGTGGTCCCAGACGAACAGACCGTCCCAGCCGGCCTGTTCGGCGGCAGCCGCGACAGTCGCGACCTTACGGGGGTCGGCGAAGTCACCGAAGTTCGGGATGTTGACGGAGAAGCGCATCCCACCAGGTTGCGCGGCAGGCCCGTCATGCGGCAACCGGTCATAGGACGAGCCGGACAAGCCGATGGTCGCTGCGAGCCAGAAGTCTTCCCCTACGCCGACTCCGGAACCGGAACCGGCCGAGTCGGTGGTCGCATTCAACGGCTCGATCGTGAACATGGCACCCACGGTGACTACGACACCCGCTACGCCTTCCTCCTGGGTTCAGGCGACGGTGCCGTCGGCGACGGTGGTGCGCTGACGGCGCGAAAGCCCTCAGTTCCCCTCGCGGTGCATCTCCCACACCAACTCGTGCAACGACTGCCAGTATTGATGGATCGCCTCGGCATAGACCGACTGGGCATCACCGGAAGCGGTGGCGTTGAGCAAGCACACGTAGATGGATCGCGAATGATCAAAAACGCGCTGAACGGCCTCGGCCACGGAGTTGCCGGCGTCTACGACCATCACATCGCAGGCCCTGGTGAAGGGGCCGTAGGCCTCGCGCAACTGTTTCGCATGCTCCTCGACAGCCGCCGCCTTCTCCGCACCCGCCGGCATGGCCAGGACGAGCGGCAGCTCCCTGTACAACGCGCCCATGTCGTGGGCCCGGTTGACCACTTCGATGGAGGAATCCCTGCGTGACTGCGCAAGCCAAGATGTCCTCTGCGCCCTCGCCGCAGCGTCAGCCTGCTCCCGCGCCGCCCTCAGACTCCCACGGCTCGTCACCCAGCTGGCCATGATTGCCGTGGCCGCCGTCAGACATGCCACCCACAAAGACCCGTCCCCCACATCAGCGATTCTTGCGAACTCACTGTCCTGGGCGAAAGACCGCCTACCGTCGGAGCGGAGGGCAGGCAGCTGCCGTCCCTCGCTCACGGCTCGATCCGCAACGCCGACTTGTATTGGGTGTTTTTGTGTTAGGTGTTTCACCGGCCCTCGACCACGTCGCGTCACCTGCGAAGGAGACACAGTGCCCGCTGAGGACATCAACGCCCGCGCCTGGACCCTCTACGGGCAGCGCCAGCTCGCCCGCTCGTACCTGCCGCCCATCCCCGATCGACTGTCCTGGGCACCGTGGGAAGGGGTGGGGCCCGGTGCCGAGATCCTCGGTGACATCGCCGGTCGTCGGGTCCTGGACATCGGCTCCGGCGCAGGCCACCATGCCGTGCACCTCGCCCAGGCCCACGGTGCGCGCGTCACCGGGATCGAGCTGTCGCCCACCCAGTACGAGCGCGCCGCCTCCGCTCATGCGGACGTCGATGGCGTGGAGTTCGTCCGGGCAGACCTGGTCGACCACCTCGCCGCGTCCGAGCCCTTCGATGCCGCGTACGCCATCGGCACCCTGGCGTTCCTCGACCCGCACCGCTCCCTGCCCGCGCTCCGCGACGGCCTGCGCCCCGGGGCTCCGCTGATCCTCTCGCTCCTGCACACCGACCTGCACGACCGCGGCCCGTCCACGGAGGTCGTGCCACGCGAGCAGTTCATCCGGCTCAGGGACGATCTGCCATTGCCCACCCAGATGTGGGTCCTGGCGCCGCACTTGTGGGAGAACCTGCTCACCGAGTACGGCTTTCGCGTCGAGGGCATCGACCTGCTGCGTCATCCTGACCGTAGCGAGCGGGTCGTGCAGCAGCTCATCCGGGCCCGCCGCCTCGCCGTCCGGCCCGCACGTCTCTCCAGCCGCCCTCGCACTGGGCTGCCTCCGACACCGCACGCGGCCGTCGGTGTCGGGACGATTCTTCTTGGCGAGCAGGGTCTGCTGCTCGGTCGCCACAGGCGCGGCACCATCGAACTGCCCGGCGGTACGGTCGAGGCCGGGGAGTCCTTCGAAGCGGCCGCTGTCCGCGAACTCCGCGAGGAGACCGGCCTGATCGCGTACCCCGACGACGTCGAGCTTCTGGGCACGCTCGTCGATCACGCCGGAGGCATCGTGCGCGTCACCGTGGGCGCCGTGGTCGGCGCGTGGGAGGGCCGACCCGCCACGCAACCGGACGAGAGCGTAGGCGACTGGGCCTGGTATCCCCTGGACCAGCTGCCCGACGGCCTCTTCGTGTGCAGCGCGCAGATCCTCACGGCCTGGCGCCCCGGCCTGCCCATCGACCACTCCCCTGCGCACTTCACGCCCTTCGCCACGTAGCGCGCTTCAACGACGTTTCAGAGGGCTCTCGTTGAAGAGATGGGACGCTTGCTCAGCGACTTCCATTCCACCGCGGTCAGAACCCCGCAGCCGGTAGTCCTTCCTCGGACTTGGTGATCGGCATCAGCCAGCAGCATGAGCTGAGACGGGGGTAATCTTCCGGCACAGCCGCGCCTGACGGGGAGAGCAACATGGCCATTGAGATTCTGGCTGCGGCTGCAGCTCAAGCTGCAGCCGCAGCTTCCGGAGACGCCTGGTCGAGAGTGCGACAGCTCCTCCAGGACAGGAAGACGGCCGAGGCAGGAAGCGGATCTCTACACGATGCGGACGCGGACGCGGACAAGGCAGGCGAGCGCCCCGGGCCGACAGTCGTCCACCCCGCTCCGGCTGACGTGCCAACGTCCGTGCCCAGCCCGTTGGCTGATGTCTTGGAGGAGTACTACAAGAAGGTCGGCAAACGAGCTGACGTCAGCTTTTTCGTAGCAGTCACTGCCGCTGTCTTCGGATACTTGATCATCGGTGCGGGGATCACAGTCGGTGTCTTGCACTCCGACGACACAGCGCTGGCTGTGGCGGCCACCGCCGCTGGCGCCATCTCACAGGCGCTGTCCTTCCTGTTCTTCCGGAATCGAGCAGAGGAGCGGAAGATGATGATCGAGGCGCTGGCCGGCCTGCGCGAAGACGCAGAGAAAAGCGTCCGAGCAGCACGCTCCCAGGAACTCATCGAGCAGGTGAAGCAGCCGCTGTTGAGAGACAATCTGACGGCCGCCGTCGCTCTGGAACTGAGCGGTGCGTCCACAACGCTGACGAGTATTCACGACGCTATGGCCCTGTTCCGCGACACGGGTAGCCAATCTTCCGCCACCCACGAGCAGCAGCGGGACGTACCTGCACCTGCACCTGCACCTGCACCTGCGGCATCGCCGGCACCGGTTGCTTGAGGCACGCCGCATCAGGCGTTCCAAAGGTCGGTGCCAGACTTGCCGACCAGCCGCTGAGGCACACACGGCGACGCCGCCTTCCTTCGAGTGACAGCGGGAGGGGGTGTCGCATGCCTAGCTCTGGCCAGAGGTCCGCGCCAAGGACCGGTCTGGTAGGGGCAACGTCTCCACATGCGGGCGTCCACGTCACCACTGAACTGTCGACACCGGGACAGCACCGTGCCACCGGCGGCGGGGTCCGTGCTTCATGCGGCGCAGGGCATGGCGGCACGCCGTTCCCGCAGCAGTCCAGCCGATGTTCTCCGCGCCGCCGGACCGGGCAGTGTCACGGAGTGGCCCGTTCGTCTCCCAAGGCTTCCAATTGGTCGGTAGCCTCGGCACAACTGCCACACGCCGCGCAAATCCGGTACGCAGGAGCGGGGGCCACGAGGAGCCGATGACCGATGTAGAGACCGGTCTGAGATCCCTGGTGCACGAGGCCACGGTGCGGCTGCGGTCTGCCGAGGGCGACGCGTGGGGTTCCGGTTTCTTCGTCGCGCCGGGCTGGGTCCTGACCTGCGCGCACGTACTCTCCCCCCACCTGCGGCGTGATCCCGGCGCGATCTTCCAGGTACAGGGGGACGGCCTTGCCGGCGGCACGCCGTGCGAGGCACGACTGGAAGCCTGGCTGCTGAAGGAGGAGCCGGATCCGCACCGTCTCACGCCGCTGGAGCAGGACCTGGCCCTGGTCCGAGTGGACGATCCGCCGTCGCACACGGCGGTCTGGCTCAGCGACCGCCCCCCGGCCTTCGCCCGGCCCGTCCTCGTCGGCGGTTACGCCCACCGTGCGGACGGCCGCACCGAGCACTGGGAGGGCGCCTTCCAGCTCATCGGCAGCATGGGACGGTACGGACTGCTCGGCGACGGGGCGCTGGCGACGGGGGCCTCTGGAGGACCGGTATTCGACCCCGCCACCGGAGCCGTGGTGGGGGTCGCCAAGGCCCGTCGCGGTGACAGCACCGCCGTCCTGGTCAGTACCGCGGCCCTGCACGACCTGGGCCCCCTCGGCCTGCGCGTCCTCGCCGACCACGACCGGTGGCACGCCAGCCGCGTCCCTGATGCGACCGACGACTGGGCCACCCTGCAACGGCAGTTAGTAACCGGTCTCGCCCTCACTGGTGACCAGTGGAGCCCCGACGACCGTCGCACGGCGCTGGCCCTACTGTCCGCCATCCCGCCTTCCGAGGGGGCGCGGCCGGTCGCCGACATCCTCCTGGCAACCCTTGGAGACGCCCCCACCGGTTTGACATGGCTACCTCCGAGGACCTGGCGTGAAGGCCACGGCATGCTCTACGGCCACGACCCCACGCCCGCAGCCGTGTTCCTCCGCTATCTGCGCCTGGTGGTGCTCTCCACCCAGCACGCGAACCCACACGATGCGGCCGCATTCCGGCTGGAATCCTGGATCAGGGAACGGCTGGCGCAGGTGGCGCCCACACTGCGGCCGCTGGTCACCGACGCGTCACTGCCTTCCTCGCTCGCACATCCGCGTACGACGCCGCAGACGGCGACACCGTTCCCGGCTCGGGGCGACGGTCATCCTGTCGTCACCGTCGAACTGGAGCCCCTGCACTACGCGATGCCGCCGCGGTTCTACTGGCGCATCGCGGTGGACCAGGGGGACGGGGAATTGATCACGCTGGAGGAGGAGTGCGTGGGTGGAGGTGTGCGGGAGGCCGACGTGGTTCGCCGGCTGGCGCAGCCGCTGGCGGACGCCTTCAGCAGAGCTGATCTGCCGGGCCTGCCGGCGCCGCTGGAAGTCGCCCTCCCACCGGACTACTTCGACCTCGAAGTGCATCTGTGGCGGGCACACGACGCCGTACACCCTGCGCGGTCACGGCCCGTCGGCGAACAACGCAGCGTGGTGCTGCGGGACCTGAGCCGGCGGTCGGGCCGGATGGTACGGGTTCGTGAACGGTGGGAGGCACTGCAGAACGCCGGCTCCTTGACAGCGGTGCCGGTAGAGGAAACCGGACGTGGTCCGGACGAGTGGTGGCAGCGGGCCGGACCCGGCGGCGTACCCCTGTTCGACCGGCCGGCGGCCCGTGGCGCGGCGGGTTCGGGTACCAGGCACCGGGAGCTCGCGGCGGTCCTCGAAGCGGGCTTTCCGGTCGCACTGTGGAGCACCAAGAGACGCGCTGAGGAACGAAGCGACGATGAGCTGGTCCGAGGCGCTGTCAGCCTTCTCGATGCGATTCATACGATTCGTGAACTCCCGGACAGTATTAGGAGATTGCGCTACGACAGAGCAGAGACGCGACCGGAAGGGGGCTGGGCGCACCACATGGCGTTGCTCTTCGACGACCCCCATCGTCCGCTGCCGAGTGAGGACTTCGAACTTGACGCCCCCTAGCAGGTGCGAGGCAGGCACGCACCGCCCCGTCCCGCCGCAGCCGAGCGAGGAGCACACACCATGGACGAATGGCTGATCTATCAGGGCACCGGGGAGCCCGATCCCGACCGTATCGCGCTCCTGCCTCCAGCGCCCGAGTGGCGGCGCTTCGATGGTGAGGGCTCGTACGACGTGCCCCCGATAGACTCCACCACCCTGCGGCGGCTCGGCGGCCTGGACGCCGGTACGCCGCCCGTCCATCGCGACCACACCCTGCACATGGTCAACGCCGCGCTCTACCTGCGCCGTCCGCTGCTTGTCACCGGACAACCGGGCACGGGCAAGTCGACCCTCGCCCACGCCGTGGCGTACGAACTGGGGCTCGGCCGCGTGCTGCAGTGGTCCATCGTCAGCCGCACGACCCTCAAGGACGGCCTCTACCAGTACGACGCACTCGGCCGGCTCCAGGACTCCCAGCTCGCCTCAGGCGACGGAAAGCCGACCGACGACATCGGCCGGTACATCCGGCTCGGACCGCTCGGCACGGCCCTGATCGCCGCAGACCGGCCACGCCCACTGCTCATCGACGAGCTCGACAAGAGCGACATCGATCTCCCCAACGATCTGCTGCACGTCCTGGAGGATGGAGAGTTCACCATCCCGGAGCTGGAGCGCATCGCCGACCGGCAGCCCGAGGTCACAGTCCTCACCGATGACGGGGGACGGGTTGTGGTGAAGGAAGGGCGGGTACGCTGCCGAGCCTTTCCGTTCATTGTCATCACGAGCAACGGCGAGCGGGACTTCCCGCCCGCCTTGCAGCGCCGGTGTCTGGCGCTGCAGTTGTCCCCGCCGAACTCCGAGCAGATCGCCGCCCTGGTCCAGGCGCATTTCGGCCGTGGGGAGGATGCACGGCATGGGGAGATGATCCGCCGGTTCCTCAACGGCGACGACACGGGAGGGGCCAGGCCGGCGGATCAGCTGCTCAACGCCATCTTTCTGGTCAATGGGCCTGCGGGTGCCGACGCGCTTCGGCGCAGTGACCTCCTGGAGATGCTCATGAGGCCGATCGATCCGCGGCACGGGTGACCGGAGGAGCCATGGCAGACGAGGGATCCCGGAAGTCCACCGGGACCCGTGCCGGACGCACGGAGCGGCGCGGGCGTCCCGAGCCGTCCGGGACCGGCGCTGCGGAGGGACGTCTCGCGACGCTGATCGCCGCCCTGCGTGCGCAGGACGGCGACGTGCGGGCGGAGGACGTGGCGGATGCCCTCTGGCTGGCCAGAGTTGTCCCCACTCTGCCCGAGGTCGGCGTGGCCCAGCCCCCAGCCGGGCCCGCCGCGTCCCCCGAGCCTGCCGCTGCGGACCGAGCCGACGAAACCCCGCCCCGCGCGACCGGCCGGCCGGCCGGTTCGCCGTCCGCTGCGCACCTCGGAACGGGACGTGCGTCCCTTGCGATGCCCGGCGAACACCGCGCTGCCGACCCGTCCGACCACGCGGCGGACGACCGGACGGCCATCCGCGTACCTGCGGCGGGCACGCTGCCGGACGCGCAGTCGCTGATCCGCGCACTGGGCCCGCTGCGCCGCGGGCACCTGCCGGACACCAGTGCTGTGCGCGTCCTCGACGAGAGCGCCACCGTCGACCGCACCGCCGAATCCCGCCTCCTGCTTCCCGTGTTGCGTCCAGCGCGACGGCACATGTACCGGATGGTGCTGCTCATGGACGTCTCGTCCTCGAACGCCGTCTGGCAGAACACGTTCGAGGATTTGCGGCAGATCTCCCAGAGGGCCGGCGCATTCAGCGACGTCGCCTACCACTACGTCCACGAGGACCACCATGGGCGGCCGGCGCTCACCCACGCGTTCGAATCGGGCGCGGGCTCGGGACGAGTCGTCCCTCCCACCCGGCTCATGGACGCCGGCCGGCGCTGTCTCGTCCTGGTCCTCAGCGACTGCGTAGGGCCCCTGTGGCGCAGCGGCCAGATGCATCGGCTCGTGCACCTTCTGGCGAGCGGCGGTCCGGTGGCCGTCATGCAGCCACTGCCCCAGCGGATGTGGACACGCACCCACCTGCCGGCCGAACCAGGGCTGTTGACTCGCCTCCCGGGACCCGTCGGCAGGATCGGCTTCCGCCCATTCACAGTGCCACATCACGACCGGCAGCCGCCTGCCGGGCCGCTCCCGGTGCCGGTCCTACCACCGCACGCCGAACCCCTGGAGGTGTGGGCGCGGCTGGTCGCCGACACCGCAGGTTTCTCGGCGCCGGGAGCGGCCGCCCTGGTACGGGCCGATCACCCGGCAGTGGCCGCGCCACCGGCCTCCGAGAGCCCGCTCGCGGCTGTCGAGCGGTTACGACGATTTCGCAACTCGGCCTCGCCGTCGGCCCAGCGCCTGACCGCCTTCCTCTCCGCAGCGCCGTTGGTGCTGCCCGTGATGCAGCTCGTGCAACGTGCCATGCTTCCCTTCACGGGCCCCGAGGCCATGGCCGAGGTCCTGCTCAGCGGACTGCTCCGGCGCGTGGACGAACCGCTGTCCCCCGGTGGTCTCCGCTTCGATTACCACTCAGGCGTGCGCGAGGAACTCCTGCGAATGCTGGACCGGGACGTGGCCGCGCTGGTGCTCAAGCACGTCTCCCACTACGTAGAACGGCACTACGGGCGCGGAGCGCGCAATTTCCCCGCCCTCGCCTCGGCCGCCCTCGCCGACAGCATTGCGCCCGAGCATGTCTACGCCCTCGGCACCCGAGGAGTCACGACAGCGGACGGGGACGACCGAACGGTCGCGGGGCTCGAGGACTTCGCCCATGTCTCCGCGCAGGTGGTGCGGCACTACACCGGAGTCTCCGTGCCGGCCATGGCAAGTACGGCCCGCGAGGTCCGCATCCCGGCGTCCGTGCTCGCCGACCGGGCCCGCGACCACCTCGACGACTTCCGCCGCCTCGGTGCCATGCGCCACCTGGACGCCGCCCTGCGCGAGCTACGCGACGCCGTCCGGGCCGAGCCCGAACCGACGACGCGAGCCGGCTACCACGCCGAACTCGCCGAGATCCTCCTGACCCGGTGGTCGATCCAGCCGATCGCGGAGCACCTGCGCGAGGCGTTGTACGCCGCCCAGGAGGCCGTGCCCCTCGTTCCTTCCGCATACCAGGCCCTTGCGCGTGTCCTGGAGCTGATGGCCGACGAGGCGGTGGCCGGTCGACTCTCCCGGGAACTGCTGCCGCCCTGGGTACTGGCCCTTCTGGAGGCCCAACGCGCCGGCACAAGCGAGCCCTCGGACGAGGGCTCCCGGATCGCGGCCGCCCTGCTCGCCGCGGCCGTCGGGCACCTTCCCGGTCCCGGCCCGGGCGCCGGCGCCGACGATGAGTCGCCCCGGCGGTATGCCCTGACCTGCATCAGGCTGCTGCGCCGTCTCGCCGTCGCGGGGGCGCCCTATGCCAGGGAGCGCCCTGCCGTGTGGTGCACGATGCAGCTGGGGAAGGCTCTGCGCACCGCTGACCTCCTGGTGCAGGCCGGTGGCCAGGACGGTGGCCGGCTCGCGCGAGGCCTGGTGCTCTTCGACCTCGCCCGACACCACGGCCCTTCCGGACTCCTGGCCGCCGGCCCGGACAAGGACACCCGCCCGGACCTCGACGCGTCTCGCGCCTACGCCGCCCGTGCAGTCGAAGACTTGGACGCCGCCGCGCGGGAGCCTTCCTGGCAGTCGCTCGCCGTGGAGGACCGCTGCCGCGCCCTCCTGAACCACGCCCAGGCCGTCCTCCTCGCCCGTCCGGGCCGGGACGACGAGGCCCTGACCGAGACCCTGGGGCTGCTCGAGCAGGCCTGCCTGCTCGCCGAGGGGCCCTCGGGTACGCTCCTGCCCGCCCGGGCCCGGCTGATCGTGGAGTCCCGACTGCTCCGTGCCCGCATCCTCACCGACTGGTGCGAAGGCAGCGAGGAGGGCCGCGGGGATCGCGAGGACGAGGCGATCGAGGCCTGGACGGCCGTGCTGCCGTTGCTGGCCGGCAACGATGCGCGGCTGTCCTCCTCCTGGTTCGTGCTGGGAAGGCTGCTCAGCGTGCGCGGCATCCGCCGCGGGACGGTGGGCGACTGCACCGCCGCCGTTCACCTGCTGCGCCGCGCGGTGGAGGCGTGCCCCCATGACGACGCCGAGGCGACGAGACGACGCCTGCAACTGGCGCGCAGCGTCCTGGCGTGCGCCGACCAGCCCGACCCGGGCACTCTGAGCGAGGCCGACGCCGTCGTGCGCAGCGCGCCGACGGGCACGTTGCCACCGTCCTTGGCGGCAGAAGCCTGGATGCTGCGCGGGGACATCGCCGCCCTCGCGAGCAGGCACGGGGATGCGGCCCACTGCTACGGGATTGCCGCCGAACAGGCCTGGCTCGCGGAACCGTCGCGTCAGTGGTTCAACGCAGCCCTGGCCAAGGCGGCGGCCCTCGACACCGACGGTGACACCTCCTTGGCCCTGCCCGCCTACGAGGGCCTTGAGACGACGCTGAAGGAGGCACCGGCCGGCATCTGCCTACCGCACGAAGCGGACCGAATCGCTCGCGCGGTGGCCAGGCTTCGCGCGGCCGGTGCGGCAGGTGCGGCAGGCGGCGACCACGATGCCTGAGGAGGGACCGGAACCGGTGAACGGGCCGCAGGACGAAGGCGAAGCGGCGGCGCACGGAGGCGGTGCGGAGGACGGGAACGAAGAGTTCGAGCCTGCAGCCGACGCGTTGCATGAGGACACGGAACCGGGGGAACTGCTGCCGTCGGGCCCCGGACGGGACGCGAACAGGCCCGCCAACGTCCACCCGACGGCATGGGAATTGGCCCGCGTCCTGCGCCCCCTCTTCGACGCCCTGGGCACGTCCATGACCGCGTACGGCGTGAGACGGCACCTCCACAAGTCCACCGTGTCCCGCTACCTGAACGGCGTGCAGGTGCCACCGGTCGACTTCGTGGAAAACCTGTTCGTCGACTACGTACGCGTCACACAGGCCTCCCCGGCACGTCAGCTGCGCGAGCACGTCATGCGGCTGCAGAGCGAGGCGATGCGCGCCACCAACCCCCAGGGATGGCAGATCCAGGACCTCCGGGCGAAGTGGAGCGCGGCCGAGGGCCGCAGGGAACGGGCCGAGCAAGAGGCACAAAGGATCCAGCAGGACCTCGACGACACCTGCGACCGCCTCGCACGGTCACAGGTCGACCAGGACACGCTGCGCGAGGAGACCACCCGACTGGCCCTCGCCCGGGACCAACTGCTGCGCAAAATGGACTTCCTGGAGAGCGAACGGCGAGCGGCCGAGCAGCGCGCCGCAGACTACGAGGCCCAGTGCCACACACTGGCGCAGCGACTGGAGGCCGCCGAGACGGCGGAGGAACGCGCGATCGCGGACCGGGACGCCGCGGTCGAGAACACCCGCCTGCAAGCGGAACGGCAGGCGCGCCGCGAGCTCACCGGCGCCGCACCGCCAGGCCCCGGAGCCGGCGAAAACCGACGCCGTCATGTGCTGTTCGCCGGCCCGGACGCCCCGTGGGCCGCCTGGCTGTGGTGCAGGCTTGCCGAGCCCCGAACCACCGTATCCGCCGAACCGCTCTCCGCGCTCCCTGGGGAGAGCGTCGTGGAACTTCTCCAAGCGCACCTGCACACAGCCGACCTTCTTCTGGTGCTCAGTAGCCGCCTGCACGAGATGGCCCGCTACACACCCGCGGAACGGTCCGAGGCGTTCCGCCTGATCGGCGAGCGGCACCCGGGCCGACTGACCGTCGTCGTTCCGGACCGCACGACCTGTGATGCCCACGACGGCGTGAGCATCGCCGAGCTGGGCGGCGCGAGCGCGAGCGAGGCCGACCGGATCCTGCGCCGTGCGATGGGCTGGGCCGAGTCACCCGCGCCCCCCGCACTCGTCGAGGCGCTACCGACCGGGCACCCTGGCACCTGGGGGCGGGTCCCGCGCCGCGACGACCGGTTCACCGGTCGCGACACACTGCTGTGGACCATCCACCAAGAGCTCACGGCAGACGCATTCCCACCAAGTACGCCCCCGCCCGCGGCGGACACGATCCGCGCCCCCGCGTCCCAGGGCGAGGCCGGCGTTCCGTCCAAAGGCCCGGCGGACCCCGCCGGCGACGACGTGGACGGCGCCGAGCACCCGCCGGCCTCAGCCGTCCGGGCCCTCGTCGGCATGCCCGGCGTCGGCAAGACGGCGGTGGCCGTCGAGTACGCCCATCGATTCAGCGGGCTCTACGACGTTGTCTGGTGGGTGGACGCGAGTTCCCAGGACACCGTGCGCTCGGCGCTCGCCCAGCTCGCCGAGGAACTCGCCGCCCCCCGCGGGGAGCCCGGGGCCGAGCTGGACGCCCTGTACACCGCACTGCGCTCCCCCAGCCGGCACGATGGCGGCCGACGCATCCTCCTGGTCTTCGACGGCGCCGAGGATCCCTCGGCGCTGGCACCGATGTTGCCCGGCCACGCCGTCCGCATCCTGATCACCACACAGAACCGCGCCTGGGAGCGCTACGCCGCCGATCTGATCGACGTGCCCTGTTTCACCAGGTCGGAGAGCCTGGCCTGCGTGACCCGCTTCGACCCCAAGCGCGGCCTGCACGGCGACCGGGCCCTCGCTCAAGCGGTAGGCGACCATCCGGGAGCCCTGGTACGGGCCATGACGGAGCACTGCCCGGGAGACGAGGTGCGCCTGCCCACCCTGGCAGAGGCGATGGGCCGACTGCACACCCATGCACCACAGGCGCGGCTGCTCCTGCGGATGAGCGACTGCTTCGCCCAGGGCGCAGTCCCCTTGCGGTGGCTGCGGCCCCTGCCCACCCCGGACGGCACCGCATGGGAGGCCACCGCACACGCATTGGCGGAAGCCTCGCTGGCACACATCGACGACACTGCCACCGTCCACGTGCATCCCCTCGTACGCAGGACCGCAGTGCGCGGCGCCTACCACGACCACCTGCACCAGGCCTCGGTCCTCGCCGTGGACGCGCTGACCCGGGCCGACCCGCAGCTACCGGAAACCCCCGCTCAGTGGCCGCGATACACCGCACTCCTGCCGCACCTCGAAACCTCCGGAGCCTTGGACAGCAACGCCCCGGCCGCCCGCCGTCTCGTCAGCAACTGCCTCACCTACTGTCGCTGGTCCGGCGATCGCCAGGGTATCCACCTGGCGACACGCGCCGCCGCGGGGCGCGCCGCGCTCGATGGGCCCAAAAAGCCGGACCACGAACTGCTCGCCATGCGGGTGCGTCTGCTGCACGAGGCCGGCCGGATCCGACAGGCTGGGGAACTACTCGCGCAGACGGACATGCGGAAGAAGGATCCGCACGCGAGCCGTCACCTCGTCGCCGCCAAGACCACCGCCCTCCTCGGCGCCGGCCGCTACGAGGAGGCAGACAGACACGCACGTGCCGCCTACGAGGACCAGCTCACCGCATCGGGCGCCGACGCCCCGGGCACCATCCAGGCCCGCGCTCTGCTGACGGAGTGCGCCCGCGCTCTCGGCCACTGGGAGCGGTCCCTGGAACTGAGCACGGAAGTACTGACGCAGTACCGCAAGGTCATGCCCTGGGCACTACAGGCCCACTACGCCCGCAGCCGCCACGCCCTGGACCTGCGGTTGCTGGGCCGCTACACGGAAGCGGAGGACGAGCAGACCGCCGCCCTGCACGGCCTCATCCCGCTGCTCGGGCCCCTGCACCCCCAAACCATCGCTGCCAAATACGAGTTGGCCATGTGCCGATGGCACGTCGGACATCCGAAGGACGCCGCCTCTCAGCTCGACCGCTTACGCCGAATCGTGCTGCGTCTACCAGACGCGGGCCCGCTGTCCCTGCAGGTGCTGGCCGCCTACTCGTGGGTCGCCCGCCACACCACGGAGGGCGACCCGGCCGACATCAGCGGCAGCCAGGCCCTGGACGGCTACCGGGCGATGCTCCCCGACGGACATCCGCACCTGCTCGGCCTCGCGGCCAACGCGGCGCTGGCGGCAGCGGGCTCCCATCTGGGACAGGCCCGCTCCGCTCTCGAACACAGCTGGCGCGAACTGCGCACGAAGCTCGGCCCGGCACATCCATGGGTCCTGGGCCTCGCCCTCGCACTCTCCGGGAGCCGGTGCGCCGAAGGCGATGGGGACGACGCAGCCGAGTTGAGCGGCACATCCCGGGAGAAGGCTGCCACCGCGCTCGGCGCCCGCCATCCGGTCACCCTGCTGCTGACGGCAGCACATGCCGCCGATCTGCGGGCCCTCGGTCGGATCGAGCGCGCGGACGAGCTCGACGGCCTCGCCCGCCGCGAGCTCGGCCGGCATCACGCGGGCCACCCCCAGACCCAAGCGGTGACCGAAGGCAGGCGCCCGGTCTGGGAGTTCGAGCCCCTGCCCCTGCACGGACTGCCGTGACCTGCCCAGCTCCGTCGCGGGCGACAGCCGCCTAGCAGGACGGCCACACGACGTCCAGCAATTTCGCCACCAGGGCTCGCACCGCCCCCGACAGGGCGGCCGCGGCCAGCACCACCCGCGGGCTCCTTCGGTCTTGTTCACGGTTACGGTTCATACCGACCTCCCCAGCATGTTCCCGGTCATCCGCCGAGATGGGATCACCCTCCCGACGACCAGGCCGTTGCCGAAGACTCAACACGTTGCGTCTCCCGCTCAACACGCCCCCACCCCCGTCGATTTGCGCGTTGCCGGCCAGCGACAGGCGCCCTCTGGAGCTGAGGTCGATGGCGCGCACCGGGGGGCGACTGCTTCGTGGCGTCTCAGACCATCCGGTACACCTGCCGCCGCGGGCGACGGCTTGGCGCTTGGCCCGCCGGATCCGCAACCGACTCCACCTGCGCGGCATCCTCGGCCGCGAGGGGCCACAAACGACGCTGTTGGGGTCGTCCACCGGCGGACTGCGGGCGGTGATCGTTTGCCGACCGGCTCCCGTTGCGCTGCCGAAGACGGCCGTCAGCACAGCCGCCTCGGGAACGCGGGACCGGTAGGTGCACAGGACCAGCTCAACCACTACCCCTCCCCAACGGATGCCTTGCCGGGCTTTTTGGGGTTGACCTCAAGTCGGGTTGAGCTTCTAGGTTGAGTGCGGGTTCGAACGCACAGATGTCGACTTGCCTGGGAGGAACGGCCGTGAGGACGCTGGTACTGGGAAGGACGCCCGCCAGGGTGACGGAGGTGCTGGCCACGCTGCGCGCGGACGGCTTTGACGCGGAGGGAGTGAGCACCGACGAGGAGGCCCGAAGACTGTTAGAGACCGGAGAGTTCGGGGCGCTGATCATTGGCGGTGGTGTGGAGCCAGACTCTCGCGCAGCGATCAAGGAAGTCGCGGCGGAACACCGGGTGCGGCGGGTGATCGACGGTGCCCTGACGGCGCCGTTCGACGCCTACGTGCGGCGCGAGTTCGAGCCGCTGATCCGAGAGGCCGCCTCAAAAGGGTGACGGACACGGCCGCCTGGGCGCCAATCGACCGCAGTTAGGCGTCAATCCTCAGTATCCGCGTCCCTTCTATAGCAGCCCCGAGACGCAGAGGAGGAAAACTGGGGTAGGTCGTTTCGGAAGAAGCGAATGGTCAAGTTCGATGGCTGTGGATTTTGCAGTTCATTGACAGCTGGCTCAGAAATGATCAGGCAGAACTTTTTGATTGAGGGATTCCGGTCCCCTGCACGGCGAAGCTCAAGAGAGCCGTCGTACTGACCTGCCTTGTACATCCAGTTTTGGGCCCGGAACTCGAATGACGGCTGTTGAGGCTTGTCCTGGCTGACGATGAACGGCGCCGGATCGCCACTCCAATTATTGTTGACAGTATCCGTGGTTGGGTCGTACCTCCATTCAACGCTCTGCCTCCAGTAGAATACTGGCCTCGCCGAAGACGAGAGGGAGCCAGTAGGGGTGAGGTCTAGACGGGCGTCCCGGATCACGTCGACTTTTTCGGTCTTGAACCTGGTGGACACTGTCGGCTGCACGTACAAGCGAACACCATGTCCCACCTTTTCAAGGCGAATCAGGTGAGGGAGCGTCACGTCGACGTCAGGTGACCGCCGCAGTTCGAAGAAGTTGTACAGCGAAACAGCGAGGGCGACGACAGCAGCAACGGTAGCGGACCACTTGTGGACGGCATCGAATCGTCGCCCTCTCCGAGACCGCAACGGCCTCCTCGCAGCATCTTCCATCCCCCTACTCTGCCCGGAGAACACAGCGCTCCGTCTGCTGCGCTACTCCGTATGGCTACGCGAAATGCGCCCTACGGGGGTTCATGCACCCTGTGGCGGCTACCGGACGATCACCCTGGAGCACCGACTCGATGTCCCGACCAACCGGAGGCGTACGCCCACGGTGTGGGCAGGCGCGTTCAGCTCAAGGACTTCATCCGTGGCCCATCCTCCACAACGGCCTGGTGGCCGGAGCCATCGGTCCCATGGAGACCTTGGCCGACACCACCGGCACCGCCCGTCTGCTGCCTCAGTACTTCGGCATGCTGCCCCAATACCGCGGCCGCGGAGACGGCCGGTGGCGTGCGGCGATGCACTGGGGCCACCGGCTTGAGTCTCCAGTAGGTGGAGACGGCAGAGTGAGGGCATGGACGTTACGACCCTCTGCTCGATCGGGGAGCTGTCCCGGCGGACCGGCTTGTCCGTGAGGACCATCCGGTTCTACTCCGACGCGGGGGTGGTGGCGCCGACCACCCGAAGCCCCGCCGGCTACCGGCTCTACGACGTCGACGCACTGCTTCGCCTGGAACTCCTCCGCACACTGCGCGAACTGGGCATGGACCTGGCCACGATTCAACAGGTCCTGGACCGCGAGCTCTCGCTGGCGGACGTCGCAGCGGCACACGCCGACGCCCTGGATGTCCAGCTCCGAGTGCTCCAGCTGCGTCGGAGTGTTCTGCGAGTCGTGGCCCGCCGGGGCTCCGATCCGGAGGAGATCAAGCTCATGTACAGGCTCACGCAGTTGTCCGCCGACGAACGCCGTCGTTTGATCGACGAGTTCCTGGACGGAACCTTCGGCACAGCGGATGCCGATCAGGCCGCGGTGGCCATGGTCCGCGCCGCCACTCCCGACCTGCCCGACGACCCGTCCGGCGAGCAGGTCGCCGCGTGGGTGGAGCTCGCCGAGCTGGTCGGCGACGACGACTTCCGGGCCCGGATGCGCCGTACGGCCGTACGCCAGGCCACCGGGCGCCCGCTCGACATCGAGAGCGAGGCCGGCGAGGACCTGACGGACTTCACCCGCCAGATGGTGGCCGAGGCCATGGAGGCGGGCATCGACCCGCTCAGCGACAGGGCCGTAGCCATCATCGACGATCTTGTGCACCGCTTCGCCGAGGTGTTCACGCGCACCCCCGACACGGCATTCCGGGACTGGATGGCCCAGCAGTTCGAGGAGGGTCACGACCCCGAGGCGGACCGGTACTGGCGGCTGGTGTGGATCGTCAACGGCTGGGAGGTGGTCCCCGGCCTGACCCCGGTGTACCCCTGGCTCGTCCAAGCCCTGCGCAACGACGACGCCGCCTAGGTGCCGTCTCCTTGGCCGGTGCTGGCCGCGTCAACCAGCCACCGGTCTTCGGTGCTCGGGACCCCGCTCACGATCCGGTCTCGCCGTACGCGGAAGTGTCGCGCGGCTCAGTACGAGTGGTGGGCCTGCCAGTACGACCAGGCCGCGCAGGGGCTGCCGTACCGCTGGTTCATGTAGTTCAGGCCCCATTTGATCTGCGTGGCCGGGTTGGTCCTCCAGTCGGCGCCCGCGCTCGCCATCTTGGAGCCGGGGTATGCCTGGACGAGACCGTAGGCACCGGAAGGGTTGAGGGCGCGATAGTTCCAGGTGGACTCGTGGGCCACGATGTTGCTGAAGCACTGGAACTGGCCCGCGCCCACGATCTGACGCGCCATCGCCTGAATCTGCGCGACGGTGTAGGAACTCGGAACGGGCACGGGCACGGGCACGGGGACGGAGGGGCGTGCAGTGGAGCGGACGGCGGCCTCATGGGCGACCCTGCGCTCCCTGGCTTCCGCTTCGGCCTTCTGCGCCGCGTGTCGCTTGGCCACCGCGTCCACTGCGGCTTGCCTCCGGGCGGACTCCTCGGCGACCTTCTTCGCGGTCGTGTCGGCGGCGATGGCCTGGGCGTCGGCCTGCTGCGTCAAGGGCGCGCTCTGTATCCGGGCTTGCTGACCCGCCGGGACGTCCGCGAGAAGCGTCGCATCGTTGGCCGTTGCCCCGGCACCGATTCCGGGCTCGCCGGTACTGCTGGAGGCAACACCGCTGACGGCGCCCACCGCGGTGACGGCCGTGGCCGAAGCCACCGCGAGTCCCCGGACCGAAATCCTGGTCGCGCCGCTACCCGGACTGCGGTGTCTCCGGGCGACACGGGCCGTCGCCGCGGTGCCGGGACGGCCGGCGGCCAGACCGGCCGAACGGTTCGAGTGCATAGGTCCCCCCAAGTGAAGTGCGGTCATCGCCTCCTATACGCACGGGCCCAGAACCGGGTTGCATCGATCGTGACCCTTCCTCGGAACCACGACCAGTGCAACACCATGCCCGCATTCCCAGGTCGTTCAGCTGATTCTCATCATGAGGCCGCACACTCCGGGTGTGGTGTCGGCCGCCTGTCGGCCCAGAATCGACGATTCGTCAGAGTCGCTGTCCGACACGCCACTTGCACGGCTGTTGAAGGAATGTCCGGGGGATAACAGTCATGAGGAATGCGTTCAGGCGCCTGAGCCTGCGGTTGAGGCTTGGTCTGTCCGCCGCCTTGGCGGTGACCATCGCCGTCAGTGCCGTCGCTATCGCGTCGTGGCTGTGACCAAGCAGCAGCTGACCGATCAGCTGGACTCCAACCTGCAGAACGTGCAGGCGTCGCCGGGATACGTACAGGAACTGCTGAGCCTCTGTGGCGCTGAGCTGCCGGGTCAGGATCAGCGCACCGAGACACCCACGCCCTATGTGGTGCAAGTCATCACGTCCGACGGCACGGTCTGCGTCGCGCCAGGCCACAAGAAGCTGAAGGTCGGCGCGTCCGACCTTGCCGTGGCTCGGGGCATCCTCAGGTCGGCGGTCCACGACACCGTGTCAGCCGACGGCCAGAAGATGCGCGTCTCCACCACCCGCCCGAACACGCCGCCACGGTTCTCCGGAGGCTACGCCGTATCGATCGCCCAGTCGTTCGGTGTCGTCGACAAGCCATTGAACAGTCTTGCCCTCTGGTTGCTGGGGTTCTCGGGAATCGGCATCATCGGGGCGGCGACAGTGGGTATCGCCATCAGCCGTGGCGGTCTGAGACCGGTGGAAGATCTGACCCGGGCGGCAGAACACATCGCTCGGACACAGGACTTGGCCATCCGCATCCCGGCTGACGGTGGCGACGAGATCGCCCGGCTCTCCAAGAGCTTCAACGAGATGACAGAAGCGCTGGCGGTCTCGCGAGACAGTCAACAGCAGCTGATCGCCGACGCCGGCCACGAGTTGCGTACACCGCTGACATCGCTCCGCGCGAACGTCCAGCTGCTGGCCAGGAGCTACCGGTCCGGCCGAAAGCTCCCCGAGAAGGTGATGGACGATCTGCTTCCACCGGTTCTGGCGTTCCCCGACGTCTCGCAGCATGCCGGGAAGCGGCTTGGGCCTGGCCATTGTGGCGAAAGCGGTCGAGGGAGCGGGTGGCACCGTGACACTGCGGGCCGCTGCCGCTCGGGGAACCGAAGCAGTCGTACGAATCCCAGGTACCCGGACACCGCCCCCGGAGGGACCCGGCATCCCCTGAAGCCAAGGCGGTCGCGTCCGCAGCAACGCGGCTCCAGGGTCCCAGGTGTCAGGTATCAGGTATCAGGTGTCAGGCGGCGGAACCCTCGGAGCCCGTCCGCTCGTAGCGGCTGGGGAACGGGAAGTAGGACTCCAGGAAGGCCTGGAGTCGGCTGGCGAGGTGATCCCGCTGCTCGGCGGGGGTGTTGACGTCGTTGAGGCAGAAGAAGTCGAAGCGGCGGGTCGCCAGCAGATCTGCCATGCGGTCGGCGGCGTCGGGCCGGGCGACGTCGATGTAGCGCAGCTTGAACGATCCCGGCACGGCTCGGCCGGTGAGATACGCGTGGTGGTGGTGCAGTGACGCGCCCATGGCGATGTCGGTGGTGTCCCGGAGGCGGGATCGACTGGTGCGGTCCACGTCCTCGGCGAACCGCTCCTCGATGTCGCGCATCACGGACCGGATCTGCGGGTGCGGGGTGTGCATGAACTTGTTCACGGTGAACCGCGCGTGCTCGCTCAGCAGGAGGCGGCGGACGTTCTTGCCCGCGGCGTTGGGCGCGGGCTCGTCCGGGTGGGGGGCGCCCAAGCCCAACTGGAACGGCGAGAAGGGGAGCTTGGCGATGCCGTTGCCGTGGAAGAAGTGCC
Organism: Streptomyces sp. NPDC015139; assembly: GCF_043079785.1. Lineage (NCBI taxonomy): Bacteria > Bacillati > Actinomycetota > Actinomycetes > Kitasatosporales > Streptomycetaceae > Streptomyces > Streptomyces sp. NPDC015139. The sequence continues at coordinate 208,661 of NZ_JBIBUW010000012.1, read as the reverse complement.
CGGCGGTGACGGGGCGACCGACGAAGACGTCGTCGTTCAAGTAGAGGTAGCGCTCGGACAGGCCGTCGATGTGGTGGAGTTGGGTCTCGATGGCGTGGGAGTTGAACACCGGTAGTGCGGTCGGGTCGCTGAAGACGTCCTTGTGGTCGATGACCTGGATCCCGGCGGCGCCGGTGTCGAGCCAGTCAGGGGTCTGGCCGTCGGTCACGAGGTAGACGGTGCGGACGAACGGGGCGTACATCTGCAGGGAGCGCAGGGAGTACTTCAGTTCGTCGTGGCTGGTGTAGCGCGAGGCGCCGGTCTCACGGGCGTGGATGCGGGGGGCGGCGCCGTCGCCGAGGTGGGCCTGGCGCCTGGCGGCGTGGACGGGGTCGTTCCCGTCGACCCAGGTGTAGACGACGTCGATGGGGAAGTCGACGGCGTCGATGGTGGGCTGGAGGAAGTCGGCCCACGTGGGGTAGGTCCGGTCGGCTACGTCACGGGTTGCCGGAACGAGAGCGTCGGCGGGCAGGACATCCGAGACGGCGTTGGAACGCGGTGCGACCAGGGCTCCGGCGAGCACGGGACGCGGGGTCTGGGTGCGCAGGGCCTCGATCCGTTCGGCTGCCCGCTCGTCGCCGCTGTCCTCGGCTGCGAGGAGTTCGTCGCCCTCGCGCCAGAACTCCACGTCACAGCCCTGGGAGAGATCGGCGAGCACCTGGTCCGCGGGTCCCAGCAGGATTTCGCCGAAGCGGATGGCGTCGCCTCGCTTGAGTGCCGTGGGCAGGGCGCCGTCCGCGTACAGGGCCGTGTCGGCCGGCCAGGGGTCCTTGCCGGGCTTCATGGCGTACAGGGCCGTCGACGCGTACAGCTTTCGCAACGCGTCCAGCAGTGCCTTGCGGTCCCCGAGGCGCACCCCGACGACGTGCCGCAGTGGTGAGCGGCCGGGCACCAGGAAGTACTGGACGCCCGCATGGTCCAGGGCGTCGGCGACGAGGGCCAGATTTCGGGCCGATGCCCCGGCCGCTGTGAGCGACTTCACCCGGCGACCGAAGTACGTACGGCCTCCCGCGGAGAATTCCGCCAGCTCGGCGTCGCCCGCGAGCAGCTTCCCGCGGCGGTCCGCGATCTTGTCAGCGCGTTCACGTTCGGCCGCACGTCGCTTCTGGTCAGCCGCCTCGGCTTCTGCTCGGCGACGCACCTCTTCGCGCTCGCGCTCCCGACGCTCGCGAACGGAGGCGGGGAGGAGCCGCTCACCTGCGGTCTTCAGTCGCGACGGCATGACGTGATCGGTTCCTTCTTCGCAGCGGACGACTGCCTCGGCCGGTTCACGGCCCTGGCGGACATGACGGATAACGAAATCCGCTGATCATACTAAGCCGGTTTCGATCGCGATCTCTTTCAGCAGCCATAATGCCGCCACACGTAGCCATGTAGAACATAATTGGATATTTCGGACAGTTGGCAGGGGCTCAGTACCGGCTTCTGAACAGGGCCCGGTCGCCAGCGAATTCACCGGTCATGGCCGCCGCCGCGAGCCGGTCCGCGAAGCGCTCGTACGCCGCGTACTCCACGTCGGACAGGTCGACACGGCGGGCGCCCTGACCGAACCGCTCGGGCGCCAGAGCACCGGCCAGGATGTCGACGTCTTCGTCGGGGGCGAGCGCCAGGACGGCCACGGTCCGCTCCACCGTGCCGAGGTACGCACCCGGACTCGGCACGCTTTCGATGTCCGCCGCACCATCGGCGCCGTGGGTCACCCGCAGGGAGGGGTTCGCCTTCGCGCCGACCCGGACGGCGCGCCGGACGCGCGCGAGGGCCCGAAGGTCCGACTCGTCGAGGGTGACCGGATGGAGCGGGATTAGACGCCTGCCGTCCGGGGCGTGGAGCATGCTGCCACGGGTGGGGTCATCATGTGTGGCGTTCAGGGCCCCACTACCGACCAGGGCCGACGGGAACGCGCGATGGATGTTGCTCCAGGCGTCGAGGGCGGTCGGTGCGTCGAGATCGCTGATGTTCTCCAGGCCGGCGGGCCACGCGGGCGCGACCTGGTCGCCGATGCCGGACCGCCGGGCGGACCAGGCCGCGTGGTAAGGCGCGAGCAGCAGGTCGTGGGTCATGCGGAAGTCGTGGAGCCAGTCCGGGTCGCGGGGGACGAGGCGGAGCGTGGTGGTTCTCGTTCCGGTGCCGCTCTGGGCGGGGGTCATGAACGACCTCTCAAGGGGTTCCGAGAAGTCACCGACTCGACCGAGACGGTGACATCGACATCGACATCGACATCGACATCGACAACATATCGTCAGAACGACGATATGCCTAGGGCGCGAGGAATCACGTACGCGGACGAGCCGCCGTCGAGAGCCCTACCATGGAGCCGGTGACGAAGACACAGCCCACGACGGGCAGTTCGGACTGGGCGCGCCTCACATCGGGGACCGACCACGATTGGCGCGTCCCCCTTCTGTGGCTGTCCGGGCTCGGCTACAACCGCGCCGCACCCACCGAGCTGCTCGTCAGGCTGCTGGACATCGGCGAGACCAGCATGCTGTACCGTCACGACCTGCCCGACGGGGTCATGGATGCCGCGATCACCCACCCCAGGGAGGACGTCCGTGCCGACGTCGTGACCATCTGCGGTCGTCGGCTCTCCCCCGACCAGGCGGAACGACTCTCCGGCACCTCGCCCGAACCTGCCTTGCGCGAACGGTTGACGGGGCTCGCCGCGGAGAGCGCCGTGGCCCGACGGATGCGCCGAGGCGTCGAGCCAGCGCCGGAACCCTACGCCGCGCCGCCCACCACACCGGCCGAAATCGCCGCGATGGCCGCCGAGGTTCCCGACATCGCCCCGGACAGGCTGACGACGGCACTGTGGTGGATCGGCGCGCTCCACGAAAACCCCGACGCCATGCGACTGCTCGCCGCCTCTCCCAAGTTGCTGGTCCGCCGCAGCGTCGCCAGAGCACCACGTCTGCCCGCGGACGTGGTCGACCTGCTCGCCCGGGACGAGGACGACGTGGTGCAGCTCTTCCTCGCCGAGTCCTGCGACGACGCGCCACCCGAGATGCTCCTCGCGGTGGCCGGCTGGTGGAACGGAAGCTTCTCGTTCCCGGGCCGGCCCCTCAACCATCCCAACTTCCCCCGCGCGGGCCTGCTGCGCTTCGCCACTGACCCCAACCCGCGACTGCGGGCACTCGCGCACCACGATCCCGCCTCCACCGCCGCAGATGTCGAACGGGCCGCCGGCGACCCCCATGAGACCGTCCGCAGAGCGGCGGCTGAGGACCACCGGCTCGCAGCCGAAACGGCGATCGTCCTCTCCGGGGATCTGGAGGACGGGGTACGACTGCGCGCCTGGACGAACCCTGCCCTGCCTCCGCACGCGCTGGTACCGCTCCTGCTCGCACTGCGCAGCGCAGAGATGGCCGTCAAGAACCCTGGCATACCGGTCCCGGTCATGCACAGACTGGTGGACTACGCCACTCCCCTGCTGCATGCCGCTGAGCGCCGGGCCGAAGAACGGAAGGCAGCAGGTCCATCGTGACGACGGGTCAGCCCGTCGATCGTGCCGGACCGACCCGAGCCCATCCGGCGCCCGGCGTCAGGCGGACAGCCGACCCGCCACTACGCCGGCCGCCTTCTTCTTGGGAGCTGTGGAATTCCATGTCACGGACGTCCGCTCCGCCGTCGACGATCTCGACCGTGTAGTCGTACCCGCTGCACGTCGGCCTGGCCGGGAGGTCCAGCTTTCTGGGCTTCGTGAAACTGTCCTGCTTGAGCTCCGGCACGTCCTTGGGCTGCAAGAAGGTGCAAGGATCGACGTCGGTGAGCGGACTGCCGGTCTTTTCTCACGGTGCCTGAGGTCCTGGGCGGAGTCAGGCCGGCGGTGATGGCCGCGGGCTCGCGGCGGGCTCCTTCACTGCGGTTTCCACACGCGGAATCTCTGACGCGGTGGACTTCGCCTGGGTGGGGGCGGCCGCGAGGAGACTGACGTCGTCCCTCTCCCAGTCGATGGCGAACCGGTCGGCAGCCGTGTAGAGGGCGGTCACGGCGGCGAGCGGGGTGGGGTCCGTCAGGTCGGCCAGTACGGCGCAGGCTCGGTGGTCGCCGAATTCCCTGCCGCTGCTGTCGCGGCCTTCGGTGAGGCCATCGGTGGACAGCACCAGCAGGTCCCCGGTACCGAGGCGGGTGGTGCGCGTCCGCCAGGTGCCGGCTGGGGCTTCCAGGAGCGGGTGGACGATGGGGCCGGTGGCCTCCAGGCGCTCGACCGTGCCGTCGGCCCGGCGCAGGAACGGCTCCTCATGACCGGCGTTGACCCAGGTGAGGGTGGCGCGTGCCGGGTCCAGAACGGCGATCGCCAGGGTGGTGAAGCGCTCTTCCTCACCGACCAGGGCGAAATGCACCGCACGCACCGCCGTATCCAGCTCGGCGCCCAGCCGCAGACCCACCATGACCACGCTCTTCAGACGCACGGCCAGCAGTCCGGCGGCAACACCGTGCCCGCACACGTCGCCGAGGAAGACGGCGGTGGACCCGTCGGGCAGCGGCACGGTGCCAAGGTAGTCACCGGCGATCAGGCCCTCGGCAGCGCGCACGTCGCCGGCCGCCACGATGCCTGGGCCAGGGTCCTCCCGGGCGGCCAGGATCTCGTGCAGGCCCCTGACCGCGGGACCGACCTGGACGAGGGCTTCCTGGTCACGGCGGGACTGGCGTTCGGAGAGGTCCAGGCGACGGCGTACTCCTTCCGCCTCCTGGGTCAGGCGGCCGATCCAGCCACGGCCGATCACCCCAGGATGCCGGGCGGCCGTGTCTCCGCTGGCCGCGCGCCGCAGGTCCTTGGCGAGCGCTCCCGCGGGGGCGAGGTAGTGGCGTTGCAGTACCGCTGCCGCCACCACCGCCGCCACCAGCAACAGGGCGGACAGGCCGAGGATGTAGAGCATCACCCCGTTCATGTGCTTCGACGTGTCCTCCACGTCGAGAAGCCTGCGTCGCTCCAGCAGCGTCGCGAGCAGCCCTGCCCGGGCGTCGACCGCCGCGTAGGTGCCCGCGGCGGGACGCGCGCCGGCGGCGGACGCCGGCCGGGCGTACACCCGCACACCGTCCACCACCGTGCCGGGACGGGCGGCATCCAACCACCGGGTGACACTGCGGTCGAAGTCCACGGCCCCGGCGCGTACCTCGGTGTCCGCACCGGCGGCCAGCCGCCCCAACGCCTCCAGATGCTCTCCCAGCGCCACCCGGGCGTCCCCGCGCAGTTCCTCGCCCGCTGCTCCTACCAGTGCCGCGGCTCGCAGGTCGCCCAAGGACCCCCGGACGGAACCGAGTTCAGCGATGGCCGGGAGCCAACGGGTCTCGATGCGTCCTGCGGCCTGCTCGTGGTGCGCGTTCAGTACCAGTCCCACCACCGCGACGCCGACCGCCAGCACCGCCGCCACGCCGATCACGGCGATGAGCAGCAACCTGGACCCGTTCAGACCACGCAGCGACAGCACACGACCGACGCTACCGATGATCGAATCCCGCACCCGTGGCACCACGCCGGATCCCCTGGTCGAGGTACCGGGAGGCCATGGCGTCCCTGACCCGCCCGGTGCGCAGCCGCAGCGGTGTGGGCCGCCAAGACGAAGCCCTCGCCGGGGTGAGGGACCGTCGCTATGGCAGCCAGACCCCGTCGCGCATCACGACTCTCCCGCGCAGTTCCGGCTCGCCGCGCCAGGCGCGCACGGTCCTCGGGACCACGCGTACGTACAGGAAGGGACCTTCCTCGCCGCGGGGATCCCATCCGAACTTGTCGGCGAACGCCTCCGCCGCGTCGTCCGGCACCTCCTGGTCCGGGAAGCATTCGGCCTCACCCTGGAGGAGCACCACGTCGAAGGTGTCCGGTAGCGACAGACGGACGCGCGGCTCTTCACGGGCGTTCCGCGCGGTCGCGGAGGTGGCGCCGGTGCACATCCACACTGCTCGGCCGTCCCACGAGAACCACAGCGGCACCTGGTGGGGCCCGTGCTCAGGGTGAGCCGTCGACAGCCATACATCCCGCTCGGTGGCGAGGCGTTCCTGAACGTCGCGTACTCGCTCCGCCGTCCGGCGACGAACGATTCCCGTGGTCTCCATGAGGTGCGACCCTAGCCAAGCGGGCGCTCAGCGCGCCTGGGGCGCAGGACCTACTCCCAGCGACCGATCACCCATGCGGCCTTCGTCTCGGGGCGCCCTACTTCGGTGCCCGGGTGGCGGGCGTGAACCGCCAGGAGGCGACCGCTCCTCATCCGCCATGTCACAGATCGCCGGGCTGTCTTGTCTCAGGTGGTGAAGGCAGAGGCTTCCAACGGGAGGGTGATGGTCATGCGGGTGTTCGTGGCAGGCGGCAGTGGCGTACTGGGACGGCGTCTGGTGCCGCGACTACGAGCGGCCGGACACCAGGTGACGGCCACGACCACGAGCTCGGCGAAGGTGGCACAGCTCGCGCAACTGGGCGCGGACGGCGTGGTGATGGACGGGTTGGACGCGGCATCGGTCGGTGAGGCCGTGGCGAAGGCCCGGCCGGACGTGATCGTGCACCAGATGACCGCGATCTCCATGACGCATGCCGGCAAGCCCGACATCAAGCATCCGGACCGGTGGTTCGCCACCACCAACCGGCTGCGTACCGAGGGGACGGATCACCTGCTGGCGGCGGCCGAGGCGGCGGGTGTGTCCCACGTCGTTGCACAGGGCTACGCCTCCTGGAACGGCATCCGTGAGGGCGGCTGGGTGAAGACCGAACAGGACCCGCTGGACCTGCTCGAAGGGACGGCGGCGCACGTGGGGTTGAAGGCGCTGTGTCACGTCGAGGACGTCGTGCTCAAGGCCGGCGGCGCGGTCCTGCGGTACGGCGCCTTCTACGGGCCCGGCGCCATCGACGACCAGGTCGAACTGGTCCGCAAACGGCAGTATCCGCTGGTGGGGAGCGGCGCCGGCTACAGCTCGTGGGTGCATCTCGACGACGCGGCGAGCGCCACGGTCCTGGCCTTGGAGCAGAGGGCGAGGGGTGTGTTCAACGTCGTCGACGACGATCCGGCTCCGGCCCGCGAGTGGCTGCCTCACCTGGCGGCCTGCGCGGGGGCGAGGCGGCCGATGCGGGTCCCGGTCTGGCTCGCCCGGTTGCTGGCCGGCGATCAGGCGGTGGTCATGATGACCGAAGGACGCGGGTTCTCCAACGCCAAGGCGAAGCGCGAACTGGGCTGGCAACCGCGCTACCCCTCGTGGCGTCAGGGCTTCGAGGAGGAACTGGCGTGACCCGGGTCGAGGAGTTCCAGGAGCTGCGGCCGTTGTTGTTCTCGATCGGTTACCGGCTCCTGGGCAGCGTGAGCGAGGCGGAGGACGCCGTACAGGAGACCTGGTTGCGCTACGAGGCTTTGTCGGCCGCCCCCGTTTCGGCCAAGGCGTACCTGTCCACGGTGGTCACCCGCATCTCGATCAACACGCTGCGTTCCGCTCGCGTTCGGCGCGAGGAGTACGTCGGGCCGTGGTTCCCCGAACCGTTGCTGACCGATCCATACGAGGATCCCGAGCGCTCGGCCCAGCTGGCCGACTCGGTGTCGATGGCGGCCCTGCTCCTGCTGGAACGGCTCACCCCGCTGGAGCGCGCGGCGTTCGTGCTGCGGGAGGTGTTCGAGTTCGGCTTCCCGGAGATCGCCTCGGCGGTGGGCCGATCGGAGTCCGCGTGCCGTCAGCTCGTGGTGCGGGCGCGCCGTCACATGACCGCCGGGCGGCCGCGGTTCGAGGCCGACCGCCGCGAGCGCGAGGAGCTCGCGACACGGTTCTTCGGGGCCCTCGCGGAAGGGGATGTGGAGGCGCTGCGGGAATGGCTCGCCGCGGATGTGCAGATGGTGGCGGACAGCGGCGGCAAGGCCCCGCAATGGGCCCAGGGCTTCTTCGGCGTCGACCCCGTGTCCCGGGTACTCGCCCTGCTTCTCCCGCTGTTGGTGCGGATCGGCGGTGCGGTGGAGCCGCACCAGGTGAACGGACAGCCCGGCGCGATCTTCCGGGACCGGGACGGCAAGGTCATCAACACCTGGACGCTCGACGTCGTCGACGGTCGTATCCAGACGATCCGCACGGTGAGCAACCCCGACAAGCTCGGGCACGTGGGCCCGGTGGCGGATGCCTGGGCCGTCCTCCGCGAAGCGCAGCAGCCGGCCGAGAGCGCCGACTGAGCCGGACGGTCGGCGGGGCACCGGCATGCATACCGGTGCGCCGCCCCATGAGCCACGGCCAGGAGCGGACGAACACAGGAGAGGGAAAGGCATGACAAGGATCGGCATCGTCATCGGCAGCACACGTCCGGGCCGCAAGGGCGATCGAGTGGCCGAATGGGTGCGGCGGCTTGCGACGCAACACGCAGGCGGAGTGGCGGACTTCGAGCTTGTGGACCTGTCCGACCACGGGCTGCCGCTGCTCGACGAGGCCGTTCCCGCGGCCAGTGCGCCGGGCGGACAGCCGCACACCCGGCGATGGGCCGAGCGGATCGGCCGGTACGACGCGTACATCTTCGTCACACCCGAGTACAACACCGCTCCGCCCGCGTCCCTCACCAACGCCATCGACTACCTCCACCGGGAGTGGGGCGGGAAGCCCGTCGCCTACGTCGGGTACGGCATCTACGGTGCGGTCATGGCGGTGCAGAAGCTGCGTGCGCAGGCGGGCGTGCTGCGCATGGCGGACATCGGGCCCCAAGTGGCGCTGTCCTTGTACGAGGACTTCGTGGACTTCGCCGAGTTCCGGCCGCGGGAGCTGCACACGGCGGAGGTGCACCGCCTGGTCGACGAGCTGCTGGCGTGGTCACGGGCGCTCGGCGCGCTGCGCACAGCCGCGCCGCCAGTCCGCCAGAACGCCTAGTCACCGGGAAGGCAGCGGCCACCACAGGCCGCACGGTCGTCGGTCTACGGAGCGAACGCTGCCACCCGGCCGACTCCTCACCGGCCCGCCACTCGCCGCCGGGCCTCCTGCGAGGCGCTCGGCCGTCACCGCCCCGGCCGCGGGCCGCGAGCGGTGGCGAAGCGACGCTGATAGGCGGCGGGACTGACGGACAACTCCCGTACGAAGACGCGCCGCAGGCTCTCGTAGCTCGGGAAGCCGGCCAGGGCGGCTGCCTGCGTCGCGGTGTGCCCTTGATCGAGGAAGGCCTTGGCGAGGTCGAGCCGGATCGAGGCGACGTAGCGGGTCGGAGAGGTGGACAGCTCCTCACGGAACAGTCGTGTGAGATGCCGGGGGCTGACATGGAGGTGCTTGGCGAGTTCGCCGAGTGAATGGTCTCCGGAAGGATCCGCGAGGACCAGGTCCGCGACCTTGCGCAGGGCGGGTGACCGTGGCGGTGGCCCCTGCAACGGAGCGGAGAACTGCGACTGGCCTCCGGGGCGTTGCAGGTAGACCACCAGGGCGCGGGCGACGTCCCGGCTCAGCTCGGGCCCGTGGTCCTCCTCCACGAGGGCCAGCGCCAGGTCGATGCCCGCGGCGACGCCCGCCGACGTGTAGGTGGTGCCGTCGCGCACGTAGATGGCGTCGGGCTCGACGTGGGTCTTCGGACAGCGGGCGGCGAGCTCGCCTGCGACCTTCCAGTGGGTGGTGGCGCGCTTTCCGTCGAGCAGGCCGACGGCCCCCAGGACGAAGGCTCCGGTGCAGACGGAGGCGACACGGTGGGAGCGGATCGCCAGATCCCTCGCCGCCCCGATCAGATCGCGCGGGACGGGGGTCCTCGGGTAGACGTCCCCGCCCGGCACCACGAACGTAGCCGGGGCGGGCTCGACGGCCGGGCCGCCGTCGACGCCGATCCGGATGCCGACCGACGACCTGACGTCGGCACCGGTCGGCGACAGGAGGGCGACCCGATAGTCGGCACCGAGTCGATTGGCCTCGGCGAACACATCGGCGGGACCTGCGACGTCCAGGAGTTTCACCCCGTCGTAGACGAGGATCGCGACCCGGTGGTGTGTGTCGGAGGTCAAGGTTCTCTCCCAGGACGTCTCGGTGTGAGTGGCCACGGCGGCACCGCTCGTCTTCGAGAGTGCACGAGGCGCGCCGTGCGATGCGGGTCAGGACTCACCGGCCCATCCTGAGGTGGCCGTAATCGAGTGGTTCACGGCCGGACGGATGCGGTGCCGAAGCCCGCCCGGTCGGCAGTGTGGACAACGGACGCACAGTCCAGTGGCCCGTAGATCGCAGGGAGAGCACGGACAGATGATCGACTTCATCGCGGGGGTGGAGATCCCCGAGACCTCGGCAGTCGTGGAGGCCACGAGCCTTCTCCGGGAAACGACCGCTCCTCTGCTCTTCCACCATTCCCGGCGTGTCTTCCTCTTCGCCTCCCTGCACGCTCACAGGCTGGGCCTCCGGCCCGACCCCGAGCTGCTGTACATTTCGGCGATGTTCCACGACGCGGGTCTGCTGACCCCGTTCTCCGACGCGGAGCAGCGGTTCGAGCTCGACGGCGCCGACCACGCGCGCACGTTCCTGCGGGACCGGGGTTTCCCCGAGAGCGCCGCCGACGTGGTCTGGACGGCGATCGCGCTGCACACGACGCCGGGGATTCCCGGCCGGATGGGCCCGGAGATCGCCGCGACGAACTTCGGTGTGCTGACCGACGCGGTCGGCTGGGGCCTGGACCACCTGGAGGGCGACCAGGTGGACGAGATCGTCGCCGCCCATCCACGCGGAGACTTCAAGGGCGAGTTCCTGCAGACTTTCGTCGAGGGACTCAGGAACCGCCCGGACACCACGTACGGCACGGTCAGCGCGGACGTCCTGGAACACTTCGTTCCCGGTTTCCACCGCACGTCCATGGTGGAGCGCGTCATCCATGCGCCCTGGCCCCGGTGACGGTCGTCAGCACCACCCGCCGACGGCGTCCCGGTGCGCTCACCAGGCCCACCGCCCGGTTCGGCCGTACGGGCGAGGTGTCGGCGGCCGGAGCACGTCAGTCACCCGCGAAGGGCATCAACGCCCGGACAGAGGATTCCCTGCCGTGGACGATCGCGGCATCTCACCGCTTCCACGAGAGGAGCTGTCGTGCGAGCCATCACCGTCCGAGACCGCGAAGCCGGGGTCAATGGGCCGGCCCTGGAGGACCTGCCGCACCCGCACGCCGCCGAGAACGACGTCATCGTGCGGGTGCACGCGGCGGGTTTCACCCGGGGTGAGCTCGACTGGCCCGGAACCTGGACCGATAGGGCCGGCCGTGACCGCACGCCCTCGGTGCCGGGGCACGAGGTCTCGGGAGTGGTGACGGAACTCGGCTACGGGACCACCGGGCTCACCGTCGGCCAGCGCGTCTTCGGGCTGACCGACTGGACCCGTGACGGCTCGCTCGCCGAGTACGTAGCCGTCGAAGCCCGCAACCTCGCTCCGCTGCCCGCCGACATCGACCACACGGTGGCAGCGGCGCTGCCGATCTCGGGACTGACCGCCTGGCAGGGTCTGTTCGACCACGCGCGCCTCACCACCGGCCAGACCGTGCTGGTCCACGGTGCCGCCGGAGGCGTCGGCTCGATCGCCGTCCAGCTGGCCCGCCAGGCGGGAGCCCGTGTCATCGGCACGGGCCGGTCCACCGACCGGGACACCGTCCTCGGTCTGGGCGCCGATACGTTCCTCGCCCTGGACACCGACCCATGGGCGGCAGCCGATCAGGTCGACGTGGTGTTCGACGTGATCGGCGGCACGGTCCTCGAACGCTCGGCCCCGCTCGTGCGCGCCGGCGGCACGCTCGTCACCATCGCCCACCCGCCGACCGTGCGCCCAGAGGACGGGCGGTCCGTCTTCTTCGTCGTGGAACCCGACCGCGCGCGTCTCGCCGACCTCGCGCAGCGACTTCGGGACGGACGACTCGAGGTGCGCGTCGGCTCCGTCCGCCCACTGGCCGAGGCAGCCGCCGCCTTTGCGCCGGACCGGCGCGTCGACGGCCGCACGATCATCCGCGTCGCCGAGTAGTGAGTCGGGGGCGGGGTGCGCCCTCGCCCTCGCCGTGACCAGCGATCACCGAAGCGACCACAGCCCCCCACTGCGCCCTCACTGTCCGCGATCGCGGGGTGATCCGCCGATGTGGGCGAAGCGACTCCCGGTGTTATTCAATGAGGTGTGCGGTCAGGGATCTCGGGGCCCCGTCGCACGGGTCCGAGTACGGCCCCGGTGCTGCACCGGGGATTGCCGAGAGAGCCTCATGGACTCCACACCCTCCCCCTCGTCGTCTTCGCCGTTCGAGCTGGTCAGCAGCGCCCTCGGGCGCTACATCCCGCGCGGTGGAGCGACGGCGGCGGGTGGTCCCGTCGAGGCGCAGGGCGACCGCGCCGCCGGCCGGCGCATGCCCGACAACGGGGCGGCCGGCCGACAGGACCAGATCCTCGGCGCGATCAACGTCGACGGGGATCTGAGGATCACCCGCTGCAATCTCGACGCCCCGGTGTTCGCGGGTCTGAACGCCGTGACCGGGAGCCCCATCGTCGACCTGCTGCCCCCCAGGGACGTACCGACGGTGACCCGGCGGTTGCGGCAGGTGCTGGAGACCGGTGAGGCGCATGTGGCCCGGATCCAGCGGCTACGGCGCGATGACGGGTCGGAACTGGTGGTCTCGCTGAGCATCCTGCCCGCCGCGGCGCCTCAGGAAGGCCTGACCGTCTCCGTGATCGCCATGGCCAGGAGGCTGCACCTGTACGCCGCCGAGACCGCGATCGGCACCTCTCTGGACATCGGCGAGACCGCTCAGTCGCTGGCGGAGTCCCTGCTGGCCTGGGGGGACGTGGCCGCCATCGACCTCGACTTCGCCGTGTGGACGGGCGAGGGGGTCAGCGAGCGGGCGCACGGGCGCATCCGGCTGCGGCGGGCGGCCCTGGTGCCGGACCGGGCGTGGCCCGAGGGCTATGTGACTCCGGGTGACGATCTCCCCAGTGACGCCAGTCGCCTGCTGTCCCAGGCGGTGCAGCGTGACGACGCCCCGCAGGCCATCGTCATACCCGACCGGGAGTCGGTCGAGCGGGTGCTCGGCAGTCCGCTCGTGATGCGTGCCCTGGTGCCGGGTGACCGGTCGGCGGGGGTGGCGTGCATACCTCTGGTCCTGGACAGCGTGCCGCCCGTCGTGCTGGGCGTGGCGGAGGTCTGGCGGCGGGCGGACCGCCCCTTCCGGGACAGCGAGCTGTTCGAGTTGCAGGAACTGGTGGCCAGGACCGCCCATCACGTCGACCTGGCCCGTCAGCACCAGCGCGAGCACACGCAGGTGCTGGCGTTGCAGCGCCGTCTGCTGCCCAGGACCGGCGGCGACTCCGTCGAGATCGCGAGCATCTACCAGCCCGCCACCCCGGACAGTGCGGGCGTCGGCGGTGACTGGGTGAACAGCTTTCCGCTGCCCGACGGGCGTACCGCGCTGGTGGTCGGCGACGTCGTCGGGCACGGTCTGGGGGCCGCGGCGACCATGGGACAGCTGAGCATGGAGGCCCGCGCGCTGCTGTCCGCGGGTCTGGCGCCCGACGAGGTGCTGGAGCACCTGGACGAGACCGTGTCCCTGCTGGACGACGCGGAGTCCGGGCTGGCGGCCGGCTACAGCGCCCTCGGGTCGACCTGCTGCATCGCCCTCTACGACCCGGTCAGCCACCGCGTGGCGTTGTCCAGCGCCGGCCACCTTCCCCCCATCCTGGTGTCGCCGGACGGTCGCGCGGGCCCGCTCGCGGTCCGTCCCCATCCCGGGCTCGGCGCGGAGTTCGCCCTACGGGAGCCGTTTGACGTGCACACGTTCGACGCGCCTCCGGGTTCCCTGCTCGCCCTCTACACCGACGGCCTGGTGGAGGATCCGGCCCTGTCGATCGACGAGGGCATCGGCAGGCTGGCGGACGCGGTGTCCGCGGTGCACCCGTGGGACGCCCTGCAACAGGCCGCACGGCGTGTCGTCGCGGTGCTCGCGCCCGTGCGCCAGCGCGACGACGTGACCCTGCTGCTGGCGCGCATGATCGGCTACCGCAAGGAGGACACCGCCACCTGGCGACTGCCCGCCCGTTACGACGCGCCCGCTCGTGCCCGAGCGCAGGTCGTGGCGCTGCTGCGGCAGTGGCACACCAGGGAGGACACCCTGAACAACGTGTCGCTGCTGGTCGGCGAGCTGGTCACGAACGCGGTGCGCTTCGCGACGGGTCCCGTCACGGTACGGCTGATCAGGTCCGGTCACGGCCTGCTGTGCGAGGTGGGCGACACGGGCAACGGCAGGCCGCGTCTGAGCCGGCGCGACCTCCTCGACGAGGGCGGTCGTGGCCTGCACATCGTGCACAGGCTCAGCAAGCGGTGGGGGGTGCGGTGGACGGACTCCGGCAAGGTGGTCTGGGCGGAAGTCGCGAGGTGACGCGCTTCCGGACCGACGCGTGGCCGGCCTACGGGCAGCGCGAGGTACGGGCGGCGCACGGGGAGAGCTGGTGGCGGCGTGGGCGTGGCCCGGTCCGAGGGCCGGCGCTCACAGCGGTACGGGTGCCGTGACCGGTGATCCGGGCGGCCCGTGCGCCGGTACGGGCCGCGCGGGTGCCTGCTACAGCCACTCCCCCTCCAGGGCGGTGGCGGTGAGGCCCGGGGCCGCCGCGTAGAGGACGGCACGGCTGCCCGGCTTCTGTCCGGCGTCGTACGCCCGCCGCATGATGTCGAACACGGCGGCGCCGCCGCGATTACCGCTGGTGTAGCTGTCGCGGCTGTAGTCCAGCAGCCCCGAAGGCCAGGTCTCGGGCATCGTCTGCTCCATGTACTCCAGCACCCGGGTCCCGCCGGGGTGCGCGAGCAGCACGTCGGGGTGCCAGGAGTCGGGGCTGTCCTCGTAGCGGACGCGCAGCCACTCCCACATCGCGGTGACCGTCTCCTGTACGGCGCGCGGGCCCCGCCGGTCCATCACGAAGTGGGTGCCGTCGGACCGCGTCTCCAGCCGGTGCAGGTCCTGGGTGCCGGGCAGGGTGTGGTTCCAGGCGGCGTCCAGCCGCAGCACCGATTCGCGCCTCGGGCGGCCCGTGACCACGGCGGCGACCGCGGTGTCCGCGAACAGCAGCCGGACGATCAGGGACTCGAGGGTGTCGTCCGCGGGCTGGTAGGTCGTGCTCAGCGCCTCCGCGATCACGACCAGGACCACTCGGTCGGGGTCCGCGGCCACGAGATCGGCGGCCAGCGCCAGGGACCGGGTTCCCGCGATGCAGGCCCACTGCGTGGCCGGCAGCAGCATCGCGTCGTCGCGGAGCTGGAGCTTGTTGGCCAGGGCGATGTCCAGACCCGGCAGCGCCGGGGTGGTCGAGTTGCTGGTGATCAGGCAGTCGACGTCGGCGGCGTCGATCCCGGCGATCTGGAGGGCCCCGCGCGCCGCACGCTCACCGTAGTTCTGCACGGCCTCCCAGGCCGGCGCGGTCCGCTCCTGGACCGTCTGGGGCGCGGGTATCGCTTCGAGGGCGGCCATCACGCGGTCCACGTCCTGCTGGGTGAACCCCTCGCGCGCCAGCGCCTCTTGGGCCGGTCCGGCACCGGCGGCCCCCAGGCTGCCGCCACTGCCGGGCGCGACGGCTGTCTCCAGCGGCAGCATCCATCCGCGGCTTTCGATGCCCGTGCTGGCCGCGATGCCGTCGATCCGCGGCGCCCAGGCGGCATCCGGGTGCCGATCGCGCACCTCCGCCACGATTTCGCTGGTCTTCACGGCGTGCTCGCCGTGGATCACGGCAGGAGCGCATACGTAAGCAGCCATGGTGGGGCCCTTTCTGGGGGAAGCAGGGAGGAACGTCACGATTGCTGTGTGATGGGCCACTTTGAGAGTTCACGCCCAAGGGGATGGCGGTTGGCTCCACTTCGGGAGTCAGTGGCCGGTTCGAGCATGGACGCTAAAGGGACATTTACGCTGTGATGCACACAACTTGGGCGCCCTTTAGGCGCGTGACACGGCACACATCGCTGAATGAATGGGGTGCGCCTCGGGGCGCACCACGCCCCGCCTGCCTGACTTGCCGTCAGCCGGACTCGGCTACCTCGACGGGGCCCCACCAAGGGCGAAAGGGCGCGGAAGGCCGGCGCGACGAGAGCGGCCCTTCAGGGGGTGAGGCCGCAGGCCGGCACGCCCTCGGCCACTCCGGCGGGCTCGCTCAGGCCGGGCACCCCGACAGCACAGGCGCCGCACCGTCCTGCGACCTGAGCAGGCCGACAGCCCTACTGGGCAAATTAGGACAAATGCCTATGAAACTTTTCCGGCGCGAGAGCGCCTCCCGCTCGGCCGCCTCACCGCAGGGGCTTCTCGAGGAGCGTGTAGGACTTGGCCGTGCCACCCGGCTGGGGCTTGCCCTCCTTGCGCCCTACGACCTGATAGCCGGCGTCGACGTAGTACGCGGTCAGACGAGCATTGCCGGCCAGACAGTCGAGGCGGGCCAGGCTGCGTCCCGCTTCCGCCACACGTCGCTCAGCGGCTCGCAGCAGGCGCAGTCCTGTACCTGCCGGAGCGGCGGTACGGTCCACCATCAGGCGATGCACATACCCGGCCGTTGGAGGCTGTGGACCCCAGGCGTCCGGGTCCTCCCACCACAGTTCCCAGGCCCCGACCGGACGACCGTGCACTTCCGCGACCCACACCTCCCCCTCTTCCATGATCCGGCGGAAGTGGTCCTCGTCCAGTTCGCCGGGCTGCCACTGCCCGGTGGTGCCCCGGGAGTTCATCCAGCGGGCCGCGTCGTCACGTAGGCGGACCAGGGTGGAGAGATCTGCGCCGACAGCGGGGCGGAAACGTAGATCGTTCACCCGTCGATCCTCACACGAGCCTCCCGTGCTCCTCCCTCCGGGCCCCGTGGGTGACTCCCCGGGACGGCGAAGGCGATGCCGCAAAGGGCCCACGAACCAACCGACACATAGGTGCGGCCGATGCACCGTGTCGGAGCCGGAGCCGGGGCCGGCATCCGGCCGCCCGGCTCCGCCCTCCCGTCGCTCTTCTCATACGGCGTGCCGGACTCGAAAGCGATCGGGCGCGGCCGGATCGCGGTCGACGACCTGAATGGGCGCGCCGAGCCACTGCCACACGTTGACGCCGTTCTTTCGGGAGAACCGAATCCGCCCGCGGGTGCCGTCAACCGCGACGCGTGGCCATGATGTGGCAACGCGCGCCCGGTCGGCGCCGTGCGAGCGCAGTGCTTCGGCGAGGACGGTGATGGTGTCGTATCCCTCGAAGGCAACGAAGGAAGGCGCTTCGGCGAGCCGGGCACGCAAGGCTGCCTCGACTCGCGCACCGAGTGGGCCCAGACGTTCGGGCAGGTAGCGCAGGAACGGGATTCCGGCGCCGTCGACACCCAGCAAGTCCGCCCATGCGGCGAACTCCGGTTGGCCGGCCGGTGCTCCGATCAGGATCTCGTCGAGGCGCCGGTCGCGGCGGGCGGATCTGACGATGGACATCGCCGGTTCCGGGTGGCCGACCAGAAGGAGGAGGGCGGTCGCACGGTGGTCGACGAGTGCGTCGCACACCGCCGCAGGGGCCAGCGCGCGCGTGTCGAGTTCGGTGACGGTGCCGCCGCGTGGAGTGAGGTGGTCCTGCAGGACGCCGACTCCCGATGCCCAGTAGACACTCGGCTGGGTTGCCACGGCGATCCGGCTGTGGCCCGTGCTGAGGAGGAAATCCGCATAGACCCGCCAGCCGTCGGACTGTGGCGGAGCAAGACGCGCGACCCATTGCGTCGGCTGTTCGGTGAGCGCGTCCAGGACCGCTGAGGAACACAGGAACGGCAGACCAAGGGCATCCGCCCGGTCGGCGACGGCACGAGCGACGACGCTGTGGTACTCCCCCGCCAAGGCGACCACACCCAGCCGGGCCAGTTCCTCCGCGGCCGCCGCGGCTTTCCCAGGGTCCGCCGCGGTGTCTCGTACCACCAACTCAAGTCGTCTTCCACCGATCCCTCCGGCGTCGTTGACGTCGCGCACGGCGAGTTCCAGCCCGGCGAGCAGGTGTCGGCCTGCCTCGATCCAGCCGGGCCGGGTCAGCGGAACGAGGGCGCCGATCCGAACGGACCTTTCAGTCTGCTCTGCCTGCACTGCTTCGAGTGGCGATGACGACGTACTCATGCGGTGGTCTCTCCCGTGAGGCGATTCGGTCGCGGACGGCCCGGTCCGCTGGGAACTCCCGACAAAAATAATGGACTTGACCTGGCCGGTGGTCGGTGCCGTGCACCAGGCCGCAGGGGTAGCGGGGTGCGGTCAGCCACGTACTCGCAGGCGACAAACCTGGCGACGCCGGCGGTCATCCCCGGGATACTGGTCGCCCATGGATGAGGTCGAAGTCGTCGTCGCCCATTCCGAGCGCGCGACCCTGCGGGTCGGCGACGTGTTCCTGAAGGTGGACGCCGATCAGACACGCATCGACGTCGAGGTCGAGGTGATGGCCCTCGTGCCGGTCCCGACCCCGAAGGTCCTGTGGCGCAAGCCGCCCGTGCTCGCGATGGCCGCACTTCCGGGAACGACGCTCGGGCGCCTCGGCGGTCCGTCGACCGGGTCGCCGGCGGCGTGGGCCGCGACGGGCGCCGCCCTCCGAAAGCTGCACGAAGCGCCCCTGCCACCCCGGCCCGGCCGCGCCGGCCGGAGCATCGCCGCGCTTGCCGCGGAACTCGACGACGAGTGCGAGTTGCTCGTGGCGAACGGCGTCCTGCCCGCCGACCTGGTCACCCGCAACCGCCAGGTCGCCGAGGCCGCGCTCCGGCCGTGGGCTCCGGCGTTCACGCACGGCGACCTGCAGATCGCGCACGTCTTCGTCGACGGCGACGAGGTCACCGGCATCATCGACTGGTCCGAGGCGGGCCAGGGTGACGCCCTGTACGACCTCGCCACCTTCACGCTCGGACACGAGGAGCACCTGGCCGACGTCGTCGCAGGCTATGGCTCCGGCATCGACCTCGACGTGATCCACGCGTGGTGGTCATTGCGAAGCCTGCTGGCGGTCCGCTGGCTGATCGAGCACGGCTTCGACCCGTTCACGCCGGGCTGTGAGGTCGACGTGCTGAGATCCCGGATGTGAGGCTGCGCGGACCGACTGGTTCGGCGCCTGGGGCCGGATTCTCGCCTGTCGGCTGGTGTTGCCGCAGCGGCCGAACGAGCCCGCCCTCATGCGGAAGGAAGGCTGCCGAGGATCTGTTGCTGCACGGGCCGGACCACGACGGCATCGCGGCAGAACTGGCTACGGAGGCCGACGCCTTGGAGTCCGACTGATCATGCCTCAGAAGTCCGGCTGCCCATGGCTCACGAAGAAGTGCCCGGAGGCGTGGCTCATGGGGTATCCCAACTGGACGTCTGTGAGCATGCGCAGGATGAACTCACCGGCTCCGCAGTCGAAATACCGCTCGTCGCCGCATTCCGACCGCGTGACAACGGTCCACTCGTCAGGGTCGGTCGCGCCCGTCGACCACATGAGTCCCGGTTCGAATTCCGACCAGCCCCAGGGCAGGAGTCCGCCGGACGCCAGGTCGGGGCCGTACCTCTTCCACGGGTTGCGGTCGACGCCAGGACCGCCGGGCACGGCGAGTTCGAAGTACTCGTCGAAGCTGCCCGCGCCGAACAGGTCGACGATCTCCTTGTAGTCGGTGGGCAGCCGTGTACCGAGGTCGGCCTCTATGCTGGGCCAGTCGACGCGCGGTCCGGGTGTCGGTTCCCAGCCCGTGACGATGCACAGCTTCTCGGCCCAGGATGCGCCCTCCGGAAAGCCTGCGGACGCGGGGTCCTCGCGGTGAGCGATCACGGCGACCGTACGAGGGCCGTGCGGCGAGGCGACCAGGCCGCACCCGATCCAGCGGTGCCGGTAGCCCCAACCCCGCATCTCCAACAGTTCCCCCGCGCCGAAGGGCTCGACCAGCGGCAGGCCGGTGCGTTCGGTCAGCGTCGGATCGACGAAACCGCCCGCTGCCAGGTTCCGATGTTGTCCCGCCCACGAACCGAATGCCGCGACAAGTGCGTGCAGGTCCGTACCCTGGGGGTTCTCCATGATGACGGGTCGGTCCCGATCCGGGGGATGCCCCTCGATTCGGCGCCGGACCGCGTCGACGAATGCACTGGTCTCCATGGCCGTAAGCCAAGCCCATGCCACTGACATCCCGGCGGCCTGGTCGGTCAAAGTCGGCCGTACGCCGGCATTCGAGAGCGAGCCGAGCCAAGACTCGGACCGACTGACCCCACCGGCGACGCGCCCGCCGGCCAGGGCCGGCGAAGATCTCTGTTCGGTGACGCGGTAGCTGCGGATGTCGTACGGAGCGGGTGCATAGGATCGCCGGCATGGCACTGCGACCTGTTCAGGTGAACATCAAGGCTCTTGACAGCTCGGCGGTCGGCCGGTTCTGGGCGGAAGCGCTCGGCTGGAGCGCGTACAGCCCCGGCGTGACGACCTACGTCGGGCCCGCCGGCGGCCCGGTCTGGCCGGACCCGGTCGCGGTCTGCATCGACGTCGTTCCCGTGCCGGAACCCAAGACGGCGACGAAGAACCGTGTGCACCTCGATCTCGCCACCACCTCCGCGGCCCACTACGCGGAGTTGGTCGCACGCGTCCGGGCGCTCGGTGCGACACCTGCCCTCGTGGGTCAGGGCGACGTTCCGTGGACGGTCCTCGCCGACCCCGAGGGCAACGAGTTCTGCGTGCTCGAACCTCGGGACATCTACCAGGGCACCGGGCCGATCGCCGCGGTGGTGGTCGACTGCGAGGATCCGCGCGCCATGGCCAGGTTCTGGGGCGAGGCGTTGGACTGGACCCTGCACGAGGTGACCGACGATCTCGCGCGGCTGCGCTCCGCCGAGGGGAACGGCCCGTATCTCGAGTTCCTCCGCACACCCGACGTGAAGACCGTGCCGGACCGTGTCCATCTGCACCTGCTGCCGTACCCCGGTGACGACAAGGCGGCGGAGGTGGCCCGGCTGCGGACTCTCGGCGCCACCGATCTCGACCTCGGCCAGGGCGACGTCCCGTGGACGTGCCTGACCGACCCGGAGGGCCACGAGTTCTGCGTCTGCGTCCTGCCCTGACCCGGTGGCTCACAGGGGTCCCGACCGGCCTCGTGCTCGGGTCTCACAGGCCTCACTCCGGGCTCGCAACGCCAGCGGATCTTCGCGTCGGTCCGCGGGCAGGGCGGTGGCGGTTGCGACCGCCCCCGGTTCGGTTCGGTTCGCCGACGCCGGGACGGGCCCGGTCCGCCGGTACACATGCGCGGCTGCCAGAGCGAGCAGCAGGAGGCTGCCCGCGAGGACGTAGACGGTGCGGGGCTGTACGACGGCGCCGACCAAGCCCGCGCTGACCAGGCCGGCGATGGTGGCACTGTTCAGCAGTGCGGCGTGGGCAGCCGTCGCGCTTCCCTGGCCGGCTGAGTCGATGGTGCGCCCCAGCGCGGTCTGGCGTACGACGCCGAATGCTCCGTTGGCGGCGCCGGCCAGAGCGGTCAGGACGAAGAGACCTGGCAGGCTGTACAAGGCCGCGACGGCCAGAAGTGCTGCGCCCACAGCACATGCGGTGAGCGCGGCCGGGCGGGCCGTAGAGCGTTCGGAGAGCCCGCGTCCGGCGGTTCCGGCCCCGATGATCTGCCCGGCCGCCCACGCTGTCGTCAGCAGGCCGAAGACCGTTGCGGTGGCGCCGTAGGAGTCGCGTACGAGATAGATCTCCACGACGTTGGTGACCTGCAGAGCGAATGTGAGCACGAGTCCGACGAACACCACTCGTGCAAGGTGGAGGTGCTGCACGAGAATCCGAAGTCCCGCGAGGAATCCGGACCTTTGTGCGGGCTGTGCGGAGTCGACGGATGTGGCGGACTCAGGTCGGGCGGGCAGGCAGATGGCCACGAGGGGCACGGCAACGTAGGTGGCCGTGTCCACCAGGAGTACGCCGCGCAGTCCGACGGCGTCCATGAGGAGGGCGCCGACGGCGGGCCCGATGAGGAAGCCCAGGTTGGACGCCATGGAGACGAGTGCCCCCGCACGACTCATCAGAGGACCGGGTGCGGCCTGGAACAGAGCTTTCACGCATACCGGTGCCGCGATCGCCATGAGCCCCGACAGCACGGCCAGCAGGCCGACGAGCAGTGCGACGGCATCCGTCAGCGACATCACCGCGCACACGCCGACAAGGCCCACACCCAAGGGAGGCAGCACACGTCTGGCCGGATGGCGGTCGGATATCCGGCCGGCGAGTCCGGCCAGCAGGATCGCCGGCACGGACATCGCTCCGAACAGTGCGGCGATCCCCGGGCCGCCAGTGGCCCGGTCATGGAAGTCGAGCATCAATGCGGTGACGGCCAGCCCGTCCCCCAGGCAGGAAACCAGGAACGCGGCAGCGATGGCCGTCACTTGACCTGGGAGACGGGTGCGTGCGGCAGCCGAAGTCATGATCCGAAGCTATAACTTCGAAGGCCGCGAAGCGAGCGATTTTCGAAGTTGGCGCTTCGAAGTTTCAGCTTCGGAGTTCGGCGTCAACCTTTGGGAGGGGCCTCCGGCACCGCTCGCAGTGAGATCGCCACCGGACGGCGGCCGGCCTCGCCCCCGTCGCGCGCACGGTCGCTGTACGCCTGGAAAAGCGCCTTGACCTGGAGGAGGAGTTCATCCAACTCCTCAGGCCGCACCTCGACCCTGGCGTTGAGGACGGACAGCGCGTCACGCCACTCTTCCGGCTGCTCGCCTTCGACACCGAGCCACTCCTCCAACTGCCGGTCGCTGCGGGACAAGTACTGCCGCAGCAGTTCCCGGCTCGCCGCACCGCCGTCCTGCCGGCTGTCGGCTACCACGAGTTGGGACGAGCGTGCACGCCACAGGTGCTTGCGCTTGTCAGGATGCTCAGCCTCCTCGATCAGCCCTGACTCGGCGAGTGCCCGTAGGTGCCAACTCGTCGCGGACGGCGAGAGGCCTGTCGCGGCGGCACATTCGGTCGCCGTCCCCGGCCCCACCTCCGCCAGACGCGCCATGATCGCCAACCGGGCAGGGTGGGCGAGCGCCCGCATGACCTTGGGGTCATCGACGCGGAGAGGCGGCAGGGGAGGGTTCGTCGCTGGGGGCATGCGGACCAGCGTATCCGAAGCGATTCCTTCCGATCTGCCCGTCAACCGGGCAGGCGGCACTTGGTGACTCCTTGTGGCCTGGTCTCGTCCATGGCCGTTCCAGCCGGGGTGTCCGTCACCCCCTCGCCGGCTTCTCCAGCCAAGCGTGTCCGGGATGCACGCGCTTCAGCCAGGTGTTGAGTCGGTCTTGCCGTGCCTGGCTGAGCAGGGGGAGGACTCCATGGAAGTCCGCATGGTCCTTGGGACGAGCCGCCTTCGCTTTGAACAGCAGGACGAGCTCGGGCACCAGATAGGGGATGCCGTCCGCGGTTCGCTCGATGATCGTGTCGTACGGCAGTCTCAGGTTCTCGTCCCGCCGGCAGATCCATGTCCCGCCCTCGTGCGGCTCCCGCAAGACGTCGAAGAAGAACCGACCGCTCTCGGGATCCCGCAACCAGGTCTGGTGGGTGACGGCGAGCGCCTCTGCTCCTGCGCCCGTCCAGATCCGCCCCGAGCCCACCGCGTCGAAGACGTACGTCGGGAACCGGTCCCGAATCTCCGTGAAGTCCGCCGCGGGCACGGCGATCTCCAGATCATCGTGCGGCCGCGACTGCTCGCCGCGGAACAGATCCAGCGCCCAGCCCGCCGCGACGCACCACGGGGCATTGATCCCGGCCAGCCGCTCAGCGACCTGTTCCGGCCGCCAGGCGTGCGCCCACCGAGCGTCCAGTTCGTCCGGGTCGACAACAGCGCCGCCCGGCGGCACGGAGTCGGTCATCGGATCGACGTACCGCTTGAGATGTCGTGGGGCCGGCGACGCCGATGGGCCCACGCACGGCGGAACTGTCGGGTCAGGACGGCGACGGAAGCCATCGGTGCCGGTCCTGCCTCCCGGTACAGGAGGTCGCCGCCCTTGCGCCTCACCGCGGCCAACCGAAGCTCCTGGACACCGACGAGGGCGTCGAGGAACGGCCGGTACTCGACCGCGACGAGTGACGGAAGATCTCGGCAAGCGGCAAGAGCCGTTTCGGCTCGGTCGGTCTGCGAGCGGACCAGACGTTCCAGAGCGGGTACGCACGCCCGCGATGTGCTCCGCAGGTCCTCGAACGTCACGCCATGCCGGAGGAGTTCGTCCTGTGGAATTCCGATCCGGCCGTGGGCCACGTCCTCGGCCAGGTCGGCGAGGAAGTCGCAGCGCTGCCACCCCTCGATCAGCGCTCGGCATCCGGCAGCGAACGGGTCGTCCGCTCCGGCGTCCGGGCGGGGCGCGAGCAGCGAGGCTGTCAGCATCAGGGCCGGGAGGGCGTAGCGGTCCACGTAGTCCTGGAAGTCGGCCTCGGTGTCGAAGCCCGTCCAGGCGGCCTCGACCGGTGCGCCCGCCAGAAAGGCGCGCACACGTGCGGGCATGTGGGGGTGCCGACGGACGGAGTCCCACAGAGCCAACAGGGTGTGGTCCGCGGGCGGATCGTCGGCCTCCAGGGCAGGTGCGGTCCGCTCGGCCCAGGAGCGCAGAGCCGCCTGGCGGACGCTCATCTCGCCGGTGTCGATCAGCTCATCGGTCCTGTGCATGTACGCCACGGCGGCGATGACGGGCGGCTGAAGCCGAGCGGGGAGCAGCAACCGGACCGCCACGTACTCGTGCAGGGCAAACTCACGCACGCCCCGACGTTGGGCCTCGTAGGCCCGCCGCACGTGCGGATCAGTGATCCCCGCCTTGGCCAGAGCAGTGGACCAACGCATCGCAACCCTTCAGAAGACCGTCGAGCGGCCGCTGCCGGCGCTCCCACCACCGCGGCCGCGGGTGAACGGCCCGATGTACCCGCAGCCCGGCACACGTTCGCGAACAGTACGTGGGGTCCGTGTTCAAGGTCCATCTGTCCAAGTCAAAGCCGCAGGACTGCCGGAGCGGCCGAGCACCGTACTCACCTGCCTGCCCGCAAGGAGACCACCGGATTCCCGCAGCCGAACATCTCACCCCACATCGCCCTTGACGCGCGGCAATCGGGAACGTCGGCCGCCTGGGCTGCGTACGGTGCCGGCGCCGTCACGACCGCGGCCGGCTGAGGAGGACGGTCGCGGCAGCACACACCCCGGTGCGGTTGACCGTGGGCCGGCACGCCGAGTCGGTGTGGAACGCGCAGGCCAGGGTCCAGGACGACATCGCCTCGCCGCCGCTGACCGCGGCCGGAGCCGCCGAGGCCGAGCGGTGGGCGGCCGGGCTCACGGACGACGCCGGCATCCGCACCATCTGGAGCAGCGACGCCGTGCGTGCCCGAGCGACCGCGGCCGCCGCCGGCCGCCGGCCGCCGACTGGGTCTGCCCGTGACCAGCACCCGGCTGCTCGCGGAAGCGGCCGCGGGGGTCCTGGAGGGACTCACCCGTACCGAGGCCGCCCGCACCCTCCCCGAACACCACCGGGTGTGGGAGGCACGCGGCGACCTGGACGCCACCCCGGGAGCCGAATCGGGCGGCCTCGCCTTCACCGGCAGGGAGAGGCAGCCCGGCCGCGCCGAACTGTTCGACGCCTACGCCGATTCGATCGCCTCCGTCCACCAGGTCTACCGGCAGGGCCTGACCGGGTTGTCCTCGCGCTTCCCGACCTCGATCTTCCTCGATCTGTCCACCGTCTACGCGGAAGAGGACGCTCCCGTGCTTCCTGGACGGAGTCCATCTCACCGCCCACGGAGCGGACGTACTCGCCGACGCCCTCGCGAAGGCGCTGGGGCGGCCGTCGGCAGACGTCCCCCACGGGGATGGGACCGCGCTGCCGCAGCAGCGGACAAGAGCCAGGACGGCCTCATCGCCCGGTACGACCGGCGCCTTCCCCAGCCCCCCGCGCTGCCGGCGCCATGGGGCGCTGATCCCCGGCGCGGCGCGACGAGCGTGCTCCCGCCGCGACCGCCGTCAGGATTGACGCGCGTCACCGCCGGGAAGCCACCAGGGGCCGATCGACCGTCCCCGTTCCGTGTGCCGAGCGTGCGTTCTCCCCTCCGCCCCTGGATCGGTGGACGGGTGACCGGCGAGGGGAATCGACCGTGGGGGCGGTCGCGTGCAGTACACCGTGACGAAGTGGGGGAAGCAGCGCATGACCACCGCGGCATTCACCAACAAGGCGATCCTGCGGTACTCGATCGCCTTCATCGGGTACGCGGACCTCGAAGGAGAGGTCCAGAGCGTCTCGCACCAGGCCCTGCGCGGGGACAACTACTACCAGGACCTGCCCGAGCCGGAGGACTGGACCGGAGCCCTCCAGGGCGTCCAGCACAGCAAGGACGCGGAACGGCAGGTGGTGAACCTCCTCGCCGACGAGATCTACCGCCACCTGGGATGCCGGAGCACCGCTCAGTACACGGCGCGAATCGGCGCGGTCCGCAAAGGCACGGTGGACCTGTACTCCGACATGGGCCCGTGTCACTCCTGCCGGTCGGTGATCAAGGACTTCCGCAGGGATTTCCCGGCCCTGACCCTCCAGGTCCGCTACCGCAACGCGCTGCGCGGCGGCGGGTCCGCGGCCCTGATCCCGGCGGGCGACGGCCTGTACGGGCAGTACGGCATCGGCGACGCCACGCAGCGCACGGACCAGCTGTGGGCCAAGACCTACCCGGGCACCCCGGTCGCCGCAGCCACCGGCACCTTCGACGTCAAGGTCACCGGGTCCGGCGGCCAGCGATTCACCGGCACCGTGCGGGGCATCGACCAGCAGCCCCACTCCTCGTACCTGTACCCGGCACCGAGTTCCACCGCGGCGCCGCTCGACGAGGTGACCGCTGTCATGGACGGGATCGCACGGGACATCAGCACCCAGATGGTGCCCGAGCGGCTGATGCGCCCGCAGGCGTTCCGGCAGTGGATCCGTGGCATCGGCCAGGGGACCGTACGGCTCGACTGCGAGCGGGGGCCCGGCAAGGACGGCCGGACGGCGATCGCGGCGTTCATCGAGGACTTCCCGAAGGTCCGCATCGAGGTGGCCTACCCGGGCGCGACCGCGCAAGCGGACGGCTGCGGCTACTCGGACGCCACGGAGCAGGACGGGGGCACCTGGCTGAAGATCTTCCCGGCCGCCCGCTGACCGACGGAGTCCTTCGCGCGCCCGTTCGCCCCTGCCGTTCCCGCCTCGGCCGAGCCGGCGACGACAGCTTCCGGCGCTTCGGGCGCGTCGCCCTTCCACACGCCTGCGAGCCACTGGGCTGACGCGTGTCACCTGGGCGCGCCACAAACCTTCTGCCGCAGCCCCCAGTCGCGTCCCGCAGGGCGTCCACCGCGATGGCGAGGGGTGTCGCCTTCGTGGGCACGGCTCTGAAGGCCGCCGGGGCGCCGCGATCTGGAACCGCGGCCCCTACGGCTTGGTCATCTTCGCGGTCCCTACAGCTTGGTCATCTTGCTGTAGGGGCTCAGGATCCGCATCTGCTCGGAACCGAAATCCACGAGTGCCGCGACTCCGTCCTCGATGCCGATCACCCGACCGAGGCCGTACGCGTCGTGCGTGACCTGGTCGCCCACGGCGAAGTGCTTCGGAGGCGGCGTGATGGGAGCCTTGAAGGGGCTCGTGGGCAAATGGCGCTTAGGTGCAGCAGGCTTTGTCATTGCCCCTAGTATGCGCCTACGAAGCGCACTGGTGGCTACCTCGCTGACCGTTGGACCCCCTTTCCAGCACGAGCTGAGCCTGTCGGTCGGCCGGCCGACGGGCGGTTCGACTTCGTAGAAGGCCGAACCGCCCGTACCCTTCTGGTGTCTACGGGCGTCACATAGCGGGCGCCGAAAAGTTGGAGGCAATACCTCGTGCTGATTGCTCAGCGTCCGTCCCTGACCGAAGAGGTCGTCGACGAGTTCCGCTCCCGGTTCGTGATCGAGCCGCTGGAGCCGGGCTTCGGCTACACCCTCGGCAACTCTCTCCGTCGCACCCTCCTCTCGTCGATCCCCGGCGCTGCTGTCACCAGCATCCGCGTCGACGGTGTCCTGCATGAGTTCACCACCGTGCCGGGCGTCAAGGAGGATGTCACCGACCTGATCCTCAACATCAAGCAGCTGGTCGTCTCCTCGGAGCACGACGAGCCGGTCGTGATGTACCTGCGCAAGCAGGGCCCGGGTCTGGTCACCGCCGCCGACATCGCGCCCCCGGCCGGTGTCGAGGTCCACAATCCCGATCTCGCCCTCGCCACGCTCAACGGCAAGGGCAAGCTGGAGATGGAGCTGACCGTCGAGCGCGGTCGCGGCTACGTCTCCGCCGTGCAGAACAAGCAGGCGGGCCAGGAGATCGGCCGCGTCCCGGTCGACTCCATCTACTCGCCGGTCCTGAAGGTCACGTACAAGGTCGAGGCCACGCGTGTCGAGCAGCGGACCGACTTCGACAAGCTGATCGTCGACGTCGAGACGAAGCAGGCCATGCGTCCGCGTGACGCCATGGCGTCGGCCGGCAAGACCCTGGTCGAGCTGTTCGGTCTCGCCCGCGAGCTGAACATCGACGCCGAGGGCATCGACATGGGCCCGTCCCCCACGGACGCCGCCCTGGCCGCCGACCTGGCGCTGCCGATCGAGGAGCTCGAGCTCACGGTCCGTTCCTACAACTGCCTCAAGCGTGAGGGCGTCCACTCGGTGGGCGAGCTGCTCGCGCGCTCGGAGGCGGACCTCCTGGACATCCGCAACTTCGGTGCGAAGTCCATCGACGAGGTCAAGGCGAAGCTGGCCGGCATGGGCCTGGCCCTGAAGGACAGCCCGCCCGGATTCGACCCGACCGCCGCCGCCTTCGACGCGGACGACAACGGGGGCACGGGTTTCATGGAGACCGAGCAGTACTGACCGTCTCGCCGGGCCGCGCATGACGGGGAGGGCAGCCGCGCTGCCCTCCCCCGATGACCCCGGGCCCGCGACAGCCCCCTCAGAGATCACTCCGAGGGGGCCGTCCTCTTCGCGCCCCGACCTGATCAAGCTCCTCCTCGACGTCCGTGCCGCCGCCGTGTCAACTCGGGCGTCCACATATTGGTTTGCCGCCGGCCGGTCGCGCCCGATAGGAAGCTCGTATGTTGAGAGGCAGCAAGGTGGGGCTCAGGGCTCGCCACGAGGACGACATCCCGGTCCTGCGATCCGAGCTCTACGACGACGTGGTCAACTCCTCCCGGGCCGAGAGCGGACCGTGGCGGCCGGTCACACCCGGCTACCAGGATCCGCGGCTCGTGGTGGACGACGAGGAGCAGCAGCGCGCCCAGTTCTCCGTCGTGGAGCTCGAGGGCGGCACCCTGGTCGGCACCACGGTGCTCTGGGGCATCGACACCCACAACCGATCCGCGCACATCGGGCTGGGGCTGCTGCCGTCCTCCCGTGGCAAGGGCTACGGCACCGACGTGGTCGCGGTGCTGTGCCACTACGCCTTCGTGGTGCGCGGCCTGCAGCGGCTGCAGATAGAGACGCTGTCGGACAACACCGCGATGCTGCGCTCCGCCGAGCGCAACGGCTTCGTCCGCGAGGGTGTGCTGCGTTCCTCGGCCTGGGTGTTGGGCGAGTTCGTCGACGAAGTGGTGCTCGGACTCCTCGCCCAGGACTGGAAGCGGGATTCGCAGGCTCAGGCTGCCGTCCGCACCCAGGGCTGAACGGTCAGCGGCCCTCCAGGTAGGTGGTGCGCCCGTCGTCGTCGAGTTCGAAGGGGCCCTCGGGGATGATGCAGAACTCGTTGCCCTGGGGGTCCGCCATGACCAGGAATCCGCCGTCCGCGTACTGCTCCAGTCGGCGCCCACCGAGCGCCTCGACCCGCTGCTGCTCGCTCGCCGGGTCGGGTGAGGTGACGTCGAAGTGCATGCGGTTCTTGCCCGACTTGGGCTCGGCGGTCTGTTGGAAGCCCAGGCCGAGACCGTTCTCCCGCCGCAGCCACACGTACGGCCCGGTCCGGCCCACGACCGGCCTGCCGAGCAGCTCGGCCCAGAACGCGGCCATCCGCTCAGGGTCGGTGGCGTCGACGATGAGGGCGTTGATGTGCATCGGGGAATCTGCCATGCCGGCATCCTCTCAGGACGTTTGAGGATGCCTGCCGTACACACGGTCACCGAAGCCACCCGCGTCCCGCTCGTCCGCGCCGGCGCCCCCTTCGAACGCAAGCCATTGGCAGAACCCGACTGGCCACTCGCCGCCTGAGGAGCACCCCGGACCATGACCGCCTTCGACACCTATGGCACGAGTGCCCACACCGCCCGGCAGCTTGCCGACCTGGTGACCGATCGCCTCGGCGCAGCCTTCGTCGAACGGGACAGCGACTACCTCGGCGTCTACCTCCTCGCCACGCTCAGCGACGCGACTCGCATCCAGGTCCAGCCGAACGCCATACCCGGCGACGACGGCGACAACGACCTCTACGACGAGCGGCACCCCGACCTGCCCGTGCTCCTTCTGATCACCGCTCCGAGTCCAGACCCTGCCCTCCACGGCCAACTCGCAGGCATCGAAGGACTCGCCAGGATCACCCCGACGCGTAGCTGAAGCCATCTTGGCGAGCAGTCGTCAAACCTGTGCACGTGGACGAGTTCTGGACCCGCCGACGGCGAGGAGACGCGGGTCACATTCGTGCGTGTCACAGGGCGGCGGGTCACCTCGTCTCAAGGGGTGTAGGCACTGACGACCGCAGAGGGAGCACACCATGGACGCGCGACTGAACTACTTCGCCGCCCCGACCACCGGCAAGGTCCTGAAGCACTTCATGTCGGCGGGCAAGGCGCTCAAGGAGTCGCCGCTGCCTGCCGCGACGCAGGAGCTGGTGGCGCTCCGCGTCAGCCAGATCAACGGCTGCGCCGCCTGCATCGACATGCACACCAAGGAGGCCGCCGCCGCCGGCGAGACCTCGGTACGGCTGCACCTGGTCGCGGCGTGGCGGGAGGCCACGGTCTTCACCGACGCCGAACGTGCCGCGCTGGAGCTGGCGGAGGAGGGGACCCGGGTCGCGGATGCGGCCACGGGCGTCAGCGACGAGGTGTGGGCGTACGCCGCCAAGCACTACGACGAGGAACAGCTCACGGCCCTGGTGGTCCTGGTCTCCTTCATGAATGCGGTGAACCGGCTGAACATCATCACCCAGCAGCCGGCCGGCCACTACGAGCCCGGGCAGTTCCACTGACGGGAAGATGTCCGCGCCGGCGAGTGCGCGCGGGTGAGAAGGTGCACGGGGAGGGTTTCGTCGTGAACAAGGTCGATGAGTTCGAGAGGCTGCGGCCGCTGCTGTTCTCGATCGCCTACCGCATTCTGGGCAGCGTGGGTGAGGCCGAGGACGCGGTGCAGGAGACGTGGCTGCGCTTCGACGGTTCGGCGACCCAGGTCGCGTCGGCCAAGGCGTTTCTGTCGTCCACGGTGACGCGGATCTCGATCGACGTGCTGCGCTCCGCGCGGGTGAGGCGGGAGGCGTACGTCGGCCCTTGGTTCCCCGAGCCGCTGCTCAGCGATCCGTACCAGGATCCGGCGCGCTCGGCCGAGCTGGCCGACTCGGTGTCGATGGCGGCGGTGCTGCTACTGGAGCGGCTCAGCCCGCTGGAGCGGGCGGTGTTCGTCCTGCGAGAGGTGTTCGACTTCGGGTTCGACGAGGTCGCCGCGGCGGTGGGGCGGTCGGAGGCGGCGTGCCGGCAGCTGTTGGTACGGGCACGACGGCACATGCGGGCCGGGCGGCCACGGTTCGCAGCGGATGGTCAGGAGCGGCAGGAGCTGGCGACGCGGTTCTTCGACGCGCTGAAAGGCGGTGACGTGGGCGGACTGCGGGATCTGCTGGCCGCGGATGTCCAGTTGGTCGGGGACGGTGGCGGCAAGGCACCGCAGCTCGCCAGGGCCGTCAGCGGTACCGAGAACGTGGCGCGGCTGCTCCTCTCCGTCTTCCCCCTGTTGGCCCGGATCGGCGTGACGTTCGAGCCGCAGGAGATCAACGGGCAGCCCGGCGCGATCTTCCGCGACCGGGACGGCAAGGTGCTCCACATCCTGGCCCTCGACGTGTTCGACGGGCAGATCCAGACCATTCGCTCCGTGATCAATCCCGACAAGCTCGGCCACCTCGGGCCGGTCGCCGACGCCTGGGCCATTGACCGCGAGGTGAAGCAGGTCCGGATCGGTGACGGCCGATAGTCCCCGGCACGAACGTACCGTCCGGTCTCGGAGGCGTTCCACTGGGGCCGGGGAGGCCGGTCCGGCACGGCTGTCAGAGGCGTCTGTCAGGCTCTTCCCATGGAGATGACGCTGCAACTGACGATCGACTGTGCCGACCCTCAGCGGCTGGTGGCGTTCTGGAGCGAGGCTCTGGGGTACATCCCCGAGCCTCCCCCGCGCGGTCATGCCACGTGGCGGGAGTACTGGGCGGCCATGGGGGTGCCCGAGGAGGAGTTGCCCCAAGGTGCGGGCGACGTCCCGGAGTCGATCGTCGACCCCGCCGGTCGGGGGCCGCGCGTGTGGTTCCAGCAGGTCCCGGAGCCCAAGGCCGGCAAGAACCGCATACACCTCGACCTGAAGGTCGGCGGCGGGCGGGACGTCCCGTTGGCGGTCCGCACGCAGCGGGTCACCGCCACGGTGGAAAGGCTGGTGAAGGCCGGCGCCGGCATGCTCCGGATCACGGACGATCCGGACACGGGGCAGTACGCCGTCCTGCTCCAGGACCCGGAAGGCAACGAATTCGACGTCGTCTAGGCGGGGTCGGGTCACGCTGGCGGGCGGGCACCTCTGTTTCCACTCGGCGGACAGGTCGGCCGGGAGCGGTGGCTAGGATGAGTCATGAACCCGAACTTCTTGCACCAGCAACCTAGTTGGACCCAGCGGCGGCGGACGGCAGTCCTGGCCTGCCTGCTGAGCGCCGCGGCACTCGGATGGACCGCGGTCGCAGTGAGCGTGCACACGACCGGCTCGGCCGCACTGGACCCCGACCATGTGACCGATGCCGACGTGGCCCGGCTGGGCGCCGCTGTGATGGCCGGCATCGCGGCGCTGGCCGCGGGGCTGTGGTGGCGCCACTGGGCGACCGTGAGCCGGTCGATGGTCGGCGGTGGTTGGGCGCGCGGGGCGTTCGCTGTCTCCGCGCTCCATTCGCTCTTCGTCGTACCGGTGATCCTGCTCGCCTCTTGGGAGTGGAAGGCCCTGGCGATCGCCTTCACATGCGCGGTGCTCGCCGCGGGTGTGCGGGAGGCCGCCGACGTGACCGGACGAGCCACTGAGGCTTTCGCCTAGGGGGACGCGGGACGCGGCTCCCCGCCGGTACGACGGTGTCAGCGGGTTGGCCGGCCTGCTGACCGGGGCTCCGCAGCGGTGTCCGTGGCGCCTCGGAAGACTTCAGCAGGCCCCGTCCTCATGAGGGTGCGTGCGGCGGCCGCGTCGCTGGAGGAGTCTCAGGGCCGTTCGGAGTCTGTGCCTGATCGGTCGGGGCGGGCTGTGCGCTGGCCACGGGGGGCCGTGAGACCCGGACGTCGGCGGACTGTACCTGGCCCCCGGGCGAAGCCCAGCCGAGGGGTGGGGCCACCCGGGCCACCCGGGGAGCCGCCCCGGCCGCGCCCTGTCCGTCCGACGGCGCCCGGTAACCGACGGGACCGCTCTGTTGTCCGTGCTGGGCGCCGAGCGGCGAGTAGTAGGTCGGCCACGGGTGCGGCGACGTCACGTGGACGGCGGGTGCCTGAGGGACGACGGTACTCACCGTGGCGATGCCGCGGCGCCGCGCGAACCACAGGACGGCCGCGGCATAGATCAGGATCGTCGGTATGTCGACGGCCGCTTCCACCCAGCCCATGTCAGCGGCCGTTTCGTCCGAGTCGAGTGCACCCTTGATACCCGCCGCGATACCCATCCCCACCAAGTTGTTGAGGGTGTGCAACGCGATGGAGGCTTCGAGCCCGCCGGTGCGTACCGCCAGCAGCCCCATCACCCCGCCGAAGACGACCAGATCGGCGAAGCCCCATGCCGTGCCCCACCCGTGAGCCGCGGCGAACAGCACGGCCTGGGGCAGCACGGCGATCCACGGTGACCGCAGCCAGGACCCGACCGCCTGCACCAACCAGCCCCGGAACACGTACTCCTCGGCAGCCGCCTGCAACGGTACGAAGCAGCAGAGCATCACGAGGGCGAGGAGGAACGAGCGCCAACCGACCCACTCGGCCTCCCCACCGCTGTCCCCCGTCCCCGGCAGCAGGAACGTGATCCCCAACGACACCACGACGACCGGCAGCGCCAGCCAGAGGCACAGTCCCAGCCAGCGTCGGCGCAGTCGTCCCGTCACCGACGAGACGGTCCCGGCCGGACGGCCCTGCACCCAGCGCGCCGCCAGAAGGACCGCCGGGATCGCGATGGCGATGGACAGCAACTCGACAGCCATGTCGCCGATCGAGCCCCAGGTGCGCATGTCGTCGGCGTCGGTCGGGCGGTCGAGGATCACCCCGCCGACCTCGGATGCGACGACGAGCACCATCATGAGCAGGGCCGTGCCGACGCCCACCACGACCGTCCCGGCCAGCGGGCGCCACCACCGTCCGCGCCGTCCCTTCAGGAGCGCCAGCCGGTGGAAGGGCAACGGAGCGACCGGGTCCGGATCCTGCGGGACAACCGGAGGACCGTACGGCTCGGGGTAGTTGATCGACATGACGCCAGCATGCCAACTTACGTCCACCCGAGCACCCCGCTCATGGTCCCGTCCGGCCGGCGCACCCCGGTCGACGCATGCAGGGCCGCTCCGGATGTCGCCTCGGCGCCACGGCCGGGTGCGGTGGTGTTGAATACGGCTCCATGAGCGAGCGTGGGCGTGCGGCGAGTCGGACGGCTGTGCTTGTCTGCCAGGGACGGGCGGCCGCGGACGGGAGAACTGCTCACGGCCGGTTCGCGGATCCGGTGGCGGCACGGCTGCTCCGCGACGCGGAACGTGCCGTCGTGGACCAGGTTCGTGCGGGCACTCCCCCACAGGGCTGGCGGGAACGCACGATGTACGAGAGTGTGCGAGCGTGCGCCGAGGTGGTCGTACCACGGACCGTCGCGATCGACGAGGCGCTCCGTGCTCGCGCGACCGGCCAGCTCGTGATCCTCGGAGCCGGTCTCGACTCGCGGGCGTGGCGGCTGGCCGAGCTCGCGCGGACGGACGTGTGGGAGGTCGACCATCCCGCCTCCCAACAGGACAAGCGCGCCCGTCTCGCCGAGGCCGCCGCCGTACCACGGGAGTCGGACGAGGACGATCGGCACGGCGCCGAGTTGCCGGCCCTCGCCCGATCCGTACGGTTCACGCCGGTCGACTTCGCCATCGATGATCTCGGGACGGCGTTGGCGGCCGCCGGGCACGATCCGTCCGCGCCGACGACATGGCTGTGGGAGGGCGTCGTGCCGTACCTCAGGCGCGACGAGGTGCGCGCCACCGTGGCCGCTCTCGCCGCCCGGACTGCCCTGGGGAGCGCACTCGTCCTCAACTACCAGGCGCCGTCGGCGAAGGCGGCCGTAGGACGGCTCCTGACGCGGGTGCTCGGCAGTTCGGTCACGGGGGGCGAACCGTGGCGCTCGCTGTGGAGACCTCAGCAGATGGCCGCACTGCTCGCGGAGTACGGCCTGCGCGTCGTGGCGGACGACCATCTCCTCGACCTCGCACACAACGTCGGCAGCCCGGCACGCGCGCGGGCGTCGTTGCGGTCGGGGCGCGTAGCCGTCGCGGAGAGCCGCTGAGGCGCGAAGCGGCAACGGCAACGGCAACGGCAACGGCAACGGCGATCGGGCTGACAGCCAGCGTGTTGCAGGGCGTAGAGCCGCTCGGGAGCGGTGCTACGCCCTGCCGTGCGGTGCGCGCGTCTGCCGCCTACGGTTCCGTGCCCCACACCAACGTGCCGCCCACGTACACGGTGACCTTCGCAGCGTCCGCGTACGACGTCCCGGTGCCCCGACTGTAGTCGTCCGTCTCGTTGAAGTTGGACCAGTCCGCTTTCGCCAGCCGGAGCTGGATGTCGCCGGTGTTCGCGCCGGCGGCGAGGGAGCCCGAGGCGAAGGTGA
The DNA here is from genome assembly GCF_043079785.1 of Streptomyces sp. NPDC015139. Lineage (NCBI taxonomy): Bacteria > Bacillati > Actinomycetota > Actinomycetes > Kitasatosporales > Streptomycetaceae > Streptomyces > Streptomyces sp. NPDC015139. The sequence continues at coordinate 172,740 of NZ_JBIBUW010000012.1, read as the reverse complement.
CGTCGAGGCTGTGGTCGGCGCCGGTGCGGGCGGCCGACAGGGTCGTGACGGACGTCTTCACGGCGGAGCATCCGACCTGGGCGTAGTCGCACCACGTCTGGAAGCCGGCGGACGACGCCTCCCCGGTGAACCAGTAGCGGACGGTCACCCTGGACAGGTCGACGGCGCCGGTGCCCGTGTTGACTAGCTGGAGACCGGGCTTGATCTGGTTGTCGCCGGTGGCGGAGTCGTTGTTCTTGTACTGCGCCTTCAGGCCGCTGGTGCCGCCGCCCCCACCGCCGGACGTCTTCGTCGTCGCGGCGATCGCCGCCGAGGCCGCGGAGACGTTCCCTGCCGCGTCGCGCGCCTTGACCGTGTACCTGTAGGTGGTGGCGGGCGACAGACCCTGATCGGTGTAGGAGGTGCCGGTGGCTGTCCCGGCCTTCACGCCGTCGCGGTAGACGTCGTAGCCGGCCACTCCGGTGTCGTCGGTGGCGGCGGTCCAGGTGAGGGAGACGCTGTCTGCGGTTGTCGCGGAGACGGTCAGGCCGGTGGGTGCCGTCGGCGCCTTCGTGTCACCGCCGGTTCCGCCGCCCGAACCGTCCACGGGCGGGTAGGCGTTGGCGAGCAACTGGCGGAACTGGGCGGAGAACCAGTGACCGGCCAGCGGCGCGTCGGCCAGCGCTCCGGTGGGGTTGTTGCCGTTGCGCGCGTTGCCGGTGTACGTCGGGTCGCACATCCGGTCGAAGCTCTTGCCCTCGTCGTTGTCGATGGCCTTGCTCGCGCCGTCCGACTCGCCCGGCGGCTTGGCCCAGACGTAGGCGTCGACGCCGGGATCGGGTGCGGTGGCCGGACGTTCGCCGAGTCCCGCGCCGCTCTGGTTGCACCAGTTGCCGGCGTGGATGCGACGGTCGACGCGGCCGCCGTCGACGTAGGCGTCCACGCTCGTCGCCGGACCGGGACCGGTCGGCCTCGCGGAGCCGCCCCAGCCGTTGCGGGAGGTGTCGATCAGCATGCCGATGCCGCTGTCGAAGCCCTGGGCGACCAGCGCGGTGCGCAGGCCCTGGGCGTACGTCGTCTCGTCCACGTACTGGTTCCAGTCGATCCACTTCGACTGGCGGACGGTCTGCCCGTTCACCGTGTCGGTGATCTTGACGTTGGGTTCCTTGGTGGCCGAATAGTTGGCGGTGTTCACGATGAAGCCGGTCACGTCGCCGACGGTGGCGCCGCTGGTCGTCGCGGCCTTCTTGAACTCCTGCGCGGAGGGCACCAGGTTGCTGTCCCAGCCGAGCCAGCCGTGGTGGCCCGCGTCGATGTAGTTGTACGTGTTCGGCAGCGCTCCGAGCTTGTGCAGGGCGTAGCCCACGCCCTTCTCGTAGTTGCCGTTGGACTTCATGGTGGCGCACTCGGGAGTGGACCCGGCCGTGCCGCCGGCGTTGGTGACCAGATTGGGCAGCGAGTCGGGTTCGACGAGGTTGACGATGCGCAGGCTCGCGTAGGCCGGGTCGGCGAGGACCGTGGCGATGGGGTCGATGTACTCGGTCTCGTAGCGCCCCAGGTCGTCGGGACCCAGCTCGCCGTTGGAGGCGAGTGCCGCGCAGTCACGGCCGGGCAGGTCGTAGATCACCAGTTGCACCAGGTTGGCGCCCTGTGCCTTGGCCGCGTCCAGGTGCGCCTTCAGACCGCGCGCCTCGGAGGTGCCGTTGATCGCGGCGATGCGGTCGAGCCAGACGAAGGTGGGCTGGTCGGCGACGGCTGAACCGCCGGGTTCCGCGGCCTCCCTGGCCGACCAGTCGGGGTTCACATAGGGCTTGGCGCCCACGTAGGGGTTGTCGAGTTTGGCGGCGGCCGACGCGGTGCCCGGCAGGGCCGCCACGCACAGTCCCGCCGCCAGTACGACGGACGCGACGGACGCCATGGCCGCTCGCTCGCGGCGACGTCGGGGCTGCGGTGGCGGGGCGTCCGGTTCGCACAAGCGTGTGATGGGCCTAGGGAGGGACATGAAGCGACTCCTGATTGACGGCGGTCCGGTGACCGGCGGTGGGGCAGGCGCGGTCCGACCGCGGACGGTCGGCTTCGCGGGCGCCCGGGCGTGCCCACTGGGCGGGCACGGGCGGTTCAGGCTGCTTGTACGGGGTGCGCGCGTGCTGCGACGGGTGCGACTGGTGCGATCAGGAAGGTGCGCGGCGTACCTCGGTCCGACCGGAGCCCGGTCTGCGACACCGTGGCTAGGGGCGCCCTACCGATCACGGGGAGTGCGGGCGGACGGAGAGAAGCGGGCCGACGTGTGCCCCACCGCCCGGCCGGGGGCGCACCGGCAGTCCGGTCCGGCCTTCCGTCGAGCGGGCAAGCGATGAACCGACCGGCTGAACGGCCGGCCGGCGGGGCACGATCCGGTGCCGGGGTACGACGACCGTGGCGGAGCACTCGGGGGGGGGCGGTGCCCGGCCGCTGGAACACGCGGAGGACAGGACACCGGAACTGGGAGCGCTCCCACGGTGATGCCGTCCGGCCACTCGTGTCAACACCCTTGCCGCGAAGGGTCTTTCGCTCCGGATCCTCACGCGGGGCACAGCGATTGCGACCGCAGGTATTGACGTGTGCACGCTTAGTGGCTTCCATGGGCGCAGTCCGGCTCCGACGAGCCGGGCCGGCCCGGGGCGGGACACCCCGGACGGCCCGCGGGAGCCGCCGGCCGGACGCCCTCCAGCACCCGAACCCGGTAGGCAGTACCCCACGCCTGACCATGGGAGCGCTCCCACCCCACATAGGCCCGCCGAGAGGACCCCCACGATGCGTCATCCTCCCGCTCACCGCCTCGGCCGCACCCTCGCCGCCCTTCTCTGCGCGACCGCCGTCGCGCTGGTCCCCCTGCTGTCCCTACCGGCCACCGCGCAGGCCGCGGCGCCCTCCGAGCCGCATCGACCGGCGGCGGCCACCGCTCCGGGTGCCGGCTACTGGCACACCAGCGGGCGCCGGATCCTCGATGCGCAGAACGCGCCCGTGCGGATCGCCGGGGTCAACTGGTTCGGCTTCGAGACCGCCAACTACGCGCCGCACGGACTCTGGTCGCGTGACTACATGTCGATGACGGACCAGATGAAGTCGCTCGGCTACAACACGATCCGGCTGCCCTACAGCGACGACATCTTCAAGAACACCACCCCCAACGGCATCTCGTACGCGGGCGGCATCAACGCCGATCTGGAAGGTCTGACGTCGCTCCAGGTCATGGACAAGATCGTCGGCTACGCGGGCTCGGTCGGCATGAAGGTGATCCTCGACCGCCATCGACCCGACTCCTCGGGGCAGTCGGCGCTCTGGTACACCTCGGCAGTACCCGAGACCACCTGGATCGGCGACCTCAAGGCCCTGGCCGCCCGCTACCTGGGCGACACCGCCGTCATCGGCATCGACCTGCACAACGAACCGCACGATCCGGCGTGTTGGGGCTGCGGTGACGCGGCCACCGACTGGCGGCTCGCCGCTGAACGCGCCGGCAACGCGGTACTGTCCGTCAACCCGGACCTGCTGGTCTTCGTGGAGGGCGTGCAGACGGTCGGCGGCCAGAGTTACTGGTGGGGCGGCAATCTCGCCGGCGCCGGTTCGGCCCCGGTGCGCCTGAACGTGCAGGGCCGCCTGGTGTACTCGGCGCACGACTACGCCACCAGCGTGGCTCAGCAGCCCTGGTTCGGCGACGTGTCGTTCCCGGCGAACATGCCCGGCATCTGGGACAAGTACTGGGGCTACCTCTTCAAGCAGAACACCGCCCCGGTGCTCCTCGGCGAGTTCGGCACCACCCTCCAGTCCGCTGTCGACCAGAAGTGGCTGGCCGCGCTGGTGGACTACCTGCGTCCCACCGGTACGTACGGCGCGGACAGCTTCAACTGGACGTTCTGGTCGTGGAATCCGAACTCCGGTGACACCGGCGGCATCCTCAAGGACGACTGGCAGACGGTGGACACGGTGAAGGACGGCTACCTCGCGTCCGTCAAGGCACCCGGGTTCGGCGGAGGCGGCTCCGGCGGCGACACCACGGCGCCCTCGGTTCCGACGGGGCTCAAGGTGACCGGCACGACGGCGTCCTCGGTCTCGCTCACGTGGTCGGCGTCCTCCGACGACACCGGCGTGGCGGGGTACGACGTCTACCGGGGCACGGGCAAGGTCGGTTCGGTCACCGGCATCTCGTTCACCGACAGTGGGCTGACGGCGGGCACCGCGTACGACTACACGGTCCGGGCGCGGGACTCGGCAGGCAACACTTCGGCGGCCTCCGCCACCCTCACCGCGACCACGGCCGGCACCGGCGGGGGCGGGGACACGGGGTGCTCGACCGCCTACAAGGTGAGCAGCGACTGGGGCAGCGGCTTCAACGCCGACGTCACGGTCACGAACACCGGCCGCGCCACGACGAAGTCATGGCAGGTCACCTGGATTTGGCCGGGCGGCCAGACCGTCACCGGGATGTGGAACGCCTCCTACACCCAGAGCGGCCGGACGGTGACGGTCACCGATGCCGGTCACAACGGCGCCGTCGCGCCCGGCGCGTCCACCTCGTTCGGCTTCGGAGCGGCCCCGGGCGGTGCGGGTACACCGGTCCTGGCCTGTCACGCGGGCTGAGGCCCGACGCACCGTGCGGGGAGAGCCGGCCGGCGGGACGTAGCACGGGGCGACGGAGTGGCCGGTCGCAGTCGTACGCCGTGGCCGGCCACGGCGCTCCCCCGTCCCCGCGGACCGCGGAGGGTCAGGTGAGGGCGTCGCGGAGGTATCCGGGCAGCATCTGACAGACCGAGGGGTTCACCGTCGAGCCGTGCGTGCGGAGGTCGTCCGGCGAGATGGTCAGGCTGCCGCCCGCGCCGGTGCGGACGACGGCCCGGAACGTTTCCCCACCGCGGGCCGGAACCCTGGCGAGGTGGCCGGCCAGGGCGGCACGGCCCAGCTCTCCCGGGTCGACGTCGGTGGTCGTACGGCCGTAGCCCTTGCAGATCCACACGCGGCTGAACGGCTCATACCGCTGGACCTCCCACACCACCAGGCCGTCGGCGTCACTCTCAGAAGACATGACTGCGATCATGCCCCGAACCGCCGACCACACCGCCGCTACCAGCGAGTACTGGCCGAAAACAGTGATGGGCGGCGGGAGCCAGAGGTTGACGTCCGGTAACGATCTCCCGATGTCGGCCACACCAGTACATGGAACATACATACGATCCCCCGTATGAACAGAGCTGTGAAGATCGGCCTCGCCGGTACGTGCACCGCCCTGCTCGTCCTCGGGGGAATCGGTACGTACAACATCGTGCACAGCCTGAGCTCCCCGGGCGACGGCACACCGGCTGCCGGGGGCACCTTCGACGCGGCGGCGCTGTCGAGCACGCCGCCGTCCAACGCCGAAGCGGTCGAGCTGACCCGCGCGTTCCTGGACAGCTGGTCGCATCAGCACCTCGACGGCGCGGCGAGCGACACCGACGTGCCGAACACCGCCGGACAGGCTCTGCGGGACTACGCGGAGGGCCTGCGGCTGAAGAAGCTGTCCTTCGCTCGCGTGCACGCCGCCGGGCCCTCGGCGGTCACCCAGGGCGCCACCAAGGTCGACTTCGAGGTCACCGCACGCGTCGCGGGTGGCACGTGGACGTACCCGAGTGCGGTGGCCGTGCTGAAGAGCGCGGAGGGGGTGCTCGCCGTCCACTGGAACAACTCGGTGCTGTACCCGGGCCTGGCGGAGGACCAGTCGTTGACCGCGGGTGAGCTCCCCGCCGACGCGAGCGCCGTGAAGGTGGTGGCACGCGACGGGAAGACGAACCTGTCCGCTTTCCCGTCCCTGCGGGAGATCACCACGACGATCCGCCAGAACGCCCGGGCCACCGGAGGCAGCACCGGGACCGGCGTCGCCGTGGTCGACGGCGGCGGCGCACTCGTGGAGCGAGTGAAGGTCTTCTCCAAGGGACGGGCGCCGGTCATCAAGACGACCATCGACGCCCGGCTCCAGGCGGTCGCCGAGAAGGCGGTGAAGGACTCCCACTTGCAGGACAAGCCCGCCGGGACGGTGGCGCTCGACTGGAACAACGGCCACATCCTGGCGATCGCGCACACCGGTGCGGACGGGGACATCGCCATCAACGGCATCAAGTCACCGGGCTCCACGATGAAGATCATCACCTCGGCGGCGCTGTTCGACCAGGCCGGCCTGACGGCGAACAGCCCGGCGCCGTGCACCGATTCACTGATGGCCAACAGCCAGGTGTTCCACAACGATCCAGGCGTGAAGGCCAACCCGTCCTCGTCCCTCGCCCAGGCGTTCACGGTGTCGTGCAACACCTCCTTCATCAAGGACGGCTTCCACCATCTGGTGCACGGCGGGGACGCCTCCGCGCTGCACGACGAGGCCGTGAACGTCTTCGGCATGGGCAGTTGGTCGATCGGCGGCGGAGTGGCCACCACCGACCCGAGCATCCCGCCGGACGTACAGGGCAGTGACCAGGCCGCGCAGTTCATCGGCCAGGGCAAGGTCACGGCCACTCCCCTGTTCATGGCGTCCGTGGCGGCGACCGTGCGCAATGTCGGCTTCGAACAGCCGGTCATCCTTTTGGGGCAGCACCAGGACACCGCGCCGCGGCCCATCTCCGCGCGAACGGCCGGGGCTCTGCAGTCGATGATGCGCGGCGTCGCCGCCTCGGGTACGGCGGCTCCGCGGCTGGGCGGCCTGGCGGGCGTCGGCGCCAAGACGGGCACCGCCGAGGAGGGCGACCACACCAACGGCTGGCTGACCGCCTACAACTCCCGCATCTCGGTGGCAGCCCTCGTCGAAGGCGGCAGGTCCGGCGTGGACTCCGCCGGCTATGTCGTACGGCAACTGCTCACCGCGGGCTGACGCCCGTCCCGCCCGAACCGGCGGGCGCCGGGCGTCGTGACCGCGCCCGTCCTCCACGCGCCCTTCTCCCGGCGTGATCGCCGCGGGGTCCCGGCACGCGAGGTGCCGGGACCCTGTGCACGGACGGGCTGCCGGTCAGGACGAAGGCACGGTGTCCTCGAACGTGGTGCCGGCCGAGCGGTAGGCGGCCACCTTCGCCGCCACCGTCGCCGGGGTGAGCACCTGGTCCTTGACGTGCAGGACGTAGTCGACCTGCTCGTCGTACTTCCGCGGGCTGGTGCTGCTCTGGCCCGTCAGGTCGATGAGCCACTGGTTGAAGTTGATCGACATGGGCCGCTCCGGCAGGTAGGCGGCGTCGTGCGTGCCGAAGAGCCGGCCGTCGATGTAGTAGCGGATCGTGCTGTTGTCGATGGTGAGGACGACGTCGTGCCAGCCGTCGTAGCTCTGCCGGCCCTCGGTGTGCTGGTTCACGGCCTGCCACGGGTCGGGGTTGTAGGTCTCCCAGGACGTCGTGTACAGGATGTTCGACGGCTCGCCCCAGCCCCCGTTGGGCAGGTACTCGAAGTCGTACTCCGCGTAGTCGTCCGCCATCGGTGCCTTGAGGTCGTTGATGGTGAAGAACGTCTGCACCAGGTGGTCGCCGTCCGGGCCGCTCCTGGGCGCGTCGCTGAACTTGATGCGTGCCGCGTACGTGCCGTTCTTGAACTTCGTGGCCTTGGTGAGGACTTCCGTCTGCCGGGTGCTCTCGCCGGTGCCGGAGGTCGAGGTCTCCAGGTTCATCACCGAGTTGCCGCCGGAGGAGGAGAACGTCACGTTCTCGGGCGCCCAGGTGGCGCCCGGCACGCCGGGGCCGCCGGAGTTGGAGCGCACGTTCCAGCCGTGGGCCGAGATCTTCGGGTCGTTGTACGCGGTGTACCCGAAGTCGTCGAAGAGGGTGGCCCCTCCGGCGGGTGGATCGGTCGGATCGGTGGGATCTGTCGGGTCGGTCGGGTCGTTCCCCTCGGGTGCGCTCCCCCAGACCACGGCCCCGTCGAGCTGGGCGGTGACCTTGCTCCAGTTCCCGTACGCGGTCTGCGCCGGACCGAAGGAGTAGTCGTCGGCCTGGTTCAGCGGTTGCCAGTCCGAGCGGTAGAAGCGCAGTTGCAGGTCGCCGGTGTCGGTGCCGGGGGCGAGTGAACCGGCGCCGGCGGTGAACCCGATCTCCAGGTAGCGGTCTGCGTTCGCGGTGGGACGGGCCAGGGTGCCGAACGTGCCGGTCACGTTGGCGCAGCCCTTGACGGCCCACGAGCAGGCGAAGCGGTAAGTGCTGCTCGGTGTGTCGGACTTGAAGTAGTAGCGCACCTTGAGGCCGCTGAGCGCGACACTGGCGGCGCCGCCGTTCTTCACCTTCAGCCAGGGTTCGGCCTGGTCGCTGCCGGTGGACCCGGTGTGGTACTGCACGGTCAGCTCGCCCTGGGCCGCGTTCGCGGTCGCCGGCTGCGCGGCGAGGCCGGCGCAGCCGAGCACCACGGCTGTGGCGAAGGTCAGCGCGTTCTTCCTGGTTCTGCCGAGGCTGGGGGTGGGCATGTGCGTCCTCCTCATGGCTGTTCACTTCCGAAACGGTGGGGGCGTCGGGATGTGCGAGTCGGGGACGTACGGGTGTGGCGGCCCGTGCCGGGTGCGATCGGCGGTGCACGGACGGGGAGGTCGCACGGCCGACGTGTCCGGCCATCGGACCTGACCAGTTGGACTGGTCAGGTGACCTCTCGTAGGGGAGAAAGTGGCATAGACCAAACGCGCCGTCAACTCCCAGGCGGCGCAGTCTGGTTGTGGATCAGCGTCGGTGCGTGGTCAACTGGACAGGTGACTGGTCAGCCGGCGCCGAGGGGGCGGAAGGTGGACGCCGACGAGAAGAGGGGCGCGCCCGGGGCGGTGCTGAAACGCGAGCGCGTGCGCGAGCACATCCTCGAACTCATCGAGGCGCGGCGCCCCGGCGACCCCATCCCCTCCGAGCGCACGCTCTGCGCGCACCTCGGCGTCTCCCGGCCCACGTTGCGCACGGCGGTCGGCGAACTCGTCACCGCGGGCCTTCTCGTCCGCGAACACGGGCGCGGCATGTTCGTCGCGCCGGAGAAGATCACCCAGGAACTCGTCTCCCCGGGGCACGCGTTGACCGTGACCCAGGCCGCGGGCGCCTGGTCCAGCCGGCTGCTCGAGTTCACCACCATGCCGGCCGGCGCTCGCGTCGGCCGCAAGCTGCGTCTTTCACCGGCCGCCGACATCGTCTACGTTGCCCGGCTGCGCCTCGTCGACGGCGCACCCATGGCCATCGAGCACCTGCACATCCGCGCCGACCTCGTCCCGGGCCTCAGCTCTCAGGAGTTGGAGAGCGGCGATCTCTACGAGCATCTGCGTGAACACCACGCCGTGCACGTCCGCGAAGCCGTCCAGGCGATCGAACCGACCGTCGTCACGCGCGCGGAGGCAGAACTCCTCGGCGTACCGGAGCTGTCGCCCGCCCTGTTGTTCGAACGGCTCACCTCGGACGCGGACGGACGGCCCGTCGAGTACGTCCATTCGCTCTACCGGGGTGACCGCTACCGCATCGTCTCCCGGCTCACCCTGGGCCCGGCCGCGAACCCTCCCGACCCGCTGCCGGGGCATCACCCGGGCATCCCGCCGGGGGACTTCGCCCACCGCGACCCGGTCGCCTCCTTCACCCGGGGCGACGTGCAGGCGTAGCAGCTCCACGTGCGCGTTCAACTGAGCGACGGTGAGAGGAATTTGGGGAGACCTGCATGACAAGCGGCAGAGGGGCGTTGACGGTCCTGCATCTCTTCCTGGTCTGGGCGACGACGGCGGCCGCGATGCCGGCGCTCGGCTTCGCGTTGGTGGTGGCGGGCTGGGGCGGTGGCACCGGGGCAGCGGTGCCCGTCCTCGTGCTGGGTGTGCCGATCATGGTGGTCCTCCTGGCCATGGCGGGCCTACCGGCAAGGACGGTGGTCCCCTTGTGCGGCTCGGCGGGCCGGCGGGTCGGGTGGGCGGTGGCGGTCTTCGCCCTCGGCACGCTGGGCGTCCTGGCCGGGCTGGCCGCCTACAGCGGGGACGTCGACCTGGGGAGCGCCGGCACACGGATCGCGTTGACGGGGGTGCCGTACGCCGTCGCCGCGGCGTTCTTCGTGCCGAACCCGTGGGTCCGGCTGGGAGCGGTGGCCGTGCTGGCAGCGGGCCTGGTCTACGGGGGCTTCGTCGGCCCGGCGCAGGCGCGGCAGCGCCATCACACGGCGGAGATCTCCCGCTACCGGGAGCATCCGGGACTGCTGTACCTGGGCGCGGCGCCGTCCGGGATGCGGGTGTCCCGGGCCGTGGTCGGGCCCGCCTCCTTCATCGTGGACTACCGCCCCGTGCGGGAGGGATACGAGTCGGGGTACGTGGGCCTGGTGGTGCGCCCACCGCTCACGCGGGCCCCCCGATGCCCGGAGCCCGCCGACAAGGGCGCGACCTGCACGGTGGACGCGCACGGTGTGATGCGCGTGGTCCGCCGTCTCCCCGGCGGCGCCGTCGCCGTCACCCTCACCCGCCGCCACCACGGCGCGGAGGTCGAGGTCAGCAGCCAGTCCCTCGACGAACCCGGCCTGCGCCATCTGCTGCACACGTTGCACCCGCTGTCGGACACGGAGCTGGAATCGCTGATGCGGGAGAAGGCGATCAGCCAGGGCTACTGGCCGGGCCGCCTCGGGCCGAGTACCCACCGGTGCCGGCAGCGGTCGGCGTCGCGCAGGACGACCCTGTGCGTGTTGGATGGGCACAGGCGGTGTGCGTCCACGCTGAGGAGGAGATGGTGCTCGGAAGAAGCACTCGGCTGTTCGCGGGCGCCCTGACCGCGGTCTGCATGTTGCTCATCGGCTCCAGCGCGCCGAACAGCGCCCTCCTCGCCAGGCCACTGCCGGTAGACGCCGCCGAGGCCGTCGTACCGAATCGCGTCATGACGTGGAACATCTGCATTCCCTGCAATCGGAGCGGGTACAACCTCGGCCGGGCGGCGGAGATCGCCACGTACGCGCCCCAGGTCATCGGCCTGCAGGAAGCGTGCGTGCGTGACGTCGAGGAGATCCGGAAGCTTCTGAAGAACCTGTACGGGTTGGACTACCACGTCGAGTACGGGACCGTGCTGCGGAACTGGAACCGCTGCGGGGGTCTGCCGTGGCGACCGGGAGCCTACGGCCAGGCCATCCTCTCGGCGGCACCCATGACCGAGCGCGTCAGCGTCGAATATCCCGACGGCGGATCCGAGGACCGTGGGTACATGGCGGTGACCACCCTCGTGGGCGGCCGGCCCGTCCGCGTCTTCACCACCCACCTCGCCCAACGACGTCAGGAGGCGGTCCGGGCGGACCAGGTGGACGTGCTCGCCCCACAAGTCGCCCGGTACGACCGCGTGATCGTGCTCGGCGACTTCAACTCCGTGCCGTCCGCCCCCGAACTCCGGCGGATGTGGGCGCTGGCCTCGGATGCGGATCCCCATTGCCGGCCCTCGCCCGCCGACGCCTGTGAGACGACCACCGACTGGCACAGCAAGTTCGACTACGTGTTCCTGCGCGGCATCGCCCCACTCGCGCACGGTGTGCACCCGAGCCCCTACTCGGACCACCACCTCTTCCGCACCGACCTGAGGCCGGCCTGAGGCATGTCCCGCCGGATCCACCGCTGTCCGCCGGGCGGAAAAGGCAAAGGCAAGGAGAGACCTCTCCTTGCCGTACTCAAGTTATAGCGCGTGGGGGGGCTTGCGGCAAGACCCGGGTCACGGCGCAGAATCGTCGGCCGATGCCACAACCTGCAGAAATGGGAGCGCAGTGATCGAGCGGTACGTGTTGGATCTTCAAGAGGCCGACGAGAATCAGGTCTCGCTCGTCGGTGGCAAGGGCGCGCACCTGGGCGGGCTGACACGGATCGAGGGGATCCGCGTACCGGACGGGTTCTGCGTGACGACGGACGCCTTCCGGCGGATCATCGCGGAGGCTCCGTCGATCGATGATCAGCTCGCTCGGCTGTCGCGCTCGAACCCGGACGACCGGGAGACGATCCGCACACTCAGTGCGGAGATTCGCCGGACCGTCGAGGGGATCGCCGTCCCGGACGATCTCGCGAGGGCGATCACCCAAGCGCTCGCCCGGCTCGGTGAGGAGACCGCCTGTGCCGTACGCTCCAGCGCGACGGCGGAGGACCTGCCGACGGCCTCCTTCGCCGGCCAGCAGGACACGTACCTGAACGTGGTGGGGCCGACGGCGATCCTCCGGCACATCAGCCGGTGCTGGGCCTCGCTGTTCACCGAGCGGGCCGTGACCTACCGCCAACGCAACGGCATCGACCACCGTACGGTCCAGATGGCCGTGGTCGTCCAGCGGATGGTGTTCCCGCACGCGGCAGGCATCCTGTTCACCGCCGACCCCGTGACGGGGAACCGGACGGTCGCCACCGTGGACGCCGGCTTCGGCCTCGGCGAGGCCCTGGTCTCCGGCCTGGTGAACCCGGACGTCTTCACGGTGCGGCACGGCGAAGTCGTCGCCAGGACGATCGCCGTCAAACAGCGTGCCGTGCACGCCCTGCCGGCCGGCGGAACACGAGAGGTGGCGGTCGACCCGCCGCGGCAGGAGCAGCCGGCGCTGACGGATGCGCAGGTCGTGCGGCTCGTGGGGCTCGGGCGGCGGATCGAGGCGCACTTCGGCCGCCCGCAGGACATCGAATGGTGCCTGGCCGACGACGGCTTCCAGATCGTGCAGAGCCGGCCGATCACGACTCTGTTCCCCGTTCCCGACATCGGCGACCAGGAGAATCACGTCTACGTCTCCGTCGGCCACCAGCAGATGATGACCGACGCCATGAAGCCTCTCGGGCTCTCCATGTGGCAGCTGACGGCCATGGTGCCGATGCACGAGGCCGGTGGGCGGCTGTTCGTGGACGTCACCCGGCGCCTGGCCTCCCCCGCGAGCCGCGCCGGCCTCCTGGACCTCATGGGGAAGGGCGATCCGCTGGTCAGGGACGCACTCGAGACCGTCCTCGATCGCGCCGACTTCGTCCCGTCGCTCCCGGACGCGGGCCCCGGCGGGCCGCCCGCGGGCGGCGCGTCGGCCCCGATCCCGACCGATCCGGCCGTCGTCGCCGAGCTGATCGAGCGCAGCGAGGCGTCCCTCGCCGCCCTGGAACGCGACATCCGGACGAAGACCGGACCGGCGCTGTTCGACTTCCTGCTGGAGGCCTTCGAGGAGCACAAGCGAGTCCTCGGTGATCCGCTGAGCATCCAGGCGATCATGGCGGGCATGGAGGCCACCTGGTGGCTCAACGACAGGCTGCGGGAGTGGCTGGGCGAGAAGAACGCCGCCGACACGCTCACGCTGTCCGCCCCCGACAACGTCACCTCGGAGATGGGCCTGGCGCTGCTCGACGTGGCGGACGTGATCCGTCCGCGGCCCGAGGTGGTGGAGTTCCTCCAGGGCGTCGAGGACGAGGGGTTCCTGGACGAGCTGGCGAAGCTCCCGGGCGGGACCGAAGCACGTGACGCCATCGAGGCCTATCTCGACCGGTACGGCATGCGCTGCGTCGGCGAGATCGACATCACGAGGCCGCGCTGGCGCGAGCGGCCCGGCACGCTCGTGCCCGTGATCCTGGACAACGTCAGGAACTTCGAACCCGGTGCGGCCGAGCGGCGCTTCGAGCTGGGGCGCCGGAAGGCAAGGCAGAAGGAGCAGGACGTGCTGGCACGCCTGCGGGCCCTGCCGGACGGGGACCGGAAGGCAGACGAGACCAAGCGGATGATCGACCGGGTCCGCACCTTCATCGGGTACCGGGAGTACCCGAAGTACGGCATCGTCAGCCGCTACTTCGTCTACAAGCAGGCCCTGCTGGCGGAGGCCGAACGCCTCGTGCGGGCCGGCGTGATCCCCGAGCAGGAGGACGTCTTCCACCTCACGTTCCAGGAGTTCCACGACGCCGTGCGCTCGAACCGGGTGGACCTGCGGCTGATCCAGCGGCGCAAGGACGCGTTCCGGTCGTACCAGGCGCTCACACCGCCCCGGGTGCTCACCTCGGACGGCGAGGCCGTCACCGGGGCGTACCGGCGCGACGACGTCCCGGCCGGCGCCCTGATCGGGCTCCCCGTCTCCGCGGGGACCGTCGAGGGAAGGGCCCGCGTCGTCCTCGACATGGCGGACGCCGATCTCGAAGCGGGCGACATCCTGGTCACGGCCTACACGGACCCCAGTTGGTCCCCGCTGTTCGTCGGCATCGCGGGCCTGGTGACGGAGGTGGGCGGTCTGATGACCCATGGCGCGGTGATCGCCCGGGAGTACGGCTTGCCGGCCATCGTGGGGGTGGAGCAGGCCACCCGGCTGATCCGGGACGGGCAGCGGATCCGCGTGCACGGCACCGACGGGTACGTGGAGATCCTCCCGTGACCGACCACGGTTCGTGAGACCCGCCTCGCCGGCCCCTCCGTGGCGGAGGGGCCGGCGAGGCGTGGACCGGCGTCACTTCAGGGCGGGAGGTGCCGCTTCCGTGCCGGTGCCCCAGGCGGAGGGCGTCGGGCCGACCTGGAAGGACAGTTCGCGCAGCCGGCGGAGGTTCTCGGTGGTCAGGTACGTCTTGCCGTAGGCGGTGCCGTCCGTCCGCGCGGCCTGGATGTAGCGCTGGGTGTCCGAGGTGCCCGGCGCGCGCACGGTCAGCCGGCCCTGCGGGTAGTAGCGGCGGTCGAGCGTGATGTCGACGCGTTCGAAGACGGGCGTGGACAGGCCCCAGGTGTCGGTGCCGGGCTGCACCGGGAAGAGGCCGATGGACGAGAGGACGTTCCAGGCCGACATGGTGCCCAGGTCGTCGTTACCGGTCATACCGGTCGGCGCGTCCGTGAACAGGGTCAGTGCCGCGTGGACCACGTCGGTCGCCTTCCAGGGCTGTCCGGTCGAGAGGTAGGTGTAGGGAGCGATCAGGTCCGGTTCGTTCTGCGGGTTGTACTTGTCCGCGTTGTAGTAGTCGTACGGCCCGTTGACCCACACCTCGCGGGCGGTCTTCGCGGGGTCGGCGACCAGCTTGTCGTAGGCGAAGAAGGAGTCGAGCCGCTGGTTGGCGGCGTCCTTGCCGCCGATCAGGTCGATCATGCCGGGCAGGTCCTGGGGCACCAGCCACTGGTACTGCCACGACGTCCCCTCGTGGAAGCCCTCGCTGCGGGCCGGGTCCGCCGGTCCGGTGAAGGCGCCCGAGGCGTCGCGCGCGCGGAAGAACCCGGTCGACCGGTCGTAGATCTTCCGGTAGTTGCGTGCCCGCTCGGTGTACCGCTGTGCGTCCGCGCGGTGTCCCAGGTCCTTGGCCATCTGCCCGAGCATGGCGTCGGACAGGGCGTACTCCAGGGTGGCCGAGGCGCCGTGGTCGTAGTCGGAGTCGCCGGGCTTGGCGTGCGGCCGGCCCTTGATGTACGGAGCGAACCCGTCGGCGAGGTACTCCTTGTTGGCCTCACGGCCGACGGGAGCGGAGTCGGCGGGCGGGACGCCGTCGGCGTTGCGCTTCAGCGCCCGGTAGGCGTCCCCCTCGTGCCCTTTCAGCAGCCCCTGCTGGTAGGCGTTGGTGAGGAAGGGGGTGACGGGGTCACCGGTCATGATGTTGGTCTCGACCGTGCCGTACCCCCACTTGGGCAGCCAGCCGCTGTCCTTGTCGACACGGATCACGGACAGCGCCATGTCACGTGCCTCACGAGGCGCCAGCAGGGACAGCAGCTGGGTCTGGGTCCGGTAGGTGTCCCACAGCGACCAGTTCTGGTAGTAGGTGAAGTCCTCCGCGCGGTGCACCTTCTGGTCCCAGCCGGTGTAGCGCCCGTCGACGTCGCTGCCGATGTTCGGTGCGAGGAACGAGCGGTACAGCGAGGAGTAGAACGTCCGCCGCAGGGTCGTGCTGCCGCCCTGGGCTCGTACGTCGTCGAGCCGGTCCTCCCAGGCGTCCACCGCGGCCCGGCGGGCCTTGTCGAAGGAACGGCCGCCCTCGGCACGGAGGTTGAGATCCGCCCCTCGCGCGTCGACGTACGACAGCGCGGTGGTCGCCTCGACGGTACGGTCCTCGGAGGTGTCGAAGCGTACGAAGGCGCCGTTGCGCTCGCCGTCCGCCTGTGACTTCTTCGAGCCGTCGGTGACGTCGGCGCCCTTCCAGGTTCCGGACGCGGTGAACGGCCGGTCGAACCGCGTGATCGTGTAGACCGTGTACGGCTTGGTGTCCTGGCAGAAGCCGCTGCCCGTGACGGCCGTCCGCACGGTCCGGTTGTCGAGGACCTCCACCTCGGTGTGGAGCGTCTTGTGCAGCGACTGGCCGGCGTTGATGAGCACGTTGGCCTTGTCGGTGGCCGGGAACGTGTAGCGCTGCACGGCCGTGCGCTTGGTGGCGGTCAGCTCTGCCCTGACACCACTGTCGAGGCCGACGCCGTAGTAGCCGGGTGAGGCCGTCTCGTCGTCGTGGCTGAATCCCGCGGCGTAGGTGGCGTCGTCCGTGCTGGTGATGTCGCCCGTCGTGGGCAGCACCGGGAGGTCGCCGCCCAGCCCGCAGCCGACCCCGGACAGGTGGACCATGGAGAAGCCGCGTATGTGGTCCTGCGAGTAGTCGTAGCCGGTGTTGTGCCCGGTGTCGGGGGAGAACTGGACCATGCCGAACGGTACGGCCGCGCCGGGATAGGTGTTTCCCTCGTTCTCCGTGCCGATGAAGGGGTTGACCAGATCGGTCAGCCGGTCCGCGCCGCGCGTCCCGTCGACTGCGGCGTGCGCCGCCGGTGTGACGAGTCCGGTGCCCGGCACTCCGGTGCACAGTCCCGCGCCCAGCAGAGCGGCGACCGCCAACGCGCTCAGGGAGCGCGGCCGGTGACGGCTGATGCGTTGTTTCATCATGCGCCTTTCGACAACGTTGTCAGGGCCGCGGGTCATTCTTCGTGAGCGGTATTGGGGCGTCAAGGTGGCGTACGGCGGCGGTTGTTGGGGACTCCTGCGTTGTTCGATGGACCGGACGCACCCGGGTGCGACTGCCGATCGGCCGACGACAGCCGTTCGGTGGACGGCCGGCCGGTAGGTGACAGCCGGCCCCCGCCGGGCTTCAGCGGCACCGTGTCGATGGCAGGTACCGATGAGGCACAGTGGGAGAGTCACTCCCACGTCCCGTCGCCCGACGGCCCCCGCACCACGCCCCCAGGCCCCACCTGGCCGAAGCCGGCCAATGTCGATGCCAGCACTGGAGCAGGAGGACACCGATGCGTCTCTACGCCCAGACCCCGCCCCGCCGGATCCGTCAGGTGCTCGCGGACCTGATCGCCGTGGCTCTGATCGCGGCCTCGGTCTGGTTCGCGCTGACCGTCCGCGACGTGATCATGTCGCTGGCCGAGCCCGGCCGGAAGGCACAGAGCGCGGGTGACGACCTCGCCACGGGCCTCAACAACGCCGCCGACAGCGCCTCCGGAGTACCGCTGATCGGGGGCGCTCTGAAGAAGCCTCTCCAGGCAGCGGCCGGCGCCGGCGACGGTCTCTCCGACGCCGGCCGGTCACTGCAGGACGTCGTGGGCCAGGTCGCCGACCTGACCGCCCTCGCGTTGATCGCCTTTCCCGTCGCCTTCGTCCTGGTGATCTGGCTCCCGCCGCGCCTGCACTGGATCCGGCGCAGCGCCACCACCCAGCGACTCCTCGACGCACCCGGGGGTGCCGACCTGCTGGCCCTGCGGGCCCTCACCGGACCGCTGCGCGATCTCGCCCGGGTCCCCGTCCCGCCGGGTGGTCTGGCCGACGCCTGGCGCCGCGGAGACCCGCAGGCGATCGCCGACCTCTCCGAGGTCGCCCTGGCCCGGGCGGGGTTGCGGGCTTGACCGCCGGAACGGGGCGGTACGGGCGGCGCCCCGGCTGATTGGGCTCTCCTCCTCCTGGAGGGAGGACGCACCCCCCGCCGTGACCGTCCTCCCCCGCTCGGGTCGGCCGGCAAGGCGCCGTGAGCCAGGCCGGCCCGCTCCGCACGACAGGCCCTAGCCGCGTGGGGTGATCCGGTGGTCGAACCCGAGGGTCCCGGGATCGAGGGCCGTCGCGCCGCCGTCGACGGTGAGGACCGAGCCGTTGACGTACGACGCCGCCGGGGACAGCAACCAGTCGATCACCTCGGCGACTTCACCCGGCTCGCCCGGCCGGCCCATGGGCAGGAACGCGGTCGCCGCGTCGTAGGCGGCATCCACACCGCCGTCGAGGCCCGCTTCCTCCGCGAAACGCGTCATGCGCCGGTCGGCCATCTCGGTGCGCACCCAGCCGGGGCACACGACGTTGGCCCGCACGCCCTGGCGCCCATAGTCGACGGCAACGGAGCGGCAGAGCTGGAGCAGGGCCGCCTTGGAGGTGGCGTACGGGGCGTTGCTCGTGCCGTTGCGCAGCGCGGACACCGAAGCGACGGCGACCACGGCCCCGCTCGCCGCCACCAGGTGCGGGAGCGCCGCACGCAGGAGCATCAGCGGGCCGGTGACATTGGTCCGCATCACCTCGTCCCAGTCCTCCAAGGACAGGTCCCCCACGGCTCCGCCGCGCCCGATGCCCGCGTTGAGCACCAGCCCGTCGAGTCGCCCGTGGGCGGCCAGGGCCGCCCGGACGAGACCATCGGCCGCCGCGGGGTCCCCCACGTCCGACGGATGGGCCAGAACCCCGGTCTCGGCTTCGAGGCGTCGCAGGGGCTCGCTGCGCCGGCCGCACACGACCACGTGGTGGCCGCCCTGGCTCAGCAGCCGGGCGGTCGCCTCCCCGATACCCGAACCCCCACCCGTCACGATGACAACTCGCTTGTCCGTCACTGCTGTTCAACGCCCTCCTCCGGGATCACGAAGCACGACCGACCCTAGGTCCCGGCGATGCGTGCCGGACGACTTTGAGACAGGTCGCATCGCGGGCGACGCAGCGCAGGTGAGGGACGGCGGGCTGGCCGGCGGCTCCGCCGGACGGCCAGGCGGAGGCCGCCGCGCCCTCTCCGCCCGATCTCGTCGGCAGGCCGGGAATACCGAGGTCACGCCCCGCGTTGCCATGATCATGACGTCGCCACTGCCCGAAGTTCTGCGATACACGGCCTTCTCCAGCGACCCGGAGGGGGGCAATCCCGCCGGGGTCGTTCTGGACGCCGCCGGCCTGAACGATGATGACATGCTGGCCATCGCCGCCGATCTCGGTTACTCCGAGTCGGCGTTCCTGACCGTCCTGCCGGAAGGCGTCGAGGGGCGCACGGAGCGGGCCTACGGCATCCGCTACTTCAGCCCCAAGGCCGAGGTGTCGTTCTGCGGGCATGCCACCATCGCGACCGCCATCGCGCTCGCCGAGCGGACCGGCCCTGGAGAGCTGGTGTTCGCGACGCGCGCGGGTACGGTGCCGGTCGAGGTGGTCGCGGAGGGCAGCACGCTGCGGGCCACGCTCACCAGCGTCGCGCCGCACATCGAGGAGGTCTCCGACGCCGACGTCACCGAGGCGCTGGCAGCCCTCGACTGGCGCCGGACCGAACTGGACCCGGCCTTCCCACCCCGCATCGCCTTCGCCGGCAACCGCCATCTGGTCCTCGCCGCAGCCACTCGCGCCCGCCTGGCCGACCTCGCCTACGACTTCACGCGTCTCGAAACGCTCATGCATCGCCTCGGCCTGACCACGGTCCAGTTGGTGTGGCGGGAGTCGGACACCGTCTTCCACGCCCGTGATCCCTTCCCGGTCGGCGGCGTCGTCGAGGATCCGGCGACCGGCGCCGCTGCCGCCGCGTTCGGTGCGTACGCCCGCGAACTCGGCCTGGTTCCGGAGCAGTCCGTCCTCACCCTGCGCCAGGGCGAGGACATGGGCCGCCCGGGCGAGCTCACGGTGACGCTTCGCGCGGACGACCCTCGCGTCCGGGTGAGCGGAGCCGCGGCCCCCATCGGCTGAACTGGGCCCGCATCGGCTGAACGGGGCTCGGCGCCGACGCGCTCGCGCTGACGCCGCCGAACGAGCGCACACCTGGGACGGTTCGAGTCGAGCGCCGACCGGGTCCGCCGCCGCGTGGGGCCCGCGTCGTCGGCGGACCGTGCCTCGACCGGCCCTCGGCACCGTCCCGTGTCGCACGCGCGGTTCGGACTTCGGTCGGCGTCGCCGCTCGGGTCGGCGCCGTGGTGTCCGTGCACTCCGGTCTGCCCTGGCGGTGCCCGCGCAGTCCCGGCCTCCGCGACAACCACGCGCGGCACCGCCCGAATCTCCTCGTTCTCGAAAAAGTTCCGATCCGATGCAACCCGGCCCCCGGCCCGTGCGTATACGAGGCAACACTGCACCTCATACGGGGGAACACCCATGCATCTGGACCGTTCGGCCGGTCGGACCGCCGGCCGTCCCGGCACCGCTGTCACGGCCTGCGCCGCTGTCACCGCCTGCGTCGCTCTGCTCGCGGCCGTCGGCTGTTCGACGGACGCGGGGACCGGCGTTCGTGTGGCCGACGACGCACCGCTCACTCGGCACTCCGCGACGGCCCCCGCCCAGGCCGATGGCAGGACGGCCCATGCACGCCCCGCTCCGTCCACGCCGGAACCCGCGGTACTGGCGCGGGCGACGGTGGACATGTCCGACGGCCAGACGGTCGGTGTGGGCATGCCGATATCCGTCACCTTCCCCCAGCCGGTTCCCGCCGCCGACCGCAAGGCCGTCGAGGACTGGCTGCGCGTGCGGACCTCGTCCGCGGCCACCGGCGCCTGGAGCTGGGTGAAGGGACACAACCTCCTGGACGGGCAGCGTGTCGACTTCCGCCCGAGCAGCACCTACTGGGCGCCGGGCACCGAGATCACGCTCCGTCTGGGCTCGCACGGCGTGCGCCACTTCACGATCGGCCGTTCACTGGTCGCCACGGTCGACGCCGAGGCGCACGAGATGACCGTCGTCACCGGGGGGAGGACGCAGCGTCTCCCCGTCACCACCGGGGCACCCGGGACGGACACCTGGAACGGAACGATGGTCGTCATGGACAAGCAGCCCAAGGTGCTCATGGACTCCCGCACCGTCGGCCTCGGCGACGAGTACCGCGGCGACTACTACTGGGCGGTGCACCTGACGACGTCGGGGACGTACGTGCACCAGAACCCGAGGGCGAACACCGAGGCCGGTCACCGTAATGTCACCCATGGCTGTGTCGGACTCGCCACCGACGGCACCGCCAAGCGCTTCTACGACCAGGTGCGGGTCGGTGATGTCGTGAAGGTCGTCGGGGCGAAGAAGGACCGCGTCGCCGCCGGCAACGGCTACGGCGACTGGAACCTGACCTGGAAGCAGTGGCTCGCGCACAGTGCCTCCGGCGCCACGACCACCGCGTGACCCCCGCCGCACCGGCCCACCAGACGCGCCCCGCGCCGTGATGAAGAGAGCACGAGAAGGTGACCGAGGACGAGTTCGACCTCTTCTACACGGCTGCCTGCCCGCGTCTGGTCGGCCAGTTGTACGCCCTGACGGGCGACTACGCCGAGGCCCAGGACGTGGTGCAGGAGGCGTTCGCCCGCGCCTGGGAGCGGCGTTCGTCCGTCCTGACCGGCGACCAGTCCCCCGAGGCGTGGATCCGTACGGTGGCGCACCGTCTGGCGATGAGCCGCTGGCGGCGGGCACGTCGCTGGTGGGATCTGGTCCGCGGCGAGTCCGCGCCGGGGCCGGTGCCCGAACCGAGCCCGGACCACGTGGCGTTGGTCGCCGCTCTGCGCCGCCTGCCGGAGGTCCAGCGGACGGCGATCGTGCTGCACCACCTGTGCGATCTGAGCGTGGAGCAGATAGCCACGGAGACCGGTGCGGCCGTAGGCACCATCAAGGCACGCCTGTCACGCGGCCGTACGGCGCTCGCCGCTCACCTGGTGAGCGAGGAAACCCACTCCACGGAGGAAGCCCGTGTCTGACCGGACGCCACCGCATCCCCTGACCGAGACGGCGCTGTCGGCCCGGCTCCGTGGCCTGGCCGCGCACGGCGCGGCACCGGCCACCGGGTCTCAGGCGAGGAGCCGGGCCCAGCGCCGCCGGCGCAACCGCCGCGCGGTGCTGTCCACGGGCGGGCTCGCGGCAGTGGCCCTGGCGGCCGTCGCGGCGGTCACCTCGGGCGCCCTCGACTCCCCCACCAAACCGGCCGTACCTCCACCCACCCCCTCCCCGGTGCCCGTCCAGCGGGTGATGGTCGACCTGGACGCCCACACGCTGACCATCGGCGGGAAGATGTTCACCATCGGCGCGCCGGCGAGCTTCTGCTCGATCGGCGAGACCACGGTCACGGTCACGGCCAAGTACGCCACCGTGGACCTCCAGCCCAGCAAGCAGCGCGTCGGCCGGCCGGGGCCCAGGAAGTGGGCGGTCACCTTCACCGACCGCGGTCACCGTCAGCGGCTGCTGCTGTTCGCGATGGAGAAGTCCGATCTCCCCTACCTCGGCAAGGACCACATCCTGGGCGCCATCGCCCTCGCTCCGGCGGACGGGAAGCGGGTGTACGACGCCGTGCGGCCCGGCGCACGTGTGGAGATCAAGGGCCGGCACGCCACGAGCAAGGGCTCGGACTCGGCGTGCATCGACCGTCAGCCGATCACCCCCGGCCGCTGACTCCGAACCTCCGACGCGCCGCCCGGGACGAAGGAGGCCGGGCGCGTGCACCGGACGTCCGCGCCGGACGAGCACTCGCCGGGCACGCAACCCCGGATCATCAAGGAGAGGAAGTCCCATGGCCCGCACCGGCATCGAGGCAGCTCTGAACGATCTGCTGTTCAACCGCGCACTCACTCTGCAGGAGGCGGCCGATCGCCACTTCACCCCGGAGTACCGCCAGCGCACCGACGGCCGGTGGGCGGATCGCAACGAGTTCCTGGAGCACATCGCTCACCTGCGCACCCTCGTCGCCGACGGGCACGTCGAGGTGCACGAGGAGCTGTACGACGGAAGCAAGTACGCCGATCGGCACACCGCCCACATCACCAAGAAGGACGGCACGGTCGTCCGCATGGAGGTGTACGTGTTCGCCGATCTCGCGGCCGACGGCCGGTTCAGCCGCATCGAGGAGACCACCCTGATGCTCCAGGGCTCCAGCTCGGACCGCGACCTCGGCAGCGCCCGCTGACCGCCCCCGCCGAGCGTCGTCGGACTCGCCCGGAGGAACACGCCGCCCGCGGCAGGCGTCAGGAAGCGCTCGCGAGGATCTTCCGCGCCACCTCGGCCGCCTCGTGCCCGCCGTCGTCCCCACCCGACGGCGGGGACAGCCCTTCGATGCGGACGGCGACGGCGGTGCGGCGTCCGCCGGGCGCGTCCGTGCAGCCGATGAACCATGAGGTGGCGGACTCACCCTTGCCGCCGACGGTCCAACCCGACTGTCCGTTCCGCCCGATGACCTCCCGCAAGGCGTCAGCCGTGCCCCGGGAGATCGCCCGCTTCGTGGAACGGCCGTCCTCGGCCTCGGGCGGCCGGTGGGTGGAGCCGTCCGCATCCGTCACCCGTTTCACCAGCTGAGGGGGAACCAGCCGTCCGCCGTTGGCGACCGCGGCCACCACTCGCGCCATGGCGAGCGGAGTCGCCCGCACCTCTCCGGCACCGATCCCGGTCAGAGCCACACCGGCGGACGACGTGCCGACGGTGGGGTAGCTGCTCTCGGCGACGGACAGGGGCACCTTGAGCGTGTCGTCGTTGAAACCGAACTTCCCCGCCATCGCGCCGAGTCGCGTCAGACCCATGTCGGCGGCCATCTTGACGAAGACGTTGGCACAGGAACGGCGGAGCGCCGTACGGATCGAGGCGTTCTCGCACTGTGGCGACGTGCCGGTGACCCGGGTCGTGGAGAGCGGCAGTACGAAGGTGAGCGGGCTGACGGTGGACCCGTCGACCGTCGTGTAGAGCTTCTGCTCCAGAGCCGCTGCCGCCACGACGACGCTGAAGGTGGCCCCTGGGGCAGCGG
The DNA here is from genome assembly GCF_043079785.1 of Streptomyces sp. NPDC015139. Lineage (NCBI taxonomy): Bacteria > Bacillati > Actinomycetota > Actinomycetes > Kitasatosporales > Streptomycetaceae > Streptomyces > Streptomyces sp. NPDC015139. The sequence goes on along the minus strand of NZ_JBIBUW010000012.1, from coordinate 148,973 downwards.
GCTCTTTCAAGGCCCGGTTGAGCATCGGTGAACGGCTGTCGGTGGTGGCCGCCTTCCACGCCTGAGCGTCCTTCGCTCCCCGGCCGCTGAATCGCGCCGGGTCGTAGGACGGCGTACTCACGACGGCCAGGAGCTCCCCGGAGTCCGCGTCGAGCGCCACCGCGGCGCCCTGCTGGTCGCCCAGAGCGTCGAACGCGGCCTTCTGGAGGGCGGGTTCGACGGTCGTCGTGACGTTGCCCGGTGCGGCACCGGCCGCTCCGGCGCCCAGCGTGTGGTCGTACACGGCTTCGAGGCCGCTGTTGCCGTACACCATCGACCGATAGCCGGTGACCGGCGCGTAGAGAGGGCCGTTCGTATAGGTGCGCTGGTACGGGACCTTGGCGAGGTGACTGGGCTCGGAACCGGTGACGGCCTGCCCGCCCACGATGATGTCACCCAGCCCGTGTGCCGACCTGGGCGGAGAGACGCCCTTGCCCGCGGCGCCGGTGCCCGTGTCCTGGCTGCAGCCGCTCGTCACAGCCGCAATGGCGACGAGAGCCCCCGTGACGCGGAGCGCCACTCTCGTGTTCGTGTGCATGGGTCCATCCTAGGGAACACGGCCAGGATGACGGGCAGTTGCGCACGAACGGTTCGTAAGTGCCGTTTCCCGGCGGGTATCTGGACAGTGTGTGGATGCGCGTCTTCCGCCTCCGCCAGGGCGATCGGAACCGCCTGGAGGCGCAGGTTCGGACTTCGGCCGCTCGCCCTCCGTCCCCGCGGCGCGGCCGAAATCGTCCGGCGCGGCCGTCGGCACGCCGCGGCTGCTCCGCGTGCGGATCTCCGCCGCGCCCTTTATCGTGCACGCGCGCGGGCCGACGACGGCTCCGGTTGAAGTCGTCGGCGGGCAGGCTGACAGTGGAGGGTATGAGCCGTCACCGGCGCCCGCCTCGCAAGGCCCCGTGGATCGCGGCCGGCGCGGCTGTGCTCGTGCTGGGGGGCGGCGTGGGTGTGTGGCTGGCGAACACGGACGGCGGTACACCCCGTCCCAGCCCGTCGCCCTCGAAGGACATCTCCCTGCCGACGTCGACCCCGCGCCCGTCCCGGACCCCCGCGCCGGAGACGCCGAGCCGCACGCCGTCGGCGACACCGACCACCCCGGCGCCCCGTCCGACGAGGACGGCACCGAGCAGGCCGCCCCGGACGGCCCCGGCGCCGAGCACCCCGCCGGCACACCGCACCGCGCCCAGCGTCTCCGCCCCACCACCGACCCCTCGGTCGACGCAGGCGACACCGAGACCGGTCCGGCCGCCGGTAACCACTCCGGCGCCGGCGACCACTCGCCCGGTAACGCCCTCGCGCCCCACGACGACCACGGCTCCACGGCCGTCGACTCATCCGCCGACCCGGCCGCAGGCACCTGCTCCCACCCGCACTCCCACTCCCGCCCCGACCGCCACCGGGTCCGTTCCGACGACGACGTGGTACACCTCGGCCGCCGCGATCGCCGCCGCGCAACGGATGGCGGCGGCCGGGACCGTCGGTGACCCCGCGTGTTCGATGGCCTCCGTGGGCCGGCCGGATCCGAGCCTCGTCCCCCAGGGCGGCCGTATCGGCATCGGGAGTTACGGCGGCTACTGGTGCCTGATCTGGTAGGAGCGGCCGGACGGACGGTCGGTCCCGACGCACCCAGTCCGGCGTCCAGGTTCCGGCGGTGTCGTGGCCGGTGGCCGTGGCTGCCAGGTAGGTCCGGAGGGTGGCCAGTGCCGGGTGGGGGTTGTCGCGGTGCCAGACGAACGAGTGCGGGTAGACGGGCTGCGGGTCGGTCACCGGGATCCGGCGCAGGCCGTGGGCGGCGGGCCAGACGTGACGGGTGTGCTCCCCCATGAAGGTGGCCAGCGCAGGGGTGTCGGCGATGGTGTCGAGGAGTGCGTCGGAGCCGAAGTTGGGGCCGGTCGCCTCGATCGTGAGGCCGAACGCGGCGACGAGGTCGTCGTAGTACGCGGCCCATTCGGAACCGGGGACGATGCCGGGCATCCAGATCCGGTGCCCGGCGAGCTGAGCGACCGTCACCGAACGGGCACCCGCCAGCGCGTGGGCGGGGCCGGTGAGGAGCTGGAGAGGCTCGTCGAGCACCCGGGCGGACTCGATGTCGTCCGGGAAGGGTCGGCCGGGCATGGCGACCGCGCGGAAGGACGCGTCGATCGTGCCGGACCGGATGGCGGCGACGGCAGTCTCGATGTCGAGGAGCATCAGCACGTCGAGGTCGATCTCGGGGTGTGCCTCGTGGAAGCCGCGCATCAGGCCGGACGCCGCGCCGCGTGAGGCGATCACGTCGACGCGCAGCGGACGGCGACTGGTGTGCACGGACGCGACCGCGCGCTCGGCGACACGCAGCAGCTCGCGCGCGTGGGGCAGGAAGGCCTGCCCGTCGATGGTGAGCTCGGCACCGCGCGGCGTGCGGGTGAACAGTCGTACGCCGAGAGTGCGCTCCAGCGCCGCGATGCGCTTGGACACCGCCTGCTGGGTGACCGCCAGCTGGGCGGCGGCCTCCTGGAAACGCCCTGCGGCGGCGGCGACGACGAAGGTCCGGACGGTGTCGAGGTCCATGACTGCACCCTACGGCCACAACCATGGGTTGTGGGTGGCGCCTCTGGAGTTGTTTGACCCGTGGATACAGCGCTCGCTTTGATGATTCCGATCGCGATTCGGTTGTGCGGCTGAGCGGTGTGGGGGGGCAGGCGTGAGGAGCGGGCACCGGCTGGAACGGCTTCGCGGACATCGGCTGGGGAGGCCCTTCGGGTGGCTCTGGGCTGCCTACGGGACCAGCGCGCTCGGCACCTGGCTCGCCTTCGGCGCGTTCCCGCTGATCGCCGTCCATGTGCTGCGGTGCGGGCCGGCGGAGGTCGCGGCGCTCTCCTCCGTGGGGGCGGCGGTCGGCGCGGCCGTGGCGGTGCCGCTCGGGCCGTGGGTGGAGTTCCGTCGCAAGCGGCGGGTGCTGATCGCGATGGACCTGGTGCGGTTCGCGGCGCTGCTGACGATTCCGGCCGCGTTCGCGCTCGGCGCGCTCACCTTCGTTCAGCTCGTGCTGGTCTCGGTCGTCGTCGTTGCGGCGGACATCACCTTCCGCGCGGCCTCCGGCGCATACCTGAAGGCGCTGCTGCCGGCCGAGGATCTCCTCGTCGCGAATGCCCGGTTCGAGTCCACGTCCTGGACGACGACGATCATCGGACCGCCACTGGGAGGTGTGGCGATCGGGCTCCTCGGTCCGCTGGCGACGGTGGTCGCCGACGCGGTCAGCTACCTGCTGTCCGCTCTGGGGCTCCGTGCGATGGGCGGGGCGACGGGCGGGGACGAGCCGCGGCCCGAGGGCCGGAGGACCGCGCGCTTGCGAGCCGGGGACCTGCTCGACGGCTGGCGGTACCTCCTCACCGACGTGGCGCTGCGGCCGCTGTTCTTCAACACCGCCCTGTTCAACGGCCTGGTGATGGCCACCCAGCCGCTGCTGGCCGTCCTCATGCTCGGCCGGCTCGGGTTCTCGCCGTGGCAGTACGGCCTCGCCTTCGCGGCACCGTCGATCGGCGGGCTGATCGGTTCACGGCTGGCCCGGCCGCTCGTCACCCGGTTCGGACAGCACCAGGTCCTGGTCGTGACCGGGGCGCTGCGCGCGCTCTGGCCCGTGGGCCTGGCCTTCCTGGGACCGGGCACCGGAGGGCTGGTGCTGGTGATGGGCGTCGAGTTCGGGCTCATCCTCTGCTGCGGGGTCTTCAACCCCGTCTGCACCACCTTCCGCCTGGAACGCACCGCGACCGACCGGGTCACCCGCGCCCTGACCGCCTGGGCGGTGTCGACGAAGGCCGCGACCGCCCTCCTGACGGCCCTCTGGGGTGTGCTGGGCAGTCTGCTCGGCCCGCGTACGGCCATCGGGCTGGCCGGCGTGTTCCTGCTGGCCACCCCGCTCCTGCTCCCCCGCCGGGCGGCGGGGCGTGTCCCGGAGCCGGCAGCGGCACCGAACCGCGCCTGACCTCCAGGCGGCACCGAGGGCGTGCGAGGCCCGGGCCCCCGACCGCTCTCCGCGGTCGGGGGCCCGGGCGTTGTTCATGCCGTCGGCAGCAGCGGGCCGGAGGCTTCCGGTTCGGTGGCGCCGCCTTCTTCGCCGGACCGGAGTCGCAGCTCGGGGGCGGGTCGGCGGAAGCCCTTGGTGATCACCGCGAGCCAGACGATGCCGATGACCAGCCAGCCGAGACCGAGTCTGACGGCGGTGCCGCCGAGCTGGGTGATCAGGTAGACGTCGATCGCGGCACCGGCGGCGGGAAGGAGCAGGTACCGCACGGCCGAGTGGCGGGTCCCGGAGCGCCACTGGCGCACGGCGTAGGCGATGACGCAGATGTTGACGAGGGTGAAGCCGAGGAACGCGCCGAAGTTGATGAAGGAGGTGGCGTCGGCCAGCGAGAGGTTCATGGCCAGCAGACCGACGGCACCGATGACCAGCACGTTGGTGACCGGGGTGAGCAGCTTGCGGTGCAGGCGTCCGAAGACCCGGCGCGGCAGGGCGCCGTCGCGGCCCATGACGAACATCAGGCGGCTGGTGCTGGCCTGGATGGCGACGCAGGAGGCGAATCCGCCGAGCATGCCGACGATGTTGGCCACGTCGGCGAAGGTCCTGCCGCCGACGGTGGTGGACAGCAGGTACCCGGCGGAGTTCTCGTCCGGGAAGGTGCCACCGGGGTGGGCCCACTGCATCAGGAAGGAGATCGCGATGAAGATCCCGCCGCCGGTGAGCACGGTCAGGATGATGCTGCGCGGGATGGTGCGCTGCGGGTCGCGCACCTCTTCGCTCAGCGTGCTCACCGCGTCGAAGCCGAGGAAGGCGTAGGCGGCGACGGCGGCGGCCGCCGTGACGGCGGAGATGCTGGTCGCGTTGTTCCAGAAGGCGTGGCCGGCGGCGGGGGTGCCGCCGTGGCCGAGGCCGTAGTGGACGCAGAGCGCGGCGAGGACGACGAGGACGGCCGTGACACCGAGGAGCAGCACCCGGTTGATCCGGTCGGCCACCTTGAGGCCGATGACGTTGATGGCGGTGGCGAGGGCCACGTTGACGACCAGCCACGCCCACTCCGGGACGGCGGGGAACTGTGCGTGGAGATAGATGGCCTGAAGCAGCCAGGCGACCATCGGCAGGAAGAGGTAGTCGAGCAGCAGCGCCCATCCCGCGAGGAATCCGACGCGGGAGTCGAGTTCCTTGCGGGCGTAGGTGTAGACGGAGCCGGAGCTGGGGTGGACCTTGGCCATCTTGGCGTAGCTGAGGCCGGTCAGCAGCATGGCGCCGGTGGCGATCACATAGGCGGTGGGCGCGGCGCCCCCGCTGGTGGCGGCGATGACGCCGAAGATCGAGGTGACGACGGCGGGTGCCATGTAGGCGACGCCGAAGGCGACCACGGACAGGAGTCCGAGGTCTCCGCGCATGTGGGTGGGCTGGTCTGTCACGGCATTCTCGCTTCCCCGAGTGTACGGCGGGTGTCGGTGGGCTCGCTGGGGATCGGGGTGGCGGCGGTGGTGCCGGCCCAGGTGGCGGGGTCGATCCGGCCCTGGTAGAGCGGCAGGGCGAGGGGCTGGTCGTCGGGGCGGAACTGCTGCCAGGGCCGGTTGAGCGCGGCGGTCCCGAGCCGGCGGACGTTGGCGACCTCGTCCAGGTCGATCACGTCGGTGAGGGTGGTGTCGCTGTCGGCGGCGGCCTCGGTGCGCACGTTGCCCTGCGGGTCGACGAGCAGGCTGCGGCCGGTGCCGACGGGCTTGGCGCAGTTGACGCTGGCGACGAAGACCTGGTTGACGATGGCGTTGGCGCGGGCCAGCACGACTTCCTGGGCCCGGTCGCTGCCGGAGGTCTGGACGAAGTTCAGCACCAGCTCGGCGCCCATCCAGGCCAGGTGACGGGTGGTCTCCGGGAACCATGCGTCGTAGCAGATCGACAGGCCGACGCGGCCGATGCCGTCGAGGTCGAAGACGGTGAACTCGGCACCGGGGAAGACGGTCTCGTAGGGCCGCCACGGGAAGATCTTCCGGTAGGCGGCGATCCGTTCGCCGCGCGGGGAGTACACGGGGGCGGTGTTGTGGACGCGTCCGTCGGCGCCACGCTCGTACAGGCTGCCGGGGGCGAGCCAGACACCGAGGTCGCCGGCGAGTTCGGCGAGGGCGCGGTCACGCGGGCCGTTCAGCGGCTCGGCGAGGATGTCGGGCAGCTCGGCGGGGGCGGGGGTGGTCCCGCCGGTCGGGCCGCCGAGGTGCAGCTCGGGGTAGACGACCAGTGGTGCGGCGGGGAGCCCCGCCGTGCGCCTTCGCACGTCGGCGGCCAGGCCGTCCAGGTCGTCGGCGGTGCGCTGGGCCGCCTGGGCCAGGACGAGAGGGAGGGGACGGGACATGGGTCACCAGGTCTGACTCGGGGATTTGTTAAACGAAATTTAGTTAACGAATGGGGGCGGGTCAATGGGTCGCGACAGGGGAGATCAGGGGCCGTTTGGCGGTGTGCGAGCATGTCCCCCATGGCCCGACCGAGAAACCAGGCGGAACGCCGCGCCCAGCTCATCGACGCGACCGCCAGGACCGTGGTGGACCTCGGAGCCACAGCCACCAAGCTGCGCGACGTCGCCAGGGCCGCGGGTGTCACCCCCGCCTCGGTGCTCTACTACTACGCCGACATCCAGGAACTGTTCTCCGCCGTGTTCGAGCGCAGCGCCGCGACGTACTTCGTCAGCCGCGAGGAGGCCATCGCGGCGGCGGCGGGCCCGGTGGCACGGTTGCGTGCCTGCGTCCACACCGGCGTCCCCTGGCCCGGGGAGGGCGAGGAGAGCACCCGGCTGCTCTTCGAACTGTTCCCGGTCGCGCTGCGCAACGAAGGGGCGGCCGACCAGCAGCGCACCTTCGCCGGCCGGCAGACCGAGCTCTACCGCCAGGTTCTCGAACTCGGGCAGAAGAGCGGCGAGTTCACGCTGGCCGGCGACGCGTGGACCCTTGGCCGCTCCTTCGTGGCCCTGGAGGACGGGTACGCGATGGATCTACTGGTCGGCAGCGCGACCGCCCAGGACATCGAGGACCGCCTGCTGGACCACGCCCGTATCGTCACCGGCAACCAGGCGTTCGCCCGACGCTCCCCGGCCCGGGAGATGTGATCTCGGCACGCCCGGGCGCGTGTCGTGCGTCCCGGCGGACGTGATGTGCGCGGCCACTCGTCGTCGGCCGTACCCGACCGGACGGGGCACAGGATGTCGGGTCCGCCCAGGTGGGTCCTTCCTAACGTGAGTGTTCGAAAAGGGAAGGAGGCCGGGGTGCTGGAGCGACTGAACCAGGCCATGGAGCACATCGAGTGCCGGCTCGACCGGCGGATCGAGGGCGCCGACCTCGCACGGATCGCGCTCACGTCGGAGTACCACCTGCGGCGGCTGTTCTCCGCGCTGGCGGGGATGCCGCTGTCGGAGTACATCCGGCGCAGGCGGCTCACGGTCGCCGGTGCCGAGGTGCTGGCCGGGGACCGGACACTGTTGGAGATCGGGGTGCGGTACGGCTACACGTCCGGCGAGGCGTTCGCGCGTGCGTTCCGCGCCGTGCACGGCGTCGGTCCCGGCGAGGCCAGACGGTCCGGCGCGCCTCTCCAGTCCCAGCCGCGGCTTTCCTTCCGTCTCACCGTCGAAGGGAGCAGCAGCATGCGATACCGGATCGTGCAGAAGGACGAGTTCCGTGTGGTGGGCAGGAAGGCGCGCGTCCCCCTCGTGCACCTGGGGGTGAACCCTGCCATCGCCGAGTTCGTCCGCGGCCTCGGGCAGGAGACGCTGCAGCGTATCCAGAGCCTGTCCGATCAGGAGCCGCCGGGGATCGTGGCGGTGACCGACAACCTGGACCCCGGTCGGGCGGAGGGGACCGAACTCGACTACTACCACGGGGTGGTGACCCGGGCCGCCGCGCCGCAGGACATGGACACGCTCACGGTGCCGGCCGGATCGTGGGCCGTGTTCGGGAACTCCGGGCCGTTTCCCGAGGCGCTCCAGTACCTCTGGCGGGACGTGTTCACGCAGTGGTTCCCGTCCAATCCGTACCAGAGCCGGCCGGGACCGGAGATCCTGCGGACGAGGCTGTCGCCGGACGCCACCGGGGCGGACGCGGAGCTGTGGATCCCCGTGGAGCGGACCCCGCTCTGACGGGAGCGTCCGTCCTGGTCGTGGGAACCGTGCCCCGGCCCCGGCGTCGTCCGCCGGGACCGGGCGCGGGGCCGTCAACCGCGCAACGTCGTCGGCGCGCTGTTGTACGCCTCCGCCGTCAGCACCGGGCGGCGGGACGAGCAGGCGTCCGACGGCCAGGACAGCCGGACCGTGCGCGACTCCCCGGGCAGCAACCACAGGTAGTTGTCGCTGTAGAGCGTGGGCAGCACCCGACTGCCGTGGGCGTCCTCCAGCAGGGACAGCCGGACCATGGCGGCCACCGCCGAACCGCGGTTGGCGACGGTGGCCGTCAGTCCGTGACGGTCTCCGGAGCGCGACACTCTGGTGATCGCACCGGTCAGTCTCACCTGCTTGACCTTGTTGAGGTCGCGCAGGGAGGAGGCGTCGCGGTACCGCCAGTACGTGTTCCGTGACACCTCCTCACCCAGGGCGTCCGTCAGGGTGAGCCGTAGCAGGTGCAGGTCCGGGAGATCCTTGCTCCACTCCGCCGTGAACGCCTTCTCCGTGCCCGCCCGGTCGACGTCCACGCGGGCCGTCCTGGCCGGGCCGAGCTGCCGGCCGCCCAGGTCGAACACCCGGGCCGAGACAGTCGCTCCACGCAGGTCGGTCGAGGTGTGGTTGACCGCGATGACCTGCCACTTCACCGGATCGGCCTGCACATGCAAGGGCTCGCAGGCCGAACGGGCGCCGTAGTAGGTCCCGTTGACGTCGAAGTCGTAGTCGTACGTCTGCCAGACCGTGCTGTGCCAGGCCGGATGGGACATCCACAGCATGAGGCCGGACGCGTTGTCCCACAGGTTGGCGTTCCACGCCTCGAACATGGCTCGGGTGTTCTCGTAGTTGACGAACTGCGCCTTGCGGGCGAAGTCGTCCAGGTCTCCCGCTTGGCCGAGGCGCGCTTCGATGGCCGCCTTGTAGACATGGGGTGCCTGGTTGCCACGCTCGCTCCAGTCGTGGAGGTACCAGGCGCCCTTGATGGGCCACTCCGGCTCGTCACCGGTCATGGTGCGCACGCTCGCCGCGGTGGAGACGACGGGCATGCCGATCTCGGTGTGGAAGCCGAAGTCCTTGCTGCCGTACGTCATGGGGTCGAAGTACTTCTCCGGCTCCACCCAGCCGTACGGGCCGCCGCCCGTGACGACGCCGCCCGCCGAATTGTTCTGGTAGAGCAGACCGGGCGCCTGCTCCTGCACGGCCGCGCGCATGCCCTTGTCGATGGTGGCAGGGGGGTTGCCCTCGTTGGCGCCGCACCAGACGACCACGCACGGGTGGCTGCGGTAGCGCAGCACGGTGTCGCGGGCGAGCGAGACGAACGCCTCGTGGTCCGGCGGGTCCATGCCCCAGGCGTTGGGGAAGTCGTTCCACACCAGGATGCCGTGCCGGTCGCAGGCGGCGAAGAACTCCTCCCGGTCGCTGCTGCCGACCCAGTTGCGGATCATGGTGAAGTTCATGTCGCGGTGCATGCGCACGGCCGCGTCCATGCGTTCCGCCGGCATACGGCGCAGCAGCTCGTCCCAGCCCCAGTTGCCGCCGCGGGCGAGCACGCGTACACCGTTGACGCTGATCTTCAGCGGATCGGGGGTGTTGGAGACGGACTTGACGTCGGTCCAGTTCTCGCCGTCGTCGGACACCTGGATGACGTACGTCTTCGGGTACGCGGTCTCCCAGACGACGGCGACGCGGTCGAACCCCCGCCGCGATCCGAGGTCGACCTGGATCCACTGGTGGTCCTCGTAGGCGGAGGACCAACGGGTGTTCGGGTTGCCGTCCGTGGCGTTGGACGCGGGCTTGTCGGACTCCTCGGTGGAGGCGGTCGCCTTCTGGCGCAGGGCGAGGTCGGTGCCCGGGTCACCGCGGTCGACGACGCTGAAGGTCCACAGCGAGTTGCCCCAACTGGTGTTCCGCAGACCGCAGTCGAGGCGGACGTAGCGTGCGGTGCGCCGGTCGAAGTCCTCGACCTGGAGGCTGGCGTTGCCGTTGCTGAACGGCAGCGGCACCGCGCCGTTGTCCACGGACTTCACGTCGGTCCAGTCCGAGCCGTTCGCCGAGACCTGCACGACGAAGGTCTTCGCGTACGCCTGCTCCCAGGTGAGGTCGACCCGGTCGAACGACTGGACGGAGCCCAGGTCGACGCGTATCCACTGGTCGTCCTCGTAGGCGGAGGACCAGCGGGTGCCGGCGTCGCCGTCGGTGGCGTTGGCCGCGCCGTTGCCGTCCTGATCGGTGGTGGAGGCCTCGGAGGCGGCGTGCAGGGCGAGGTCGACGCCGGGTCTCGCGCTGTCCCCGACGGAGAGCGTCCACAGGGAACTGCCCCAGGAGGTCGCCCGGGTCAGGCACTTGACGCGGAGATGCCGGGCCTGCTGCCGGTCGAAGGTCACGGTCTGCGTGTAGGCGTCGCCGGACGCGGTGAACGGGAGCGGCACCTCGTACTCGTAGCCGAACTGACGGATGCCGAAGCGGGTGGTGCGCCGGTCGCTCTCCTGTCCGCCGACCGCCGCCGTCAGCGTGAGGTCGTGCAGACGGGCCTCGCCCAGTCCGTTGGGCCACCACAGTTCGGGGTCGCGCAGCTTCAACTGCGCGAAGGCGTCGGGGGCGAAGACGACGTCGGCGCTCTCGCCGGCCTTCACGGTCACGCTCTTCGACACCCGCGCGCTTCCGAAGGCCGCCGTGACCGTCGCCCGTTGATCGACGGAGTCGGCGTTGCGCACCGGTACGACGACGGTCACCTCGGCGACCGACACGTCCGGCAGGTCGGGCAGGACGGTGTCCACCCGTGGATCGCCGATGACGACGTGCCCGGTCGAGCGCAGCCGCACGTGGTTCCAGATGCCGGCCGCACGGTCGCGTACGGCGGGCATCCAGTCCCAGCCCGACGACGCGAGGTACGTCGGGGAGTTGAGGTTCATCTGCTGGGCGCCGGCATCGACCCACGCCTCACCCTCGGGACCCTTGTCCCCAGGGCTGCCGGGCACCGGCATCGGGGTGATCCGTACGGCGAGCCCGTTCTCGCCGGCCCCCTCGAGCTGCCGGGTGATGTCGAAGGCGGCACGGGCGAACGGGTACGTCAGGTCGCCGACCTGCTTGCCGTTGAGCCATACCTCGGCCTTGTGGTTGACGCCGTCGAACTCCAGCCACACATGCCGTCCGGCGCCGGTGCGCAGGCCGCGCGGCAGCGTGAAATCCCTTTTGTACCACCAGGAGTGGCGTGACAGAGCCTCCGGAATGCGCAGGTTGTTCAGGCCCGCCACCGGGTCGGGCAGTTTGCCCTGGTCCACGAGCGAGCCGAGCACCGTGCCGGGAACGGTCGCGGGCAGCCAGCCGCCGGTGTCCACGGACGTCCTGGACAGGGCGGCACCGTCCGCGTCCGCCCAGTCGTCCATGGTGAGCCGCCAGCCCGACTCCACGGGCACGGTCCCGTCGTCGGCGACGGTGAGCCGGGGTGCCTTGCCCGGCTGGGAACCCCAGTCGGTCCAGCCGGTGGCCGAACGACGGTGATCCTCGGCGGTGCCGTACACCTCGAAGCCGTTGAGGCCGAGGGGCAGCGGGCTGGAGCGCTTCTGGGAGGTCATGCGCACCCGGCGCGCCCTGACCGGGCGCGGAAGCTGGATGTTCACGACGCCCCCGGTGCCCGCCGTGGTGCGGTACGCCGTCGTCCAGGACTCGCCGTCGGTGGATGTCTCCACCACGAAGGCCGTCGAATAGCTGGACTGGACCTCTTCGCCGGTCGTGCCGCTGTGCACATTGCCGCTGGTGGGCGGCGTGTACACCGGGGTGGAGGCATCCGCCTCGAAGGTCAGGCGGACATGGGTGACCTCGCAGACGGCCTGGAGGTCCACGGCTATCCACTGGGGGTCACCGCCCTCGGCGCGCCATCCGCTGCCTCTGACGCCCTGGACGGAGAGACGGTCGACGACGAAGGAACCGGGCGTGGCGGCGTAGGCGGTCGAAGAGACCGAGACCGGTCGGTAGAGGGCCAGTTCGCCGGGGGTGGAGCGTTCGACGGGTGCGCCGGTGGGGGCGGCGGCAGCATGCGGCACGGGGAGCACGGAGCCGAGGCCGAATCCGGCCAGCAGGGTGCTACCCGAGGTGACGACGGTCCGTCGCGACAGGTGGCGCGACGGACTCGACTGATCTGTCATGTGTGTGACGTCCCATCAAAATGCGCGGGCCGAACCGGCTCCGCACGCCCCGCGCCGAACCGGATGACAACGTTGCCAAAGGCTGTGTCGGATGGCGTTTCCTGTCAACCCCTGATCGCCGATTGTCTCCGCCGGCAACGAGTGATCCCTCGCGGCGATTGGCTGCGGCAAACAGTCGGCAGCGAGGTTCAGCCGACGGAGTCTCGAGCGCGTGGGGGGTAGCGGAAGGTTCCGCGAGACCTCGCCAGGCGGGAGTCGTGGGCCGCGACTTTCCTCATCGAAGCCGATGTCGGCCGACCCCCCACGCCAGGCGCCCGCCCCTGCCGACGCGATCCGGAGGGGCCGCGACGCGGCGCACAGTCGCCCGTCCGCCCCGGCCTTCCATCGCTTGTGCGACTGGCATGGTTGCCTGATGGCATACAGAGGTCGAGCCCCGGAGATCGGCCATGTGGCTGGTGATGTCCGGCCGGGCGGCAGAGATGGTTCGGACATGTGGCCGATGTTTTGCAGCCGACGTTTTGTCGCACCCTGGAAGCGTGGGAAGCCGCCCATTTGGGGGCCCGCTCTCCGGGTTTCCGACCTCGGGCGCCCCTTCCTGCCGTGAGTCGCTCACCCGCTCCGCCCGGCTCCTCCGTGCAGAGCTTTGGAGTGGGCCTTTCTCCATGTACGTGGCAGGGGTCGGCGGCAGGAAGCCTCGGCGGTTGTCAGACGGGTGCCTGGCCCGAACGGAGGCGAAGTCACATGTGCTCCGACGTCACCGCCGCCGATACGAGCGGTGCGACAGTCTCCACGGAGATGAAGATGGCCGAGGTCCTGGCCGGTGTCCTGCGCACTGAGCGGGTGCCGGTCGAAGGTGACTTCTTCACGGAGCTGGGCGCTGATTCGCTGGTGATGACGCAGTTCTGTGCGCGTGTGCGGAAGCGTGAGGATCTGCCCACGGTGTCGATGAAGGACGTCTACGGGCACCCTACGATCCGAAGCCTGGCCGCCGCGTTCACTGAGCATCCGGCCGCCGGCCGGCCGGAGTCGCCCGCCACCTCACAGACCGCCATGCCCGCCTCGGCGGAGAGTGACCACCGGTCCGACGTGCCGGCCGCGCCCCGGTTCGCCCCGTGGCGGTACGCGCTGTGCGGAATGGCCCAGCTCCTGGCCTTCCTCGTCTACTCCTCCGTCGCCGCCACTGTCGCCGTGTTCGGCTACCAGTGGACCGTGGAGGGCTCGGGGGCGGCGGGTGTGTATGCGCGGGCGGTCCTGTTCAGCACGGCGCTCTTCGTCGGCGCGTGCGCGTTGCCCATCCTGGCCAAGTGGGTACTCATCGGCCGCTACCGTCCCGGCCGGATTCCCCTGTGGAGCTTCGCGTACCTGCGCTTCTGGTGCGTCAAGACCCTCATCCGCACCAGCCCGGTACGTCTGTTCACCGGCTCACCGCTGTACGTGCTGTACCTCAGAGCACTTGGCGCACACATCGGAAAGAGGGTCACCATCCTGGCCCACCAGATCCCCGTCTGCACCGACATGTTGTCCATCGGCGACGGCACGGTCGTCCGCAAAGACGTTCTGCTGTCCTGCTACCGGGCGCACGATGGGTGTATCGAGATGGGACCCGTCGCCCTCGGGGCCGATGTGACCATAGGTGTGCAGGCTGTCCTCGACATCGACACGTCGATGGGCGACCACTCCCAGCTGGGGCACGCCTCCTCCCTGCACCCTGGACAGGCGATCCCGGCCGGAGAGTCGTGGCACGGGACGCCGGCGCAGCCGACGACGACCGACTTTCGCACCGTCGAACCCGCCACGTGCGGAACTCTTCGCAGGGTTTCCTACAGCCTGTCGCAGCTGCTCGCCTTCCTCCTGGTGTACCTGCCCCTGACCGTCGCCGGTGTAAGCCTCGTGTTCATGGCGCTGCCCCAACTCAACTCGGCATTCACGCCCGGCCTGCAGGCCCTGGACAACCCCGCGTTCTATCTCGAGGCACTGGTCGCCTCTGTCGTGGTCTTCTTCGGAGGTATCGCGGTGGGTCTGGTGGCGCTGGGCACGATGCCGCGGCTGCTCAGCCTGGCGATCCGACCAGGCAGGACCTACCCGCTCTACGGCTTCCACCACGGCGTCCAGCGCGCGATCACCCGTCTGACCAACGTCAGGTTCTTCACCACGCTGTTCGGTGACAGCTCCGCGATCGTGCACTACCTGCGGTGCCTCGGTTACGACCTGTGCCACGTCGAGCAGACCGGGTCGAACTTCGGCTCGGTCGTCCGGCACGACACTCCGTATCTCAGCACCGTGGGCCGAGGCACGATGATCGCCGACGGCCTCTCGATCGTCAACGCCGACTTCTCCAGCTCGTCCTTCCGCTTGTCCCGCGCCTCGATCGGGCCGAACAATTTCCTCGGCAACCACATCGCCTACCCGTCCGACGGCCGGACCGGTGAGAACTGCCTCCTCGCGACAAAGGTCATGGTCCCGATCGACGGCGAGATACGCGAAGGCGTGGGCCTGCTCGGCTCACCCAGCTTCGAGATCCCGCGTACGGTGCTGCGCGATACGCGATTCGAGCGGATCTCCCACGGTGAAGAGCGGCGCCGCCGGCTCGCCGCCAAGAACAGGCACAACACGACCACCGCGAGCCTGCACTTGCTGACGCGCTGGTTCCACTTCTTCGTGCTCGTGCTCATCACCATGACCGCCATAGAGCTCTACGACGCCATCGGCGTACCGGCGTACGCGCTGGCGGGCCTGCTCACCCTCGTGTTCACCGTCGTCTACTTCACTCTGATCGAAAGAGCCGTCACGGCGCTGAAGCCGCTGAGGTCGCTGTACTGCTCGATCTACGATCCGGACTTCTGGAGCCACGAGCGCTACTGGAAGCTGACGTCGCACGACTATGTGCACCTGTTCAACGGCACCCCGTTCAAGACCATGATCTGGCGATGGCGGGGCGCCAGAATCGGCCGTCACGTCTTCGACGACGGCTGCATGATCTCCGAACGCGGCCTCACCAGCATCGGATACGGCAGCACTCTCAATGCCGGCTGCATCATCCAGTGCCACTCGCAGGAGGACGGTGCCTTCAAGTCCGACCGCGTCGCGCTCGGCGCGGGTGTCACCATCGGCGTGGGTGCGCTCGTCCACTACGGCACGACGGTCGGCGACCAGGCGCAGCTCGCCGCCCACTCCTTCCTCATGAAAGGCGAGGAAATCCCACCTGCCGCACGGTGGGAGGGAAACCCCGCTGGGGGCGCGGACGCGCTCAGTCGGCGATAGGCCACGCGGCGGTGGGCACCTCCTGCCCCATAGGGGAAAACCTCTTGTCGATCTTCGAAGGGGTGTGGGACTCTACGAGCCGAGTCATCCGGCTCACCCGTCTCACGGATCATTCAAGGACTGAGGCCATGATCACGGCGTCCCCCAGCGGCCGCCGTCAGCACTGACCCGCCTGCCTCTGCAGCAGCGCCGGCGACCGGTGCGACTGACGTCTCCTCACGGCGGCCACACCATGCGGTGCCTTGCGCACCCGGTCAATGTCATGCCTTTTCACGTGAGGTCATCATCACCATGGACATCGATGTCCAGAGCTTTGCCGTCGCCAATCTCCGTCGCCGCCCCGTGGTGACAGAAGTCCGCGAATTCGTCGTGGGATTCGACCCCGGTACCACCAGCCCGTACGTCAACTACGCAACCCCGCTGCCGGGTGCGAGTCCCACCGACCGGGACATCGCCGCGCTGATCGGGGCGTTCCATGAGCGCGGTCTCAAGCCCCGGCTGGAGTTCGCCCCGGACTCCGCACCCGCCGTGCAGGCCGCCCTCCAGCGGTCGGGCTTCACCACCGAAGCGGTGCACCAGTACCTGACCTGCACACCGACCACGCTGACTCGGCCGTCGGGTCTTCACGTCGTCGAGACACCGAGCACCGACCAGGAGTACGCGGCGATCGACGGTGCCCTGGCCGAGGCGTTCTCCGGCGAGTTCGCCGCTTCCCCGGAGGGCGCGGATCGGCTGCGCCGCACCCAGGAGAACGGCGGGGCGGTCCGGTTCGTCCGGGCACCCGATGGCGGCTGCGCCGGTGCGGCCACCTGTTCCGCACCCGCCGTCGGCACCTCGGAACTGGCCGGGGTGGGCACCCGTCCCGCCCACCGCGGCCGGGGCATCGCCGCCTCGGTCACCGCCGCGCTGACCGAGGCCATGTTCGCCCGGGGAGCCCGTTCCGTCTGGCTGGAGTACTCGGGCGACGGATCGCGTCGCGTCTACGAGCGCGTCGGTTTCCGGCCCGGAGGCACCCGTCTGTACATGTCGCTACCGCACGAGGGCTGACGTCAGGGTTGGGGACGGCGCAGCGCCGTCCCCGACCCTGGCGCGGGCGAGCCGCCTCGGCACCTTACGGTTCGCCCGCCGTCCTCGGCGTTCTTCGCCACCGACATGCCCTGCGCGGACAACCACACCGTCCGGGCCCGCCTTCGGCTCATCACCGACCCGGACCTGCGCGGATGGCGTTGCCCGATGCGGCCCTAGGTCGGCTCCCGGTCGCCCATCGGCGCACCGGCCGCCAGCTTCAGCAGTTCGTCGACCGACCACTGGTCGTAGGCGTGCTCGCCGTATTTGGCGGCGAGCACGCGGCCGTCGGGCGCGACGAGGAAGTCGCCGGGCAGGCCGAGCCGGCCGCCGTGGGGGCGGGTGACGGGCAGACGCTCCCGGCCACGGACGACGTTCCAGGTGCCACTGAGGACGGCCCATACGATCGGTCCCCAGACACGCGGGTCGAGCAGGGCGCGGGGTGCGCTTTCCACGCCGAACTCGACGTACAGCCGCCGGTCCGGGTCGGCCACGACGGCGAACGGCAGATCCTCCACATGAGGCGCCAGTTCCTCGGCCGGCGAGTGGAACAGCACGACTTCGCGCACACCGGCGGCCTCTATCTCCTCGTGCCGCCGCACCACGGTCCGCAGGTGCAGATTGCAGACCGGGCATCCGGCGAAGCGACGGAACTGCAGGTGGACCAGTCGGTCAGGGTCGGGAAGGGCGATCCGCTCCCCGACGACGGTGGACAGACGGCGTGGGTCGACGGTGGATCCGGGCTCCACCGGGCTGCGGGTACGACGCATGGCTCCCCCTGTAGGCGTACGGCATACACTTACGAGTGTTAGGCGTATGCCGTACGCTGTCAACCGCCATGCCACGCCCTCGTTCGCTCACCCCGGACCAGCTCGCTTCGGCCGCCCTCGCCGTCATCGACCGCGACGGGCTGGCCGCGTTGTCCATGCGTGCCGTCGCCCAGGAGCTCGGCATGAGCACCATGGGCCTCTACCGGTACGTGGAGGACCGCGGGGAACTCGAAAGGCTCGTCGTCGAGCGGGTACTGCACGATGTGGACACCGGGACGCCGGATCCGGCAGCGTCATGGCGCGAGCAGGTCTCGGTCATGGCACGGCGCCTGCGCGACACCGTGGGCGCCCACCCGGAGGTGGTCCCCCTCACCGTGGCCCACCGGCATCACTCCCTCGGGGTACTGCGCTGGTCGGAGACGGTGCTGGCCGTCCTCACCGCGGCCGGACTCGAAGGGGAGCGGCGAGTCGTCGCCCTGCGCGGTCTCCTCAGCTACGTCATCGGAGCCATCCAGCTGGAGCACCTCGGGCCCCTGTCCGGCCCCGGAACGAGAGCCATCGCCCGACTCTCCCCCACCGACTTCCCGCTCATGACCCGGACCGCCCGGGACGCCCGTGACGTCGGCGCCGACCAGGAGTTCCTGGGCGGCCTCACCATGCTGCTCGACGGCCTGGGGCCGTAGGACTGCGAGCGGGTCCCTCCCAGGGCGCGGTGAACACGAGGGGCGCCGCCGCGCGGAACTTCGCCGGGGGCACGCCGGGTGGAGTCCTCCCCCGTGTGGCTGCGCCGGTCAGCCGGTTCTCGCAAGGCGCCGAGAACTCGGATGGTCACAGTCGCCGTACGCGCAGTACGCCGGTTCGCATCGGGAGAGTGAACTCGCCGCGAGCGGTCTCCGGTCGGATCGCGAGGAAAGCGCGGATCCGGGCCAGCGTGGCGTCCCGCTCCGGTTCCGGCATGACCAGCATCCCCGCGCGAGTCGCCAAGGTGGCGACGAGGGAATCGGCTGTGCGGCGCTGACCGTGCGGGAACTCGGCCTGCTTCGGCCATCCGAATCGGGCGGCCGCGCCGCGTCCGGGAAGGTGCATGTCGGCCGTCTCGGCGCGCCAACCGGCGGGCGTGTCACGGGGGCCGACAGCCGCGTCCCCGCTGACCCGTGCGAGAGCGGCCACCCACTCGACCTGGTCGTCCATGAGGTTCCACAGGCCGGCCAGGATGCCGTCGGGTGCGAGGACCCGGGCGATCTCCGGTCCCGCGGCGGCCATGTCGAACCAGTGCATCGCGTTGCCGGCCAGCACCGCGTCCACCGAGGCGTCCGGCAGCGGGATCGCCTCGGCACTCCCCGACAGGGCGCGGACACCGGGCAGACAGCGGCGAAGTCCGGTCCGCATCCCCGCATCGGGCTCGACCGCGATGACTTCGGCACCCAGGGCGACCAGCGTGGCGGTCAGCTTGCCGGTTCCGGCGCCCAGGTCGAGTACGCGGGGGCCGGGCGCGGGTTCGAGTGCCCAGCGCACCGCGGCCTGCGCACAGTCCGGTCGGTGCGCGGCGTACGCGTCCGCCACCGCACCGAACGACGAGGCGTGAAGCTGCCGTTCATCCTGATCCACGGGGTGACGCCAGCGGTGCGGCCGACGCTCGGCCACACCGCCCGGCCGGGCGCGTGCGCCCGTCGACGCGCGGGGGTCACCTGCGCGGTGAAGGGAACGCGATGCCGGTGGGGGTGTCGAGGCCGGTGAGGGGAACGGTGGTTTGCCGTCCTCCGCTCTCCTGGACCCTCACGACGCGATGGTGGGAACCATCGGCCACGTAGAGGTTCTCGTGACCGTCGACGGCGAGGCCCAGCGGACCTCGCAGACCGGTGATCGGCACCGTGATCTGCGATCCGCCGCGCCGCGCCACCTTCACCACGCGGTCGTTCCCGCTGTCGGAGATGTAGAGGTCGCCGCCGGCGTTCAGGGCCAGTCCGGTCGGCTGGGAGAGGCCCACCGTGGGCACGGTGGTCTGACCGCTTCCGTCCACCGCCACCTTGACCACCCGGTTGTTGATGAAGTCCGAGACGTACAGGCTGCCGTCGCCGGCGAGCGCGAGCCCCCAGGGGTGCAGCAGGCCGGTCGTCGGGAGGGTGCTGCGCCGCCCGTCAGGGGTCACCCGCACGACGCGGTTGTCGAAGCTGTCGGCGATGAACAGGTTCCCGCTTCTGTCGACTGCGAGGCCCAGGGGGCGTGAGAGGTCGCCCGCGGGCACCGTGGACTGCGTGCCGTCCGCGGCCAGCTTCACGACCCGGTTGTTGCCCGTGTCGGAGACGTAGAGGTCGCACTCGGCATCCCATGCCAGACCGGTCGGACGTACCACACCGTCGAGCGGAACGGTCGCCTGTTCGTCTCCCTCGGCCGGCAGCGTGACCACTCGGTTGTTGCCGTAGTCGGACACGAACAGTGCTGCCTCGGCAGACGCGCGCGCGTCGCCTTGCACGGCGCCGGCGGAGGGGATCGACAGCGCACAGACCATGAGGAGGCTCGCGGCGCCCGCCAGCCGCCCGGTCCATCTGCGCGTGCGGTCGGCTCCGGGCAAAGCCGTGTCCGTTCGTGACGTCGCGGTGGTGTGCTCCACGATTCACCCATCTGCCATCGACAGCCGGCGCCCTGCCGAACGTCCTCTCGCCGACCTTAGGAAGCGCTGCGACGGGGTGCGGGAACCACGCCACCGTCCGGTGTGCTGATCACTCCAATGCCCGCGCCCGGCCGTGCTCGGACGGCGGCGGCTGTCGGCTCATGGCGGCCGGCGCCCGGCGTTGCCCTGAAATGCGCGAAGGGCCCGGCCTGATCGGCCGAGCCCTTCGATTGGTAGCGGGGACAGGATTTGAACCTGCGACCTCTGGGTTATGAGCCCAGCGAGCTACCGAGCTGCTCCACCCCGCGTCGGTAAGACCACTCTACCCCCTCCAGAGCGGCTGCCCGACCAGCCGGCCCGCCGCGTCATGCCGAGCCGCCCCGGCGGGCCGGTCCGGGCCGGCGGGGACGGCATGGTCACGGCCGGCCCTCTCTTCGTCAAGTCCCGAGTCCTCGGAACGTGACCCCGTTCTCGCATTCGGGCCTACTTGAAGCACGGGCCGCACCGGAAAGACCGGAAGCCGAAAAGGTCCCCATATCAAGTAGGAGATGACCATGCAGCGCACCACCCACACCACCCCGGAAATCCGTACCAAGCGCGGCTTCCGTATCTCGACCCTCGTCGCCTCGGCCGTGGTCGTCGCCGGCGGAATCATCCTTCCGGCCACCGCCGCGTCGGCGGGCACGATGCCCGACTCGGTCGTGACGACGGTGGCCGCCCACCATAAGAACCACGATCAGAAGGATCATCACAAGAAGAGCCAGCACAAGAAGGAGCACGAGAAGAAAAAGGGCAATGCGACGGGTGGTAACGGGGGTAATGCCACGACCAACGGTGGCGGAAATGCGACCGGCGGAAACGGCGGCAACGCCACCACCAACGGTGGCGGGAACGCGACCGGCGGAAACGGCGGCGACGCCACGACCAAGGGCGGCGGAAATGCGACCGGCGGAAACGGCGGCGATGCGACCACCAATGCCGGCGGCGACGCGACGGGCGGCAAGGGCGGCGACGCCACGACCAATGCCGGGGGTGATGCGACCGGTGGAAACGGCGGCAACGCCACGAGCAATGGCGGTGGCGATGCGACCGGTGGAAACGGCGGCAACGCCACGAGCAATGGCGGCGGGGACGCGACCGGCGGAAACGGCGGCGATGCCACTGCCTGAGGCCCAGGCCGCTGACGGCAGCCAGTGAACGACGGGGGTGGGTGGCGCGACCACCGGCCGCGCCACCCACCCCCTGATCCTCGATTCCGAGCCCCGTACATCCCCGATCTCCAAGGAAACGGCACTCCTCATGACCCGCAACGTCCGGAAGCACGGCCTGGCCATGGCCGCCGCCTCGATCCTGCTCCCCCTCGGCATGGTTCTGATCCCGGCAGGCGGCGCGGTCGCCGCCACCGCACCGCACTCGATGGCGGCCTCGGCGAAGCACGACGACCACGGCAGCGGCAAGAAGGACCACGGTGACCACCGCAAGGGCGATCACCACAAGAAGCACGACGAGCACGGCGACCGGCACCACAAGGACCACGGCGACCACGACACCTGCCGCGCCGGGAACGGCACCGGCGGCAACGGCGGCAACGGCACCGGTGGCGACGCCACCGTCTGCACCGCCCCGGGCGGCACCGGCACCGGCGGCACCGGCGGCCGGGGCAGGGGCTCCTGCGGCGGCAAGGGAACCAACGGCAGCAACGGCACGGGCACCAACGGCAAGAACGGCCCGCCGTGCCCCGACGGGAAGACCCCGCCCCCGGACAGCGGCGGCGGCTCCAGCACCCCGGACGGCACCGGCAGCACCCCGCCGCCCGAGAAGCCCGCCCCCGAGCCCGACACCGGCGGTTCCGCACCGGACGCCCCCGCTCCGCCGCCCCCGCCCGACGTCGTCGTCAAGTGAGCACGCCCGGCAGACACCCCAGGTGAAGATCTCCGACCCACTGCCCCGCCGCCCTCCCCGCGGCGGGGCGGCGCTGTGTTCCCCGATCGGTCAGCCGACGCGGCGGGCTCGGCGTTTCGGCCACCGCCGGCTCGGAGCCGGCCCCTTGTGCGGCAAGGATCGATGCACGGCGCAAGCTGCCCCACACGCTGGCCCTCGCTGGTCCTACGCTCCCGGAAGATGGCATGGCAGGTGGACCGGGTGGCCACGGTGGGGCTGCTGGCGTGCCAGGTGGGAACGGGGGTGCTCGCCGCGCTCGGGCTGCTCACCGTGTCCGGTTCCTATTGCCGATGCGGATTGTCGCAAACTCCTCACAGAGGGTGACACCGTCTGTCATTCTGCACCCGGGTGGGCTCTCGGCCGGAGCCGCGCCCGTCACCTGGCCCGTGACGCCAGAATCGTCTGCTCGAGGAAGGCCTTCGTGCGTAAGTGGCACATCACCACCCTGTCCATGGCCGGCGCCGCCTGTCTGTCGTTGAGCGCGTCGGGGTGCGGCGGTACGGAGGACGCCGGCACCTCCGCCGCGAAGGGCCCGGCGGTCGCCCGTTCGTCCCAGAGCGCTCCGCCCTCCCCCTCGGGGGCCGAGCGTGACGGTGACTGGCACGTCGTCAACAGCGCCCGGCTGCCGCCCGATGAGGATGCGGCTACGGCGAAGAGGGACGACGACGGGAAGGACCTCGCGAAAGAGCGGCAGGCCATCGACGCCGGAACACCCGACCCGTGTGCGTTCATGACCATGCGGACCTACAGCAACATCACCAAGCACGACGCCTACATCGCCGTGCACGGCGGCGGCCCGTACGTGGGCGATCCGACCAGCTCCTCGCCCGCGGATCGCCGCAACTGCTACATCACCAAGGGCGAGTGGGACGGCAAGCTCAAGAACAATCCACTCACCGGCGAGGTGATCAGCGTGTACAAGGACCCGGACGGCTACATGGCCGGCCGGCTCCGCAAGCGACTGGCGGGCGATGAGCCGTGCGCCATCGGCCCGCAAGGGTATGTCCAGAAGGTCCAGGGATGCACGGTCGTCGACCTCGACCCGTACGGCGCAGGCTTCGACCGCAGCAGGAGCAACGCGAACGTTCCCGACGCGTGGTTCAACCTGCAGCGCGACGGTGACGGCGTCGACACCATCACGGTCGTCATCAAAACCAGCAACGGCTACCTGACGCAATGGACTTGCTACGGCGCCGACCAGGGCGCCGCCCTCAACGGCGGCCGCATCATCGCCAACGGACTGCGGGTCGCGTTCGGCCTGGACGACGCCTGAGCCAAGAAACCGCGAGGCGAAGCGGGTGAGCCCTTCGCAGGGCAGGCGCCTCGCCTCGCGCTCCTCCCGGTACGGCGGGCGAGACACCCCGCAGCGGCGGCCCTCAGGCGTCGCCGCGCCGTCCGTCTCCGTTCGCGGGAAAATCGGAGGGAGGGGTGCCGTGACGCCCCTCCGTCCGCATGGCCCCGATTCGGGAGTGAGCGCTGTGGGAAATCAGCCCGGCATGATCGAGAGCGTGGTGCGCGGAGGCGCGGCAGGCGCCGCCGGCACGACCGTACTGAACGCCGTGACCTATGCCGACATGGCGGTGCGAGGCAGGCCGTCGAGCCAGGCCCCGGCCGAGGTGGTGGAGAAGATCGCCCAGGACACGGGGCATCCGGTCGCCGGAGCGGGCGAGACCCGGGACAACCGCCTCTCGGGCCTCGGTGCGCTGTCGGGTATCGCCGTCGGCTGCGGGATGGGCGTGGCCGTCTCGCTGATGCGTCAGGCCGGCGTACGGATGCCCTGGTGGCTGGGTGGTGTCGTGACCGGTGGCCTCGCCATGGCCGCGACCGACCTGCCGATGGCCCGGCTGGGCGTGAGCGATCCGAGGACCTGGTCGGCGAAGGACTGGGTGTCGGACGTGATACCGCATGTGATGTACGGACTGGTCACCTACGGGATCGTGACGGCTTCCGACCACCGGACGTGAGGGACGCCGGGATCCGGCTGCCGTACGCAGGTGCCCGGCGCGGTCTCAGAGGCTCGCCAGGATCTGCGGCGACAGGTTCTTGATCATGGTGTTGGTCCAGCGGATCTGCCGCAGCGTCCGCGGATGGCACTCCGAGGCCAGGGTCAGCAGCCCCTCGTTCCTGGTGGCCTGTGCGACCTGGGCGAGCATCTCCCAGTGCAGGGAGTTCTCCGTGGCGTCGAGATGCAGTGCGCGCAGGTCGCGCAGGAGGAGCAGACCCGGCTCGGGACGGTGTCCGACCACTTCGGCCGCCTTCCGCCTGAGCTCGGCGAGGACGCCGGAGCTCGTCCCCGAGGAGTCGTCGAGGTCGAGGCCCTGGTCGTGAGCGGCCTGGGCCAGTCGCAGCGCGTGTTCCTCGGACCATCGGGCGAGGTCGGTCGCGACGTGGTGCACCTCGTGGTCGGTGCGGTGGCGGTCGGCCACCAGTCGGAGTTCTCTGGCCAGGTGCTTCTCCCCGTGGTGCAGCACGCCAAGGCTGAGGGTGATGCCGTTCACGGCGCGTCCTCCGTACGGTTGTCCCGGGCCGGCTCCGCGGTCTGCGCGACGACGGCGGACGGTCCTCCGACAGTGGCCAGTACGGCGTCGGCGTGCACCGGCGCGGACGCGGTCGTCGTCGGCGCCGGGGCCGGTGTGCCCCGACCGCGTTCGACCAGGCGGAGTGCCGCCGCGGCGGTCTTGAACAGCGGTTGTTTCGAGGCCGGGTCCCAGTCGGTGATCGTCGATTCGTTCGCGGCCCGTCCTGGGGTGTCGCCGTTCGGTCCGTGACCCGCCCTGGTGTCCCAGTAGCCGTAGTGGAAGGGGATGAACAGCAGTCCCTGGCGGATGCCGGTCACCCGCAGGCGTCCTCGGACGGAGCCGCGTGGTGTGGTGACCTCGACCAGGTCCCCCTCGTCCAGGCCGAGTTGGGCCGCGTCGACAGCGGACACCTCCACCCAGACGTCGGGAGCGGCCGCGTTCAGCTGTGGGGCGCGGGCGGTCTTCGTCCGGGTGTGGAAGTGGTAGACGGTCCGGCCGGTGGTGAGCTGGAACGGATGGTCGTCGTCGGGCAGTTCATGGGGCGGCAGGTAATCGGCGGCCTTGATCAGGGCCTTGCCGTCGGGGTTCAGGGAGCGGTATTCGACCGCCTCGTTCGGCGCGCCGGTCACCAGGTCCTTGCCGTAGCTTTCGCACTGGTCGGGGTGGGCCCAGCTGATGCCGTCGGTGTAGAGGCGGTTCGTGCCGTCCGGGGCCCGGTCGTCGCACGGCCACTGGATGCCGCTTCCGCCGCGCAGCCGGTCGTAGGTGAGGCCGGTGTAGTCGCAGGGCCGGCCGGCGCTGCACCGCTTCCACGCCTCGAAGGCGGACTCCGGGTCGTACCAGGTGATCAGCGGACCGCCGTCCTTGTCGCGGAAGTCCATACGGGCGGCGTAGTCGAGAAAGATGTCGAGGTCGGACCTGGCCTCGCCGGGTGGGCGGACGGCCCGGTCGGACAGGTGCACGGTGCGGTCCGCGTTGGTGAGCGTGCCTGTCTTCTCACCCCAGGTCGCCGCGGGCAGGACGACGTCGGCCAGCTGAGCGGTCTCGGTGAGGAACAGATCCTGTACGACGACGAAGAGCCGCTCCTGGGACAGGATCGCGCGGATGCGGGACAACTCCGGCAGGGACACGGCCGGGTTGGTGCCACTGATCCACAGCATGCGGATCGTGCCCTGTTCGGCGTAGCGGAACATCTGCATGGCGTGGGTGGGCGGTGCGAAGTGGGGGATCGTCTGCGGTTCGACGTTCCACACGCGGGCCAGATCGGCGACGTGACTGTCGTTCTGCCAGTTGCGGAAGCCCGGCAGGTCGCCGTTGGCCCCGCACTCGCGCGTGTTCTCCGCGCTGGGCTGGCCGTTCATCTGCAGGACCCCGGCGCCGGGGCGGCCGAGCATCCCGCGGATCAGGTGCAGGTTGTTGACCTGCACGGCCGCGGCGGTGGCCTGGTGGGACTGGTACACCCCTTGCAGCACCGTGGACAGGAGCCGGTCGGCCGAGCCGAGGAGTTCGGCCGCCTCGCCGATGGGCGCGGCCGGTACGTCACAGATCCCGGCGGCCCACTCGGGCGTGCAGCGCTCCACCCGCCGTACCAGTTCCTCGAAGCCGACCGTGTGCGCCGTGACGAAGTCGTGGTCGACCCGGTCCGTGCGGATGATCTCGTGCAGGAGGGCGTTGAGCAGGGCGACGTTCGTTCCTAGGCGCGGAGCCAGGTGCACCTCGGCATGGTGGGCGACCTGCGTGGGCCGTGGGTCGACGCACAGCAGACGCGGCGGGTCGCTGTCGGCCAGCCGGTCGAGGACGCGCATCCACTGCACGGGCTGGGTCTCGGCGATGTTGTGGCCGAACAGGGCGATGACGTCGGCGTGGTCGATGTCGTCGTAGCAGCCGGGCTGGCCGTCGCAGCCGAAGGATTCCTTCAGTGCCTCGCCCGCGGTGGCCGTGCACAGGCGGGTGTTGCCGTCGAGGTGGTTGGTGCCGATCCCGGCCCGGGCCAGCACGGCGAGGGTGTAGTACTCCTCCAGGAACAGCTGGCCGCTCGTGTAGAAGCCGAGGGAAGCGGGGCCGCGGTCGGCCAGCAGCTCGCGCGAAAGGGCGACGATCCGCTCCATGGCCGTGTCCCAGTCGCATTCCACGAGGTGCCCGTGCTGCCGGATCAGGGGGGTGGTCAGCCGGTCCGGCGACCCGTTCGCCTGCCACCCGAAGAGGTCCTTGGGCCCCAGCCGACCCCGGTTGACCCGGTCGTCGATCCGTCCGCGCACACCGACCATGCGCCCGTCCTTCACGGCGATGTCCATGGCGTCGCCGTCCGAGTGGAGAATCGACGCGGCCTGCACCCAGTGCTGTACCGCTTCGGCCTCGACACCGGCCTCCAGGAACGTGTCCACGCGTGGCGGCCACGGCTCGCGGCGGCTGTAGGGGGTGCGCAGTCCCCACGGCCGCGCGACCCGGTCCATCGAAGCGTCCATGCCGGCCTCCTGGTTAGCCGCACGGAATCCGCCGCGTGGCCTGTCCTGGGTACCCTGCGGAGCGGCGCCGTACCGTTCGGTGTGTGCGCCCGGCACCCGTAGTGCCTCGGTACGGCCGGCCGGTCTCGCCGACGTGCACGTCAGAAGAGGGTGGCCGCGCCCACCGACGGAGCGTCGTCGTAGACGAGGAGGCCGTCGTCGCGCAGGCGCACGCCGGGCGTCGGGGTGTGCGCGGTGAGGCGTCCGTCGTGCATGAGGTGGCGGACGGGCTCGCCCAGGGCCAGTACGGCGAAGTCCGCGATCAGGCGGCGGTGGCATCGCCACCACACGGCCTCGCTGCACATCACCGCGGTGCGTGCCTCACCCGCCTGCCGCATCAGCTCGTCCATGGCGGCGACGAACTCCGGGCTGCGGGTGTGCCCCGCGTAGTCGCGGAAGGAGTCGTTGCGCCAGACGGTGTCCGGCGAGTCCGGCGACGGCTTGCGCCATCCGCCCAGCCGCTGCTCCCACCGGTAGTCGAGGTGCTCCTCCGGCATCCACTCGGCCAGCCGCTGCCGTGACAGGTCGGGGTTGCGGCGGCTGCCGGGCGCGGTTCTGACGTCCACGACGGCGGTGACACCGGCTCCTCGGAGGAGTTCGGCCAGCGTGGTCCGGTCCGCTGTGCTGTGGCCGAAGGTGATCAGTCCGGCGTGGCTCGGTGGCCCCTCGGACGGGGCCGGTCCGGTCATCGCGGGCCCCGTCGCCGGACGACGACCGTGCGTGATCCAGCCGAAAGCATCTCGTTCCTCCGGTTGCGGGCGATGTGCTCCCCCGCCCCCGGTACCCGTCCCCACCCGGTCCGATACGTCGCGGCGGGCGGAAGGGCGGCCGAGGCCGCAAGGCGGCCCCGCACCACCTCCTCCGCCGGCCGGCCGGTCGGTCGGCGCGAAGGGACGTCGACGGTCAGCCGCGGCCGAACTTCCGCCGCTCCAGCGCGACGGCCAGATGGGGGTACCGGCCGGGAGCGAGTCGTACGAGCCGGTCCACGATCTTGGCGTCGGTGCCGACCCGGATACGGGGACGGCCGGCCTCGACGCCGTCGACGATGATGCGGGCCGCCTGTTCGGCGGGCATCTTCAGCAGCTTCTCGTTGTAGACACGGGCGCGGTCGAGCTGCTGGCGTGTCGGGGCGAGGCCGCGTGCTCGGGCCTGTTCCAGCGCGGCGGTCGCGATGTTGGTCTTCACACCGCCCGGGTGGACCACGCTCACCCGGACCGGGTGACGGCCGGCGAGCATCTCGGTGCGCAGCGCCTCGGTGAAGCCGCGGACGCCGAACTTGCTCGCGCAGTAGGCGGACAGGGTGGGCTGTGCGAGGTATCCGTTGAGGCTGGAGACGTTGACCACGTGGCCGTCGCCGGAGGCGATCAGGTGCGGCAGGAACGCCTTCGTGCCGTGGATGACGCCGAACAGGTTGACCGCCAGCGTCCGGTCGTACAGTTCCCACTCCGCGTCGAGGACCGACTGCCCGCCACCGGCGATCCCGGCGTTGTTGTAGATCTGGTGGACCACTCCGAAGTGCTCGGCGACGGTGGCGGCGTAGGCCTCGACCGCGGCGCGGTCGCTGACGTCCAGGTGGGCGGCGTGGACCTCGGTGCCGAGGGCCTTCGCCCGGTCCGCGGTTTCGTCGAGACCGAGGTCGTCGACATCGCTGACGGCCAACCGGGCTCCTCGCTTGGCCAGTTCGAAGGCAAGGTGCCGGCCGATGCCGGACCCGGCTCCGGTGACGGCGGCGACCTTGCCGCGGACGCTGCTCATACGGGATCTCCTGTCGGTGGGGCGGGCGTGACCGGGGCGGTGGCGGCGCCGGCGAGATCGCCGGTGAGCTCGACCAGGCGGTCGAGGAGGCCGGGGGCGAGATGGTGGCCCATGCCCGGGATCTCCATGTGCCGGGCGCCGGGGACGGCGGCGGCGGTGGCACGCCCCCCGCTGGGGTGCACCATGCGGTCGGCGTCTCCGTGCACGACGAGTGTGGGCGCGGTGATGCGGCGGAGCTCGGCGGTGCGGTCGCCGGAGGCGCGGATGGCGTCGATCTGCCGCGCCACCGGTGCGCCGGCGCGGTTGCCGCCGCACCGGTCCCAGACGGTGGTCGCCCAGGCTCGTTCGAGGGTCTCGTCGGGCCGGTACGACGTCCCGCCGATGTGGGCGAGCATCGCCAGGTGCCGCTCCACGGACTCCTCGACGGTGCGGGCCGGGGCCTTGGCCAGCCGGACGAGGGTCGACCAGGCCGGCTGCCCGACCCGTCGGCTCCCCGTGGTGGAGAAGATCGAGGTGAGCGTGGCGACCCGCTCGGGATGCCGGGCCGTGAGGGTCTGCGCGATCATGCCGCCCATCGACATGCCGACCAGGTGGACCCGGTCGATGCCGAGGAAGTCGAGCAGGCCGACGGCGTCGGCGGCCATGTCGGCGAGGTCGTAGGCGTCCGGCCGGGGCCGGGCGAGGAGCTGCCGCACCCGGCCCGGCGGCGGGGTGTCGATGCGGCTCGACCGGCCGGCGTCCCGGTTGTCGAACCGGACCACCCGGAAGCCGCGGCCGGTGAACCCGTCGACCATCCGGTCCGGCCACGAGGTGAGGTCGAGCCCGAGCCCGGCGATCAGCAGCAGGGGGACGCCGTCGGCCGGACCTTCGACGCGGAAGCAGATCCGCGGCCCGGCCGGCAGGTCGACGAAGCGGTCCCCGGTGGGGTCCTGCTCGGTGGACGCCACGCGCGCGAGGCCCGTCATGCGGTCACCTCCGCGGGGGCGGCGGCACGGGAGAAGTGCAGCTCGGGATCGGACACACCGCTGCCTCGCAGCAGTTTGACGTCGTCTCGGTAGTCCATCGAGGTCAGCCACGGCATCCGGTCGCCCTGTCGGGGCAGGGAGTCGACGGCGCGCCGGATGTAGCCGGCGCCGAAGTCCAGGAACGGCCGGGTCGGCATGTCCGGGTCGGCCGGTTCGGGCCGGCAGACGTCGTACGCGTGCCGGTCCATGTGCGCCAGCAGCCGGCAGAAGTGTTCGCAGAGGAGGCCGATCTTCAGCGTCCAGGAGGAGTTGGTGTAGCCGATGGCGTACGCGAGGTTCGGCACGCCGGAGAGCATCATGCCCTTGTAGGCGAGGGTGTCGGCGAGCCGCACCTGCCGGCCGTCGACGGTGACGTGGACGCCGCCGAAGGCCTGCACGTTCAGCCCGGTGGCGGTGACGATGACGTCCGCTTCCAGTTCCAGGCCCGACTCCAGCAGGACGCCCTTCTCGGTGAAGGAGGCGATGCGGTCGGTGACCACCGAGGCGTCGCCGTCGCGGATCGCCCGGAACAGGTCGCCGTCGGGCACGGCGCACAACCGCTGGTCCCACGGGTCGTACGGCGGGTTGAAGTGCTCGTCCACGGCGAAGCCCTCGGGCAGCTGCCTAACGTTGATCCAGCGGATCAGCCGTCGCGCCGCCTTCGGGTGCCGCTGGCACCAGCTCCAGATGAAGCGCTGCTGGGCGATGTTCTTGCGCCGGGTGAGCGCGTAGCCGCGCTCCGGGCCGAGGTACTTCTTCAGCGCGTTGCCGATCAGGTCCTTCCGCGGCACCGACAGGATGTACGTCGGGGTCCGCTGGAGCATCGTCACGTGCGCTGCGGTGCCCGCCATCGCCGGTACCAGCGTGACCGCGGTGGCACCGCTGCCGATCACCACGACCCGCTTGCCGGCGTAGTCCAGGTCCTCGGGCCAGGCCTGCGGATGCACGATCGGCCCGGTGAACCGGTCGCGGCCGGGGAAGGACGGGGTGAACCCCTCGTCGTAGCGGTAGTAGCCGCCGGCGCAGAAGATCCATCCGGCGGTCAGCGTGATCCGTTCCCCGGTGTCGGTGTGCTCCACGTCGGCGGTCCACCGCCCGTCCTCGGTCGACCAGGACACCGCGAGCACCTTGTGGTGGTAGCGGATGTGCGGGTCCAGGCCGTTCTCGGTCACCGTCTCCCGCAGGTACGACAGGATGCGGGGGGCGTCGGCGATGGACTGCTCGTCCCGCCAGGGCTTGAACTCGTAGCCGAAGGTGTGCAGGTCCGAGTCGGACCGGATACCCGGGTAGCGGAACAGGTCCCAGGTCCCGCCGGAGGCCTCGCGGGCCTCCAGGATCGCGAAGCGCTTCGACGGCAGCTCGGTCTTCAGATAGCGGGCGGCACCGATGCCCGAGATCCCGGCCCCGACGATGAGGACGTCGAGGTGCTCCGGGGCGGGTGACTGGGGGGCGGTTGACATGACTGGCGGCTCCAGGCGTTGTCGGTCGACGCGTCCATGGTGTGCGGCGGCCCGCAGGACCGCAAAGGGCATGTCGCACCGCTCCTGCCCGTTCGAGGTGGCGATCTGCACCTCTACGATGGGCGCCATGTCGTGGAAGACGCCGTCGCCCCGGGTCCGGGAGCTCATCCGTCAGGGTGCCGAGATCGCGCTCAATCCGCCGGCCGAGTGGCTCGCCGAGCTCGATGCCGCCACGCTGACCGGCCAGGCGAGGCAGCAGATCGCCGCGGACCCGGTGCTCGCCGCGGGCACCCGCCAGACCAACCGCTCCAACCTGCTGTTCTGGGCCGCCGCCAACGTCCGCGCTCCCGGTGAACCGGTCCCGGCGAACGACACCGAGGCACCCCTGGCCGTCGCCCGGGACCTCATCCGGCGCGGCCTGGACGAGTCGGCCCTCGACGCCTACCGCGCCGGCGAGAGCGTCGCCGTACGGCTGTGGACGCAGGTCGCCTGCTCGCTCACCACCGATTCCGAGGAACTGCGCGAGCTGCTCGACGTGTCCCTGCGGTCCATCGCCGCATTCGTCGACGACACGGTGAGCGCGATCTCCGTCCGTATGCGCGCCGAACGGGACGAGCTGACCCGCGGCACGCACGCGGAGCGCCGGGAGACGGTCGCCCTGCTGCTGGAGGGCGCCCCGATCACGCGCCGCCGCGCGGAGAGCCGGCTGGGCTACGGCCTCGATCCCACGCACACCGCCGCGATCGTCTGGACCGACGCCCCCGACGCCGACCTGCGCCACCTCGACCGTGCCGCCGACTCCCTCGCCGAGGCCGCCGGCCAGGCACGCCCGCTGAACATCCTCGCCAGCGCCGCCACCCGGTGGGTGTGGGTCCACGGCGGCCCGGACACCGACCGGCTGCGGGCCGCACTCGACAGGCTGCCGGGGGTGCGGATCGCCCTGGGCTCCACGGTGCCGGGCATCGACGGCTTCCGCCGCAGCCACCTCGACGCGCTCACCACCCAGCAGATGCTCACCCGCCTGACCTCGCCCTCCCGGCTGGCCTCCCACCACGAGGTCGAACTCGTCGCGCTGCTCACCGCCGACCCCGAGCGCGCCGACCGGTTCGTCAAGCGCACCCTGGGCGACCTGGAGACCGCACCGCCCGAGGTCGTCGAATCGCTGCGCGTCTTCATCGCCGAGCAGTGCAACGCCACGCAGGCCGCCGTACGGCTGTTCACCCACCGCAACACGCTGCTACGGCGCCTCGCCCGCGCGGAACGACTGCTGCCGCGCCCCCTCGCCGAGCACACGGTCGAGGTCGGCGCCGCCCTCGAGGTCCTCCGCTGGCGGGGACATCCCTGAGCCGCTCCTGCCCACACGTAACCGTTGGGTAATTGTCCGGTGCCGCGGTGTGGTTGCCGGGCAAGCTCGCCGGATGCAGATGACAGAGGACTTCGCGACGACGGCCGCATCCGTGGCCTCGGCCATCTTGATCGCCGCCACTGTGGAGGTCGGCGCGTACCGCAAGTCCCTCCAGAACTCGGCCAGGACCGGATTCACGAGCTACCGCCGTCTCTCCGAGGAGTGGCGTGAACTCTCGCCCGAGAACCGGCGGGCGGCCGCGCGGACCTTCTTGGAATCGGACGGTCCCGCCCTCGGGGTGGGAGCGCTCAAATCCTGGTGGACCGTGGTGGTGGCGTGCGTCTGGTCCGTGTTGATGCTGGCGCAGGGCGTGGTGATCGTGGCGAGCCTCGCATGGCTGGCCTCGGACCATCCGAAGGCGGAGCGGTTGGCGCTGGCCATGCTCGCGATCGTGGCGGGCGGATCGCTGATGGTCGCTGTGGTCCCGATTCTGCGAGTGCTGCGGACGCCGTTCGAGCCCTTTGGCGACATGTGGGCCGAACGGTTGATCCGGGACCAGGTGGAGCGGGTTCTGGCGGACGAGAACGCCGGTGCGGACACCGCTGACGGTGGCGCCCGGTCGCGGGCGGCGGCGGGCACGGAGGAACCGGCACCTCGCACAAGTTGACCTTGTGCGAGGTGCCGGCCTGTCTCAACCGTCAGCCCTGGGTACCGCCCTGGGTGTTGCCGCTGCCGCCACCCTGGGTCCCGCCCTGAGTGTTGCCGCTGCCGCCACCCTGGGTGCCACCCTGGGTGTTGCCGCTGCCGCCACCCTGCGTGCCGCCCTGAGTGTTGCCATTGCCGGAGCCCTGGGTACCGCCCTGGGTGTTCCCGCTGCCGCCACCCTGGGTGCCACCCTGGGTGTTCCCGCTCCCGCCACCCTGAGTCCCGCCCTGGGTGTTCCCGCTCCCGCCACCCTGGGTCCCGCCCTGAGTGTTGCCGTTGCCGGAGCCCTGCGTGCCGCCCTGGGTGTTTCCGCCCTTGGGCATGCTCTTCGAGGAGTTGCTCTTCGACGAGCTGTTGGAGCTGCTGTTCTTCGACGAGCTGTTCATGGAGCTCTTGGAGCTGTTGTGGGCGGAGCTGTGCTGGTGGTGATGGTCGCTGGCGTGGGACGCCGTGTGGTGCTTCATCATCGGCGCGGCCTCGGCGCTGGCCACACCGACCGATCCCGCGGCCAGAGCGGCGAGGCAGGAGATACCGGCGATACGGGCCAGGTGACGTCGAGCGTTCATCATGGGGATTCCTCGGATTTCTGAATTCTGTGATCTGTGTGGATTGCAGTTCGTGGTTGAACTTGCTTGATTTAATTTCAGCTCTTTCGGCCACCGCTGTACGTCCCCCAGCCGGTGGAGCGACCGGCTGACCCGCGCTTCGCCCCCTCGGCCGACCGGTTGCGGAGCCTCGTGAGTGGTGCGGACCAGATCCGTGAGGTCTTCTGGAAACACATGGCGAGGAGCCGGTTAGAGGATGAGATGACAACTCCGAACGCGTTGCCGACCGCCCACGAGGGCCGACCGCCCGGTCACGGAGGGGAGGCCGAGGTTCCCGCGCTGCATCTGCGCAGGTCGTTCCGGTGGCAGGCGCTGCTGCGGATCGCCGTGGTGATCGCGTTCGCGGTGGATCTGGCGGTGTTCCCGCCGTCGGAGCAGCTACCGCTGTCGGTGGTGTTGGCCGCCGTCTACGGGCTGTGGACCGTGGCGACGCTGTGGGCCGCGTTCGGACCGCACCAGCCGTTTCCGAACTGGGTGTACCCGCTGGCCGACCTGACACTGCTCACGGCGTTGATGGCGGTTTCCGGGAATTTCTCCGACCCGAACTGGAGCTCCCCGCTCTCGGCCGACATCTTCCTGTTCATTCCCGTTCTCGCCTCCTTTCAGATGGAGCCGATTCTCACCGCAGCCTCCGGAGTACTGGCCGCGGCGAGCTATGCCATCGGCACCAGCCTGGGACACATGCAACAGCCGTACTGGCATTTCATCTTCGTCCACACCCTGTTCATTCTCGTGGTCTGCGCCGGCTGCGTTCTGCTCTCCGACGTCCAGCAGCACCGGGTGCGGTCGATCAGGGAACTCGCGGAACATCGCCTATGGCTGCTGGACCGCATCATGGCGGCGGAGGAACGTGAACAGCGGAAGATCGCGGAAGTGCTCCACGACGGTGCCCTGCAGAACGTCCTCGCTGCCCGGCACTTCATCGACGAGGCGGCGTGCGGCCCGGAGGATGTCACCGATTCCCTGCAGCGCGCCGACGAGGCCCTCACGGCCGCGAGCAGGCAGCTCCGCTCCTCGGTACGGACGCTGCACCCCGAGGTGCTCGTCTCGGGCGGCCTCGTACCCGCCCTGGAACATCTGACCCAGCAGGCGTCCGAGCGCGGCAGATTCCACGCCGAGGTCCACGCGGCCATCACCACCGCGGGGAGCGCCGACCGGCCGCTCTACTGGCTGGCCAGAGAACTGCTGGAAAACGTCGTGAAACACGCGCAGGCGAAAAACGTCACCGTCACCCTGCAGAAGAACAACTCGGCGAGTGTACGGCTGTCGATCCAGGACGACGGCATCGGAATTCCCCCCGACGCCATGACCAGAAGTCTTTCTTCCGGGCATATCGGCATCGCCTCACATCGTGCCCGCGTCGAGGGAATGGGAGGCACGTTCACCCTCCACGCGAACTCCTCCGGCGGCACCACGGTCGAAGCCGTCCTCCCCCTCGAATAGCCGTCGGTCCTTGCCGGCGGCGAGAGGCTGCGCACCGTAGGTGATGCGGACGACACCGTCGGCGTGCCGTTCCGCGGACGCCCGTACGCCGAACACGTCGGCGAGGATCTCGGGGGTGAGCACTTCGAGGACCGGTCCCGCGACGACCACGGTTCCCTCGTGCAGGACGACCATATGGTCGCAGAGCCGGGCGGCCAGGTCCAGGTCGTGCAGGACCGCGAGCGTGGTCACGCCGGTGGTGCGGATCAGGTCCAGCAGTTCGAAGCGGGCGCGGATGTCGAGGTGATTGGTCAGCTCGTCGAGCACGAGCAGCCGGGGCTGCTGCGCCAGTGCCCTCGCCAGCAGGACGCGCTGCCGCTCCCCTCCGGACAGGGAGGCGTAGTCACGGTCGGCGTAGGGCCGCACGCCGCACCGGTCGATCGCGTCCTCCACGGCCCGGTGGTCCTCGGCGCCGTCGCGTCCCAGCAGACCGTGGTGCGGGGCGCGGCCGAGCGCGACGATCTCGGTGACGGTCAGCCCGGAGGTGCTGCCCGTGGCGTCCTGGAGGACGGCGGCGGTGCGGCGGGCCGCGGCTCGTGCGGACAGGGCCCATACGTCGTCGCCGCCGACAGCGACCACGCCGTCCGCCGGGCGGAGCGAACGGTAGACGGCGCGCAGCAGTGTGGATTTTCCGCTGCCGTTGGGGCCGACCAGGCCGACGATGTCGCCTTTGCGTGCCTCCAGGCTCACGGCGTGCAGGATCGGCCGGTGGTCCAGGGTGATGCGGAGCTGGTCGACGGTCAGTTTCATGGATCAGTCCAGGCCCTTGTCGCGGCGCAGCAGCCACAGGAAGAAGGGGGCGCCGAGCAGGGCGGTGAGGATGCCCAGTGGCAGTTCGTTGGGACGGTCGAGGGTGCGGGAGAGCAGGTCGACGAGGACGAGGTAGAGGGCGCCCAGCTGGGCGGTGAGGGGCAGGAGGCGGCGGTGGTCGGCGCCCAGGGTGAGGCGGACGAGGTGGGGGATCATCAGGCCGACGAAGCCGATGCTGCCGGCCACGGCGATGACCGTGCCGGTCAGGAGTGCGCTGAGCACCAGGAGTGTCGCGCGCAGCCGGTTGACGTCGACGCCCAGCGCGGTGGCGGACTCGTCGCCCGCCAGCAGGACGTTCAGGCGCCGTCCGAACAGTGTCAGGACGGCGGTGCCGGTCAGGACCACCACGGCGACGGTCGGGAGCCGGCCCCATTGGGCGCCGGCCACGCTGCCCAGCATCCAGAACATGACCGTGCGCAGTTCGGTCGGCGTCGCCTGGAGCTGGACGTAGGACGTCGCCGAGAGGAAGACGTAGCCGACGGCGACACCGGCCAGGACCAGTCTGGTGGGTGCCATCCGGCCCCGGCGTCTTCCGAGCGCGAAGACGAGTGCTCCCGCCGCCACCGCGCCGAGGAAGGCGGCCGCCGACACCCCGAGACCGGCGAGCGCCACGCCGCCGCCCAGGGTGATGACCAGCACGGCGCCGAGTGTGGCGCCGTAGGAGAAGCCGAGGACGACGGGGTCGGCGAGCGGGTTGGACACCACGGTCTGCAACACCGCTCCGGAGACGGCCAGGCCCGCGCCGACCAGTGCGGCGAGGACCACCCTGGGGGTGCGGAAGTTCCACACGATCTGGTCGGTCGCGAGGTCGGCGGCCGTGCCCTGCCCGGTGATGTGGTGCCAGACGATGCCCCAGACGTCATCGAGCGGAACGGTGACCGCTCCGATGCTGATCGCCACGATCATGGTGGCGATCAACGCGCCGGGCAGGAGGGTGAAGGCCAGAACGGCCCCGAGCCTGTCGCGTCGGTTCAGAAGGCGTCCGGGTGCAGCATCCGCGCGATCTTCTGCACGGCCAGGTCGTTGCTCGGGCCGAGGTACATGGAGTCGGACAGGACCACGAACGTGTTCTTCCTGGCGGCCGGCCACTGGGGGAACTCCTTCAGCAGTTTCCTGGCGTAGGCCGCCGGGTCGGGGTCGTGGTAGCCGATGACGACGAGTGCGTCGACGTCGGTGGCGGCCACCTTCTCCTTGCTCAGGTCGGCGAAGGCGGTCCTGGAGGCCGACTCGAAGGCGTTGGCACCGCCGGCCCTGGTGAGGATGTCGTTGTAGATGCCGTGGGCGACGACGGAGCTGAAGTCGTTGCCGCCCATGGACATGTTGGAGAAGAGCACCATGACCCTGGGCCTCTTCCTGCCCTTGACCTTGGCTGCCACCTCGTCGATGTGTTTCCGGGAGGCGGCGATCAGCTTCTCGGCCCGCCGGGGGACGTTGAAGACCTTCCCCATGTCACGCAGCAGCGTGTAACTGTCGGCGACGGTCATCTTCGAGGTGTCCTGATCACAACCCTGGGGTGAGACATAGGTGTTGGCCCCGACCTGCCCCAACTGGTCACGGGTGGCGAAGCCGTTCTTCTCGTCGAAACCGTACGACGTCGTGGACAGCACCAGGTCGGGGCGCAGGCCGAGCATGGCCTCGCGGGGAATGTCGTAGGCGTCGTTGAGTTCGATGTGTCCGGTCGGCAGCGCCGTGACGGCCTTGGCCCGGCCCGGTACCTCGCTCATGCCGTAGTTCTGCTCGTTGGCGACGATTCGGTCCCCGAGGCCGAGGGCGAGCAGGGTCGAAACCTCCGCCACGGAGGCGCCGTTCATCACGACGACCCGACTCGGTGCCTTCTTGAAGGTCTCGGACCGGCCGCAGTTCTCGAGGGTCACCGGGTGCCCGGTCCTCGACGCGGCCTCGGTCCCGTCGCCGTTCGTCCTCCCCTCGGTCGAGGAGTCGGCGCATGCCGTCGTGACCAGGCACAGGGCCGCGGTCAGCACCGCGGCGACCGGCCGTTTGATGGACATGGTGGCTCCTTGCTCACAGGCTCGGTGGTGTTCCGTTGCAGTAGTCGTGGCGCGGTGGTCTCGAGTTCCCGACGCGGTCCGACCACTGCTTCCGGGAGGCCGGACGGGGATCGTGTCCGGCCGGTGCGGGCAGCTTGCCGGTGGTCACGCAGTGGTCGAGGTACCGGAAGACCAGGTCGCGGTCGACGGGCGGACAGGTGATGCCGCTGCCGCGCAGGCCCTGGCGGACGTTGTCGGCGCGGACGTGTCCGAGGCGCAGGTCGGGTGTACCGCTCCCGGTGGTGTCGTGGGCGTCGAAGAAGGTGAGCAGGGTGGCGGCGGGCCCGGACGACGGGGGCAGTTGGTCGCGCCATCGGGTGAGCGGCAGGCGTCGTACGGCGTACCCGTACTCCTCCACCCAGTCGTAGAGGTCGCTCAGCCGGACCCGCGGAACGGCCGCGTGGTTGAAGACGGGCCCGGCGGCCGTGCGGGCCAGATGCACCACGGACCTGGCGATGTGGTCGACCGGTGTCCAGGTCTCGTCCTCGGACAACTCCGGGAGGATTCCCGCCGGGAGACCGGCGCGCAGCACGCTCCACAGGAAGTCGTCGGCGTTGACGTACCCGGAGCCGGCGGGTCCGACCACGCGTCCCAGACGGTGCACGGTGACCGGCAGACCACGCTCGGCCGCCTGTTCGAGCAGGCGTTCGGAGGCCCACTTCGACTGCTGGTAGCCGTGACGCAGGCCCGCGTGCGGTGGCAGGAACTCCTCTCGCACCTCGGCGTCGAGGCTCGCCGGCGGGGCCACGGACAGCGTGGACACGTAGTGGAGGGGAACGGTCCGTCGGGCCGCCAGGCGCAGCAGGTGCCGGGTGGACTCGGTGTTGACCGCGCGCAGGGTGCCGTACTCGCGCAGGACGCTGACCGTGGCGGCGTTGTGGAAGACGGCGTCGCAGGTCCCGGCCAGTTCATCGAGGAGATCGGGTGCGAGGCCGAGGTCCGGGCGGGCGAGGTCGGCGGGGACGGCGGTGACGCGCTGCCGCGCGGATTCCGGAAGCCCGAGGTGGTGTTCCCACAGGGCTTTGTGCACGCGGTCCGCGGCCGCGTCGCCGGTGGGCGCCCGGACGGTGCAGACGATCTCCGCGTCCGTGGCGGCCAGGAGTTCCGCCAGCAGGTGCGCGCCGACGAAGCCGGTGGCTCCGGTCAGCAGGATGCGCGCCGGGGTGTCGGTGTGCCGGCCTGTCCCGGGGCGGATGTCCGGGTCGAGGACGGTGTCGGTGTGCAGCGCCGCGGGGAGGCCGGTGGCGGCGGGTGAGCGCTCGTCGAGGAAGCGGGCGAGTGCCGCCGCCGTCGGGTGCTGGAAGAGCCAGGCGACCCGTACGTCACGGGCGAGTTCCGTGCCGAGCCGGTTGGCGGCCTGGATGGCCTGCAGGGACTGGGCGCCCAGGTCGAACACGTCGTCGTCGGGGGTGATGCCGTCGACGCCCAGGATCCCTTGCCAGACGCCGATGACGGTCCGTTCCAGGCGACTGCCGGCGGTCGGGACGCGGGGCTCGGGCGCGGTGCTCAGTGCGGGTCGGTCGACCTTGCCGGATCCGGTGCGGGGCAGACGGGCGTGGAAGGCGACGGCCGAGGGGATCATCGCCGCCGGCAGCCTCGCCCGGAGGTGAGCCCTCACCTCGGAGGCGGACGGGGCCGGGGGGTCCGTGACCAGATGGGCGGCGAGCGCGCGGGTGCCGTCCGGCATCGTCCGGCCGACGACGGCCGCCTCACGGATCCGGGGATGGGTCAGCAGCGCGCTCTCCACCTCGGCCGGGTGCACACGATGACCGCTGATCTTGAATTCCTCGTCCGCTCGGCCGAGGAACCGCAGTTGCCCGTCGTCACCGATGTCCACCAGGTCGCCCGTACGGTAGGCGCGGGGCGCTCCCGGAAGCGCCGCGAGAGGCGCGAACCGGGCGGTGTCGCGGACTTCGGTCCCCCGGTAGCCGAGGGCCAGGTTGTCGCCCAGGAGGTACAACTCCCCGCGGACGACGGCGGCCCTGGTGCCGGGCAGTGGCAGCCCGATGGGTACGGCGCCCTGGGCGAGCCCGGGGTCGTGCAGGTCGGCGACGGTGGCGACCACGGTGGCCTCGGTCGGGCCGTAGGTGTTGAACAGCCGGACCGAGGTGCCGACGGCCTTGCGCCAGCGCTCCACCCGTTCCGGCAGCGCGGCCTCACCGCCGATGACGACGGTCCGTACGCCCGCGGGCAGGGCGGCCGTGCCCGTCGAGAGGGCGTGGGCGAGTTCGTGCCAGTAGGCGGTGGGCAGGTCCAGCACGTTGATCCGCAGGCGCGCGCACGCGTCCAGGAACCGCGGGACCGACTCCGTCATGTCGTCGGTACGGACGACGAGGGTGGCTCCGGCGCAGAGCGTCAGGAGGATCTCCTCCACGCTGGCGTCGAAGTGGAGCGGCGCGAACTGCAGGACGCGGTCGTCGCTGCTCAGCCCGTAGCGGTGGGTCGCCCCGGTCACGAAGTTCGCCAGGGCGCCGTGGCTGATCTCGACGCCCTTGGGGCGGCCGGTGGAGCCGGAGGTGTGGATGACGTAGGCGGGGTCCTGGGGCGAGGGAGGTCTCGGGGCGGGGCCGGACGGCGAGTCCGGCTGGTCGAGCGCGAGTACGGGTGTGCCCGTGAAGGTGTCCGCCCAGGTGGTCGTCGTCAGGACCAGGACGGGCTCGGTCCCGCTCAGCAGCCGTGCCGTCCGGTCGGGCGGAGCGGCCGGGTCGAGAGGACAGTAGGCCGCGCCCGCGAGCAGCACGCCGAGGACCGCGGTGACGGCACCGATCCCCCGCGGCAGCGCCACGGCCACCAGGGTGTCCGGGCCGGCACCCCGCGCCGTCAGCCGGAGGGCCAGCTCGCGTGCGTCGGCGTACAGCCGTGCGTACGTGATGCTGTCCCCGGCGTGCTCCACGGCCGCCACGGCGCCCCGGTGGGTGGCGTGGTCGGCGATCAGGCTCAGCACCGGGCGGGCGGGGGCGGGCAGTGGACCGCCGTCGAGAACCAGTGCGGACGGCGGACTCAGGGGCCGGTCGGGAGCGGCCACCGCCTCGGCCAGCAGAGCGAGCAACCCCGTGTGGAGGGCGGCGACTTCGGTCTCGTCGTACAGGTCGGGGTTGGCGTCGGTCGCGATCCGCAGTCCGGTTCCGTCCGAGCGGTCGTACACGTTGACCGCCAGGTCGTCGACGGGACCGGCGGAGACGTTGTGGACGGTGCTGCGGTGTCCGGCGAACCGCAGATCGTACGCGAACGGCATGATGTTGACACCGGGCCCGGACAGGCGCCGCTGCCCGCCCACCAACTTCAGGTCGCGGCGCAGCTGTTCGTAGCGGTAGCGCTGGTGCGGCAGTCCGGCGCGGAGTTCGCCGGAGACGCGGGCCGCCAAGTCGCGCAGGCTGTCGTCGGCGGTGACGGACACCCGCAGCGGCAGGATGTTGCGCACCATCGCCGGTACACGCAGCGACACCGAGCCGAGGCGGCCCATGACGGGCAGGCTCAGGACGGTCTCCGCCGCACCGGTGACGCGGTGGAGATGGGCCGCCGTCACCGCGAGCAGGACTTCGGACCAGGTCACCGACAGCTCTCGGGCGACCGTGCGCAGTGCGTCCACCTGGTCCGGTTCGAGGTCGGTGACGCGGCGGTGGAAGGTGCGGGCGGGCAGCGCGGACCGGCCGGCCGGTGAGGCCACCGAGGGTCGGTCGGCGTACCGCGTGTTCCAGTGGGCGCGGTCCCCGGCGTGCCGGTCGCTCTCCCGGTACGCCTGTTCCTCGGCGCGGACGGAGTCCAGTGTGCCGAAGCCGCTGTCCGGTATCGGCTCGCCGGCCATGAGGGCGGTGTAGACCCGGGCCACACGGCGGGCGACCAGGGAGAGGCCGAAGCCGTCGAGGGCGATGTGGTGCACCCGGTGGTACCAGAGATACCGCTCGTCTCCGGTCTTCAGCAGGGCGTGGCCGAACACGGGTCCCCGGGCCAGGTCCACGGGCCGGGCCAGGTCCTCGGCCATCCACGCGAGCGCGGCGCCGCGCGGGTCCGGTTCGCCGGTGAGGTCGACGGTGTGCGACTGCCAGTCGGTGACCGGGGTTTCGAGCTGCCAGGGGCGCCCTGCCCCGTCCGTCTCGTAGGTGACGTTGAGGGCTTCGGTCTCGGCGACCACGTGGTGGAGGGCGAGTTCGAAGACGGCCGCGTCGACGGACCCCTCTATGCACACGTATTCGGCCGTGTTGTAGGCGGGACTGTCCGGGTCGAGCTGCTGGCCGGTCCAGATGCCTTCCTGCGCGGCCAGCAGCGGATGGCGGCGTGCGTGTCTAGGTGTCGGCATGGTTCTCTCCTCCCTGGCGTTCGGCCAGCAGCCGCCACCACTGGGCGAAGGAGGTGCGCTCGGCGAGGTCCACGAAGCTGACGTCGGCACCGGCGGACTGCCACCGTTCGAGCAGGGTGACGATGCGCAGGGAGTCGAGGCCCGCGTCCAGCGGGTTCTCGTCCAGGTCGACTTCGTCGGGGCTCAGGTACAGGAACTCGGCGAGGTCGGCGCGGAAGCTGTCGAGGGTGAGGGGTTGAGGCATGGTCTCTCTCCACGGCGGTGTCGGCGGCGTCAGTTGACCTTGCGGGCGGAGTCGCCCCAGAAGCGGTCGCGCAGCTCCCGGCGGAGGATCTTGCCGCTGGGGTTGCGCGGTACGCGGTCGATGAACTCGTAGCGCGAGGGCAGCTTGAAGGCGGCCAGCCGCGGCACGAGGAACGTGTGCAGGTCCCGTGGGCTCGGCCGCTCGCCGGGAGCGGGGACGACGAAGGCGTGGACGCGTTCGCCCCAGCGCTCGTCGGGGGCTCCGACGATCACGGCCTCGGCCACGCCCGGGTGGTGCTCCAGCACGTTCTCGATCTCGGCGGGGTAGACGTTCTCGCCGGCGACGAGGACGGCGTCCTTGATCCGGTCCTGGATGAAAAGGTAGCCGTCCTCGTCGAGGTACCCGGCGTCGCCGGTGTGGATCCACCCGTCGACCAGGGTCTGGGCGGTCCTGTCGGGCAGGCCCCAGTACTCGACCATGCGGGCCGGGGTGTGCAGGCAGGCCTCTCCGATCTCGCCCGGTGGCAGCGGTCGGCCCTTGTCGTCGATCACCTTGACGCGGACGCCCGGATAGGGGCGGCCCGCGGCCTGCATGCGCGGTCCGCCGGGCACATGGTCGGCCGGTGGCAGACACAGGGCGGTGTTGCCGGTCTCGGTGAGGCCGTAGATCTGGGCGAACTCGCAGTCAAGGACGGTGAGGCTCTCCTCCAGCAGGTTCTCGGAGATCGGCGAGCCGCCGTAGACGATTTTGCGGAGCGTGGTGAAGTCCTGTGCGCTCACGCCCGGTTCGGTGAGCAGCAGGCGGAGCATCGCGGGCACCACGCAGGCGGTGGTGACGCCGAGTCCGCGGATCAGGTCGACGGCGTGGCGGGCGGCGAAGGCGCGCATCGCCACGATGGTCGTACCCGCGTTGAGGTTCTGCGTGGCCCACCACAGGCCCCCGATGTGGAAGCCGGGGATGCCGACGAGCGCGATGTCACCGTCCCGCCAGTCGATCCAGTCGAGTCCCTCGCGCACCAGGGCGTCACGGACGGCGAAGAAGCTGCGGTGGGCGAGGACGACGCCTTTGGGGAGTCCGGTGGTGCCGCTGGTGTAGAGCTGGGCGACCGGTGTCCCGGATTCGGCCGCGAACTCCGGTTCTGTGCAGGGGTGTTGTGCGCTCCACGCGGTGATGGTCTCCAGCGGTACGACCGTCTCGGGCGGCGCGGTCGGCATGCGTGCCACGATCGGCGCGAACTCCGGCTCCAGGAACAGGAGTCCGGTTCCGGAGTCCT
This sequence comes from Streptomyces sp. NPDC015139, assembly GCF_043079785.1. Classification (NCBI taxonomy): domain Bacteria; kingdom Bacillati; phylum Actinomycetota; class Actinomycetes; order Kitasatosporales; family Streptomycetaceae; genus Streptomyces; species Streptomyces sp. NPDC015139. Next base: position 104,952 of record NZ_JBIBUW010000012.1, on the reverse strand, counting down.
GGAGGATGTGGCTCACCTCGGGTGCGGTGAGCCGCCAGTTGACGGGGACCAGCACGGTGCCGCTCTTGGCACAGCCGTAGAGGATCTCGTAGTAGTGCTCGGACTCCCTGCCGAGGTACGCCACGCGGTCGCCCTCGGCGAGTCCGGCTGCCCGGATGGCGTGGGCGATGCGGTTGCTCTCGTGGTGCAGGGCGCCGTAGGACAGGCTGCGGCCTTCGCAGAGCACGGCCGGGGCGTCGGGCCGGTGTTCGGCGTGGAAGCGGACGGTCTCGACGAGGGTTTCCATGGGCGGTCCCTTCGGTGGCCGGGTCAGGGGAGGTTGACGAAGGCGAGGGTCGCCTCGCCGTCGCAGCGTCCGCCGTCGGCGTCCCAGTAGCGGTAGGAGGTCTTGGCGTGGAGGAACGGCTTGCGGCCGTCGGGCTCGCGCCGGGTGACGGACAGGAACTCCATCTCGCCCGAGAAGGAGCGGGGGTCGATCGGACGCCGGAAGCTGCCCGAGAAGCGGGCGATGAGGATGTCCGGGAGCTGATGCCGCCAGAAGTCGTCCAGGGTCCAGTCCTCGAACCCGGCCAGGAGTCCTTCCCGGACGGACTTCGCGACGAGGTAGTACATCATCTGGTTGTAGGCGATGTTGACCTCGACCGAGTTCAGGTGCCCGGTGTCGTCGATGTAGCAGGACTCGGGGATCGCGAACTCGCAGCGCGCCGCGTGGTGTTTGGGCCCTGTCGTGACGACCGCGGACGTCAGGTACCTGCAGTGCGCCTTGTACGGCGCCAGGACACGCTCCAGGAGGTCGGTGTCAGTGGCGTACGGGCGCTGGGCGGAGGTGGTGGTCATGGCACTCGTATCCCGTCGTGCAGCTTGTGGTCGTCGTGGACGGTGACGCGGTAGGAGACGGTCGGTTCCGGGGTGGCCGTGTGCCGGGCGCGGTGGACGAGGCTGCGGTTGTCCCAGACGAGCAGATCGCCCTGCTCGAAGCTCTGCAGATGGATGTCACCGTGCTCGAAGGTGTCGTCGAGCTGGCCGGTGGCCTCGAACAGGCGGTGCAGCAGGTCGTCGTCGAGCGGCCTGCCGTCCGCGTCCTCCATGCCGACGGTGAAGCCCTCGCTGATGTAGAGGACGGTCTCGCCGGTGAAGGGGTGCGTGAACGTGGTGGGTTGGCGCACGGCCGGAGTATTGCGCTCGACCTCCTCGACGACTTCGGAGAGCGGGCGGTAGACGTCCTGCGGGCGGATCTTGAAGTACTTGCGGACGGAGTGCCGGCAGTAGGTGCCGGCGATCCGCTTCCGGAGATCCTCGGGCAGTTTCGCGTGGGCCCGGCCCATGTCGATGAAGTAGGTGCCGCGGTCGCGCAGCGGGACGACCTGGGGGTGGATGAGGGTGATGCCGAAGGGATCGGGCATGAACTGGTAGTCGGCGTGCCAGAACGTGCCGGTCTTCGGCACGCCTATCTGTCTGCCGTTCTCCGGGACGTTGGAGGACACGAAGATCTCCGGCAGTTCGGGGTGGTGGTACATCGGCTCGTAGTAGGTCTCCGGGCGTCCGAGACGGCTGCCGAGGTCGAGGAACTGTCGGGGAGTGAGGTCCTGCGCCTTCAGGACGGCGATCTTCTTCGTGTAGACGGTCCGCTTGAGCCTCTGGACGTCCGCCTCCGATGCGTTGGTGTGGTCGAAGCCCTCGATCGTGGCGCCGAGGGCGGAGCCGGGATGTTCGGTGATCTTCATGAGTCGATTCCTTCGTGGGGGTTTTCTGAGAACGGGTGCCGTGAGGCCCCGCGTACGGCGCTGTCTAGGAAGCGGCGGGGGTTCCGCGCACGGCGCGGGCCAGGGGCACACCGCAGGCGATCCCCGCCGCTATCGCGAACACGGCGGTTCGCAGGCCGGCCGCCGAGGGACCGCCGGCCGGATGCCGTCCGACGGCGCCGGCCACCGCCACCAGCACCGCGAGACCCACCGCACCGCCGATCTGCAGACCGGTGGAGGTGATTCCCGACGCCACGCCCTGCTCGTCGGGGTCGACACCGGCGCCTGCGGCGATCCATATGCAGGTCCAGGCGGCGCCCTGGCCCAGGCCGACGAGCACGATGCCCGGGAGGAGCAGGGGGTAGGAGCCGTGCGGGGTGAGGGCGAGGCCGAGAGCGGCGGCCCCCGTCGCACCGAGTGCCATCCCGCCGGCCAGCGTGCGGTGCACGCCGACGGCCGCGACGGCCCGCTCCCCGGCCTGTGTCCCCACCGCGACCACGACGGCGGGAACCAGGAAGGCCAGGCCGGTCGCCAACGCGCCGTACCCGCGCACCTCCTGGAAGTACAGGGTCAGGAAGTACGGCAGCGAGCTGAACGTGGCGCTGTAGACGGCGGTCACCGCGATCGCCGCGACGAGCCCTCGGTGCCCGAACAGGCGGCCCGGCACCAGCGGATCGCGTGAGCGCGTCTCGACGACGGTGAAGAGGGTGAGCAGAGCCACCGACAGCACCGCGCTCACCAGGACGGACGGGGTGAACCAGCCGGCCTCGGGCGCCCGCACGAGCAGGAACACCAGCAGGGTGATGCCCGCGGTACCGGTCAGCGCGCCCGCCAGGTCGAAGCTCCGCGCCGCGACCGGGGGGACGTCCGTGGGGAAGAGCACCCAGCCCGCCCACGCGACGGCCGCCGCCAGGGGAACGCTGACGAAGAACACCGACGGCCAGCCGAACGCCTCGACCAGGACGCCTCCGAGAAGGGAACCGAAGCAGAGACCGCCGGCGCCCGCGGCACCCCACACCGCCAACGCCCGGTTCCGGTCCGGTCCTTCGGCGTAGATCGTGTTGATCAGGGACAGGGTGGCCGGGAAGAGCAGGGCTCCCCCGATCCCCTGGACCGCCCGCACGGCGATCAGTGCTCCCGGAGCCACGCAGAACCCTCCCACCAGCGAGGACACCGCGTAGACCGAGGCCGCGACGACGAACGTCCGGCGCCTGCCCAGCAGGTCCGCGGCCCGGCCACCCAGCAGCAGGAAGCCCCCCGTCGTCACGACGTAGGCGCTGACCACCCACTGCAGATCGTGTTCCGCGAAGCCGAGGTCCGTGCCTACGGCGGGCAGGGAGACGTACACGATGTTGAAGTCGAGGGCGACGACCAGTTGGGCCAGCGCCAGAACGAGGAGCGGCAGTCGTGCCGACATGGTCCGCTCCACCTACTCGTTCGCTCCCATCAGCCGCCTGATCTCCGTGATGAGCACCACCAGCGCCTGCCGTTCGGCAAGGGTCGTCTCGGGATGCCACAGGTCCAGGAGGAGACAGGTGCGTGGACGGTCGCCGTCATTGCGCGCCTCGTGCTCGAAGGAGTAGTCGAAGAGCAGGCACCGGCCCTCCTGCCAGGTACGGGTCTCACCGGCGACGGTGATGCTGCACCCCTCGGGGATGTCCACGGCGAGGTGCAGGTTGATGCTGAAGTTCCACAGGTCGCAGTGCGGGGCTATGGACGCCCCGGGCAGCAGGGTGGAGAAGTGGCTCTCCAGGAGGGGGCAGATCTTCTCCGCGTCGACGGCGAACTCCTCGAGCACCTTGTACGCGGTGGGCACGAGCGCGGCCGACGGCTCGACCATGGCGCCACCGCGGTACAGGTGGAGGGCCTGCCAGTCGTCCTGCCTGGTCAGATGGTGCTCGTAGGCGGAGAACGCCTCCCGGCGCATCTCCCAGGCCGAGGTCAGCTCGTCCTTGATGGCCGGATGGGCGCCTTCCAGTGCCTCGACGACGGAGAGCAGTTCCGGGTGGGCACGGGGATCGTGCCACGGGGTGGGAGACAGTCCCGGCAGGATCCATCTGGCTCCCCGCCGACGGGGGTGCCCGGCCTCGCCCCCTCCGGGTTCCAGCATCCGCTCCACCCGGCTGAGGGATGTCGCACCGTGGTCGCTTCTGATCGCCGCGAACGCGTCGTCCAACTCGGGTGTCATGAGGTCCTCCTGGCCGCTCGCGCGACCGTCGCTGGACCGTGCCGTCGCATCAGTAGTCGGGCGGGTGACCGGACGAGTTCCCACGACTTCTGGACAAGGTGGCGCGTCACCAGGGGACTTGGCGCCTCCGTTCACTCGTGAGGGGCTGGGGCGAGGCGTCGCTGCCGGCGTCACGGGCCCACGACGCCGGCTGCCGGCGCCGCCGCGCGTGCCGTACGCGGGCGGCGCCGGTCCGGTCGCCGTCAGGCCGCCCGACCGGCCGGGGCGGTCCCGGGAGGGGTGGGTTTTACGGCGGCCGCGCTGCCGGCGGGTCCGTCGGCTTCGGCGAGCAGCGCCGTGAGGGTCATCCGCGCGCGGGCCACGCGCGAGCGCACCGTCCCGACAGGGCAGCCGCCGAACCGGGCCGCCTCCTCGTAGGACAGGCCGACCACCTGGGTCAGTACGAACGCCTCGCGGCGTTCGTCGGGGAGGGCGTCCAGCAGGTCGAGGAGGGCGATGCCGTCGTCGAAGCCGGGCAGACCCCTCGGCTGCGCCCACTCGGCGGCCGCCTGCCAGTCGTGGGTGTGGGCCGTCCGGGGACGTACGGCGGCACGGCGGAAACTGTCGACGACCGCGCGGCGGGCGATGGACAGCAGCCAGGTACGGGCGGAGGCCCGGCCCTCGAAGCGGTGCAGGCTGTCGAGTGCCCGCACGAACGTGTCCTGGGTGAGGTCGTCGACGTTCTGGGGGTCGGCGCCCAGATGGGTGACGAAGCGCAGCACGTCGGAGTGCAGGGCCCGCACGAAACGTTCGGCCGCTTGCGGGTCACCGCTCCGGGCGGCCAGCGCCCAGGCGGTCGCGGCGGCGTCCGCCGAGGCCTTCTGCGTTCGCGAAGCGGGCAGGGCAGAAGTGATCACGAGGTGTCCTTCGCAGGTCCTCCGGAGCCCGGTCATGGTGGGACCGCGGGTTCTCCGGTGAGTGGGGTGCCGCCGTAGGGGTGGTACGGCGGTGCCCGGGGCTCGTGCGCACTTGTGCGCGGGCAGCGGTGATCGGGGGTTCTCGGGAACCCATCAGGCCCTCAGGGGCCACTCATGGCCTCAGGAGCACTCAGGTCCTCGGGAACCGCTCACGACACCACCGCCGAACTCTTCCGAGGAGGCCTCAGAACGCCCGCTGGAAGGGAAGGAAGGGGGAGCCCCGGTGGATCCGGCTGTCTCAGGCGACAGCGAGGCCCACCGGCGGCCCGCGGGAGATGATGGCGTGGCAGAGCAGGAGTCGTGCCAGGGAGCGGTGCCCGGAAGTGCGGCGCCTGCGCACCGGCGGCCGGCTCGGCGGCACGGGCAGGGCGAGCAGCATCCGCAGGGGGGCCACCAGGCGCGTCGCGGCGGTCCTCAGCAGGCGGAACACCGCGCGCTCGCCGTGCGCCAGCCACAGGCCGCACAGAATCGCGGCGAGCAGGTGGGCGGCGAACATGCCGAACGTGCCGTTGCCGCCCATGCTGTGAGCCATGTGCATACCGGGGTCCATGGGCGTCATGGAGCCCGACCCGATGTCTCCCAGGCCGGGCATGTGCATCGCGTCCATGTGCATGGACCCCATGTGCATGGACCCCGTGTGCATGGGCCCCATGTTCGTCGAACCCATGTGCGCGGAGCCCATGTCCGTGGGGTTCATGTGCAGGGAGCCCGCGGGAGTGGCGCCCATGCCCATGACGTCCACGCCCTGTGCCACGGCGGACGAACCCTCGGACCGGCCGGACACGAACGCCTGCGCCAGCGAGAAGCCCTCGTGCAGGACCGCCTGCGCACCGACCACGACCGTGACGATCAGCGCCTGTCCGCGCTCACGCCCGGCGAGGCACCAGCCGGCGGCACCTGTCCCGGCGGCCCCCGCCGCCATGGCCCACCAGGGCACCGGGACACCGGACATCAGCACGTGACCGAGGGCAGCGAGCAGCACGCAGGCGGCGGCGAACACACCGGCCCGCAGCGTGCGGCACCACCCTCCGACAGTCATGACGCGCCCATCTTCCCACCAGTGGTCCGGTCGTCGTCAGGGGGTACGTACGAACGCGCGCCCCGGACTCAGCCAGAGAAGAGTGACACACACCGAACCGTCAGGGCGGGAACTCCACGGACATCGCGGACGACTCCGGCAGGTGGCCGTGCTCAGGCGCGGCAGCGCAGCATCTCCAGCGGCGGCCTGGTGCGGAGGTCCGTCCAGAAGTCCGCGCCGAACTCACGGACGCCGGCCTCGGACACCTGGAGCGGGACCCACTCCACCGCACGGAAGCCGGCCGCCCGCAGACAGTCCTCGTAGACCTCACGGCGCGGGGCCGTGGTGACGATGCTGATCGGCGCGGGTTCGACGAGGGCGGTGACCCGCACCCGCGGACCGGTCTCCGTCTCCTCGCCGGTCGGTTCGCAGCGGAACCCGTACCTCTCCAGCGACGGACAGTCGAACCGGTAGTCGGGCTTCTGTGCCAGCACGAAGAACTCCCCGCCGGGCACCAGACTCCGGTGGATGTTGCGGCACATCCGCTCCATCGCCGCAACGTCCTCGGCGTAGTTGAGGCACTGGACCCCGACGGCGACGTCGAAACGCCTTTCGAGAGATCGGAGTTCGGTCACGTCGCCGACCTCGTAGCGCACGCCCAGCGGGTCACGTCGCTCGATGTCCCGGGCGGCGGCGACCATTTCGACGGAGATGTCCACGCCGAGGACGTCCGTGGCGCCGCGCCGCTTGAACTCCCTGCTGTAGAAGCCGGTGCCGCACGCCACGTCGAGGACCGACCTGCCGCTCACGTCCCCGACCATGCCCAGGAGGCTCGGCACCTCCCCGTAACGCGTCAGCGGCAGGGACTTGAACCCCTCGAAGGCCTCGCCGATCTCGTCGTACTGCTGCACGCTCACGTGCCGCCCCCTCCTGCGCTCGGTCATGTACGTGCCACGCCGCCTGCCCGAGGTGAGGACGGGCCGGGCCGTGGTCATGGCAGCGAGTCTCCTCCGCGCCCGTTCGGCCGGCGTACTGGCAGAAGGCACAGGGAAGTTGGGCGACGCCCCCCGGATCGACCAATGCCGTTCGGGGACGGCGTTCACGGCATGCGCCTCGTCGACACGGTCAGGGCCGGAAAACGGCCGTCCCCGCGCGGACCACCACGGCGGACATCCGTACGCGGCCGCCGCGGCGGAACGTCAGTGTGAACGACACCCGGTCGCCCGCCCGCCACGCGCCGGCCGGGACCGGCACCGTCAGGTCCACTCCGTGCGGCGACATCGCGACCGTCCGTCCGGCCGGTATCTCGACCGATGCGATCGAGGCTCGGTAGGCCGTCGCCCCTGCGCCCATGCGGTGCCGGGCGAGTGTCACCCCACCGGGGACGCCGGGCGAGGTGACCCCCAGCAGACGGTCGGTCGAGCCGCCCTCGTTGGCGATGCGGAAGAACGCCGTCGTCTCGGGCGAGCCGCCGGTCGGGAGCAGGACGCGTCCTTCGGTGACGCGTATGCGGGCGGGGCTTCCCGCGTGGCCCGCGCCGACCCAGGTCGTCAGGCCGGCCAGCGCCAGGCCGGCCGCGGCGACGGGCACGAGGGTGGCGAGGAGGGCGTCGGTCAGCCGCCCGCGATCGGTGAGCCGGGCGACGGCGCCGGCAAGGAGTCCGTTCACCGGGGCACCGCCCGCTCGCGCCGCCGCTCGCGTGCCGGGGCGGGTGTGGGCCGCCACGCCCGCAGGCGCAGGCTGTTGCCCACCACCAGTACGGAGCTGGCCGACATCGCCGCCGCGGCCACCATGGGGTTGAGCAGCCCGGCCACGGCGAGCGGCACGGTCACGACGTTGTAGCCGAAGGCCCACACCAGGTTGGTCCGGATCGTACCGAGCGTGCGCCGGGCGAGCAGCACGGCGTCCACCAGGGCTTCGATGTCCTCGCGTACGAGTGTCAGGTCGGCCGCGCCGATGGCCACGTCCGTACCGCTGCCCATGGCGATGCCCAGATCGGCGCCGGCGAGCGCGGCGGCGTCGTTCACGCCGTCCCCGACGACCGCGACCCGCCCGCCACCGTCCTGCAACCGCCGGACGAGGGCCGCCTTGTCCTCGGGCGTGCAGCGGGCGTGCACCTCGTCGATGCCGAGTGCGCCGGCCACGGCTCTGGCGGGTGCCTCACGGTCACCGGTGGCGAGAACCGGCCGGATCCCGAGTCGGCGCAGTCGGTCCACGGCTCGGTAGCTGCCGGGCCGGACGACGTCGCCGACCGCGATCAGCGCCTCGGCGCGTCCGTCGACGCGTACGAGGACGGGTGTGTGCGCGGCGTCCTCCGCCGCTGTGAGCGCGGCCCGCAGCACCGTCGGCAACTCGCCCTCCGGGGAGAGGACTTCCACTGTCCGGCCGTCGACGCGGCCGCATACCCCCCGTCCCGGCGTGGCCGTGAAGTCGCGCACGGCGGGGAGCGGTTGCCCGGCCGGTGCGCGTCGCGCGCAACTGGTGACGGCTCGCCCGAGCGGGTGTTCCGAACCCTGTTCCACGGCACCGGCCAGGCGGAGGACCGTCTCCTGGCCGAGACCGCCCGGAGCCGCGGTGATCCTGGCGACGGTCATGTGGCCGCTGGTCAGCGTGCCGGTCTTGTCCAGGACCACGGTGTCGACGTGCCGGAGTGCCTCCAGGGTCCGCGGACCGCCGACCAGTACGCCCAGTTGGGCGCCGCGGCCGGTCGCGGCCATGAGGGCGGTGGGCGTGGCCAGGCCGAGCGCGCAGGGGCAGGCCACGACGAGCACGGCCACGCACGCGGTGATCGCCGCCTGAGGGTCGGCTCCGGCGCCGAGCCAGAACCCGAGCACGGTGACGGCGACGGTCAGCACGACGGGTACGAACACCCCGGCCACGGCGTCGGCCAGTCGCTGCGCCCGCGCCTTGCCCGCCTGGGCGTCGGTCACCAGCCGGGTGATCCGGGCCAGTCGGGTGTCGCTCCCGACGGCGGTGGCTCGCACCAGGAGCAGACCACCGGCGTTGACCGCTCCTCCGACGAGGGCGGATCCGGGCCCCACCTCGACCGGCTCGCTCTCGCCGGTGACCAGGGACAGATCCAGGGCGGAACTGCCCTCCACCACACGGCCGTCGGTGGCGACCCGCTCACCGGGGCGCACGGCGAAGACCTGCCCCACCCGCAGCTGTTCGATGGGCACGGAACGCTCGCGGTGCCCGTCGCGCACGGACACCTCCTTGGCGGCCAGCTCCGCGAGCGACCGCAGGGCGGCTCCGGTACCTCGCCCGGCCCGCGCCTCCAGGAACCGCCCGGCGAGCACGAACAGCGGTACGCCGACCGCGGCTTCCAGGTACACGTGCGCGGGGCCGTCCGACGCGGACGGCAGCAGACTGAACGGCATCCGCATCCCCGGGTCGCCCGCTCCCCCGAGGAACAGCGCGTACGCCGACCAGGAGAAGGACGCCACCACGCCCAGCGAAACGAGGGTGTCCATGGTGGCCGCGGAGTGACGCAGTCCGCGCACCGCCCGTGCGTGGATCGGCCAGGCGCTCCACACCGCCACCGGGGCCGCCAGCACGAAGCACAGCCACTGCCAGTTCCGGAACTGCAGGGAGGGCACCATCGACAGGACCAGCACGGGAACGGCGAGCAGCGCGGTGACCACGAGCCGCTCGCGCTCCTGGAGCGCGGCGGCCTCGGCAGCCTTCTCGCCGCCGTCGGTCCCGTCGCGCCTGTCCGGTACGGCGGGCTCGGGCAGCGCGGCCTCGTACCCCGCCCGCTGGACGGCCGTGACAAGGTCCTCCGCGGGGATGTCCGCCGGGTGGCTGACCCGGGCGCGTCCGGTGGCGAGGTTGACGGTGGCCGTGACCCCGTCGAGCCCGGCCAGCTTCTTCTCCACCCGGCGGACGCACGCGGCACACGTCATACCGCCGACCGTCAGATCCGTGACCACCAGCGGCGCCAGGGGTTCGGCCCCCATCACTGACCGCCGCCGTGCATGCCGGGCATGTCATGCGTGCCGCCTCCGCTGCCTCCGCCGCCTCCGGAGCCGTGCATGCCCGGCGCCACCGGCCCGGCGGCCGATCCCACGGCGTACGCCGCCGAGAAGACCAGCACCAGCAGCAACAGGAAGCCGCAGAGCCTGGGCGGGGGCAGCAAGGTGCGGGGAACCGCGGCCGCGCCGCGGGAGGGATGTCGGGACTCGGCCATGCTCGACCTTCCTGGTCGCTCGAACCGTCGTACGGCGCAAGAGGTCGCAGCCGTACCGCTCCAGCAGTCGGACGGATCGGTGGCGGAGTTCCCGCACGGGACGATGGCGTAGGCCACATGGCGGACCCGTGCGGTGCTCGACGTCAGCCGGTGTCGGCGGAGCGGGTGTTCCAGCGTTCCTCGATCCTGGCCAGGCGCCAGTAGGCGATGGCGACCGCCCAGACGACCACGAACAGACCGACGATGACGTAGCCGACGCTGTCCAGGTTCAGCCCCGCGATCCAGCCGGTGACGCCGTCGCTCAGGCCGAGCTTGTCGTGCAGGACGCCGACCAGTTCGATGGTGCCGACGAAGAACGCGACGGCGATGGACAGGCCGGTGATCGTGAGGTTGTAGAACACCTTGCGGACGGGGTTCGAGAACGCCCACTGGTAGGCGAAGTTCATGAAGGTGCCGTCGAGGGTGTCGAACAGGCTCATGCCGGCGGCGAACAGCAGGGGCAGGCACAGCACCGCGTACCAGGGCAGCCCGGCGGCGGCGCCGTTGCCGGCCAGCGCGAGGAGCAGGACCTCGGTCGTGGTGTCGAAGCCGATCCCGAAGAGGAAGCCGAGGGGGAACATCTGGCCCGGGCGGCGGATGGACCTGGTGAGCCGTCCCAGGATGCGGTTCATGAACCCGCGCGAGTCGAGGTGCGCCTGCAGCTCGGCCTCGTCGTACCGGCCAGCGCGCATGGCCCGGAAGACCCGCAGGATGCCGAACAGGGCCACGAGGTTGAGCGCGGCGATGAGGTACAGGAAGGACCCCGAGACCGTGGTGCCCACGGTGCCCAGGACCTGGTGGGTACGGGAGCCGTCGTTCATCAGGGTGCCGGCGAGCTTCGCACCGCCGGCGACCAGGGCGGCCATCACGACCACGACGCTGGAGTGCCCGAGGGCGAACCAGAAGCCCACGGAGACGGGCCGCTTGCCGTCGGCCATCAGCTTGCGGGTGGTGTTGTCGATCGCGGCGATGTGGTCGGCGTCGAAGGCGTGCCGCATGCCGAGCGTGTAGGCGGTGACGCCCAGCCCGACCCCGAACGCCTTCGTGCCGACCTCGTAGTGATGCGGTATCACCAGCAGGAAGAGGATCCCGAAGGCGACCACGTGCAGTGCCACGATCACGGCCAGGAGCCCCGCGGTGCGGACGGTGTCCTCGCGACGCCAGCGGAAGGACGGTTCGGCGTCGGTTTCGGGCACGCCTCGGGACACGGTCATGCGGGTCACGCTCCAGCACCTCGTGGATCAGCTTCGTGATGCCGTGGCCGGTCTCCTGGCTGACGGGTCGACGCGCCCGCCCCTGCCTTCCCGGCCGTGCGGCCAGTGGCATACGTGGGGCGGGAACTCCCCGATCACAGTGGCGAGGGCCGCTCCGGACTGAGCCCCTGAGGGCTGTCACCGGTCTTCCCGAACACCACGGCCCGTCCACCCTAGAAGGCCGAGGTCGTCGGCTGCAAGATTGCACAACTGCTCAGGTATGGAGGCGATCGCCCCGGGCTGCGATGATGACGGCATGCATCTCGTCCCCGCGGACCGTGCCGGGCAGCGCACCATCGACGGCGACCGGGTCTGTGACGCCATCGCCGCCGTCGGCGAGCCCGAGCGGGTGCGCACCTGGGCCGACCGCTTCTCCCTGCTCTCCGATCCCGGGCGGCTGTCCCTGCTGCTCGCCGTCCACGAGGCCGGTCCCATCGCCGTCTCCGACCTGGCCGTGGCCACCGGAATGCGCGACACCACCGTCTCCCAGGCACTGCGGCTGCTGCGGGCCGCGGGAGTGGTCGAAGGCCGCAAGGACGGCCGGATCGTGCGCTACCACCTCGTCGACGGGCCGATGGCCGCGCTGCTGGAGCACTGCAAGTCCGCCGACACCGGCGACGTCCGCGTACGGCCCCACCGGTCCGAGGAGTAGGGCACCGAACGCGGCCGCGCACCGGGGAGCGACCGCGGCGCCGCGCCGTGTCGGCATCCGGGCCGGTGTCGGCCGGAGCCCTCAGCCGCGGGCGCGGGCGTTGAGCCGGGCGGCCTGTCGCGTCAGGTGGTCGCGTTCGGCCAGGTTGGGAGCCCTGTGCGCCGCCTCGGCGTACAGGCGTGCGGCCGTCACCACATCCCCGTCACGCTCGTGCAGGTACGCCGACACGGCCGAGTGGCGGGGCAGCGACGCGTCCAGTTCCGCCAGCGCGGCGAGCCCGGCACGCGGGCCGTCCGCCTCGCCGACGGCGACGGCGCGGTTGAGCCGGACGACGGGGCTGTCGGTGAGGCGTACCAACTCGTCGTACCACTCGACGATCTGCACCCAGTCCGTGTCCTCCGCACGCTGCGCGTCCGCGTGCAGGGCGGCGACGGCCGCCTGGGCCTGGAACTCGCCAAGACGGTCCCTCGACAGAGCCGCCTGCAAGAGGGCGATGCCCTCGGCGATCGCCTTCGTGTCCCAGCGGCCGCGGTCCTGCTCGGCGAGCGGCACCAGGCTGCCGTCCGGCCCGGTCCGGGCGGGCCGCCGGGCATGATGCAGCAGCATCAGCGCGAGCAGCCCCGCCACCTCGGGGTGGTCGATCCCGGCCGCGAGCTGCCGGGTGAGCCGGATCGCCTCGGCGGCGAGGTCGACGTCACCGCCGTACCCCTCGTTGAAGATCAGGTACAGCACGCGCAGCACGGTGGCGACGTCGCCCGGCCGGTCCAGCCGCACGCCCGAGACGGTGCGCTTGGCCCGGCTGATGCGCTGGGCCATGGTCGCCTCGGGCACCAGGTACGCCCGGGCGATCTGCCGGGTGGTCAGCCCGCCCACCGCGCGCAGCGTCAGTGCCACCGCCGACGACGGCGTCAGCGAGGGGTGTGCGCACAGGAAGTACAGCTGGAGCGTGTCGTCCACCGCGGGCGAGGGCGCCGGCGACGGCTCCTGGTCGACACGGTCCTCCCGCCGGCGGCGGGCGGCATCCGCCCGCACCGCGTCGAGGTAACGGCGCCATGCCACGGTCACCAGCCAGCCCTTCGCATCCCGCGGCGGATCGGCCGGCCACACGCGCACCGCTTCCAGCAACGCGTCCTGTACGGCGTCCTCGGCCGCGGCGAAGTCCGCGCCCCGCGCCACCATGACGGCGAGCACGCCGGGCGTCAGACTTCGCAGCAGCACCTCGTCCACGGCCGGGGTCACTCCGTGACGGTCGGCGGCTCGGCGAGGAACGGGCGCAGCTCCAGCCACTCGTGGATCGGCTCGCCGCCCGCGCCCGGCGCGGCCGACAGTTCGCCCGCCAGCTCGACCGCCCGCTCGTAGGTGTCGACGTCGATGACCATCCAGCCGGCGATCAGGTCCTTGGTCTCCGCGAACGGGCCGTCGGTGACCGGCGGGCGTCCCTCACCGTCGTACCGGACCCACGTCCCCTCCGGGGCCAGCGCCTGGCCGTCGACGAACTCCCCGGTCTTCTCCAGCCGCGCCGCGAAGTCGCGCATGTACTGCACGTGCGCCGTGATCTCGTCCTGCGTCCACTGGTCCATCGGCACGCAGTCGGCAGGGGCCGGAGCGCCGCGGTAGTGCTTCAGCAGCAGATACTTCGCCATGGTGACCTTCTCCTCGAAGCTCGTGCGGCCCATTGTGGCCGCCTTCACCCCGAGGACGGAGCGGGTCACGGGATCTCGACATCGCCACGGGAAGTTTTTTCGGGCCGGGTGCGACGCCCTTGCCCGAACGGACTTCCCGCACGTCGGCTCGGCCGTACCTCAGGCGCCCGGGCTGCCGGGCTTGGGGAGTCTGCGTGCCATGCGTTCGTCGTGCACGAACAGGGCCAGGCCGGCCGCCAGCACCACGCAGGCCGCCCACACCGCGTGCACACCCCATTGGAACGTCAGCCAGCCCCCGCCGAACGCCCCCGCGAGGAAGGCCAGCACGACGGCGGCGAAGTGGCGTGCCCGGCGCCGGGCGTCCGCGCTCCGGCCGACCACCGCTTCGTAGGCGTTCTGCATGGCCGAGCGGAGGTTCCCGGTCGTCATCGTGCTGTTGTAGACCGTGTCGACCAGGGTGCGGAAGGTGGACATCTGGACCGACGCCATGAACGCGATCAGGACCGTGACCAGGGCGTCCGGCGCGCTCGCGGGGATGAGTCCGACCACCGCCAGCACCACGCACTCCAGCACCATCGCCACGCAGGCCGGCCGGCGCAGGAACGCCGCCACCCTCGGCCGCCGCAGCGTTTCGGCGACCAGGACCCCGGCGAGGAAGGCGACGACCGCGGGGAGGTGGCCCAGCGCCTCCCACCAGTGCCGCTGCGCGGCCGCCACGCCCATCAGGACCACGTTGCCGGACTGCGCGTTGGCGAACACCCCGCCACGGCTGATGAAGGTGTAGGCGTCCAGTCCCCCGCCGACCAGCGCCAGCAGGATGCCCAGCCGTACGGACCGGTCCGTCGGCAGCACCTCTTCGGCCGCACCCGGCCCTACGGCACCGGGGCCCGCGGCGGCGCGCGGCTCCGTTGCATCACCGCGCCCCACGGCATCACCCGCCCCGGTCGCCGCAGGACCCGGCTGCTCGACCGGGCTTCGCCCCACGGCACCGTCGGACCCCGCGGCGGCGCCCGGCTCCGTGGCACCGGTGGCGGGCGGGCTCTGCTGCTGCTCGGAGTGGCCTCCCGTCTGCGGTGTGGCGTCCGACATGTCTGCCCCTTCCGCCTCCGCGGCCCGCCGCAGCCGAGCCGCCAGGCAACCCGGCGCGCGGGCGTCTTGCCTGTTGTGTCCCGGCCGGCAGTCCGTGCCGCCGCAGCCCAGGTCGATCAGCCACCGTCCGTGCACCGGCCGATCCGGCAACCGGCCTGCTCGCGCGCCTCGGCGCCGCTCCGGCCGGAGGCTCGCCCTGCCGGAGCCGCCGTATGGTCCGACCGTCACGGCCGCCCGCAGCCCCGGCGCGCAGATGTCTTCCGATCATCCCCCACTCCCCCGGCCGCTGCCCGGTGGCGCCGGGGCAACCCGGCCCGGCGTCGGTCCGGACGTCCTGCCCGGTGGACGGTGGGCGTGCGCGCGCCGCCGGCCCCGCCCAGGGCCCGCTGGACCCCGCAGGAGCCGCAGGACCCGCTGGTGATCGGCCCGCCCGCGTCACCGCCCGGCCACGGCGCTCTTCACGAGAGGAGCTCGCGGACGCGGGCGTACGGCCTCCCGAGCGCCAGGCGGATGCGCCCGCCGCATGCCGGGGGGAGCATGGAGAACAGCTCACCACACCCAGCCACGCAGCCAGCTTCAGCCTCACGCGCCCTCCGGACGGGCGTCCGACGCGGGACACGGCCATGAACGAACCCACGGACCCCCACACCACTCTGCACCGGGACTCCGCCCTCGCGACCACCTTGCGGGAGGTCGTCGAGCACCTGGGCGCGAACACGGGCCTGGCCTACCTGCTCGACAAGGACAAACAGACCCTGCGGACCGCGATCGTCGCCGGGGCCCAGCCCGCGATCTACACCATGCCGGAACGCGTGGACCTCAACGCTCCCTACGCCACCGCCGCGGCGTTCCGCACCGGGCAGATGACCATGGCCGGGTTCGCCGCGCCGTACTACCCCGATCTGAAGCTCGCCAGCCGCATCCCCTTCCCCTATTCGGTGATCTCCCTCCCCCTGGACGCCGAGAGCAGCCGCCTCGGCGTTCTCACCTTCGCCTGGGTGCCACCCCGTACCCGCTTCCTGCACGCCCACGAGATCGCCTGGCTGACCGACCGGGCCGAAGACCTCGGCCGTACCCTGCACACCCTCCTCGGCCAGGGCGTCGACATGCATCCCGGCACCAAGCCCGCGCTGATCCCGCTCTATCAGTCGAAGTCCCATGCAGTGCAGGCCGACAACTCGGGCTGGGGGCTGCCCCACGTCCCGGGCTCCACCGAAGTCAGCTTCATGTACCAGGTGCACCAACTCGCCGCCGAGCTCAACGAGGCCGCGAGCGTCGACGAGATCATGCAGGTCGCGCGCGACCGGGTCATGGCCCCGTTCGGCGCCTCCGCGTTCGTCGTGAGCACGCTCAAGGACGGCAGGCTCTGGATCACCGGGCACAGCGGGTATCCCACCGTCGCCCTGAGGCTGCTGCACGGCCAGGCCGCCGGCCCCCATCGCCCCGACGCCGACGCCCTCCTGACCCATACCCCGCTGTTCTTCGAGGACCACGCCACGCTCACGCAGGCGTACCCGCAGGCCGTGGACGACGAGCTCGAGGCGACCGCCCACCTGCCGCTCATCCTCAAGGACCGGCTCACCGGGGTGTGCACTCTCGGCTTCGGACGGCCCCGCACCTTCAGCTCGCAGGAACGTGTCGTCGCCATGATGATGATGGACCTCCTCGGTCCCGCGATCGAACGCGCGAGTCTCGACGAGAACGCCCGCTCCCTGGCCGAGAACCTGCAGAAGAAGCTCCTTCCCCGCGATCTCGTCGAGGTGCCCGGCATCACCACCACCGCGCGCTACCTGCCCGCTCCCTCCACCGCCGGACTCGGCGGCGACTGGTACGACATGATCCCGCTGCCCGCCGGCCGCCTCGCCCTGGTCATCGGTGACGTCGAGGGGCACAGCATCGAGAGCTGCGTGGTGATGGGGCAACTCAGGAGCGCCGTCCGCGCCTACACCACCGAGGGCCACCCCCCGGACGCCGTCATGACGCGCGCCAACCGTCTCCTCAACGCCCTCGACACCGATCTCATGGCCACCTGCTGCCTCACCACCGTGGACCCCTCGACCGGCGTCGCCGAGACCGCCCTCGCCGGTCATCCGCCGCCGCTCATCCGCACCCCGAACGGCCACATCGCCGCCCCGGACCTTCCTCCGGGCATTCCCCTGGGGATCGACCCCGAGACCACCTACACCGCCGACGAGACCCCGCTCAGCCCCGACACCCTGCTCATCCTCTACACCGACGGCCTCACCCACACGCACACCCACGACACCGTGCTGTGGACCCACACCCTCGACACCACCGCCTCGCCGCCTCCCCACGCCGCCGTGTCGGCCGTCCCCACCCAGGACGCTCCTTCCCTCGACACCCTCGCCGACCATCTGATCGACCAGGCCACCACGCACGGCACGCACCACGACGACGTCGCGCTCCTCCTCGCCCACTACGAAGGACCGGACCCAGGCCCCAACCGGCGCATCACGCGCACCACGTTCCACCGCCACGACCTCAGGGCCGTCAAGGCGGCCCGTCAGTTCGTCACCGACAACCTCCACCAGTGGGGCCTCGACGACCTCATCGACAACTTCCAGCTCATCACCAGCGAGATCGTCACCAACGCCCTCATCCACGCGGACAGCGACGTCGATCTCCGCCTGCGCGAATACCCCGACCATCTGCGACTCGAAGTACGCGACACCAATCCCACGCCGCCCATCCCGACGCCCATCACCCAGACCCTGGAACAGAATCAGCACGCCGAGCACGGGCGGGGGCTCAACATCGTCGACACCCTCTCCACGCAGTGGGGCAACACCCCCAGCGGGCGGGGCAAGACCATCTGGGTCGACATCTACAACACCTAGCTGTGCCACCTCATGACGTTGGTTCCTCGCCGTCAGGCTTGGCGGGCGTAGGACGCGAGGCGATCGGCGAGCGCGATGACGAGGTCGCGCAGTTCATCGGGGCGCTCGATGACGAACGGCCGGTCGAGTGAGGCGAGTACCGGAGGCAACCAATCGAGCCGCTCCGCCCGCAGCTCGACGCGCAGCCAGCGCGCGGTCGCCCGGTCCTGGCCTGCCGCGGGCGCGTGCTCCTCCAGGTTCGCGACGCTGACGGGAAGGCGGGCGCGGATCTGCTCAACTGTCCCGTGAATCCGCAAGGTCACCTCATGCCGGTACTCGGCCGTGGCGAACCCTGACAACACGCGCTGTGCCGGACCGGGCCCCACGGGTGCTTCGAATGAGCCGGGCAGGGTCCGCGCGTCCGCGATGCGATCGAGCCGGAAGGTTCGGTCCTCGCCGATCCGGGCGTCCTTGCCCGTGACGTACCACCGGCCCGCATGGGCGACGATCCCGTACGCGTGCAGCGTGCGTTCGCTGCGCCGTCCGTCGCGGTCGGTGTAGCGGATCAAGACCGGCCGGCGGTGGCGTACCGCATCGGCGATGGCGAGCAGGACCCCAGCGTCCGGGGTGTCGAACTCGTCGGACTGGTCCGTGAAGGCGAGAGCCTCCAGAAGTGTGTCGAGCCGGCGGGCGATGTGCTTGGGCAGCACCCGCCGGATCTTCGCCGATGCCGTCTCGTTTGCCGTGTGCTGCGTCGTCGTCAGCCCTGCTCGGCGGCCGGCGACCAGGCCGAGCAGCACGGCCAGCGCCTCGTCGTCGCTGAGCATGAGCGGAGGCAAGCGGTACCCGGGGGCGAGCCGATACCCGCCGTAGCGGCCGCGCACCGATTCCACGGGCACATCCAGGTCGATCAGCTGGTCCACATACCGCCGCACGGTGCGCCCTTCGACGCCGAGCCGGTCGGCGAGTTCGGCCACCGTCCGGGTTCCGCCCGACTGCAGCAGCTCCAGGAGTGTCAGGACGCGGCCAGTGGGTCGAGACATGTGCACAACCTAACGCAGATACAGGACCGATTCTGTCCACTATTTCTCCTAGCCTGCGCAGTGCACGCCTCCAGCACAGCCAAGGAGATCCCATGGACTTCGTCTCGATCCGCATCATCACCAGCGACGTAGCGCGACTCGTCGACTTCTACGAGCGAGCCACAGGGGCGCGGGCGATGTGGGCCACCGAAGACTTCGCCGAACTGAAGACCGCGGGCGCCACCCTCGCGATCGCCGGCACCCGCACCGTCCCGCTGTTCGCCCCGGGCTCTGCCCGCCCGGCGGACAACCACAGCGTGATCACCGAGTTCCTCGTCGACGACGTGGACCGCGTTCACCAGAACCTGACCGGCTTCGTCACCGACTTCGTCACCGAGCCCACCACGATGCCCTGGGGCAACCGGTCGCTGCTGTTCCGTGACCCCGACGGCAACCTCGTCAACTTCTTCACCCCCGTCACCCCAGCGGCCATCGAGAAGTTCGCACGCTGACGCCACGCACAGCCGCTCACACGGGAGCCCTGAGATCCCAGGGCTCCCGGTGAACACGGCCACCGAGTCCAAGAGCGCCGCCAGCAGGGGACATCGGAACGCACCGCTGACCCCCGAAGGACGTCTGCGCTTGTGTCTGCGGATCGACGCCGGACGTCCGATCGCTACTCGACCACTCCTCCCGCCCCGCCACCAGCCCCGCCCGCACCCCCGAAGACACCGCTGACCTGGTGGAGGCGCTGCGGCGGCAGACCCAGCACGGGCCGGCCCGGCTCGCTTCCGACCTACAGCGGCTGCACGGCGTCACACTCGCACCCGCGACCGTCCACCGCATCCTGGTGAGGCCAGGACTCAACCGGCTCCGGGACCTCGACCCACCGACCGGCGAGCAGCTGCGCGAGGTCATCCGCTACGAGCACGATCAGGTCGGCGACCTGGTCCACGTCGACGTCAAGAAGCTCGGACGCATCCCGGCCGGCGGAGGGTGGCGGATACACGGCGCGGGCACCGAGCCGCCTCCCACGGCATCACACCGATCCGCCGCTGCCTCACCGACAACGGCGCGTGCCACCGGTCTACGACCTGGGCTGACGCGCTCGCCGCGACCGGTACGAAGCACAACCGGAGCAGGCCGTACACGCCGCGCACGAAGGGGAAGGTGGAGAGGTATGACGGGACGCTCTCCCGCGAGTGGGCGTACGTCCGCGACTACACAACCGAGCGTGAACGCCGCGTCGCACTCGCGGAGTTCGTGAACTGCTACAACCACGAGCGGCCGCACGCCGCGCTCGGCGGCCGACCCCCATCGGCCGGACCGCCGGGAGCGACTACCGGATCGTCTTTGACCAGCCGCCCGAACCACTTGCGGACATCCCGCAGCAGCTCACCTTCGAGGACTTCGCGTAACCAAGGTCCCGAGACGCCACACCTGGCGAGCGGTCGTCCGCCTCCCCGGCGCACCCATGTCCCCCGTACGGACGGGACGGTTCCGCCGGCGAACCCCCCAGGTGGACGACGGCGCTCGTGGCGACGGTCCTCAAATCTGGACGCCAGGGCACGAACCCGTGCCCGCGCCTGTTGAAAGGACTGTCGAGATGAAGCAGTACAACCGGTCGGTGTCCATAGCGCTCGTGGCCATGTCCGTGGTGGGTGTGTCGGCGGGCATCGCGTCCGCGGACGGCATGGCCCCGTCGCACGCCCAGAGCGACAAGGCTTTCGTCGCGTTCATGGCGAACGTGAACGTGAGCGAGATCGCGGCGGGGAGCAACGCGCAGAAGAACGCGACCAGCGAGTGCGTCAGGCAGGCGGGCCATGTCCTGTACGACAACCACACGCAGCTCGAGGTGAAACTCAAGCCGGTCGCGAAATCCCTGGGCGTGCCGCTGCCCAGCGGTCCGACCAGGGCCGACCAGCGAATGTTCGCCCCCGTGGCGGACAAGGCGCACACACCCGCCTACGACACGGCCTGGCTGAACATGATGTACCCGGGGCACAAGGAGGCACTGGCCACCATCGACCAGGAGATCGCGAGCACACGGAACAGCCAGGTCAAGGCGTACGCCGAGATGGCCCGTCCGATCATCCAGGCCCACCTGGACATGGTCTACGGCGCCAAGTGCCACACGCCCCCGAGCACGGGCTGACCCGCCGGGGCAGGAGGTCCGGGTACCGCGGCGGGGCGGATCCTCTCGGGGGTTCCGCCCCTGCCCGCGTCGGGGCGTCGGCGTGCGCGCCGCCCGAGGGTGTCCGCCCCGGTGCCGTCACACCGGGGACGGCATATGGTCCGTATATGGGTGATGCTCGACTGCTCGCCATGGGTGGAGCGGCACGGGGCTGCCACTGTTCCACGCCGGCGCGGGCGCCCGAGCCGGCCGGTCAGGTGCGCGCGGCGGCGACCGGTGCCGGCGCCCGGAGGTGAAGCGTGTCCGACGCGGCCACCGGCCCTTCCGCCACCGGCCCTTCCGCCGCCGACTCCGGTCCCGGGACGGTGGGCGCCGTCCTCGGGCGGCTCGCGCGGGACACCGGCGCCTACGCGAGCGCCGTCTATCTGATGCCGCCGGACCGGCAGGTGCTGCAACTCGCCATGCTGGGCGGTATCTCGATGCGGATCGCCTCGCCCTGGTCCCGGGTGGCGCTCGCCGCCGCGACTCCGGTGAGCGACGCGGTGCGCGAACGGCGGCTGGTGTGGATCGGCGGTCAGGAGGAGCTGGCGCACCGCTATCCGCAACTCGCGCTCGTCCTCCCCCACCCCTTCGCCATGGCCGCCGCACCGATCGTCACCGGCGACCGGGCATGGGGTGGCGTGGTGCTGCACTGGGCCGCCACCCACGCGTCCGCGCTGAGCGCACAGGAGCGGGACGCCATCTTCGGTGCCTGCGACCACCTGGGGCTCCTTCTGCGGGAGGCCGCCGCCGACGGACACCCGGTGCTGGCCGGTCCGGAACCGCGGGTGCTGCCCACGCTGCGGCCCCGTGCCACGACGCCGGCCGAGGCCCAGGCCGCGGTCGACTTCGCCGAGCGCCTCCCCAGCGGCTGCTGCGCGCTCGACCAGGACGGCAGGATCACCTTCCTCACCACCACCGCCGCCGAGCTCCTCGACGCCGACATCCCCGACCTGCTGGGCAGGCGGCCCTGGGAGGCGCTGCCGTGGCTGGACAACCCCGTGGCCGAGGACCGCTACCGGGCGGCGACGCTCAGCCGTCAGCCGACGTCCTTCACCGCCCGGCGACCCCCGGACCAGTGGCTGTCCTTCCACCTCTACCCGGACGCGTCCGGCATCAGCGTGCGCGTCGTCCCCACGCACTCGGGCGGCACCGTCGTTCCCCCGCACCTGCTGCACCCCGCGCCCGCCGCCGGACCGGGCCGCGCCACGGCGCTCTACCACCTGATGCATCTGGCCGCGACCCTCACCGAGGCCGTCGGCGTGCGGGACGTCGTCGAGAAGGTCGCCGACCAGGTCCTTCCGGCCTTCGGCGCCCAGGCCCTCGCCCTCATGGCCACGGAGGAGGCCCGGCTGCGGATCATCGGGTTCCGCGGCTACTCCGCCGAGCTCATGCACCGCTTCGACGCCGCCCCGCTGACCTCGGACACGCCCGCCGTGCACGTCCTGACAACGGGTGCCGCCAGGTTCTTCGGCACCTTCACCGATCTGAAGCGGGCCTACCCGCCCGCGGTCCTCCAGGACGGCATGGCCGCCTGGGCGTTCCTCCCCCTGATCACCTCCGGGCGTCCCGTCGGCTCATTGGTCCTCGCCTACGACCGGCCGCGGGCCTTTCCGCCGGAGGAGCGCTCGTTCCTCACCTCGACGGCCGGACTGATCGCCCAGGCACTGGACCGCGCCCGTCTGTACGACGCCAAACAGCAGCTCGCCCACAACCTCCAGGCCGGTCTCCTGCCCCGCACCCTGCCCGGCGTTCCCGGCCTGGACGTGGCGGCCCGCTATCTCCCCGCGAGCCGCGGCATGGAGATCGGCGGCGACTTCTACGACCTCATCCGCCTCGACGAATCGACGGCCGCGGCGGCCATCGGTGACGTCCAGGGCCACAACGTGCAGGCCGCCACCCTCATGGGGCAGGTCCGTACGGCCGTCCACGCCACCGCCGGCGCGTCCCCCGGTGAGGTGCTCGCCCGGACGAACCGGCTGCTCAACGACCTCGACGCCGGTCTGTTCACCAGTTGCCTCTACGCCTATCTCGACCTCGACCGACAATCCGCCTGTCTGGCCACGGCCGGCCACCCACCGCCGATCCTGCGCCACCCGGACGGCCGGACGGAGATCCTCCATCTGCCGCCCGGGGTCCTCCTCGGCATCGATCCCGCCGCCGACTACCCGACCACCGACGTGCCGTTCCCGCCCGGGTCCGTGCTCGCCCTGTACACCGACGGACTCGTGGAGGCTCCGGGCACGGACATCGAGGACGCGATCGACGCCCTCGCCGACCGGCTGGCGCAGGCCCGGGAGCGGACCATGGACGCCCTCGCCGACACCCTCATCGACCAGGCCCGGCTCACCGAGCCCCGCAGCGACGACATCGCGCTGCTCCTGATCCACCCCCAGCGGACGCCCCGCTGACACGCGCGGCGCCTGCGGGTCGCTCAGCGGTCCGTCACCGACCGGGCGGCCGCCTCGATCACACCCATGACCGCCGCGGGATGGGCGACGGCGACAGCGTGGGAGGAGTCCACCTCGCTGACATGGGCGTTCGCCCGCTCGGCCATGTGCCGTTCCGCGGCCGGCGGGATGACGCGGTCGTCGTTCGCGACCAGGTACCAGGACGGGAGGGCGTGCCACGCGGCGTTCTCGCTCCGGGCTCCCAGGGCGGAGGCGTCGATGGGACGTTGGGTCGCGGCGAGCACCGCCGCCTCCCGTTCCGGGACGTCCGCGGCGAACACCTCCCGGAACAGCTCCGGCCTCACATACAGGTCCGTTCCCCGCTCGCCGCCGGGCAGCGGGTAGGCGGCCTGGTCGAGAGCGCCGGGGAGCAGGCTGCCGGGGAACGCGCCGAGGATGTCGTCGGCGCTCTCGCCCTTCTCGGGGACGATCGCGGCCACGTACACGAGCGCCTTGACCCGAGGGCTCGACGCGGCGGCGTTCGTGATCACCTCGCCGCCGTAGGAGTGGCCCACGAGGACGACCGGTTCCTCGATCGTTTCGAGGATGCTGCCGAGGTAGGCGGAGTCCTCCGCCAGGCCGCGCAGCGGGTTGGCCGGGACGACGACGCGGTAGCCGAGGGTCTGCAGCCTCTCCGTCACCAGGTTCCAACTGGAACCGTCGGCGAAGGCGCCGTGCACCAGGACGATGGTGGGGTGCTGCGGCCGCTTCCTCGCCGGGGCGGCGAGAGAGGTCGTGGCGGTGCTGATGACGGCCGCGGCGGCGAGCGCCGAAACGGCCGGAAGGGTTTTGATCATGATGAGTTCCCGTGGGGTGTCGTGCGCGCACGCACGCTCGGCGGAGAAGTGTTCCGCCTTCAGGGTCCCTGATCGGGCCCTCCCGGGTCATCGACCGATCGGCCCAACGAGCGGGGGAAGGGCGGGGGCCCGATCGCCCGACATGGCCCTTGCTCGCGACCATGGCCCTTGCTCTTGACCACGGTGCCTCGTACCGGCACGGGCCGAAAACCCAGTGGGCCGCTCAACAGTGCGGCCGGTGGCGGCCGTTCGCCGGTCACCGCGGCACGCTCAGCCCCCACCGTCGCCCGATGACGCCCCGAGCGGTGTCGTCGGGTCCAGGTCGTCGAGGATCTGCTGGAAGGGGCGGCGCAGGGCCACCGCTGCGGGTCGGCTGTCGGAGTGGGCGTAGGCAGCCAGTGCCGCGCGGGCCTCGGTGACGAGGGGCCGGAACTCCTGCTCGGAGAGCAGGGCGTCGATGGCCCGGGCCGTGGCGTCCGCGACGGGACGCAGCTGCCGCTGGGCCCGTCGCACGTCCGCGACCAGATCCGGGCGGTCGGAGAAGGCGGCCGCCTCACGGGCGAGGGTGCCGAGATCCGCGGCGATCCGCTCCGCCGTCTCGATGGCTCGGACGAGGCCGGCCACGGCGCCCCGGTGTCCGCGCCGCAGCGGATTGAAACGCATCGCGCGCTGGGCCTCACGCGCGCGGGTGGCGTCCGCCTTGACGGCGGCGATGTGACCGTTGACGACGGCGAGGTTGTCCCGTGCGACGGCCGGCCCGCCGGTGAGGACGGCGGGGGTGACCGTGACCCCCTGGGCGAGCCGGTTGCGGCAGTCGTCCGCCAGGGCCTTCAGCACGCGCCGCGGATGCGGCGGCCAGAGCAGTGGGGCCAGCGCTGTCGTCACCAGCGCCCCCATGGCCGTTTCCCAGAACCGGGACAGGGCGTAGGCGTCGGGAGCGGGGTTGGCGAGGACCAGCAGGGAGGAGGCGGGCACCTGGACGTTCAGGCCGGCGCCCTTGGGGAAGAAGATGCCGACGGCGAGGCCGAGGGCCACGACGACCACGAGTGACGCGGTCGACGGCCGCAGGACGTTCAGCGTCGCGATGCCGATCGCCACGCCCGCGACGACGGCCAGGACACGCTCGTAGGAGATCTGCAGGGCGCTCATCGGGTCGCCGCGCAGGGCGACGAGGGGGACGATCGCCGCGTAGACGGGTGGCTGGTCGGCCCCGACCCACTTGGCCGCCGTCCAGGCGGCGACCACGGTGACGAGGATCCGGGAGGCGGCTGGTCCTTCGTCGCGCAACTGGTCGCGGATCCGGTCCCATCGGCTCACCCGTGAAGCGCTGTCGGGCTTCATGAAGGGGAGAAATGATCGGAAACCGTCACGCGGGCACCCTATCCCGAGCACGGTCCCCGCAGGAGGCAACTCCGTGCCGGGGCGCAGGTGTCGTACGCCGGGTGTCCGGGCCGTCGGCCGGGGTCAGCCGGCGGGGCGCGCCGACGGGGCGGGGATCGCGGCGTCGACCCGCTCGACCAGGATCAGGGCCGCGTCGTCCTGTCGGCGGCCTCCCCCGTGGCGGAGGAGGTCCTCGCGCAGGGTGTCGAGCAGGACCGCGCCCGTGAGCCCGGTCCAGCGCTGCAGCCGCCGGAGCAGGGGGTAGAACGTGCCGTCGTCGGCTCGGCATTCGGTCACTCCGTCGGTGTACAGCAGGATGCGGTCGCCCAGCCGGAAGGGCCTGGTCACCAGGTGGTGCCCGGCCTGGGCCAGGTCGCCGAACCCCAGCGGCAGTCCGCTCACGGACGGGGTGAGGGGCACCGAGCAGCCGCTGCGCAGCAGGAGCGGCCGGGGATGGCCGAAGTGCACGATGCGCACGACTTCCTCGGTGGGGATCTCGACGATGACGGCGGTGGCGAAACACTCGGAGAAGGCGCCGGCCGAACGCGCGTAGCGCTGCGTGCTGTCCTCCAGGCGCTTGGCCAGGCGGTCCAGTGACCTCTCGGTGTGCGCGGCCTCCCGGAAGCAGGTCAGCAGTGCGGCGGCGGCGTCGACGGCGGGCAGGCCCTTGCCGCGGATGTCGGCGATGAGCACCCGCACGCCGAAGGCCGTCTCCAGGCATTCGTAGGCGTCCCCGCCGATGCGTGCCCGGTGGTGTGCGGCGAGGTACAGGCCGTTCAGTCGGACCGGTCCGAGGCGTTCGGGCACCGGGCGCAGGACCACCCGCTGGGCCGTCTCGGCGATCAGCCGGACGTCGGCCAGTTCCTGTTCCCGGCGCAGCCGGACGGCTCCCGCCCACATGGCCGCCAGGGACACGGCGACGATGCAGATGATCGTGCCCAGGGACGGGGCGTCGAGGAGCCAGCCGTGGAGCCATGCGACGAGCAGGGACGTCAGGCTGGTGAGCAGCCCGACGCAGGCTATGCCGGTCACGGTGCAGGTGGCCGCCGCCAGTGCGGGTACGGCCGCGAACACGGGTCCGAACCGGGTGTGCGAGGGAGCCCAGAGGACCAGGACGGCCGAGACGACCAGGGCGATGAGGGGCACGAGGATCCCTACGGTCGCCCCGTACGCCACCTCGCCGACCGCGCGCCGGGCACGGGGCATGTGTGTGCGCTCCTGTACGAGCACGGGATCTCCTGTTCAACGGGCTGCTGACGCGCCTCCGTCGGGGGATCGGCAGTGGATCCGGAGGGCGTCTTCACGCTAGGCGCGGCACCGGACGCCGCTCGTGGCCCGTCCGGCTGTTTCCGCGGACAGGGGGCCGTCCTCCGAGCGGCGGACCGGCCGGGTCCACCGGTCGGCCGACGGCGGCGTTCCCCCGATCGGCCGACACCTGTTTCAGGAGCCGGGTCCCTCCGCCGGTCCATTCGGCGGCCCGGGCGGCGGGCCTAGCGTCGAGGCATTCCCACTCACACAGGAGGACGACATGCCCGATGTCTTCGCACGCCTGGCCCGGGAGGGCGTCTCCGTCTGGCTGGACGACTCCGGCCGGGCCCGTCTGGACGCGAGCTCGATCGACGTGCACGTACGGCGGGGACGGGTGTCCGGACTGATCACCGATCCGGCTCCCACCGCCCTGTTGCGCTGCCTGTACGCGAGCGGCGTCGGTACGCGGGGGCCGATCGGCGGGGCGGCGGCCGACAGGACCCCTTCGTGGTTCCCCGCTCCCGCCGTGCTGCGCGACATGGGGGCGGCGGATCTCCGCCTCTCGTGCGATCTGCTGGCGCCGGTCCACCGGGACAGCGGCGGCCGGGACGGGTACGTGAGCGTCGCGCTCTCCTCCCGGACCACGAACCGTGCGACCGACGTGGTGAACGCGGCCGTAGCGCTGCGCACACGGGTCGGACGGCCCAACCTCATGATCCGTATCCCGGTCACGGACGCGACCCTGCCGGCGATCTCGGCCTGTCTGGAGCTGGGCATCCCCGTCCAGGCGACCGGGGTGTTCAACCCGCTTCGGCACGAGCAGGTGCTGTCGGCCGCGTGCACGGGCCTGGAGCGGGCCCGGGACCGCAGGCAACGGCTGAGTGACGTGGCCTTCGTGGTGTCCTTCTCCCCCGGCGCGGTGGACGTCGCCGTCGACCGGTGCCTGGAGCTGGCGGGCGGAGCCGAGGCGGCCGCGCTGCTGGGCACGGCGGGGCCGGCACTGGCCCGCCTCGCTCAGGAACGCCAGGAACGGCTGCTGGACAGCCCCCGCCTGCGGCGGCTGACGGCGGCCGGAGCGCTGCCGCCGCGCCTGCTCTGGCTGTCCTCCGTCCCGGCCCGGTCCGCGGACACCCGGTACGTCGAGGAACTGGTCTGCCCCGGCACCGTCACGGCGGTGCCCGAGAGGTTGCTGAACGCGGTCGCGGATCACGCGTACGTCAGCGGGGACCGGGTGCACGGACGTTACGGCGACGCCCGTCGCCGGCTCGGCCTCCTCGCGTGGTTCGGCGTCGAGCTGGACGGCCTGACCACGGCTCTGGAGCAGGAAGCGGCCCGTAGGACCCGTCGAGGACGGATACCGGCCACGCCGGTCGCCACGCCCGACGCCTCCCGGACGGGTACGGCACACGACGGGGTGCGCCCCGCGGCGGGCATCGCAGCCTGAGGCGAATCGGGCTTCCACGCACCGGGCCGGTCCATCAGGCCCTTCACGGCATGCGGAAGCCCCTCTCGCCGGATAGGCTCTTTTCCCGCTTTCGCACGGGACATCGGTTCTCCCATCGCAGATGGGCTCTTCCCCCGGGAATCGGTCATGCGCAGAACGCAGAGGACAGCTCGCGGTGGTGCCGCTGTGGCGGCCGCGTCGCTGCTCGGCGCGGGGCTCGGTCTCACACCCGCCGCCGCGGCCGCGCCGCCGGCCGGCACGCTCTCCCCCGCGTCGAGTGCCGGGCAGGACGCGATCACACCGGTCACCGCGTCCGCGACGACCGTCCCCGTCCCCGTGCGGGGCACGGACGGCAGGACACACCTGGCGTACGAGCTCACGGTGGTCAACGAGAGCACCCTGCCGGCCACGCTGACCGGGGTGACCGTGCGGGATCGCGACGGCCACCGCACCCTGCTGAAGCTGACCGGCGACTCTCTCGAGGCGCACTTCCGACCCTCCGGTTCGGCCCCCGGCGCCAAGCCCACCGACCAGTTGTCGCCGGGGCGTCAGGGACGGGTCTGGATCGATGCCGTCGTACCCGCCGGCACCTTGTTCCCGCTGCGGCTCGGCCACCAGGTGTCGGTGACGTATCCGAAGGCCGTCGGCCTCATCCCCGGGCATGTGACGGAGTCGGTGGCGAACCTGACGGTCCCCGACCGGCATCCGGTCGTCCTGCGTCCGCCGCTCGGCGGCGCGGGCTGGCTCGACGGCAACGGATGCTGCGACCAGGTCACTCCGCACCGGGGCGCGGGTTCCCCGCTGAACGGGTCCACGTACTTCGCCGAGCGCTTCGCGATCGACTTCGTGCGCCTGGGCGCCGACGACCGGCTGCGCACCGGCGCGGTGGACAAGGTGAGCAGTTATCCCTACTACGGCGTTCCCGTCACGGCGGCGGCCGACGGTGAGATCGTCTCGGTCGTCGACGGTCTGCCGGACTCCACCCCGGGCCAGAGCCCGGCGAACCTCCCGCTGAGCGACTACGCGGGCAACCACGTCGTGGAGAAGCTGCCGGGCGGCGAATATGTGCTGTACGCCCATCTCGCACCGGGCTCGACGGGCGGCAGGGTGCGGGCCGGTCAGAAGGTGGCGGCGGGCACGCAGATCGGACAGCTCGGGAACTCGGGCAACAGCGACGCCCCGCATCTGCACTTCCAGGTCATGAGCGGACCGGACCCGCTAGCCTCGAACGGACTGCCGTTCGTGTTCTCCTCCATGTCCCTCCAGGGCGAGCTGAACGGCTCCATCGACGGCCTCTTCAGCGGGAAACCGGCCCGGATCAGCCCGGCCCCGGCCCAACGGGCCGACGCGGACGACAAGATGCCCCTCTACCTCGACCAGGTCGGCTTCCCCGCGAACCGGTGACCTCCGGGTTCCCCCCGGCCCGCCCTCATGTACGGCTGGTGAAGAACTCGGTCCAGACGGCCTTGCCGTCCGCGTCGTGGCTCTCGTACCCCCACGCCGCGGAAAGCGACTCCACGATGAGCATGCCGCGCCCGCCGGTGTCACCTTCCGCCGGCTGCCGGACACGAGGCGTGCTCAGCGGGTCGTCGTCCTCGACCTCGACCCGGATGAGGGTGTCGTCGGCGTCGATACGGACGTGGAAGAGATGGCCGCCGTCCTCGGCGCGGGTCCCATGGTTGACGGCGTTGGACGCCAGTTCGGAGACACACAGCCGCACGTCGTCCACGCGACCGGTCACCTGCCAGGCTTCCAGCGTTTGCTCGGTGAAAGCCCGGGCGGCCGCTATGGACTCGGGGACGGCGGTGAACGAATGCTCCGCGTGTTCTTGCTTGTGCATGGCATATGTCGCAATCAGGGGGCGCAACCGTACGGCATGCGTGTCCTTCTCTTGTCCAGAGCCGACGCCGGTGAAACGCCTGTTCTCCGTGCGAACGGCGGCGCTGCCGTTCTGCCCACCAGTACGCCTCCGAGGGCGCTCGGACCGCCTCGTCCGAACGGCTGACCCTGCGGGGGACTCGCGTCCATGCGGGTTGCAGTTGCCGCTCGGACGAGTCGAAACGGCGACCGCGACCGTTGTGCAAGGCACCCGATACGCCGCCAGAAAGGCCCCGCCATGCAGCGCACGACCTTCTTCCTCGCCCTGGGCGCCCTCCTCAGCGCCGCGGCCACCGGGTTCCTGGCCACCACCGCCATCCGGAACCACCACGAGCATCACTGACCTGTCACCGAGGGACGAGAGCCGCATCGCCAATCCAAATGCGCGCCGCCCACGTATCACGTGATGAGGTGACCTCGGGCCGGCCCGTCTCGTGCCGCCGAGGTCGTGCGCGACGATGGAAGAAGGCGTATACCCATGCGAGCAACACGCTCGACGCGTCTCGCCGTGGCGTCCGCGGTCGGCATCGTGCTGGTCGGCGGCGCCACGATCGGCGCGGCGGGGACGGCCGCGGCAGCGACCCCCGCCGTGCACACGAACGTCGGCACCGACTGGTGCGGCGGCGGAGGCGACTGGAACCGCTGGTGCTTCGACCACCACGGCGACCGCTTCGACAACCGCTTCGACAACCGCTTCGATCACCGCTTCGACAATCGCTTCGATCACCGATTTGATCACCGCTTCGATCACCGCTTCGACCGGGGCGGCGTCGTGATCATCGTCCTGTAGCCCCCGCCCCGGGGACCCGCGCGGTCGCCCTCCTGCCTCCGCCCGGACGCCG
Source organism: Streptomyces sp. NPDC015139 (assembly GCF_043079785.1). NCBI lineage: Bacteria > Bacillati > Actinomycetota > Actinomycetes > Kitasatosporales > Streptomycetaceae > Streptomyces > Streptomyces sp. NPDC015139. The sequence continues at coordinate 74,112 of NZ_JBIBUW010000012.1, read as the reverse complement.
CCTCGACCGGCTACGGGTGCTCGTAGAGCTGAAGCACGCCCGCGAGCGAGAAGCAGAGGGCGCCCGTGAGGGTGCCCCAGTTGGCGATGTCGGCGTTGACCAGGCTGCCGGTCGCCGGGCGGGTGTACGCGGCGAGTGCGGAGACCATGAAGAGGACGGAGCCGAGCTGGTTCACGGCGACGATCCACCAGCCCAGACTGTGCGGGTGGACACAGGGCCGGCCGTGGCAGAGCTCGACGAAGCCCAGGTGCCCCGAGACGAGGAACAGTACGCAGCCGATCACGTCGGGCACCCAGATCAGCCGGTTGACCTGCTGGACGCTCAGGCCCTGGAGGAAGGAGTCCAGCAGGTTGACCGCGAAGACGAGCGTGCCCAGGAAGAGGACGAAAGCGCCCAGCCAGTCCACCCGCATCGGCTCGTAGCTCCACCACCGCCAGCGGCGGGTGGCGAGTCGGCCTGCCCCGGTGGTGTCGTGGCGGGGTGCGTTGATCACCTGGAGCAGCGAGACATAGCCGCCGGTGTTGAAGAACAGGCCGCCCGCGAAGTAGATCGACGCCAACTCGGTGGCGTCGCCCGACCCGTACAGGGCGAAGCCGGCGCCGGCCGCGAAGAGGCCCCCGCCGATGACGAACGCGGCCGCCGCGATGACGTTGAGTCTGCGCAGCCGGCCGAGAGCGGCGGCGTCCGCACGGGTGCGCCGGCTCTCCGTCCCGCCGGGCGGGCGGACGGCGAGTGCTCCGCGCCGTCGTGCGGTCCGCGACTCCCACACCGCCTCCCCGCCGCCGGGCAGCGGCCAGGTGACTTTGGTGACGAACGGTCCCGCGCACTCGGCACGCTGCTCAGGCTGCCCCACGCGCCGAGCCTAGACATCGGCCGGGACCGCAGGGCTCACGAAACGCCGAACCGCGCGTGGGTCGCGCTGGGTAAGCTCGCACGCAATTGTTCTCAGCCGTGCGGGGAGGGGTCGTGGCGGACCAGCCCGGTGCGGACGGGGAGGACGGCGAGAGGGCGGGGCTCGGCGCCGGTTGTCTTCTCCGCGGTCGATCCCCCGTTAAACCCGCGCGACGTCCCCCGATAACATGTTCGACTTATGGCGATCGACGTGGACACCGGCCCTTGCACCGGGTAAAAGCACCATCCAGCTCGATCGGCAACTTTCATGGACAACATCTACTAAATCGGCCGGACAATTGACACCAACAACACCGCGGGTATGTGGGCGAATAGAGTGGAGATCCGCATTCGCCGCATGGCGCCGGCCGCGGGCGATCCTGTGGACCGTGGCCGGGGCCGTCACCGTCGGCTTCCTTGTCGCGCTGGAGATCGCCGCACGCCACTACGGCCTGCCCGGGCCCATGACGAACCAGGCGAAAGAAGTCGTACTCGCGCCCAAATCGGGGCCGCTGCTGTACGCCAGCATGGCGTTGATGATGGTCGTGCTCCCCTGGCGGCAACGGTTCATCGCGGCCGGTGTGGCCGTCGGCATCGACATCGTCTTCTTTCTGGTGCGGTGGGCTGTCGACGCCAAGATGATGTTCGGCAACGGCGCGCTGTGGGTGGTGCTGGGCTGTGCGGTCGTCGCGGTCACACGACGCACCGGCCGGGAGCGCGCGCTGCTGCTGAAAGGCGTCGGGCTGGCGCTGCTGCTGGTGGCCGGCCGCAAGACGGGTGACACCTGGCTGCTCATCACGTCGAAGACCCGCCCGACGGTGCTGGACCAGTACGTCGCGACGGCCGACCACGCGCTGGGCAACCCGTCCTGGGTGGTCGGGAGAGTGGTCAGGGCCACCGGTCCGGTCGGCACCCATCTCCTCGACTACGTCTACATCCAGCTCGCGGTCGCCGCGGTCGTCGTCGCGCTGTACCAGTTGCGCGACGTGGCGAAGGAGGGCCGCTTCCCGAGCCACCACCTGGTGCGCACCTTCCTGGTGATCGGCCTCCTGGGGCCCGGCATCTACATGCTCTTCCCCGTGGTCGGTCCCGTCTTCGCCTACGGCCCGGGCGCCACCGGCACCGGCGGTCTGCACTGGGCGGTGGGCGACCTCTGGCCGAACACGCCACCGGTCGGCGCGCCGCACCCGATGCCCTACGACGATCTCACCCCACGGAACTGCATGCCCAGCCTGCACACCGCGTGGGCCACCGCGATCTTCATTCATTCCCGCAAGGCCCCACGCGCTCTGCGCATCGGCGGCGCGTTCTGGCTCGTCGCCACCCTCGGCGCGACTCTGGGTTTCGGCTACCACTACGGAGCCGACATCATCGCCGGCGTGGTGTTCACGCTCACCATCGAGGCGGCTCTGCGTTCGGCCGCACGCGGCTGGGATCGCGCGGGAATGCAGTTCGTCGCCTACGGAACAACGGTTTTCGGCGTGCTGCTGATCTCGTACCGCTATCTGCCGGTGGAGATGGCGAAGCACCCGTGGGCGTTCGGCCCCCTTCTCGTGCTGGCGACGGCCTGGGTGATCCAGGGCTACATACGGACCACCAGAACGTGGGAACCCCAGGTCGCCCCGGCCGTACAACCGGAGCCTCAACCCGAACCCGTCTGAAGCCTGCCGCACCGAGATGTCGACCGGGTGAATCACCAGTGGCGGAACACGGTGTCGAGGGAAACGGAATGAGTTCGCCGCTGCTCCGGGGCCGGCACCCCGGGCCGTTCGGCTACAGGCGGACGACGATCAGGGCGACGTCGTCGCGTCCGCCGTCGGCCACGCCGAGCCGGGTCAGGAGGGTGTCGGCCAGTTCGTCCGGGCTCATCCGCGCGTGGCGGCCGATGACGTCGGTGAGGCGGCGCAGCCCCACGTCGATGTCCTCGTCGCGGCGTTCGACGAGTCCGTCGGTGTACAGGACGAGCGTGTCGCCCCGGTTGTACGGCACCGTGACCTGGGGGCGCTTGTCCTCGTCCAAGGGCACGCCGAGCGGCGGATCGGTGGCCTGGTCGAGCAGGACCGTGGTGCCGTTCGGCTGGGTCAGCACGGGCGGCAGATGGCCGGCGCTGGTGTAGATGACGCGCTCGGCACGCGTGTCGACCACGGCCTTGACCGCGGTCGTTGCCAGAGCGCCCTCGCAGGTCTGGGCGTAGCGGTTCAGGACGTCCATCGCTCTGCCGGGTTCGTCGGTGGCACGGATGGCCGCGGACAGCGTGCTGCGAAGCATGCCCATGACGGCGGCGGCGTCGAGGCCGTGGCCCACCACGTCGCCGACCGCGACGGTGTACCGCCCCTCCGGCAGGTCCACGACGTCGTACCAGTCGCCGCAGACGTTGAGTGAGCGCGCGGCCGGCAGGTAGCGCACGGCGATGTTGCGGTGCTCGGCCAGGTCCGGGGTGTGCAGCATGGACTCCTGGAGCCTGAGGGCGGTCTGCCGCTCCCGGCCGTGGGCGTCGCGGAGCTCGTCGTTCAGGCGCTGGAGTTCCTGAGCCCGCGTGTACAGCTCGGCCTCCATCGCGGCCCGCTCGCCGCACGGGTCGTCGGGCCCCGCCCGCAGGTCGCGGCTCAGCAGGAACTCGGTCATGTCCTCGACCCGGTGGATGATCCACGCGACCTCTCCGTCGGGCCCCAGAACGGGCGTGTTGATCGGCGACCACCACTTCACCTGGAAGACGCCCGGACTGCCGGTCACCGGGACGTCGTACTTCTGCACCGCCATGGTGTCCGGCCTCCGCGCGGACAGGACCCGTTCCAGGGATGCGCTCAGATTGCGCACGCCGTCGGCATGCGGGTCGGCGGGATTGTCGGGATGGACGTCGAAGAGGTAGCGGCCGATCAGCTCGTCCCGGGTGCGGCCGGTGGCCCGCAGATACGCCTCGTTGACCTCGGCGATCACCAGGTCGGGGCGCAGCACCAGGTAGGGGCTGGGCGTCACGGTGAACAGCGCCCGATAGTCGATCCGCGATGTGGTCACGGCCGGCCTCCCGTCGCGCCGCCGGATCCCGTACCAGAAGTATGCGCCCGGGGGCCGCCCGCGAGCGCGCCCGAAGGTTCAGGGGCGCGGGCCCGCGCCGCCGCCGAGTCCTCCCGGCGCCAGACCCGTCCACTCGGCTGCCACGGTTACCGGCTCCGTGTGCGGGCCGATCCACTCGCACAGCAGCACGGTGGCGTCGTCCTGGAGACGGCCTTCGTGGTACTCGAGCAGGGCGTGGATGAGGCGGCGCAGGGTCTCGGGCACGGGCAGGCCGTCGGCGTGGTGGCGGATGAGGAAGTCGGTGAAGCGCTCGATGCCGAACTCCCGGCCACCCGGCCGGCGGGCCTCGGTGATGCCGTCGGTGTACAGGACGACGCGGTCGCCCGGCTGGAGGTGCTCCTGGCAGACGGTGGTGGGCAGCCCGAGGTCGGTGCCCATGGGATGACCGGGCGTGCAGGCCAGGCGGGTGGTCCAGCGGTTGTCCCGGATGACGATCGGCGGGTGGTGGCCTCGGTTGACCCACTGCAGGACGCCGGTGCCGGTGTCGAGGGTGGCCAGGATGCCGGTGACGTACCGCTGGTGGTCGTACTGCTCCAGCAGGGCCGCTTCGACGGCATCGGACCTGCCGACGAGGTCGGCGCCCTGGCGGCGGGCATTGCGGTAGGCGCCCAGCGCGAGCGTTCCGGACAGGCCCGCGGCGGTGTCGTGGCCCATCGCGTCGAAGATCGCCAGGTGGACCAGGGGGCCGTCGACGGCGTACTCGAAGACGTCGCCGCTGATCTTGTAGGCCGGTTCCAGCGAGGCGGAGATGGCCACCCGCGCGTCCGCATAGGTACGGGGAGGCAGGAGGTTCCACTGCATCTCCGCCGCGAGGCTCATCGGCTGCGCCCGCACCCGCTTGGCCAGCTCGTCGCTCGTCGGGCGCTTGCTCACGATGATCAACGCGATGAGCGCGGCCAGCGCCTCCATGTCCGTGCGGGTCGCGGCGTCGTTGCGGCCCGCGCTCACCCGGAGCAGCCCGATGCGTTCCGTCCCGTCCAGCAGCGGTACCCACCACTCGAAGACGTCCTCACCCGCCGACGCGGCGGCCAGGACGTCGCTGTACTGGTACGCGCGTCCCGGTACGGTCCCCTCCACGTGGAGTTCGGCCTCGTACTGCCCGCCGGTCGCCTCGTCCCCGGCCAGCAGGCGGAGGCTGGTGCGCTGCAGGTCCGCCACGTAGATGAGCACCCGGTGGAAGCCGGCGGCCCGCGCGCATTCGGAGGCCTTGGCGGGCAGCATCTCGACCGGCATGAGGTGGCTGGCGCGCAACAGATCGGCGAGCATCGCCCGGCCTCCCTCGCCGCTCCCCACCTTGCCGCTCCTCGCCGTCACCGTCCACCTCCCGTCGTCGCCGGTCCGACACCAGCACACACGTCTCCCTCACTACGAAACACCAGGAAGCGGCGAACGCGCACGAGAACGCGGGCGCTGCGGCGGGGCCGCGACCGGAAGTGACGGTGGGGCCGGGCGGCCGGCGTACCCGTGTGCCGGCTACGCGGAGGCCTTCAGGGCCGCCGGGAGGCCGTTCAGGCGGAGGCGGACGGCACCCCGCAGATGGGCGAGGTCGGCGGCGCCGTCGCCGGTGGGTACGAGGAAGGCCGCCTGCTCGGTCCAGGTCAGCGAGGTGCCCCGGCCCTCGGGGGTCAGTTCGACCGTCACCAGCGAGGTCCAGCGCAGGACGTCGTCGACGAGTGACTCGTAGCCCTGGACGATGCGCCTGTCCGGCACGATGTCGAGGTAGCGGGAGCGGTACTCGACGCGTTCCTCGGTGCCGTCGAGGTGGCGGAAGGTGCCGCGGGCCCGATCGCCGCCGCCGATGCGGAAGTCCAGGGTGTACGTAGCGCCGTGACCGGGGAGTCCGAACCAGCGCCGCAGGACCTCGGGATCGGCGAACGCCCCGTACACCGCCCGGGGTTCGGCGTCGAGGTGCCGGGTCTCGGTGAAGGCGGTGTGCTGGACGGCCGTCACCGTTCGCGCGTGGGTCATGATCGGTGAACGCGGGGCCGGCGGCCCCCATTCCCGCCCGCGACGGGTCCGGCCGCCTCAACGCCGTTCGGGGACGGCCGTGTTCCGGCACAGGCGTCTCGCGCAGACAGCACGCGCGGCCGGGGACGCCTGCTCTTCGGTCGAGCGGGCATACGGCGTGAGCCGGGGGACGAACGCCGCCGGCGACCGCCGTACGCCCGCTCGACCACAGGGGGAACCATGCCGACCGCCGCGACCCGGAGAACCGCCGGCCCTCCGCAGCCGACGCGGGAGAAGTGAATGGGTACCGCGACGAAGGTTCCCGAGACCCGGGACATGAGCGGCGAGGAACTGTCAGGCGACGAGGCGTGGGCCGCCCTGCGCCGCTACGGCGGCTGGTCCCTGCTGCGTGACGCCTTCACCCGCTTCCGGTACGCCGACGGCTTCAGCCACTCCCGGGCCCTCGCCCTGCAGACGGTGCTGGCCGTCATCCCCCTGACGATCGCCTTCGTCGGTCTGTCGGCCACCCTGCACACCGAGACGCTGGGCAGGCTGGCCGAACTGACGATCCACCGGATCGCCCGGGGGCCCAGCGCCGGCGTCGTCGACGACGCCCTCACCCGCGGCCGGCGCACGGCCGGTGACGGCGCCGCGGTGGCCCTCTGGCTCTGTGCCGCCTTCTCCCTGGTCAACGTCACCACCGCGATGTGCCAGATCGAGCGGGGCGCCAACCGGATCTACGGCAACGAACGCGACCGTCCTTTCCGTGCCAAGTACCTGCGCGGCCTGCTGATGGCCCTCGGCGCGGGGCTCCCGCTCGGCCTCGGGTTCGTCGTCCTGGTCGCCGGTGACGACCTCGCCGCGGCGGCGGTGGCGGTCTACCACCTCGACGACAGCGCCCGGACGGCCTGGGACGTCCTGCGCTGGCCCTTCGGGCTGCTGCTGGCCCTCATCTCCGCGAGCACCGTCTTCCGCCGCTCCCCGCGCCGCAGGCAGCCCGGCTACACCTGGCTGGCGTTCGGCGCGGCCGTCTACCTGATCCTGTGGATGACACTGACCTGGCTGCTGACCCTCTACCTGAACGTCAGCGGCTCCTTCGACACGATCTACGGCCCCCTGAGTGCCTTCATGTCCTTGCTGCTGTGGGCCTACCTGACCTCCGTCGCCCTCTTCCTGGGACTCGCCTTCGCCGCGCAGCTGGAGGCGGCGCGCGGACGGCGGCCCGAACCGATCCGGGCCGACCCCGGAGTGTGAGTGCTCCTGTGCGGGCACCCGCCATTCTTGGGACACGTTTTACGCAACGCACGCAACTGGGTCCGGTCCCCTGTCTGTCTGACAGGGAGTCGGGCCCATGAGGGCCGAAGGGCTAGAGAGCGGGGGCAGGTCGTGGGACGGCGCAAGGGCGGCATAGGGATCGCACTCGTCACGGCTGCGGTGCTGGTGGGCGCGAGTGCCTGCGGCGGGGGCGGTAGTGACAAGGCGGGCGGGGACGACGCCAAGGCGTCGGGCAAGCCGGGTGCGAGTGCCTCGCCCTCGCCGAAGAAGCCCAAGGGGCCGCCGATGCTGCTGGAGACGATCACTCCGCAGAGCGGAACCACGGTCGGCGTGGCCATGCCGATCTCGGTGGTCTTCACGAACCCGGTGGCGGCGAAGGCACGGGCGAACGTCGAGAAGCACTTGAAGGTCAGCACCTCGCAGCCGGTCACCGGCGCCTGGCACTGGTTCGGCGACAAGCGGGCCGACTGGCGGCCGCAGACGTACTGGCCCGCCGGCACCAAGGTGAAGATCGACGCCGACATGACGGGCGTCGGCAACGGCAACGGACGCTACGGCGTGCACGGCTACACGCACACCTTCAAGATCGGCGACGATGTGCGCGCGGACGTCTCCGTGACGGGCCACACCATGAAGGTGACCCGCAACGACAAGACGGTGCGCACCCTGTCGATCAACGCGGGCAGCCCGCAGTACCCGACGTGGAACGGCACGATGGCCGTCATCGACAAGCAGGAGAAGGTCCACATGACCTCCTGCAGCGTCGGCATCAGCTGCGACAAGGGCAGCCCCAACTACTACGACCTCACGCTGCCCTGGGACGTCCACCTGACCCAGTCCGGCACCTACGTGCACTACTCGACCGGCGACCCCAACCCGGGCAGCGGCAGCGCCCGCGGCTCGCACGGCTGCGTCCACCTGTCCATGTCGGACGCCAAGTGGTTCTACGGCCAGGTCAAGCAGGGCGACCCCGTCACCATCACCGGCTCGTCGCGCGCCAAGGCCCCGGCCGACAACGGCTATGCGGCCTTCAACCTGAGCTGGGACGAGTGGCTCGCGGGCAGCGCGTCCGGGAAGGGAACGACCTCGGCGCTGTGACGTCCTGAGGTGACGGGCGGATCGTCCGCCGCTCCCGCGGTCCTGTTCTCCTCCCGGAGAGCGGGACCGCCGTCCTTCCCGGCCGGCGGCTTAGCCGGTCTCGCCCCCGGACCTGATGAGCGGCGCGTCCCGGGTGAACTCCCGGAACCCGACGCCGTAGTACAGCCCGCGTGCCCCGGGGTGTCCCGGTGCGCCCAGGCAGGCGACCGTCATGTGGTCGGCGCCGGCCTCGCGGGCCAGCCGCATCCCGTGCAGCAGCATCGCCCTGCCGAGCCCGCGCCGCCGGTGGTCCGGGTGCGTTCCGACCGGCTCGAACTGGGCGGTCCTGTTGGCCGCGTCGAGCCACATGATCGTCGATGCGGCCATCGTCCCGTCCGGCGCCTCCACCAGTACGTGCAGGTCGCCTCGGTACGGCGGGGTCCCCCGTACCCCCTCGTAGCCCTCGGTCGTGTACGTCGACGGTGCCCAGGCGTCCACGTGCGCCTGGACCGCGGCCCGCGGCCCGGCCTCGTCGGCGGTGCGGAAGCGGAACCCGTCGGGCAGTGCCGGCCGTTCCACGTCGTCGAGGTCGCGCTGGTTGAGCTGCGTCCAGGAGCCGGTGTCGCCGAGTGCGGCCGGATCGGTCCCGTAGCCGTGCGCCGCCCAGCGCCCCAGGGCGTACTCGTCGGCGGCGCTCGGCACCACGGTGCGTTCCACGCCAGCCGCCACGGCGTCGTACCAGTCGATGACCTCGTCCACCAGTGCACCGTGGTCGGGATGGACCTGGTAGCTCAGACCCGCGCCGGTGACGTCCTTCACCGTTCCGTCGCTCCGGGTCACCCGGTGGGGCAGGGCCACCCAGCCCCAGGCGACCAGGACGTCACCGGAGAACCACAGGCGGCGGACCCAGCTCCCGCCCTCGCGCGCGTGGCCCTCGCCCCAGATCCACGCCAGTTCCCCCAGCGACGCGTCGCTGTTCACCAGATCGGGACGGACGGCGGTGACCCGCTGGGCCAGGTCCTGCATGAGCTCCACGTCGGCCGCCGTCAGAAGCTCGAAGTCATCCATGGTGCGCCACTGTGCCAGGGCACCGCGGCGCCATCGACTGCTTTTCCGGGCGCGGAGCCGGAGCCGAGGGGCGCGCGGGGCTTGCCGTGCGCCTCCGTGGTCTGGTTGGGTACCAGCGCCGCAGGCACGGTGGGCGTGCCGGGCGGTGGGAGCGGAGCGATCAACGTGCACACGACGGTACGGCAGGACGGCTCGTGGTCCTTGCCCGAGGGGCTGGGACAGGCGATCCGGGACACCGCCGAGGAGATCGCCACGCTGGTGCGCGGCGCGAGCGACATGACGCTCGCCGTGCCGGGGTCGGAGTGGACCATCGGCGAAGCCGCCGCCCATCTCGCCATGGCCAACGAGCTGATGGCCGACCTGGCGGCCGGACGGGAACGCCCCTACGGCGACGGGACCCCGCAGAGTCTCGCCGAGGCGAACGCGGAGTCGCTCGCCGTCTTCGGGGAGCGCGAGGCGGAGCCTCTCGCGAGGATGATCATGGAGCAGGCCGAGGCGTTCCTGGACGCCGTGTCGCGTTTCGAGGCCGACGGCCCGGCACCCACCACGCCGCTGGGCCCGATGGACCGCTCCGTTCTCGCGTCCTACCTGCTCACGCACATGCTCGGCCACGGGTACGACCTCGCTCTCGCCGTGAAGCGGCCGCACATGATCGACCGGGCCCGAGTGGGCCTGTGCATGCCGTTCATGCTGTCGGTCATGCCGCGGGTCGCGAACCCGACGGCCACGGCCGGGATCGACGCCCACTACCGCATCCGGCTGCGCGGGGGCGGCATGTTCGGCGTGTCCCTGGCCGACGGCACCGTGCGGGTGACACCGGGGCCGCCGCCGCGGCGCGCGGACTCCACCATCCTGCTGGATCCCGTCGCCTTCCTGCTGATCGCGCTGGGCCGGCTGAATCCCTGGCGTGCCATCGCGCAGGGGCAGGTCCTCGCGTGGGGCACCCGGCCGTGGCTGGCCCCCCGATTCCCCACCCTGTTCACCGCGCCCTGAGCCGAGGGTCAACGGATCGGCGGTCGTCCCCGGCGCGGGCGGCCGGTGGCACCGCCGCGGGAGCGGTAGCCCACCAGTCCCCCGACTCCGGTACGTCGGTCTGGTCGCCGAAGACCTGTGGCGAGGCGATCGGCAGGTCGGCGTACCCGTCGTAGAAGGTGAGCATCGGCGCACCGATCAGCGACATGAGCGGGCGCCGACCGCGTGCGAGGCCATCGACATCGCCGGGATGGGGGAGAATCCGGCGACCCGGTCCGGTCCGTGCGCGGCGATGGTGTGCACATGGGCGGCGGCGATCTCCAGGGGCTCGTCCCAGCCGACGCGCACCAGGCCGCCCTTGCCGCGCGCTGACTGGTAGCGGCGCCTACTGCCGGGGTCGCCGGTCACCTCGGCCCACGCGGCCACGGGATCGCCGAGGCGTGCGCGGGCTTCGCGGTACATCTCCAGGAGGACGCCCCGCACGTGCGGGTGGCGCACACGCGTGGGCGAGTAGGTGTACCAGGAGAAGGACGCGCCGCGCGGGCAGCCGCGCGGCCCGTACTCGGGCCGGTCGGGGCCCGTCGACGGGTAGTCGGTCTCCTGGGTCTCCCAGGTGATCAGGCCGTCCTTGACGTACACCTTCCACGAGCACGAGCCCGTGCAGTTGACGCCGTGCGTGGAACGGACGACCTTGTCGTGGGCCCAACGCTCCCGGTAGGGAGTGTCGTTGACGCCCTGGCCGGTGCGGAACACCGCCCGCCGGTCGGGAGTGGTCGCGGTCGCGGTCGCGGTCGCGGTCGCGGTCGCGGTCGCGGTCGGCCGCAGTATCCCGCCGAGGCGCAGCAGTTGGTCGGCGGCCAGTGCCGCCGCTCGTTCCGCTTCCCGCCGGGCGCCGCGCCGTCCCACCGTGCCCACTTCCTACGCAGTCGGTATTCCGCTTCCGTCAGCATGGAGGAGCTGTGACACAAGGCGATGGCGTGACTACACACTGTTGAGAATCTCTATACGGAGCTTTCCTTGCCCTTTGCAATAGTTGTGCAGGGCATTGGATTTTCCCGGCGCATGGCCCCTGCCGCCGCGCTCAGGTCGCGGCGGCGGCAGGCGCGCGTCGGGTCCGCAGGCCGAGAACGCGTTCGGCGTGGTGCTCCTCGTGCAGGTCGATGCGTCGCGCGGTCAGCAGGTCGCGGAGGCTGATGATGCCCTCCACCTGCGGGTGTTCTCCGCGAGAGGTCACGAGGAGGCGGGTCACCTCGTGCTGGGCCATGCGGTTGGCCAAGGCACGCAGGGTCTCGTCCGGGTGGGCGGTGACGGGGGCGGCGGCCAGGTCGCCGAGCGGGGTGCGGTCGGCGGGGTCGGCGTGGATCAGCTGCCCCCGGGTGACGACCCCGGTGAGACTCCCGTCGGCGCCGAGCACGGGGTACAGACGTTGGCCGAGCAGCCGGTCGGGGTCGCCCTGGTCGTGGGCGGCGCGCAGCAGCGCGGTGATCTCGCCCGCCGGCCGGTCGGCGCGGAAGGTCACGGCGACCGGTGTCTCCAACTGCCGTACGAGATGCACCTCCAGCGGGTCGACGGAGTACTCACGGGTCAGGTGCAGTCCACGGCGCGCCAGCTTCTCCGTCAGCACCGAACGCTTCAGGAGGACCACCGAGAGGAGATAGGCGGCGGAGGCGGTGATCACCATCGGGATGAGGGAGTTGACCTCGTGCGTCAGCTCCAGGCAGAAGACGATCCCGGTGAGCGGCGAGCGCATCACACCGCCGAGGACGCCGGCGAGCGAGACCAACGCCCAGAAGCCGGGGCTGACATGGGGGAAGACCAGGGCCTCGGCGGCACCCAGGGCACCGCCCACCATGAACATCGGGGCCAGCACACCACCGGAGGTGCCGGACCCGAGGGACAGCCCCCAGATCAGGGTCTTGACGACGAGGACACCGACGATCAGACCGACGGTGGCGTGCCCGGTCAGCAGGGCACCGATGACGTCGTAGCCGACGCCCAGGGCCCGCGGTTCGACCAGGCCACCGACCCCGATGATCGCGCCGCCGATGGCCGGCCACCACATCCAGTGGATCCGCAGACGGGCGAAGAGGTCCTCGGAGAAGTAGACGAGGGAGGTCGCGCCGAGGGCGAGCAGCCCGGCCGCGACACCCGCGACGACACAGAGGCCGTAGGCGGACAGGCCGATGCGCTGGGGCACATGGGCACCGCCGAACAACGGGTCGGTACCGAGCAGCGGCCCGCGGACCAGGGTCGCGGTCACGGCGGCGACGGCGACCGGGAGATAGGAGCGGGGGCGCCACTCGAAGAGCAGCAGTTCGACGGCGAGCAGGATGGAGGCGAGCGGCGCGTTGAAGGTCGCGGCCATGCCGGCGGCGGACCCCGCGACCAGCAGGGCCTTGCGCTCGTCGGTGGTGACGCGCAGGAACTGGGCGATCAGGGAGCCGACGGCACCGCCGGTCATGATGATCGGCCCCTCAGCGCCGAAGGGGCCGCCCGTCCCGATGGATATCGCGGCCGACGCCGGCTTCAGCACGGCCACCCGGGGCTGTACCCGGCTGCCGCCGACCAGGATCGACTCGATGGCCTCGGGCATCCCGTGACCGCGGATCTTCTCGGAGCCGTAGCGGGCCATGACCCCGATGCCGAGGCCGCCCACGACGGGCATCACGAGCAGCAGCCAGCGGTGGGCGGCGTCGCCGGGTACGGCCGCACCGAACCCGAAGCGCCCGAGGAAGGAGAGATTGGTGATCAGCGCGATCAGCTTGAGCAGTCCCGCGGCGACGACCGCCGCGACGGCACCGACAGGCGCTGCGAGCAGCGCGATGAGCACGACGCGCGGCGGCACATGGAAGTCCCCCAGGTGGGCGATCCTCGCCGCGACCGGAGGGTGGCGGACCGAGCCGGGCGGACCGCCCGGAGAGTGCGAGCGGGCGTCGGGGGGAGCGGGCGAGGTGGACGTGGACATGGTGGCTCCAAAGGGCATGGCGGAAGTGGGGGGCCGTCCGCTTGCGCACCGTCGAGCGGCGCTCCGACGGCGTGGCGGTGTGAGCGGGAGCGGCGGTAATCACGGGCGACGCTGCCCGTGCGGGGACATGGGGGGGGTGGCCGGTGCAGGCCTGATCCGGACGCGCCCGCGCGGTGGCGCGAGGGCGCCCGGCCGGGGTGCGAGGTGAACCGACCGGGCGGGGGTCGGCCCGGTCACCTGGAATCCCGTTCACTTGGTCACCCGGGCGTACGGCAGGCGGCGGACGGGTCACGTCGGACGACTGGCAGTGGGCGGTGAACGACGTTCGGCGTACGGGCGGTTGGCAGCACGCGGACGTAGGCGCCTCGTCGCGCGTACGTCGCGTACCCCGGGCTACGCGGGCGCCCTCACATCGGTGCCGGACGGGCCGAGCGGACCCGCCCCGGCCGCAGGATGCGGATCCGCCGCCCCGCACACACCCGGCAGGTGTTGTCCACGAGCGGCGACCGCACCCGCAGGCCGCCTTTCAGGTAGTAGGCGGCGCGCAGGTGCCCCGCGCCGTCCCGGACGTGCCGGATCTCGTACGCACCCTCCCAGGCGTGCCCGCAGCGCAGGCATACGAAGGAATAGGCTTCGTGTATCGGTTCGCTTCTCATGGTCATCACCCTCAGCACCGGGGCCGTCGCGCCCGCACGGCCCGGCATCTGCAGACCAGCCTACCATTGCATTGTGCAATGGTCACCTTGGGTGACAGGAGAAATCCGGACTGTTCACCGAAAGTGGCGGAAGAAGGACTCCATGGCGCAGCAGGGCAACGACGGCTCGGGCTCGGACGAGATGTTGGATCGCGAGGCGGAGGACGTGACCCTCGCGGTCATGGCCGCGTCCCGGCTGATCGTGGCGCTCTCCGCCCGCGCGCTGGCCGCCGTCGACGTGCCCTTGACGCTGCCCCAGCTCCGGTCCCTGGTCGCCCTGCACACCTGCGGACCGATCAAGCTCGCCGCCATGGCCGCCACCCTGGGGGTCACCCCGTCCACGGCGCTGCGCATGGCCGAGCGGCTGGAGGCTCTGGACCTCATCGACCGCCGCGTCAACCCGGACAACCGCCGTGAGGTCGTACTGCGCCTGACCGGCACGGGAGAGGACCTCGTCGAAGGCGTCCTGGCCCGTCGGCGAACCGAGATCCGCTCGCTGGTCGGACGCCTGCCCGCGCGGGAGCGCGCCGGTCTCGTACCCGCGCTCAGGGCGCTGACCGCGGCCGCCGCCGCTCTGGACCTGGGCGTGGACCCGGCCGGCGAAGCGGGTCGCCTGGCCGGCGTGGTCGAGGATCCGCTGAACCCGGCGCCGTAGAAAGGCTACTTGTCGATCTGGAGCGCCGACATCATGCCCAGGTCCTCGTGGTTGAGGATGTGGCAGTGGATCACCGTCCTGCCCGGGTAGTCCAGGAACCGTGTGCGGATCACCATGTTCCCCCGCGCCGCCGCGATCCCGGGCGCCGCACTCGTCGAGTTCCCCTCCGCGGCGCATCTCATCGCCATGGACGCGCCCACCGAACTCCTCGCCGCGCTGGAGCCGTTCCTCAAGCGTCAGGCCTCACGACGGGGCGGCTCCGGGGCATACCGGTGACGCGTCCGTGCCGGCGCTCTCTCGACGGAAGCGAAGTCACCCGTGGGGCCCACCGGCCGGACCGGCGGATCCCCACGGCGGTCGCCTCCTCGGTCAACCGAGCGCGCTCCAGAACGCGCAGTGATGGCGGAGCCGTGCCGTGCCCGTGGGCGCGATGTGGTCCGGTGCCAGTGACTGCGCCGTTTGCGCGGACCACGGCGGTGCGGACGGGCCGTTCGGGTCGGCGGTGCGGGCGAAACGGCTCCAGTAGTCGATCATGGTGTTGGCCAGCCGCTGCTGTGGCGCGGTCAGCTCGCGGGAGCGTCCGCCCAGGTCGAACAGATAGGGCAGCTCGCTCGCATGCGGTGCGCCGAGTGGGAACGGCGGCGTGCCCGGGGTGAGTGGCGGGGCGTGCTCGTCGGCGAACTCGTAGCGCCAGACGGGCACATGGGCGGCGAGCAGGTCGCCGGTGCGTGCCGTGGGGCAGGCGAAGTCCGCGTCACCGATGACCGCGCCGAACACCGGGCCGCCGTCGGTGCGGTGCACCGGGTACTCGCGGACGATCGCCTTCGCCCGGCCCGGGGCGGGGAAGAAGGTGGCCGCGACGTCGGGCCAGGTGCCGGGAGTGACGGGATTCCCGGCCTGGACGATGCCCGCGGCCCAGCCGTTGCCCTCGTCGTGGTTGTTGCCGATGAGCACGGGGACGCGGTGGAAGCGGCCGGCGGCGATCGCCGCCGCGGGTTCGCCGGGCAGCAGGGGCGTGCCGTACGCGGGCTGCTGCTCGGTGTCCTGGACGGCGAGGAGCCGGGTGACGTCCACGCGTCGCAGACAGGCCATCACCTCGCGGGCGGATCCGCAGCCGGCCGTCGCCGCCAGGTCCGCGCCCGTTGCACGGGCCGTGGAGAGCAGGACGGAGGAGGGGGCGAACGGCCGGTCGGGGCGCCCCGTGCACGGGCCGCTCTCGATGATCGCCCGGTCGAAGAGGCCCGCGGCGGCCGGTGACGCGAGCTGGGCGCAGACGCTGTAGCCGCCCGCCGACTCGCCGGCCAGTGTCACGTCGTGCGGGTCCCCGCCGAAGGCTCCGATCTCGGCCCGGACCCAGCGCAGCGCCGCCTGCTGATCGGCCAGGCCGAAGGTGCCGGAGCCGGGCAGCCCGCGGTGCGCGAGGAAACCGAGGGCTCCGAGGCGGTAGTTCACCGTGACGACCACGACACCGCCCCGGGTGGCCATGCGGTGGACGTCGTACGAACTGCCCGCGCCGGTGGTGAAGCCGCCACCGTGCAGCCACACGATCACCGGCCGGGGGCGTGCGGGTCCCGCACCGTCGGGCGTGGTGACGTTCAGGTGGAGGCAGTCCTCGTCGGTGCTGCCGCCGGGCACCTCGCCGGCGGGTTGCGGGCAGGCGCTCGCGGGCCGGGTCGCGTCCCGCACCCCGGACCAGGGGGCCGCCCGGTGGGGCGGCGCCCAGCGCAGGCCGCCGACCGGGGGCGCCGCGTAGGGGATGCCCTCGAAGGTGCGGTAGCCGTCGTGGTGGGCACCGCGCACCAGGCCGTCGTGGGTACGCAGAGTCGTGGTGTCACCGGGCGCCGGGCCGGCAGGGGTGCGGGCCGTCGCTGCGGCGGGGCGGCCGGTCTCCGCCGACGGCGCCGCGGACCAGGCCGTCGCGAGTACGGCGGTCAGGGCGCAGCACAGGGTGGTCAGGACGCGGTGCGTGGTCATCGTCTCCCCCGGCGGGTCAGCTGCCGCCCATGCCGCCCTGCGCGGCGATCATGGTCGTCGGCAGGGCGCGTACGGCTTTCTCCAGTCCGGGTGCGAGGGCCGCGAGCCGTGCCGTGCAGGCGTCGATGCGGGCCCGGAAGGTCTTCCGGTCCTGGCGTGACACGACCGAGCGGACTCCGCCCGCGGCGGCCAGCGCGAGCAGCGCGGCGTCGGCCAGGAGGATGTCCGGTACGGGGCCGTCCCCGTGCAGCGCGGCGGACACGCGGGTGTGCGGGGCGGCGGGCGCGGCGTGGTCCGTCAGGGTCAGCCGCCGGGTGCCGAAGGGGGTGCGGGGTTCCCGCACGGTGAGGAGTCCCTCCGCCGCGAGCCGGTCCTCCACCTCCGTCAGGGTCCGCTTGCGGTGGCGGCGCACGAGCTGCTTCCAGCCGTGACCGCCCGCGGCGTCGCGCAGCACGCCGTCCAGGACGGGGTCGCCGGTCGGCCGGGTGCCGGACACGGTGACGGTGCCGCCGTCCTCCTTGAGCCGGCCGCGCATCGCGAGGTCGACCAGGGCGGCGGCACGGACCAGCAGCTCCGTCCGGGAGCGGTCGTACGGGCCGTGGGCCGCGTCGTCGTGGGCGAGCAGATACATGTGGCGGGTCAGGTCGTCGGTCACGTCTCGACGCTACGGCCGGGCGCCCCGGCCACGGATCGGCCGCGGGAAGGGACCGGCACTGGGAGCACAGGAGGATCGCGGCCCGGTCTCCTCCTGGAGGAGGAGACCGCTGTCAGGGGCGGCGCGGCTGGACGAGGCCGTGGTCGTACGCGGCGACGACGGCCTGGACGCGGTCGCGCAGACCCAGTTTGCGCAGCACCGCGGTGACGTGGTTCTTGACGGTGGCCTCCGACAGCCGCAGCCGCTCGGCGATCTCCGCGTTCGACAGGGCCTGCCCGATCAGGGTGAGCACCTCGCGCTCGCGGCCGGAGAGGTCCCGCAGGGAGGGCGGCGGCTCGAGGTCGGGCGTGGTGCGCAGGAAACGGTCGAGGACGCGGCTCAGTACGGTCGGCGCAAGCAGCGCGTCGCCGCGCGCCGTGAGCCGGATCGCGTCGACGAGTTCGGCGGGACGGATGTCCTTGAGCAGGAATCCGCTCGCCCCGGCGCGCAGGGCGGCGACCACGTGCGCGTCCACGTCCCAGGTGGTCAGCACGAGCACTCGGGCCCGGCTGCCGCACTCCGCGATCCGCCGGGTGGCCTCGATGCCGTCGAGGACGGGCATGCGTACGTCCATCAGCACCACGTCGGGCTCCAGCTCCCGCGTCAGCCGCACCGCCTCCCGGCCGTCGGACGCCTCACCGACCACCTCCAGGTCGTCCCGGGCGTCGATGATCATGCGGAATCCGGTGCGGACCAGGGTCTGGTCGTCGGCCACCACCACGCGCAGCGTCATGACGCACGCTCCACCGGCAGCCGTGCCGCCACCTCGAACCCGCCTCCGGGCAGCGGACCGGCGCGCAGGCTGCCGCCCACGAGCCGGGCGCGCTCGTTCATCCCCACGAGACCGCGTCCCGCTCCGGCCGTACCCGAACCACCGGACGGGGTATGCCCGTTGTCGACCACCCTCACCGTCACGCACTCCTCCTCAGCCGTCACGCGCACACTCACCTCGTCGGCGCCGGCCGCGTGGCGCAGCGTGTTGGTCAGGGCCTCCTGGACGATCCGGTACGCCGCCAGGTCCACCGCGGCCGGCAGCCCTTCGGTGGCGCCCTCGCGGTGCAGGCGCACGGTCATCCCGGTGGCCCGTACGGTGTCGGCCAGTTCGTCCAGACGCGCGAGCGAGGGCACCGGCTGCCTCGGCTCCCCGGCTCCTTCCTCCCCCTCGTCGGGCCGGAACGCCCGGAGCAGCAGGCGGAGTTCGCCCAGCGCCGAGCGGGCACTCGTCTCGATGGCCCGCAGGGCCTGCCGGGCCTGTTCGGGCCGTTCGGTGAACACGTGGTCGGCGGCGCCCGCCTGAATGACCATCACCGAGAGGGTGTGGGCGACGACGTCGTGCACCTCGCGCGCGATCCGTGCGCGCTCCTCCACCACGGCCCGGCGCGTCTCCGCCCTCGTGCGGGCCCGTTGCGCGCCGCGCCACTGCCCCGCGGTCCACGCCAGGACCACCGTCAGCAGATAGACCGTGAGCCCCGTGGGCCCGCCCGCCGCGAACGCCAGCGGCGCCGGCAGACACATCGCCGCGAGCGCCCGCGCCGACAGCCGCCGGGGTCCGGTCGCCGACAGCACGCACAACGTGATCTGCGCCGCGAGCAGCGCTCCGGTCAGGGTGACGGCGGGCAGCAGCGCCCACACCGCGAGCCCTGTCACCGCGTCGGCCGCGAGGACGGCGATCGGGGCGCGCACCTGCCACCTGAGGGCGAGAACCTGCGCGAGGACCAGGGCCGCGGCCACGGCCGACCGCGGGCCGTCGTCCGCGCCGGCGACCAGCACCGAGGTGCCGAGCACCGCGAGCACCAGACCGGCCGACC
Organism: Streptomyces sp. NPDC015139; assembly: GCF_043079785.1. Classification (NCBI taxonomy): domain Bacteria; kingdom Bacillati; phylum Actinomycetota; class Actinomycetes; order Kitasatosporales; family Streptomycetaceae; genus Streptomyces; species Streptomyces sp. NPDC015139. Next base: position 55,016 of record NZ_JBIBUW010000012.1, on the reverse strand, counting down.
CCCACCACAGGGCCCTGGCCGTCCGGGGCGGCACCCGGCCCGGCGCCTCCCCGTCGAGGGCGTCGTCCTCGCCGCCGCTCACGGCCGGGGCCGGCCCGCCGCGCCGGGCCCGAGCGGCGTCCTCCGGGGGGTGCCCTGCCGGCATCGTGTCTCCTGCCGCTGACGGTGGTACGTCACCGACCCTAACCTCCGCCGGGGGCGCGGCGGGGTCCGTCCACGCACCACCGGTCGTGTGCCGCGCCCTCGCTGTGCAGGGCGAGCCTGCAGCACGGGATCAGCGGTCCGGGCCGCTCACCCGGTACGCGGCGCCGCCTCTCCCATTCCTCCTGCCACAGCCGGCGGCGGTGGTCGGCGCGCAGGCGCCGTTCGCACCAGCCGAGGAAGGCGGCGCAGTAGAAACCGGGCACGCACCACCAGGAGGCGTGGACCGCGAAGTAGACACCGGTGGCGGCGCTGGAGGTGGCGAGGACCAGGCAGACACGGGCGTCTCGCAAGCTGTTCGTCATCGGCTGCTCCGGGTGTGTCGGCTGCGGAGGGCTCGGCCCGCCGGGCTGAGGCCGAGCAGAGCAACGGTGATGAACTGGAAACGACGCCGCCTACCGGGAGGACGCGGACATTCACCGTGTCATTCCCGGTCAGGGCGTGGGCATGCGCACGGACGTTCGGCGCGGACACGGCCTAGCGCATCGCCGTGGCCGTACGCGCCGGAATCGGTGTTCGCGAGTCGGGCATTTGCCTGAATCGTCGGCGCATCCCGGGCCCTGTGGCGGGCAGGCGGGCTGCTTCGCTTGAAGGAGACCGCAGGACGACACCACGTGTCAGGCGCGCTCGAAGGCCGCCGTACCGCGCAGGCCGCCTTTCGCGCAGGGACCGACCAGCAGAGGAGTTGGGTATTCGTGAGCAAGGTGCTGTACGTGCATGCCAAGGGCGGCCCCCCGGTGGGACACGCCCTGTCGCGGGTGGCCGCCAGGTCCGCGGTGCACCTGCTGGCACTCAGCGAACTGCCCGCCACCGTCACGGCGGAAGCCGCCCGGCTGTGCGCCACGGCCGTCACCGTCCGGGACGCCGACGGCGTCGACCTCGTCGAACTCATCACCGACCGCGCCCGCGAGGTCGGCGCCGAGGCCGTCATCACGTTCTCCGAGTACGCGGTGGTCGCTGTCGCCGAGGCGGCACGGCGGCTCGGGCTGAAGGGTCCCGGGCCGGCGGCGACGCTGGCCCGGGACAAGCGGCTGATGCGTGCCGCCTGGGAGCGGCACGGCATCCCGCAGCCCCGGTTCCGCGGGGTGCGGACCGTTGCCGAACTCGACGCGGCGGGCATGGAGTTGACGTACCCGCTGCTCCTGAAGGCGGCTTGGAGCGCCGGCTCCACCGCGCACCAGATCATCGACACGCCCGAGGATCTGCACGGCGCCTGGGCGCGTTCGGGTGCGGTGATGACGGAGTCCGCCCGGCTCGGCTTCGCGGAACTGCATGTCACCGGCGCCGGCGAGGACTTCATCGTCGAGGAGATCGTCAGCGGCTGCGCGCAGGAGTGGTTCGACGGCCCCGGCTGGGGTGACTACGTCAGTGTGGAGGGCGTCGTGGTCGACGGCGTCTTCCAGCCGGTGTGCCTCAGCGGCCGGATGCCGACGATCTCCCCCTTCACCGAGCGCGCGGGCATCACTCCGGCCGCTCTCGGCGGCGAGGCGCAGGACAGGATCGTGGAGCTGGCCCGGCGGGCCGTGGCGGCGCTCGGACTCGAGAACTGCGGCACCCACACCGAGATCAAGCTGGGCACGGAGGGCCGTATGTGGGTCATCGAGACCGCCGCCCGGTTCGGTGGCGCGATGACCGTGCCGCAGATCGAGGAGGTGTTCGGACTCGACCTGGTCGGCCTGTTCACCGACCAGTTGCTGGGCAGGTCGCCGGACTGGCCCGCACGCGTCCTGACGCCCGACGACGCCGACGGCGCGGCCGGGTCCCTGGTCGTGCTCGCGGTGGACGGCGACGGCAAGGCGTGGCCGCAGCGGCACGTCTGGGACGCGTCCGCCGTCGTGCGGTCCGCGCCCCTCGGCCCGGGCAGCACGCTGTCCGTGGTCGCGGAGAGCTCCCTGCCGGACGGCACCCCCGTGCCGGTCTACGACCCCGCCGCGGGCGCCAACACCATGGCGGGCCTGTGCCTGCTGTCGGCCGACCGGCCGCAGAGCGTCGTACGCGACTTCGCGGCCCTGGTGGACGCGCTGCCGCACATCCTGCCCGCGCGCATCGGTGGGGAGGCACGGGCATGACGCTCGCCGTGGACCCGGCAGGCCTGCCCGAGGCGGCGGGCGACCGTACCGTCGTCGGCGCCAACCTGTCGCTGCCGCTGTTCCGGACGCTGTCCGGGGTGCTGGCCGGTCATCCGTACCTGAAGGTGGTGCTGGACCGGTCCGAGGACACCTGGCATCTCCTCGACACGCGGGTGCACCCCTTTCACGTCAACTACATCGCCACCCGGATCCTCGGTATGACGCTCGACGAACTCGACGCGGATCTGGACGGGTTCAACGCCTCCGTGTACATGGCCCCGGAGCGCCGTTTCCTGCTCGGGGTGCTGTCCCTGCACACCGACGACGACCCCGACGGCTTGGAGCGGCCCTTCCTCGTGCTGGAGACGACCGAGGCCGACACGATGAGCGGTGCGCTGCTGGAGGAGTTCTACACCTATGTGCGCGGGCGGGTCGACGGGCGGCTGCCGCTGCTGCTGAAGCCCGCCAATCACGGGCAGGAACAGGAGCTGGCCTCGATCGGTGAGGCCCGGGTGCCGCGCATCCTCAGCCACGAGCTGTTCGGCAACCGGACCCGGACCTGCCTCAACCCCGGGGAGGCGGAGGGCCGGCTGCGGTACTTCCGCAGCACGGCGGAGTACGCGGCCGCGGCCGCCGAACTCGGCTGGTCGGACATCGTCGCCATGCCGTGCCTGCCGGACGACGTGCCGCGGGTCGCCGGATTCGTCAACACGGCCCCCATCACACCGCTTTCGCACACCAACGTCCTCGCCTCGGGCTGGGCCATTCCCAACGCGATCGTCCGTGACCTCGACGCGCTCGTGGAGCGGGACGGTCTCGACGGCGCCTGGGTGCGCTACCGCGTCCGCGAGGACGCGATCACGCTGGAGCGGCTGCCCGGCGCACCGGCTCTGGACCGGCCCGTCTGGCATCAGCAGCGCATCCGCATCGGGGCGCCGCTGCTGGAGGAGGCGCCCGTCCTGGCTCTGCACCGGCTGCGGCGGACCGACCGCGACAGCTACGGGACCAAAGCGGCCAACCTCGGGGAGCTGCACCACGTCCTGGACAGCCGCACCGCCGATCTGACCGCGTTCTACGCACGTCCGCGCCCGCCGCGGCCGCATCTGCTCGCCCACCTCGCCGCCCGTCTCGGTGAGACGGACCCGTCGCCGGAGCGGCTGCGCGCCGCCGCGGCCGAGCGCGTGGCGGACACCGTCCGGGCGCCGGACGGCGTGGCCCTGCCCTTCCGGCTGCACCACCTCTTCCTCACCTCCTCGCCCGCGCTCCAACAGGGCATCGGCAAGCTGAAGATGGCCCTCGAACTGGAGGCGTTCGACGTCATCGACTCGCTCTGCCTGGGCCTGCAGCGTCTGATCCACGGCACCCCCATGCCGAAGGAGGTCGCCCGGATGATCACGGGCGCGGTGCCGGCCGCTCTGGCGGACGGCCGCCGGCTGGTGGTGCGCTCCTCCTCCAACGCGGAGGACCTGCCCGGCTTCTCCGCCGCCGGCATCTACGACTCCGTCACCACGGTGCAGGGCGAGGATCAGCTCATGGACGCCGTCCGGCAGGTGTGGGCCTCCCTGCTCTCGCCGCGCAGCGTGCGCCTGCGGCACCAGGTCGGCATCTCCCTGGACGACACCTACATGGGCGTGATCGTCCAGGAGTACGTGCCCGCCGGCCTCGGCGGTGTGCTGGTGACCTGCAATCCCACGCGCCGCGAGGACTTCCGCAACGTGTACCTCAACTGCGCGCCCGACTCCCCCGAGCGGGTGGTGGACGGTACGGTCCTGCCGCACCAGTACCTGTACAACACCGTGGAGGGCGGCGGTCGTACCGTCGACGTCGGCTCGTCGGGCGTGGACCTCCCCGGGCCGACTCGGGCGGCGCTCGCCCGACTCGCCCTGACGGGACGTCTGTTGCAGTCGCACTTCAGCGCGGAGGATCCCGACGACGCGCTGGACATCGAATGGCTGATGACCGCCGAGGGCGCGTTCCGGCTGGTCCAGATCCGCCCCTACGCCCGGTGAGGCACCGTATGTCCGCCCTGCCCTTCCGGAAGACCGCGGCGGTCGCACCCCCGGCCGCCCGGCACATCATCCGTCTCAACAACGGCTTCCAGCTGCTGTTCAACCTGCTGTGGTGGATGCCCGTCTTCTACGCCTACCAGCGGGACGCCGGTCTGTCCGACGGCCAGATCTTCGGCATCCAGAGCATCTACTACATCGCGTTCTGCCTGTTCGAGATACCGACGGGAGTGGTCGCCGACCGTATCGGCGCCCGCAACTGTCTGCGCGCGGGCGCCGTGGTCATGACGGCGGCCAATCTGGTGCCCGTGGTGTCGGCGTCGTACCCGGGCTTCCTCGTGCACTTCCTGGCCATCGCCGCCGGCCGTTCGCTGACGTCGGGCGCGGCGAGCGCCTACCTCTACGAGGGGCTGCGTGCCGAGCGGGCGGAGTCGCACTACCTCCGGGCGGAGGGTACGGCCCGTGCGCTCGGACTCGCCGCCAAGGTCATCTGCTGGCCTCTGGTGGGGCCGCTGATGGCGCTGGCACCGCAGGCCCCGTACGTGCTCAGCGCGGCGAGCGCGGCCGGTTCGCTCGGCTGCGCGCTCGCCCTGCCGCGGCTGGCTCCGGGCGGCGCGGACGCCGGGGCCGACGCCCGGCGGGGCCGGCGTGGCTCCCTGCTGCGCGACTCGGGAGCCGCGCTGCGTGCCCTGCGGGCTTCGCCGTGGCTGGCTCTGCTCATGGTGCAGGGGGTGGCGGTGTTCACGCTGTCCCGGATCTGTCAGGTCAACCTGTTCCAGCCGGTGCTGCTGGAGCACGGGGTCGGGGAGAGCACGCACGGCAGTGTGCTGGCGGCGATGACGGTCGCCGAGGCCGTGGCCTCGGGCCGTCCGCAGTGGCTGGGCCGCCGGCTGTCGCCGATGGCGTGGGTGTCGGTGCTGAGCGTGGCGCTCGCCGCGACACTCGCCGGTACGGCCCTGGGCGGGCCGTGGGCCGTGATCGCTCTTCTGTGCGCGTTCGCCGCGATCACCGGGTTCGTGTATCCGGTGCAGCGCAAGCTGGTCAACGACGCCATTGCGCTCGACGCACCGCGTGCCACGCTGTTGTCGGTGGAGAGCATCGTCGACCGCGGTGTGTGTGCGATCGCCGCGGTCGCCGCCGGCGCGTACCTGGCGGCGGGGCGGCTGGACGCGCTGCTGTGGCAGAGCGCGGCGGTCACCTGTGTGCTCATACCGGCGATCCACATCGCCCTGCACCGGATGAGCCCGGAGAAGGCCGCCCGGCGGGCGAAGGGAGCCGCCTTCTCCGCCGGTTCCTCCGTCGGCTCCGGCACCCGTGCGGCACCCCTGCCACCCGAGCAGCCGGTGTCCCTGCCGGTCGACGAGGGAGCGGCACCCCGCCCGTGATCCGCCACGGGTGCGGGCCAGGGCCGCGCAGCCGCGACTTCGGCTGGCCGGAACTGGCCGGTCCGGCACCCACCTGAAAGGACACGCGTGGTATGTGACGCACAGTGAGCGAGTCGGTACGGCGGAGGAGTTGTTGATGGACGAGGCCGATTTCCACACGCTGCTGGCGTCCTTCCCCGTGTCCTGGCGGGAGATCGACCGCGGCGCGGGTCCGGTCGGGAGCGGGGGTGGTGCGTTCGCCGACGAGCGCACCGCCCGCCGCTTCCTGGCAGCCCTGTGCGCCGAGCGCGCCGGTCCGTCGCGGTTGCCGGACGACGGCGCGTACCAGACCCTGCCGTTCGCCGATCTGAGCCCGGCAGCGGTGTTCGTCCGCGATCCCCACGGCCGCTACGTCTGGGCCAACCACGCGTACGCCCACATGTACGGGACCACACGGGACACGTTGATCGGGCGCCACCTGTCCGACTTCGACGAGCCCGACGACGCGGCCCGGTTCCTCGCCCTCGACGAGGAGGTGCTCACCCGTGGCCACCCCGTGCGGCACACGCTGGTCTACCAGCGCTCGGACGGTTCCCCGGGCCACGCGGCCGGCTACCGCTTCCCCGTGCGCTGGGGCTCCCCCTGTGTGGCGGGCATCTACGTCGACATCACCGACTACGTCCACGCGTTGGACGAACGGCGCCGGGCCGAGGAGGACCTCCGCGCGCTGCGGGACCACAGCGGTCTCCCGTGTCTGCGTCTGTCGGCGGACGGAGTGGTCGGGGAGGCCAGCGCCGCCGTCGCCGAGGTGCTGCGGGTACGCCTGCGTGACCTCGTCGGACACCCCGCCGACCGCCATCTGGCGCCGACGCCGGAGCGGACCGCGTTGCACCGCGTCTGGGGCGACCTCGTCGGTGGCCGCCGCAGAAGCGTGCGCACCAGCGCGGTCATCGTCGACGGCGACCAGCGCCGGCGCCGGGCCTGGGTCTGCCTGAGCGCCAGTCGTCACGCCCCGGAACGCCGCCCTCACATATGGGCCGTCATCACCCAACTGGGCCTACGCGACGAGGCGCAGCCCCCGCTGACGGCGACTCAGGTGCGCATTCTCGCCCTGCTGGCCGCCGGCCACAACAACGTGGACATCTCCAAGGCCCTGCACCTGTCGCGGCAGACCATCGACTATCACCTGGGGCGGCTGCGGCACCGGCTGGACGCACCGACCCGCCCCGCCCTCGTCGCCCGTGCCTACGCGCTCGGCATCCTCTCCCCCCATGTCTGGCCGCCCCGCGCCACCACGGCGACCCATCCGCGAAGTCCCGCGTGAGCGGCGCGGTGGGGTGAGGCCGTGCCCGCCGGGGTGGGCGGTCCGGGCACCGCGCGGGTGCCCGGACGGCGGGGACGGGTGCGTCAGTGCAGCGCGAACTTCTGGGCGGTGGCGCCGTTGCAGTCCCAGATCTGCAGCCGGGTGCCGTTCGCGGTCGCCCCGCCGGGCGCGTCGAGGCAGCGCCCCGACTGCGGATTCAGCAGCGAACCGTCGCCCTGCTGCACCCACTTCTGACCGCCCACCCCGTTGCAGTCCCACAACTCGACCTCGGCACCGTTCGCCGTCCCGTTGCCCTCGACGTCCAGACACCGCCCGATCGTGGACAGCGAGCCGTCGGCGTTGTGCGTCCAGTGCTGGTCCTCGGCATAGGTCTGGCAGTCCCACAGCTGGACCGCGGTGCCGTTGGTGCCGGTGTCGTCGGCGGCGACGTCGACGCACTTGCCGCCGGGGCCCGTGACGCTTCCCTGCGGGCCGTTGGGTACGTCCGTGCGGCCGGAGTAGCCGACCGAGACGATGTCGGCCTGGACCGCGTTCTCGGCGGCGTCGGTCGGGTAGCCCGCCACCATGACCCCCTCGAAGAAGGTTCCCCGGTTGCGGTTGCTGTTGTCACCGCCGATGCCCAGGATGATGCCGCCCTCCTGCCGCATGGGCCGGTAGCCGCCGCGCGTGGGCAGTCCGCCGTCCCACCACGTCGTCAGTGCCCCCGCCTGGGAGTTGCCACCCTTGAGGGCGTACTTGGTCCGACCGTCGTTCTTCAGTACTGCCGTGACGAAGGCGCTGTTGTTGCCGCGGTTGGCGGTGTTGGAGCCGTTGTCGCCCTGGAACAAGCCGTTCTCCAGGTCGGCTTCGACCCAGGGGCCGGAACCGGTGCACGGCGCGAAGTAGCACGTGGTCGCGATGCTGACGGCGTCCATGTGCCCGTTGCCGGTGTCGGCCGGGGTGCTTTCGGCGTTGCCGTAGTCGAAGCAGCAGTCGGAGCCGACGTGGGTGCCACTGGCCACCATGTAGACGCCCTCGGGCTGCCCGTCGACCGCGACGCCGGAGGCCCGTCCCGTGTAGCGGTAGCCGACCCCGGGCGAGATCCAGATGCCGTACACCTTGTGACCTCCGGCGGTCACGGAGACCTCACCGGCGTCGGCACCGCGGTCGACGCCGCCGGCCGTTCCCGCCGGTCCCGGCAGCAGGTCGTTGTGGCGCGGGCTCTGGTCGTAGACCTTGGACATGCGGCAGGTGGTGTTCGCGCAGAACCTGTCCTGCTGGGCCGCGTCGGCGTATCCGCCCTGCGAGAGCAGCCCGATGTCGGCCTTCGCGCCGTCCGAGGCACGGGTGACCTGGTACAGCGGGCCGTTGTAGGCGGCGTACAGGGCGCGCACCGTGCTGTGCGCGGCCACACAGGCCGTACCGGCGCCGCCGTAGATGTCGCAGGGCAGGGAGCCCGCCGCCTGCGATGTCGCGGGGAAACCGATCAGGACGCCGAGGGCGAGGGTCAGAGCCGACCCCGCGATCGTCGCGGCCCTCGCCAGACGGCGGGCGGAGGCGGCAGCCCGCCGTAAGGCCCTCGCGACGAGAGCCGATCTTGTTGTGAGCATGACATTTCTCCTCGGGAGTCGAACCTGGAGCGGGTGGGGCGCATACAGGACGGCGTCACGCATCGACGGGCTCGCGCCACGCTTCGATCGGCTGGGAACCTACGCAGCCTGTTCGAAGGCGTCAATATTTGTTTCACTTTCTTGGTACAGACCTTGCCGGCTGTGAGGTCGTGTTCGTTCTGGTTGCTTTGCGCAACACGCGGAGAGGGGCGCCGGTACGACCCCGGCGCCCCTCCACGAACCCGCGTGTCTACTTCAGCTCGGCGCCGAACGCCGCCTTGCCGTACGGCGCGCCGACCGCCTTCCCGCCGAAGCTGAGGACGTTGTCGGTGACCACGCCGGACGGGCCGCCGCGGAGCACCCAGACCGCGCCGTTGCCGTTGTCCTCCCACGGCGCGTCGGCGGCCAGGTCGGCACGGCCGTTGCCGTCGGTGTCGAGCAGCCGGACGGTGGCGCCGAAGGCGTCGTACTTCTCGGCGGTGCCGGGGACACCCGGGGTGTTCTGCCCGATCGACCGGGCGCCGGCACCGGTCAGACCGGCACGGCTGCCGCGCAGGACGTTGACCACGCCCATGTCGTTCTCGCCGGGCACGCCGACCGCCACGTCGTCGATGCCGTCACCGGTGATGTCCCCGACGGCGATCGACGCCCCGAACCGGTCGTCCTCCTCGCGGCTGCCGGGGACCCCGGGCGTGTCCTGCGAGAACGTCGCCCAGGTCCCCTCCCCGCCGAGGCCCCCGGCCCTGCCGTACATCACCGAGACCGAGTTGTCGTTCTCCGAACCGGTCAGGAGGTCGTCGTACCCGTCGCCGTTCACGTCGCCGATCGCCACCGCGCCGTCGCCCTCCGGGTGCTGGTCGGTGACGCGCTTGAGGCCGGTGGGGCCGCTCAGGTAGAGCGTGCTGCAGTAGCTGCCGTCGCCGCAGTACTCGGTCACGACCAGGTCGGCGCGGTGGTCGCCGTTGATGTCGCCGGTGTCGCCGTCCCGGACGTCGATGTACTTCAGATGGCCGGGGTCGAGCGGGGTCTTCGCGGCCGGGACACCGGTGCGCTTGAGCGGGCCCTTCCAGATGGTCCCGGTGGTGCCGATCGGGTCGTCGCCCGGGGCGAAGCCCGCCCGGAACACGGCGAGATCGAGGCGCCCGTCGCCGTCGAAGTCGGCGGTCTGCGTGGAGGTGGCCGGGATGGGCCGGCCGCCGGACAGGCCGTGCGGGCCGCCCCAGACCACGACCGCGCCGTCCCGCGTCGAACTGCTGCCGACGACGAGGTCCGCGTAGCCGTCACCGTCCAGGTCGCCCTTGGACAGCTGGCTCCCGAAGGCCTGCCCCTTGACGGCACTGCCGGGGATGCCGGTGGTGGCCCGGCTGAGGTTCGTGCGGCGGGTGGTGGACAGGCCGTGCGGGCCGCCGTACATGACGGTGACGAATCCGGCCTTGGCCTGGCCGCCGACCGTGCCGCTCGGGGCACCGACGGCCAGGTCGGCGTAGCCGTCGCCGTTGAAGTCGTCACGGACGGGCGTGCCCTTCGGCGGAGCGGCGGACGCGACCGGGACGGTGAGGGCGAGGGAGGTCAGGCCGAGGGTCAGCGGCAGGGCCCAACGGACGTGCGAACGCGAGCGGAACAAGGAGGAACCCCCTGGTGTACAACTGATGGTCACCGCAGGAGACTCACGCCGCGCGCGAACGGTTGTACGACCAGGGGCTGTTCACCGTTCGCCGGACCCCGGCCGGGCGCCGGCCACGTCCGCCGGGTGTCCCCGGTCGTCCCGTACCGCCGCGCCGAAAGGGGTCCCCGCTGTCGTGCGCCGGGGGCCGCGTCGGCCCGGGCCGCGGCCGGCACCTGGCGGGAGGGTCAGGACGGCGAGGCACATGACGACGAGCGCGACACCGGCCCAGCCGGCCGCGGGGAGGCGCTCGCCGACGACGAGGACGGCCAGGACGGCCGCCACGGCCGGTTCGAGCAGGGACAGGGTGGTGGCCGTGCTCGCCGGCACATGTGCGAGACCCCAGCCGAACAGGAGGTAGCCGGCGAACATCGGGACGAGCGCCATGTAGGTGCCGACGGCCGCGTTGGTCCAGGAGCCGATGAGCGGGCCGCCCGTCACCAGCAGGACGGGGACGAGGAGCACTCCGCCGAGCCCGAAGACGGCGCCCATCGCCGCACGGGAGGGGACCCCTCGGGTGATCAGCCGGTGGGCGGCCCAGGAGTACAGGGCGTACGTCCCGGCCGCCACGAGCCCCAGTGCGACGCCGAGCAGCGTGCCGCCCAGGGACGAGCGTCGCGTGCCGCCGGAGGATCGCGTGGCTTCCGCGACGCACAGCAGGACCGTGCCGAGCAGGCCGAGCGAGGCCGCGACCATCCAGCGGCGGGTGAGCCGGCGACGGTCCACGACCCGTTCGATCACAGCCGATGCCAGTGGCGCGGTGCCGATCGACACCACGGTGCCCACCGCGACACCGGCCAGGTGCATGGAGCTGTAGAACGCCAGGGGGTAGATCGCCACCGAGACGGCGCCGAGGAGTACGGTCCCGCGCCGGGCGCGCAGTCGCGGCGCGCTCCGGGCGACCGGGCCCGCGGCCGCGAGGGCCTGGAGGAGCCCGCCCAGACCCATGGCCACGGCGCCGATCGCGAGCGGGCCCACGGCGGGGGCGAAGGTGGCGGCCGTGCCCGTCGTACCCCACAGCACGGAGGCCGCCAGCACGCACAGGGCGCCGGTCGTCGCGGACGGGCCGCCGGCCACGCCCTTCACAGCCGGTCCAGCAGAACGGCCGCGAGGGAGCGGGCGCGCCGTAGCCGCTCGTCGTCACCCTCCAGACCGGCGCGGGCCATCGCGCCCTCCAGCAGGAAGGCCAGATGCTCGGCGGTCGCGCGGGCCTCGTCGGCGCGCCCGGGCAGCAGCTCCGCGAGATGCCCGGCGATCAGCCGCTCGACCTCCTCCTTGTGGGCGCGGACCACAGCTCGGCCCTCGTCCCCGGACGGCAGCTCGGCGGCGGCGTTGAGCAGTCCGCAGCCGCGGAAGCCGCGCTCGTAGGTGAACGCGGCGTGGTCCGCGTACGCGTCGAACACCGCCAGTACGCCCTCGCGCGGCCCGTCGGCATGCTCCAGCCGGGTCCGGTACAGACCGAGCCACTCCTCGTGCCGGGCGTCGAGATAGGCCCTGACCAGGTCGGCCTTGGAGGCGAAGTTGTTGTAGAGACTCATCTTCGCCACGCCGGCCTCGGCGGTGATCGTGTCGATGCCGGTCGCCGCCACGCCGTCGGCGTAGAAGCGGCGGGCCGCCGCCTCCAGCAACCGCTGCCGGGCCGGCCGGCGGCGGCCGCCGGTCCTCACATCTGCTTCCGTCTCGCCCATCACAGTCCAGACTAGGTAGGTAGGTCTACCTAGACTAGACGCGGGCGTCGGGCCGCGCCACCTTCGGCGCGGGTGGCCGCGCGGACCTCAGTGGCAGACGAACGACTTGTTCGCCGTACTCGTGCTCAGGGCGCACGTCTTGCCGCGTACGGCCCCGGCCGCGTCGTGGAAGGTCAGGCTCCAGGTCCCGCCGCTGTCGGTGAGCACCGCGTATCCGAAGACGCCGAGCCCTCCCGGGGTCTGTTCCTGGGTGATCGACTGGTGCACGGCCTGGGGCGGCGTGCCGATCAGCTTCCCCACGACCTTGGTGTCGTCCGGGCCGTTGTCCAGCGGCCCGCCGGAGGAGCCCACGGTGAGCTGGGGCGGGCGCCGGGTGTCGAAGTCGACCATCTGGTAGAGGTGGATGTGTCCCGACAGCACCAGTCGTACGTTGTCGGCCAGCCGGTGCAGGCCGGTGCCGGCGACGGCCGCGTCGAGCACGTGGGTCACCGACTCCACGTTCTGGGGCAGGGTGCCGGCGGCCTTCACCATCCAGAGCGGCTTGTGCGTGAACAGGAAGTAGTCGTTGCCGGGGTGCTGCTGAGCGGCTTGGTTCACGGCCTCGAACTGCCGCGTGAAGATGCCGGCCTGCGTCGTGCTTCCCGTGTCGCCGGGATCGGCGAAGGAGGAGTCCACCGAGACCAGGTTCAGGGTTCCGGCCCTGATCGGCGTGGTGGGGGTGTAGATGCTGCACGAGCCGTTGGCGCGGAGGTCGTCGGCGAGGTACCGGAACCACGCGCCTCCCGCGCCGCCCTGCTGCGCCGCGTTGCAGTCCTCGTGGTTGCCGCGGGTCAGCGCGACGGGCGCGGTGGCGAGCAGCGGCTCGGCGGGCCGGAAGAAGTCGGCGACGACGCAGTCCCAGCCGGCCCGGTCGGCGGTCGTGGTGCAGCCGGGGTTCGCCGCCTTGTCGTTCTCCCTGGCCGGGTCCTCCCGGTACAGGTAGTCGCCGACGTGCACGACGAGGTCGGGGCGGGTGGTGTTGGCCGCACTGGCCGCGATCCTCGGGAAGGGCCAGCCGGTCTGGTGGTTGGCGCAGTCCTGCACGGGGCCCGTCGTCGGGACCTCGCAGCCGGCGTCGCCGATGACGGCGATCCGGCGCGGACGCGTGGTCCGGTTCCAGTCCGGGAGGGGCAACTGCCGGTTGGCCGGGTGCAGTACGGCCGCCTGGACGGTCGACTGTTCGAGCACCGCGTCGGAGGCCGTGAGGGGTACCGCCAGTTCACAGACGGTCGTCGGGAACTGCGATCCCATCGGCACGCTCACCCTGGTCATGGGGAACGGATTGCGGCTCGCGCCGAGGGTGTAGCGCACGACGGGGCACGTCTGGCTGGTGTCGGTGGACACGTAGCGGATCCGGGTGCCCCGGCCGGTCAGCTGGGTCCATGCCCATGCCTCACCGCCCGCCCCGCCGGGCGGGGGCGGGGAGGTCGCGGGTGGCCGCGGGCCCGCCGCACCGGGTGCGGTCCGCGCGGGCGCGGCGCCGGCCGCCACTCCACCGGCCAGCACACCCGCCGCGGCGAGAACGAGGATCGGACGAAGCATGGGCACATTCCTCACGGTCGCGCTTCCCACGTCACTGACACCTGGAATGATCACGGACGCTCCTGCCCCGTGCCGCGCTACCGAGGCGTACGGCTGACACACCCCGCCGGTGGAGGCTCGGCGGCGATGCGCGCCGCGGGGCGGCCGGCGAGGAAGTCAGGATGCGTTCAGGTGTGCGACGGCACAGTCAGGCGCCATGACCCATGAAACGTCCGAGACATCCGCCGGCCCCGTGGCAGGCGGGCCCTCCTCCCCCGCGCGGCGGCGGTCGCGCGGGAACAAGGTGCCCGAGGTCACCGTCTACTTCTGGATCATCAAGGTGCTGTGCACGACGGTCGGTGAGACCGCGGCCGACCTGCTGAGCGAGAAGGCGGGCCTCGGCCTGACGGGTGTGTCGGTGCTGATGAGCGCGCTTCTGGCCGTGGTACTGGTGGGCCAGTTCCGCACGAGGGCGTACCGGGCCGGTGTGTACTGGCTCGCCGTGGCCCTGATCAGCGTCGTCGGCACCCTGATCAGTGACAACCTCACCGACAACATGGGCGTGCCGCTGGAGACGACCACGACCGTGTTCGGGATCGTCCTCGCGGTGGTGTTCGTCCTCTGGTACCGGCGGGAGCGGACGCTGTCCATCCACAGCATCGACACCACGGGCCGTGAGGTCTTCTACTGGCTCGCCGTGCTGTTCACCTTCGCGCTGGGCACCTCCGCCGGTGACCTGGTCTCCGAGCGCATGGCCCTCGGGTACTGGCTGTCCGCCGTGCTGTTCGCCGCGGCCATCGCCGGGGTGGCGATCGCGCACTTCGCGCTGGGCCTGGACGCGGTGTGGAGCTTCTGGACCGCGTACATCCTCACGCGGCCCCTCGGCGCGTCGATCGGCGACTACCTCTCCCAGCCGGCCGGCGACGGCGGCCTGGGCGGGGGCACGGTGGTCACCAGTGTGCTGTTCCTCGCGGTCGTCCTCGGTCTGGTCGTGTACCTCGGAGTGACACGGAAGGACGTCATCGCGCCGGAGCCCGCCGCACGGCACTCGGTCTGACCGGCCGCACGGCACATGTTCAGGATGCGTTCAGGCTTCCTGTGCCAGGGTCGGGGATCTCGGCCGCCACCGGCGGTCGCTCATCCGACAGGGCGCTCGTCCCGCATCGCGGGGCGGGCGCCCTGTCGTTCGACCGGCAAGGAGAAAGTGACTTGGAGACACCGGAGGTCCTCACCGACCTCGATGGGGCGAGCACGTCGAGTACGACCAAGTCGGTGATGAAGAAGCTGCCCGAGGTGACGCTCGCGTTCTGGGTCATGAAGATCGCCGCGACGACTCTGGGCGAGACGGCGGGCGACCTCTTCGCGCAGACCCTGAAGCTGGGCTACTTCCTCACCACGATCGCGCTGTTCCTGGTGTTCGTGGTGACGCTGGTCGTCCAGCTGCGCTCGTCCCGCTACCACCCGTTCTTCTACTGGACCGTGATCCTGTCGACCAGCATGGCCGGCACCACGATGTCCGACTTCATGAACCGCGACGCCGGCGCCGCGTACCTGGCGAACGGCGCGACCAGGCTGGGCTGGGGCCCACAGGGCCTGGGGCTGGGTTACCCCGCCGGCGCGGCGATCCTGATCTCCGTCCTGCTGGCGATCTTCCTCGCCTGGAAGCTGAGCGGGATGACGTTCCAGATCCGTGACATCGTCACCTTCAGGGGTGAGGCCCTGTTCTGGTCGGCGATCCTCGTGTCGAACACCCTCGGCACCTCCATGGGCGACTTCCTGTCCGACAGCTCCGGACTGGGCTACGCCGGGGGCGCGCTGCTGGTGACCGGCGCGCTCGCCGTGCTCGTGGCGCTGATGAAGGTGCCCGCGGTCTCGAACGTGCTGCTGTTCTGGATCGCCTTCGTCCTCACCCGCCCGCTGGGCGCCACCGCGGGCGACTTCCTCACCAAGCCGGTGGCCAAGGGCGGCTTGGATCTCGGTACCGCGGGCTCGTCCGCCGTCCTGCTCGCCGTCCTGTTCGGCCTGATGGCCCACGCGCAGGTGCGGGAGCACCGGACCGCCGGCCGGCCGGCCGGGGCGGAGGGTGCCCCGGTCACCCGGCGGGCAGACCGACCGTGAACCTGGCCCCGGGCCGGTGCCCGGGGTCGTAGGACACCTCGCCTCCGACGGCGCGGGCCAGGCGTCGCGCGAGCGACAGGCCGAGGCCCGCGCCGTCGTGCCCGTCGTCGGAGTCGGCGCGCCGGCCGGGCTGGAAGAGTTCGTCGACGAACGCCTCCGGCACTCCCGGGCCGTCGTCGGCGACGTCGATCCGTACGGCTCCGGGGACGCGCCGTGCGGACACGGTGACCTGGCAGTGGGCGTAGCGGACGGCGTTGGCGAGCAGGGGGCTGAGGATGCGTTCGAGGAGAGCGGGGGCGACCCCGGCCTCCAGCGCCGGGGCCCCGGCCTCGCGCACGGTGGGGTCCGTCTCCACCACGGTCTTCACCCCGTCGGGGACATCGAGGTCGCGGAGCAGCCGGTCCAGAACGGGCAGGACGCCGGTGGTTCCGGGGGCCGTCGCGGGGCCGGCGGCGTTCTCGCGGGCGTCGGTCAGCAGGGTGTCGCAGATCGTGCGCATGGACCGGGCGGCCTCGGCGATCACCTCGTGCGTCGAGTGCATCTCGGCCTCCGTGCGGGGGCGGGCCCGGGACCAGTCGAGTTCCATGATGATCCGGGTGAGCGGTGTGCGCAGTTCGTGGGACAGCTCTCCCGTCAGCTGCTGTTCGTGGCGCAGGACCGTGCGTATGCGGTCGAGCAACGCGTCCAAGGAGGTACCCAGCCGGGCGAGTTCGGCCGGGTGCTGCTCGTTGCCGAAGCGCTCGGCCGAGCCTACGGCGCTCCACTGCGTGGCCTGGTCGGTCATCGTCCGCACCGGGCGCAGGGCCCGGCCGACGGACAGGCGGGTGAGGACGTACGTGAAGCCGAGCATCACGGCGTCCAGGACGAGCGACCCCAGCAGCAGGGCATCGGCCGAACTCCGGTACGGGGTCAGGTCCAGCGCGGTGACGACGGTGGCGGTGGCGCGGCGCCCGTCGAGGGGCTGTACGCACAGCCGGACGGGCCGGTGATCGTGTGCGTCGACGGTCGCGCAGGCATGCCTCCCCTGCGCGGCCAGCCGGTCGGCGGCCCGGGTCGGTGGGCTGCCGGCCGTGACGGACGGCGGTTTCTCCAGCAGCCGGGTCCCGGCGTAGATCCACACGTTGGCGTCGAGGAGGCGGTCGTTGACGCTTTCCAGGACGCGCACGCCGGGTCCGGTGGTGTCGACGGTCGTCGCCACCGCCGCGGCCCGGCTGCGCAGTTCGTCGTCCGCCTGGTGCTGCAGATGCCGGTCCGTCACGGCGTTGAACACCACGGTCAGGATCGTCATCAGCAGGGCGGCGGTGGTCAGTGCCACCAGGGAGAGGCGGCCGCGCAGGGTGCGCGGGGCGAGGCGGCGCAGGGTACGCGGGGCATGGTTCACGACAGGCGGTGTCCGATCCCGCGCGCCGTGTCGATGCCGAGGCCGCTGCCGGTCTCCCGGAGTTTGCGGCGCAGCCGGCTCAGGTACTGGTCCAGGGTGTTGTCGCTGACCTGTGCGCCCTCGGGCCAGCCGGCCCGCAGCAGCTCGCGGCGGCGTACGAGCGTTCCGTCCGCGGCGACGAGCGTGGCCAGCAGCCGGAACTCGGTCGGTGACAGGGCGCTGCGCTCACCGCGCACGCTCATACTGTGGTCCACGGCGTCCAGGACCAGGTCGCCCGTGGTGGTCGCCGTCGCCGGGGTCCGTTTGAGGACGGCCCGCAGTCTCGCGGCGAGTTCGGCGAGGTGGAAGGGTTTGGGCAGGTAGTCGTCGCCCCCGACGGAGAATCCCGACAGGCGGTCGGTGAGCTGGTGCCGGGCGGTCAGGAAGATCACGGGGGCGGTGAAGCCGTTGGCGCGCATGGCCTGGCACACATCCCTTCCGTCCGCGTCGGGCAGGCCGATGTCCAGGACGGCGGCGGCCAGATCGGCCGTGGCCAGCCGCAGGGCGGTCGCGCCTTCGGCGGCCGGCACGGGGGCGAAGTCCTCGTCGGACAGGCCGCGGCGCAGCACGTCGCGCAGAGCGTGATCGTCCTCGACGACCAGGATCCTGGGGCGCATGATCCTCCGTCGGGTCGGGTGTGCGGGCGGGGAGAGCGGTGGGCGGCGTACCGGCGCGCCCTCAGCCGTCCATCGGCAGGCACCTTACTGTCTACAATGACGTAGACACTCTAGCGGACGCAGGCCCGCCCGAGCCGCACCGGAGTGCACACGGCGGGCACGGCGACTCCCGCGTCGTCCTGCTGAGCACAGGTGTGCCAGGACGACACGGGAGCGTGGTGGGTGACCCGTGACCCGCGAGTGCACCGGGTGCCGCTACGGCCGGGGGCCGGGTCGCCCCGGTCGCCGCTGAACGCGACCCGGGTCAGGGCCTTCGATCAAGGCGCCTTGCCGGCCCACGAGGGCGACTTCGAACAGGTCGAAGACGCTGACGCTCATCCGATGCCTCCCCGGTACTCCGTACAGGCGTCGAGCAGCCAGGTGGCCAGGTACGAGGCGAAGGAGGCGCGGACCAGCAGCCAGACGGCAGGGGCCGCCTCGTCCCGCACCACGAGGGTGACCTGGGCCTGCGCCAGCAGGGTGGTCGGGCAGGAGTCGACGGGCGTGACCCGCGGATCCAGATCGACGGCACAGCCCTGGGCCAGCACCTCGCGCAGGAGGGGCCCGGACAGGGCCAGCGTGGTGCGCTGCGCGGAGACGTCGGTGACGGAGGCGGAGCCGTCGTCACCGATGGCGTCCCGCAGCCGGGCGAGCAGTTCCTGCCGCCGGCCGTCCGGCGCCACCAGCAGCCATTCGTCCGGGCCCATCCAGAGCGCCTTGACGTCGCCCGACAGCTCGGCGCGCACGGGGTCCGGCAGGGTGATGCCCAGACAGGCTTCGACGGCCTTCGCCGCGGCGCTTCCGGGCTGCGTCCGCAGACCGAGCTGGGTCAGGAAGGGCAGTTCCCGCACCCGCAGTCCGGAGGGCAGCCCCGCGAGGCGGTCCTGCCATTCGGCCAGGGGGCTGAAGCGAGTGGGTGTCTCAACCGTCACGGCGAGCTCCCTCCTTGTCGAAGAGCACGGGTTCGGTCACGGTCACCGGGACGGTACGGCCGTCCAGCGGCACGTAGAGGGTTTCGCCGATGCGCCGGGTTCCCGCGCGCACCAGGGCCAGGGCGAACGTCCGCTGGAGGGCGTCGCTGCGGTAGCTGGAGGTGACGTGGCCCAGCATGGGCACCGGGGGCGCCGGAACACCGCTGGTGGCGATGATCTGGGCCCCTTCGGGCAGCAGGACTCCCGCGTCGGCCGGCAGCAGGCCGACCAGCTCCTTGCGGTCGTCACGCTTGTTCTCCGCGCGAGTGAAGGACCGCTTGCCGACGAAGTCCGCCTTCTTCCTGGACACCACCCACGACATGCCCAGGTCCTGCGGGGTGACGGTGCCGTCGGTGTCCTGCCCGATGATCGGGTAGGCCTTCTCGGCGCGCAGCACGTGCATCGTCTCGGTGCCGTAGGGGGTGATGCCGAAGGGACGGCCGGCCTCGTACAGGGCCTTCCACACCGTGATGCCGTACCAGGCGGGGACGTTGATCTCGTAGGCGAGTTCACCGGAGAAGCTGATGCGGCACACGCGCGCCGGCACGTCGGCGACCGTGGTGTCCTGCCAGGACATGAACGGAAAGGCGTCGTTGCCGACGTCGAGTCCCGGGGCCAGCAGGGCGAGTACGTCGCGGGAGCGGGGACCGACCAGAGGGATCGTCACCCAGTGCTCGGTGACGGAGGTGAGGTGCACCCGCAGGCCCGGCCACTCCGTCTGCAGCCACTCCTCCATCCATTCGAGGATCCTGGCCGCGTTGCCGGTGGTGGTGGTCAGCAGGAACTCCTGCTCGGCGACCCGGATCACGGTGCCGTCGTCGATGGCCATGCCGTCGACGCCGCACATCACGCCGTAGCGGATCCGGCCCACCTTGAGGGTGCTCATCAGGTTCGTGTAGAGCCGGTCGAGCAGGACCCCGGCGTCCGGGCCCCGCACATCGATCTTGCCGAGCGTGGAGCCGTCCATCATCGCGACGCCGGTACGGGCGGCCCGGCACTCGCGGAGCACGGCGTCCTCCATACCCTCGCCCGCCCGGGGGTAGTACCAGGGGCGCTTCCACTGGCCGACGTCCTCGAAGAGAGCGCCGTGTTCGACGTGCCAGGGGTGCAGGGCGGTCACCCGTACCGGGTCGAACAGTTCACCGCGGTTGCGGCCCGCGAGGGCGGCGAAGGCCACCGGTACGGCCGGTGGGCGGTGGCTGGTGGTGCCGAGGTCGGCGACGTCCACCCCGAGGGCCTCGGCGACGATGCCCGAGGTCATGACGCCGGAGGTGCGGCCCTGGTCGTGGGCGGTGCCGATCGTGGTGTAGCGCTTGACGTGCTCCACCGAGCGCAGGCCCGCGCCGACCGCCCGCAGGACGTCGCTGACGAGGGCGTCACGCTGCAGGTCGACGAACTGGTGGGAGCCGTCCGGTGTCTCCTGGGGGCTGGGGACCCGCCACAGCACCCGGGTGGGCGCTCCCTCGGGCTGGGGGGCGCCGGTCGGCAGGGTGACCGGCTGTCCGGTCAGGCCGAGGGCCGACAGGGCTCGCGAGGCCGCCTCCGCTCCGTCGGCGAGACAGCCGGCGAGGGTGAACGTGCCGCGGGCCGATCCCGCGGTGCGGACCGTGTCCGGGCCGTGGCCGGGGACGAAGGCCCCGGATACGGCGTCGTAGCGCAGGGTGCCGCGGGCCTGGCCGAACAGGGCCACGGCGGGGTTCCAGCCGCCGGACACCAGCAGCAGGTCGCAGTCGATGCCGTGCCGGTCGCCGAGGCGGCCCCGGCCGAAGGCGGCGACGTGGGCGCGGGAGACGTGTTCGGTGCCGCTGGTGCCGGTGACCAGGTGGCCCGCGCGTACCCCGATACCGCGTTCGGCGCACGCCGTCCGCCAGTGCGCCGGTACCTCCTCACGCGCGTCGACGACGGCGGCGACACGCACGCCGGCGTCGGCCAGTTCGAGCGCTGCCGGGTAGGCGCTGTCGTTGGTGGTGAACACGACGGCCCGCCGCCCGGGGAGTACCCCGAAGCGGTTGAGGTAGGTGCGGGCCGAGCCGGCCAGCATGATGCCGGGGCGGTCGTTGTCGTCGAAGGCGACCGGACGCTCGTAGGCGCCGGTGGCGTACACGACCTGCCGGGCCCGGATGCGCCAGACCCGCTGCCGCGAGATGTGGGCCGGTGCCGCGGCACCGAGGTGGTCCGTGCGCTTCTCCAGGGCCAGGACGAGTCCGTCGTCGTAGTGGCCGAAGGCGGTGGTGCGGTGCAGGACCCGCACGTCGGCGTGGCCTTCGAGTTCGGCGGTGACGTCGTCGGCCCACACGGTCGCCGGCGCGCCGTCGAGGAGGTCCCGGCTGCCGAGCAGCGACCCGCCGGACCGCGGGAGTTCGTCGACGAGGATCACGCGGGCACCGGCACGGGCGGCGACCAGTGTCGCGGCCAGGCCGGCCGGTCCCGCGCCGACGACCAGGAGGTCGCAGTGGGCGTGCATGGTGTCGTAGCGGGCCGAGTCCGGCCGGCTGCCGAGCCGGCCCTGGCCGGACAGGCCCCGGGCCACGAGTCCCTCGTACAGCTCGACGGTGGTGGCCGTGAGCATGGGTTCGGGGAAGGGGGCTTCGATCTGCACGAGCGCGTTGGGCTCTTCGGCTCCGGCGGCGAGGACGCCCCGCGGCCGTCCGTACTTGATGCCCCTCGCCACGTGGTGCACTCCGTTGGCCAGCAGGGCCGAGGCGAGGGTGTCGCCGGGGTGACCGGTGTAGGCGGTGCCGTCGAAGGTGAAGGAGAGCGTGGTGTCCCGGTCGACGTGGCCGTGGCCGGAGGCACGGAAGGGGGTGTTCATCGGCCGGCCTCCTGGCCCGTCGCCTGCGGTGCGGCGGGTGCGGTGCCCGGGATGGAGGGGCGCTCGGCGCCGATGGTGTGGACGGCGAGGAACTCGTGGGTGGCGGTGTCGCGCAGGGCGTTGAACCAGCGCCGGCAACCGGCCGAGTGCACCCACCGTTCGGCGAAGGGGCCCTTGGGGTTGTCGCGGAAGAACACGTACTGGGCCCACTGCTCGTCGTCGAGCGCGTAGGGGTCGTCGGGGTAGGGGACGTGCGCCTGACCGCCGTAGTGGAACTCGATCTCCTCGCGGTCACCGCACCAGGGGCAGGTGATGAGCTGCATGTCGGTACTCCTCGGCTAGTGGGCGACGGCGGCCGCGCCGTGCTCGTCGACCAGGGCGCCGGTGGTGAAGCGGGAGAGGGTGAAGGGCGCGTTGTAGGGGTGCGGTTCGCCGGTGGCGATGGTGTGGGCGTAGCACCAGCCGACGCCCGGTGTGGCCTTGAAGCCGCCGGTCCCCCAGCCGCAGTTGAGGTAGAGGTCGTCGACGGGGGTCGGGCCGACGATGGGTGAGGCGTCCGGGGTGACGTCGACGATGCCCGCCCAGGTGCGCAGCATGTGGGCGCGTGCGAAGACCGGGAAGAGTTCGAGTGCGGCGGCCATCTGGCGCTCCAGGATGTGGAACGCACCGCGTTGTCCGTAGCCGTTGTAGCTGTCGATGCCGGCGCCCATGACGAGCTCGCCCTTGTGCGCCTGGGAGACGTACACATGGACGGCGTTCGACATGACCACGGTCGGGTGCACCGGTTCGAGGAGCTCCGACACCAGGGCCTGGAGCGGGTGGCTCTGGAGCGGCAGCCGCAACCCGGCCATGGACGCCAGCACGGACGAGTGGCCCGCGCCCGCGAGCGCGACCTTCCCCGCGGCGATGGCACCGCGGGTGGTCCGCACGCCTCGGACGCGGCCGCCCTGGATGTCGAGCCCGGTGACCTCGCAGTCCTGGATCAGGTCGATGCCGTACTCGTCGGCCCTGCGGGCGAAGCCCCAGGCCACGTAGTCGTGTTTGGCGATGCCCGCGCGCGGCTGGTAGGTAGCGCCGAGCACCGGGTAGCGCACGTCGGGCGAGACGTTGACGATGGGGCAGACCTTGGCGACCTCGTCCGGCTCCAGCCATTCGGCGTCGATGCCGTTGAGCTGGTTGGCGTGGACGCGGCGCTTGCTGTCCCGGATGTCCTGGAGGCTGTGGGCGAGGTTGAGCACGCCGCGCTGGCTGAAGAGGACGGGGTGGCCGAGGTCCTCCTCGAGGGTCTCCCACAGCTTCAGCGAGTGCTCGTAGATGCCGGAGCTCTCGTCCCAGAGGTAGTTGGAGCGGATGATGGTGGTGTTGCGGGCCATGTTGCCGCCCGCGAGCCAGCCCTTCTCCAGGACGGCGACGTTGGTGATGCCGTGGTTCTTGGCGAGGTAGTAGGCGGTGGCCAGGCCGTGTCCGCCGCCGCCGACGATGACGACGTCGTAGGACGGCTCGGGGTCGGGGTTGCGCCACAGGAAGTCCGGGTGGTCGGGCAGGACGTCGCCGGGCGTGGCCGGTCGGTTCTCGCGCGGGTTCATCACTGGGCAGCCTCCTGGGCCGCGAGCCGGGGATCGGCGGGGTGGAGCGGGAAGCGGTCGGTCAGGACCCGGACGCGGTGGCGCAGCGCGTCGGCGGTCCGGTCGTCGAAGCCGGGCGGGAGGGCCGTGGCGGCCGCGTTGGCCTGTGCGCCGGAGTGCGGCCGCACGTGGGCGGCCTCGGCTCCGAACAGCTGCTTGACGCGGTCGACGGCGAGCCGTTCGATCACGTCGACGTGCTCGCAGCCGCCGTAGTGGCGGCGTCCGGGGCAGCCCTCGGCGTATGTGTCGGTCAGCACCGAGCCCTGGGCCTGCACGACCGCGAGGGGCGCGACGTCCTCGCCGGCGATCGTCTCCAGGGTGCCGCGCTGCCGGGCCGGCTCCGCGTCGATGGCCGCGGCGGTCTCGGGATCGAAGTCGTCCAGCCGGGTGCCGAGCACGGCGGAGCGGGCCGCTCGCTGACCGGTGGCTTGGGCGTTCATGGAAAACTCCCTGGTGAGCGACTGAAAGCTGACTGATATATCAATCGGTTGTTGCGCTACAGTAGGAGCGCCGTCGGACAGCGTCAAGGGAGGTTCCCGGGTGACTTCGTCGACCGTCACCGGTCCCGGCCTCGGTGGGGGAACGCTGGCCGACCAGGCCTACCGCTCCATCTCCGACCGTCTGGTGACCCTCCGCATCCATCCCGGGGAACCGATCAACGACGAGTGGATAGCCGCCGAGCTCGGCTTCGGACGCACCCCGGTCCGCGAGGCGCTCAAGCGGCTGGAGCACGAACGGCTGATCGTCTCCTACCCCCGGCGCGGGACCTTCGCCACGGAGGTGCAGATCGCCGACCTCGGGCACATCTCGGAGGTCCGCAAGCAGCTGGAGCCCCTCGCGGCGAGCATGGCCGCACAGCGCGCCGGCGAGCGCGACCGCCAGGACCTCGAAGGACTGCTCGCAGAGCTGGCGGACGCGTCCGACCGCGGGGCCGACCTCATCCGGCTCGACATGACCGTGCACCGCGCGCTCTACGCCGCGACCCGGAACCCCTACCTCGAGGACACCCTGATCAGGTACGACAACCTGGCCACACGCATCTGGTGCCTCTTCCTCGACCGGCTGCCGGGCCTGGCGGGCCATGTGCACGAGCACGGGCCTCTGCTGCGCGCCGTCATCGACGGTGACGCGGAGAAGGCCGCGGACCTCGCCTCGGGACACGTGGCAGGGTTCGAGGCGGCGATCCGCAGCGTCATCTGACCCGGCCCGCCGCCCGCGGCGTCGACCGACCGGCTCCACGGCCCACGAGGGCCATGGCGCGGGCGGGTCGCCACCCCTGTTCACGTGTGCCGTAAGGTCTCTTTGGCATATGCAGCTAACGTTTGGTGGGGATGACGTGACGATCGAGAGCAACTCCCGGATTCTGACCGAAAGGCTGACCGCCGAGCGCGACGCCTTCCTCACGCAGTGGGCCCGGGTGGTCGGCGTGGACGTGCAGGGCCGCCTGAGCACGGTCGAACTGGAGCGTGAACTGGGCGAGTTGTACGACGCCGTCGTCGTCGCCCTCACCACGGGCGGACTGGACGGCCGGGGCGAGCACTTCCGCGAGGTGCGCAGCCTGTTGATCGAGCTTTCCCGCAACCGCGCCCGTCAGGGTTTCACGCCCACGGAGACCGCCCGATGCGTCTTCGCCCTCAAGGAGGTGCTGGAGCCGGCTCTCACCGGGGACGAGAACGGGGCGCGTACGTATCTGCAGTTCGCACGGCTCCTCGACGACCTGGGTCTGCTGACGACGGAGGCGTACGTACGCACCCGGGAGGAGATCATCTCCTCGCAGGCCGAGCAGCTGCTGGAGCTGTCCACCCCGGTCGTCCAGCTGTGGAAGGGTGTGGTCGGCGTTCCCCTCGTGGGCACGCTCGACTCGGCCCGTACCCAGGTGGTGATGGAGAAGCTGCTGCAGAACCTGGTCGACAGCGACTCCACTCACGCCATCATCGACATCACCGGCGTCCCGACCGTGGACACCCAGGTCGCCCAGCACCTGCTGAAGACGGTGGTGGCCGCCCGCATGATGGGCGCGCAGTGCATCATCTCCGGCATACGCCCGCAGATCGCCCAGACGATCGTGGCGCTGGGGATCGAGTTCGGTGACATCCCCACCAACGCCTCGCTGTCCGACGCGCTGCGCCGGGCGCTGAAGGAGATCGCCCAGGACGCCGAGGACGATGTGCGGGGTCTGCTGTGACCGACCGCGTCCCCGTACTCAAGATCGGCGAGATCCTGCTGGTCTCCATCCAGACGGACCTCGAGGACCAGATGGTGATGGACCTCCAGGAAGACCTGTCGAACCGTATCGTCGCCGACGACGCCAAAGGCGTCGTCATCGACATCTCCGCGCTGGAGATCGTCGACTCCTTCGTCGGCCGGATGCTGGCCACCAACGCGGCGATCTCGCGCGTTCTCGGCGCGGAGACCATCGTCGTCGGCATGCGGCCCGCCGTGGCCATGACGCTCGTCGAACTCGGCCTCTCCCTCCAGGGTGTCCGGACGGCCCTCAATCTGGAGCGCGGGCTGAAACTCCTGCGTCGTCTCAGCGCGAGCCGCGCATGAAGAACTACGGCACCGCGAGCGCCTCGATCGAGACCGTCTCGGTTGCCACCAGCAGCGACGTCGTCTCCGCCCGTCAGATGGTGCGTTCCCTCGCGCACAGCAACGGTCTGTCGCTGATCCATCAGACGAAGCTGGTCACGGCCGCGAGTGAACTCGGACGCAACATGCTGGTCTACGGCGGGGGGGCGTCGTACGGGCGGCTGCCGTCGACGACGCCGGCCGCTGCGGCATCTTCGTGGAGTTTGAGGACCAGGGGCCCGGGATAGCGGATCTGGAGCTTGCGCTCACCGACGGGTGGACCTCGGGCAACGGCATGGGGCTCGGGCTCAGTGGCGCCAAGCGGCTCGTCGACGAGTTCGACATCGAATCGGGTTCCGGGGGTACCACGGTGCGCATTGTGAAGTGGGGCAGGTGAACGGCAGTTTCGTCGGTGCGGCCGGCGATGTCTGCTGGCTGAGGTCCGACATCGCGCTGGCCGCGGCGGCCCGCCGTCAGGCGGGGCTGCTGGCCCGCGGCATCTGCCTGTCCGAGGAGCGGGTGGCACGCTTCGAACTGTGCGTGACGGAGATGGCGACCAATCTCCTCAAGTACGCCGACGACGGCTCCCTGGCGCTGCGCGTCGTACGCGTTCGCGACCGCGTGGGCGTGGAGTGTCTGTCCCTGGACAGCGGTCCGGGCATCGACGACGTCCAGCGGGCGCTGCTCGACGGCACCTCCGCGTCCGGGAGCCTCGGCATCGGCATGGGCGCCATCGAACGGCTCGCCGACGTCTCCGGCATCCACTCCCTGCGCGGCCGGGGCACCGTCGTCCAGGCGCGCTTCTGGGCGGACGGGCAGCTGCCGCCGCCCGGTCCCGCGGAGACCGACGGGCTGACCCGGCCGATCAGTGGCGAGCAGGTCTGCGGTGACACGTGGGCCGTGCGCACGGTCGTGAGCGACGGCGCCGAGGCGCTGCTGCTGATGATGTGCGACGGGCTCGGGCACGGGCCGCTGGCGGCCCGCGTCGCCGACCGCGCCGAGGAAGCCTTCCGGGACAGCCGTCACAGCCGTCCGGAGACCGTGCTGCAGGACGTGCACAGCAGTCTGCGCGGCACCCGCGGTGCAGCCGTGGCGATCGCTCTGCTCGACCCGGCCGGGCAACGGGTGCAGCTGTGCGGGGCCGGCAACATCTCGGCACTGGTCGCGTCCGCGGACACCCGCACCGGGCTGCTGTCCATGCCGGGGATCGTCGGGGCGCAGCTGCCGCGTCCGCGTTCCTTCGAGGCCGCGTTCCCGCCCGGCGCCGCCCTGATCATGCACTCCGACGGCCTCAGCGACCGCTGGAAGCCGGCGGACTTCCCCGGCCTGTTCGCACGGAACCCCTCGCTCATCGCCGCGCAGATCCTCAACCAGGCCGCGGTCCGCCGGGACGACGCCGGAATCGTCGTGGCGGTGCACAGACAGCCGTGAACGCCGGAAGGTCTCTGCACGAGCTGATCACCATCGCCCTGGGGGAGGCGAGGGACGTGGTCACCCTGCGCCGTTGCACACAGGCGGTCTGCCGTGCCACGGGGGTGGCGGGCACTCCCCTGGTGCGGCTGACCACCGTCGTGAGCGAGGCCGGCGAGCACCTCCTCGGTACGCAGGACCTCACGGCGGAGCTGTGCCTGGAGGAGTCCGACACCGTCGCGGTCGCCGTGCGGTTCCGCTGGAGAGAGGAACGCCGTCCGTCGGACGCCCTGCTGGCCGCGGCCGCCCGGCTGCTCGACGCCACCCGTCTGGAGCCCGTCGCGGACAACGGCCGCCATGAACTCGTCCTCTCCCAGCGGGCTCCGGCCCCGGCCGGGTCCGTGCGGGAGCTGGCCGCCGACGTGCGCGACAGACTCGCCGGCACCGACACGGCGGCCGATCTGATCGACGCACTGCGCACCCAGAACCGCCAACTGCTGGCGGCACTGGAGGAGTCGGAGCGTCAGCACGAGGAACTGCAGCGGCTTAACGCCGAGTTGGAGGAGACCAACGCGGGAGTCATGGCCCTGTACTCGGAGCTGACGAGCGAGCTCCAGGCGACGAACAGCGGCGTCGTGGCCCTGTACGCGGAGCTGGAGGACAAGACACGTCAGCTCGAAGCGGCCCATGAGTCCAAGACCCGATTCTGGGCCAACGTCAGCCATGAGCTGCGCTCCCCGGTCAACTCGGTGATCTCCCTGGCCCGTCTGCTGCTCGACACCGGTGCGGACCCGCTCTCCGACGAACAGCGCCAGCAGGTGGCGCTCGTGCAGGCGTCGGGGAGCACCCTGCTGGCCCTGGTCGACGAGCTGCTCGACGTCGCGAAGGCGGAGTCCGGCCGGCTGGAGCCGCATCCCGTGGACACCGACCTGCGGTCGCTGCTCCACCAGTTGCGCGGCACGCTGCGCGGGACCGCGCAGCCGGGGGTGGCTCTGCACATCCCGGACGGGATCCGGTGGGGCCCGCTGCTGACCGACGAGGTCATGCTGACCAGGATTCTGCGGAACGTGCTGTCGAACGCACTGAAGTTCACGACGGAGGGCTCGGTGACCCTCACCGTCACGGAGGAGGACGGCGATTCCGGCCCCCGCTTCGTCTTCCGCGTACAGGACACCGGCGTCGGCATCCCGGCCGAGGAGCTGGACCGCGTCTTCGAGGAGTTCTACCAGGTGCGCGGACCCCATCAGCGGGGCCGGGCCGGTACCGGCCTCGGGCTCCCCTACGCACGGCGGCTGACGCAGCTGCTGGGCGGCAGTCTGACCCTCGGCAGCGAGGTCGGAGTGGGGACGAGCGTGGTCGTCGACATCCCCGCCCTATCGGCCCGCCCGATGCCGGAGGCCCCGGCCGAACCGGCGGTGGCGGCGCCGTCGCACGACAGCCCGGCGCAATCCGCGAGCACCGGTCCTGTCCGCACGGCGCAGGAAGCGGCCCTCGCGCACCGAGGCGGGCCGCCCGAGCCGTCACCGCACCCCGCGGTGAACTCCGTGGTGGTCGTGGACGACGACGAGACGTTCGTGGCCGGCTTTCGTACGCTGCTGACGGCGTACGCCGCGTCCGTCACCGTGGTCACCGACAGTGCCCTGGCCGTCGACACCGTCGAGAGGGAAGGCCCGGACATCGTCTTCCTCGACCTCAACATGCCCGGCACCGACGGGTACGAGGTCAGCCGGCTGCTGGCCGCGAATCCGGCGACGGCCCGGGTGCCCGTGGTCGTACTGACCGCGCTGGAGCCCGCCGACGTGGACCGCACCCGCCTCGCCCAGGTCCGGCTGGTGCTGAACAAGTCCCGCCTCACCTCGGCCGGTCTCGCCTCCGCCGTACGGCAGACCGCCCTCCGTCCACCCCAGCCCTCCGCCATCGACTCTCCGGCGCCGCCCGGGGCCGAGGAACGCCGATGACCCTCCCCAGCGACACCGACCACAGCCCGGCACACATCCTGGTCGTCGACGACGCGCCGACCAATCGGTACGTCCTGGCCACCACCCTGCGCCGGGCGGGACATCAGGTCACGGAGGCCGAGGACGGCACCCAGGCCCTCGAGCTGCTGAGCGCGCCGGGGCCGCTGCCGGAGATCGCCATCGTCGACGTACGGCTGCCCGACATGACCGGGTTCGAGGTCTGCGAACACATCAAGAACACCCCGGCCACCGCCGCGCTCCCGGTCATCAACATCTCCGCCTCCGCGATCACCGTGAACGACCGGGCACAAGGACTCAACCGGGGTGCGGACGCGTACCTGGTGGAGCCCGTGGCTCCGGACGAGCTGCTCGCCACGGTCACCGCCACCCTGCGCTACGCCCGCGCCCGCCGCCGCGCCGAGCTGCTGGCCCACCGGCTGCACCTGCTCAACCACTTCACGCTGGCCCTGTACAGCACCACCGACTCCCAGGAGCTGGCCCGGGTGACGGCCCGGGCGGCCGCGGCCATCTTCGGGTGCGGTGTGGCCGCGATGCTCACCACGCCCGAAGGCCGTCCCCTGGTGGCGCACACCTGGCAGGACCGGCCCGGCCGGACGCGGCCGACGGAGCCGCAGGTGCACCCGATGGCGGCATGGCCCTGGCGGCGCGACCAGCACGGCTCCCAGGACAGGCCGTCGCCGGAACCCGAACCGCCGTGCCTGCCCCCCGATCTCAAGGACCCGTCGCACCGGCGCACCGTCATGGGCCGGGCGAAGTCCGAGCGCCCGCCGGTCGTCGTCGTCATCGACGCCGACGCCGTCACCACGCCGGACGACGAGCAGGTGCTGGCCCAGCTCACACAGGCGAGCACGCTGGCGCTGGAGGCGCTGCGCAGTTACAGCGAGGAGCACGCCCTCGCCCTCACGCTGCAGCGCAGCTTCCTGCCCGAGCGGCTGCCGGAGAACCCACGGGCGCAGCTGGCCGTGCGCTATCTGCCCGCCAGCGAACGCACCGAGATCGGCGGCGACTTCTACGAGGCGATCAGCACCCCCGCGGGCCTGGTCGTGGCCGTCGGCGACGTGGCCGGGCACTCGCTGGACGCGGCCATGATCATGGGCCAGATCCGGCACGCCCTGCGCGCCTACGCCGCGGAGGGACACCCACCGGAGACGATCCTGGCCCGGCTCGACCACCTGCTGATGTCCGTGGAGCCGGGTGCCACGGTCACCCTCTGCGTCATCTTGATCGAGTACGACTCGGACACCCTCCACCTGGCGAACGCGGGGCATCTGCCACCCCTGTTGCGCAACCCGGACGGCACGACCTTCTTCGTCCAGGAGCACGGCCCCCTCCTGGGACTCGGCCTGCCCCATCCGCCCGCACGGAAGATCACCGCGGAGCCCGGCGCGCTGATCATCCTCGTCACGGACGGCCTGATCGAACGGCGCCACACAGATCTCCAGGTCTCCCTGAGTCATCTCGCCGAGACGGTGAGCGCGGCTCCCACCGGGCCGGAGGAAGCCTGTACCCACCTGCTGGAGCACCTGCCGCCGGACGGCAGTGACGACGTGGCCCTGATGGTCGTACGGCTGAACGCCGCCCGAACCGCCTGACCCACACCGCCGGCCGGGGACGGAGTGCGACCGGGGCGGAGTCGCGTCATCCGCCGACGCGGAAACGATCCGAATCACTCATTAGGTTTCAGTGATTGCTTTAGCCCGGTTCGGCGGACATCGCTCATGGCATGTTGACCTCCTCACACCGCCTCGGGAGGATCCGCGTGCCCAACTCCCCCACGCCCATGGACGCGTCGCCGCGCTACCCCAGGTGGGCCGACCGACTCATACGCCAGCTGGACGCCTTCGCCGCCACCCGATCCGGAGCGGAGCGGGTGCCGGCCCTCGTCCTCAGCCGTCAGGAGGGCGGCGACGCCAGGTCACCCGCGTTCATGATCCGGGAGTACGCGCACCGGCTCTCACCGGTCCGCGGCACCTCCCACTTCCAGGTGCCGCATGCCGTCGTCGACGACCAGGAGCTCACCGGCGGCTTCCTCGCGGCGATCGACCGCGTGGCCCTGCGGTTCCAGCTCACGATGCCGTCGGGACGGCTGCGGCTGCCGTCCTTCCACACCTGCCGCGCCGTGCTGGAGGCGGAGCGGGGCACGGGGGATCTCCAGGCCCAACAGCAGCCGATCGTCGACGACCTGTACACCGCGCTGCTGACGAGGCGGAAGTCGCTGCGGGCCGGCGCGCGCGTCGCGGAGCTGTTGGGGCAGCACCTGCTGACCGGCTGGCTGCAAGGGCTCGTCGCCGCGCTGATCGTCGGCTTTCCCAAGCTCTGCTACCGCTTCCACCTGCGCCACCGGGGTCTGCGCTGGGTCGCGGACGAGAGCAACGCGACCTGCTTCCTGGACGCCGCACTGGCCTTCTGCCGCGACGGCGAGCTGGACGGCGAGGATCCGCGGGTGCGGCGGATCCTGCTGCGCGCGCTGCTCACCGACCTGCGGAAGGCCACCCGGAGCAGGACCTGGCTGAGCCATCTGTGGGCCCGGCGCCGGTGGTCCTTCGTCGTCCTCGTCCCGGAGATCGACGACGTGGACGGCGCCGGCCGGGCGTTCCTCGGCGCCTTCGAGGAACTCGCCGGCGACCAGCCGTCCAGACCCCTCCTGGTCCTGGCCGCCTGCGCGGGTCCGCCCCCGGCGTACGCCGCCCCGCTCGACGCCGACCTGAGCCGGCCGAACGGCATCCCCGACAGGGTCTTCACCTACCTCAAGGAAGGCAGTGCCGAGCCCGTGCGTCTGGTCACCCTGCCGGCCGAGGACGACACCGAGGGCAAGGCGAAGGAGAGGATCGAGACCCACCCCGGTGTCATGGTCCGCAGGGACCGCCCCCTGGACTGGATGCGTCCGGCCGTGCTTCCCGCGCTGGCCCTGGCGAGCGCCGGCGTCCTCCTGGCCCCGCACTACCTCTGGCCGACGCCCTCACCCAAGCCGCCGGCGGCGCCCGCGTGCGTCACGGTCGGGACGGGCGAGCGGGTGGGCGTCACGGACGGCAGGCAGTGCAGCCTCGCCGTGCCGGGAAGCCGCGGGAAGGAACTGCGCGACCTCGAACGCCAGGTCGCCGAGGAGAACGCCCTCGTCCCGGGAGGGCGTTACCGCACCCTGGTCTTCCTCGCTCCTCTCAGCCTCCAGAACGGCGTGTACGACGATCCGCCGGTGGGGCTGCAGATCCTGCGCGGTGCGATCGCGCAGCAGCACCGGCTCAACGCCGGGGTCCGCCAGAACAAGATGCCGATCCGGCTGCTGATCGCCAACACCGGCCAGTACTTCAAGTACGGCGCCAGGAACGCCCGCTCACCCAAGAATCCCGACGTCACCCGGATGATCGTCGAACGTCGGCGGAAGGACCACATCGCCGCCGTCATCGGGCTCACACAGAGCCGGCCCGAATCGCTCGAAGCAGCCCGGGAACTCGACCAGGCGGGCATCCCGGTCATCGCCAACGGAGTGACCGGCAGCAACATGGTCGGGCCCGACTCGCCGCAGCGCTACTTCCAGATCTCCGCACCGAACGCGCGGGTCGCGCCGGTCCTCGCCGACTTCATCGAACACTCCCCCACCGTGCACGGCCTCAGCAGCGGCAGACCGCACGCCGTGGTCGTGTACGACCCGACCGACGCGTACTTCAGCACGGACCTGAAGAACCTGTTCCTCGACTCCTACGGCAAGCACGGCGGCGTCGACCTGGTCGGCTTCAGCGAGAAACCCGGGGCGACCACACCGGACAACATCGCGACGGACGTGTGCAACAAGGTCTCCGCCACCCACGGCATCATCGTGTACCTGGGCCGTTCCGGGGTCCTGCCCAGCCTGCTCAACGCCATGCAGAGCGCGGGCGGACACTGCCAGCCACCGGAGGGCAGCACCATCCCGCTGATCGCCGAGAGCGCCCCCATCGACTTCCAGCTCCATCCGGCCGAGACGGCGCGCGCGTACCCGTACATGACGCTCCTGTACGAGACGGCGAACGCCCCCACGCAGGACCCCCGCGACCCCTACGCGCAGTTCACCCGGGATTTCGCGGCCGTCTTCGGCGGCCGCAGCGCCGACGCCGACGCCGCCGGCGGTTTCGACACGGTGGGCATCGTCACCAAGGTCGTCGAGAACCTGCTCCCGGCGTCCCACGACGTGCAGCCCAACGACATCTACCTGTGGCTCACCGCCCACGGAGTGTCCCAGTACCCCGGCGCCTCGGGCGTGCTGCGACTGGACGGCAAGCACAAGTACCCGCCGGACAAGGCGGTGTTCATCCGCGAGATCGGCCAGCCGGACGGCGCGACGGCCACCCTGCTCAGCTGCGGGATACTGCCCAACCGTCAGCATCCGGCACGCTGGGGGTCCGCGCCCGACACCTTCCCCTGCCCCCGGGACGGCACCCCGGCCGCCTTCTGATCCGGTGCCATGCCGAGGACGGCTGCACGAGGGTGCGGTCAGAGACCGACCACGATCAGTGCGATGTCGTCGCGTGCGCCATGGCTGACCCCCAGGCGCTCCAGCAGGGCGTCGGCCAGGTCGTCCGGGGTCTGCCCGAGGCAGTCGCGCAGGGTGTCGGTCAGACGCTGCAGTCCCTTGTCGATGTCTTCGTCACGGCGCTCGATCAGGCCGTCGGTGTAGAGGACCAGGATGTCCCCCGGGTGGTAGGCCGCTCCCGCCTGGGGGCGCGGCACATGTGTGGGTCTGGCACCTAGGGGCGGGTCGGTGGCCTGGTCCAGGAGTTGGCAGGTGCCGTCGGGGCGCATGAGGACGGGCGGCGGATGACCCGCGCTGGAGTAGATGACCAGCCGGGAGCGGGTGTCGACCAGCGCGGTGACGG
This sequence comes from Streptomyces sp. NPDC015139, assembly GCF_043079785.1. Classification (NCBI taxonomy): domain Bacteria; kingdom Bacillati; phylum Actinomycetota; class Actinomycetes; order Kitasatosporales; family Streptomycetaceae; genus Streptomyces; species Streptomyces sp. NPDC015139. The sequence continues at coordinate 21,143 of NZ_JBIBUW010000012.1, read as the reverse complement.
CGGTCGCCGCCAGTGCGCCGTCGACGGAGCGGGCGTACAGGCCCAGCACCTCGAGTGCCTGGGCCGGGCCCGCCACGGCACGACTGGCCGCCGACAGGGCACTGCGCAACATGCCCATGACCGTGGCGGCCTCCAGGCCGTGGCCGACCACGTCGCCGACGGCCACGAAGAAGCGCCCGTCGGTCAGGTCGACGGCGTCGTACCAGTCGCCGCACACGTTCAGGGAGCCGATCGCCGGCAGGTAGCGCACCGCCACGTCGGAGTGCCGCGCCAGGTCGGGCGAGTGGAGCATGGCTTCCTGCAACGTCATCGCCACCTGCCGCTCGCGCGCGTGCGCCCGCCGCAGTTCCTCGTTCAACCGTTCCAGTTCCTTGGCGCGGGCGTACAGCTCCGCCTCCAGGCCCGCGGGCGGGGGGCCCGGCTGGTCGACGGGTTCCGGCCGCCGCCGCTCGCGGCGGCTGCGGACGAAGCCGGTCACGTCCTCGACCCGATGGATGATCCACGCGACCTTGCCGTCACGTCCGATCACGGGAGTGTTGACCGGTGACCACCAGCGTTCCTCGAAGGAGCCCGGCTGCCTGGTGACGGGGATGTCGTACCGCTGGACGGCCATGGTGTCGGCCCTCCCCGTGGTGAGCACCCGTCGCAGGGAGGCCGACAGGTTCCGCCTGCCGTCGGCCTCCGGGTCGGCCGGGTTGTCGGGGAACGCCTCGAAGATGTACTGCCCGAGCAGTTCCTGACGGGTACGGCCGGTGACCCGGCAGTAGGCGGCGTTCACCCCGACGATCACCAGACCGGGGTCGACGACCAGGTAGGGGCTGGGTGTGGCGGCGAACAGCGCGGCGTAGTCGACCAGGTCACCGCTCGGCTGCTCTCCGAAATCAGTAGCACCCACGTGTCCAATGTAAGCGGGCATCGCCCGGCGGGCTCGCGTACGCGCCGCCGCCGCGGAGGACCAGCGTCGCGGGGGCGGTCAGCGCCCGGCGTACAGCGTCTCCAGGTCTCCCGAGAGCGCGGCGCGCACACGCTGGGTGACCTCGTCGACGAGCACTTCGGGTGCATCGTCGAGCAGGGCGGCCATCGTCATCTCGGCCACGTCGGCCGCGAGGATCTTCGGGGAGTCGATGTCCGCCGCGAGGTCGGTGTCCACGTAGCCCGCGTGCACGCCGACGACCAGCGTGCCCTGTTCGCGCAGCGCCAGCCGGAAGGCGTTCGTCAGCGACCACTGGGCGGACTTGGACGCCGCGTAGCTCGGGAGCCGCCGGTTGGCCACCCAGGACGCCACGGACAGCATGGTGACGAGTGCCCCGCCGCCGTTGGCGGCCAGCACGGGCGCGAACGCCCGGGACACGGCCCAGGTGCCGAAGTAGTTGACCTCCATCTCGCGCCGTGCGCCGTCGAACGACCCTTCCAGGAGGGCCGGACCACCCGCGACGCCGGCGTTGTTGATGACGATGGTGACGTCGTCCGCGGTGCGCGCCGCCGCGGCCACCTGCTCCTCGTCGGTGACGTCCAGCCGCAGCGGGGTGACTCCGGGTTCGCGCATGCTCTCCGGATCCCGGACACCGGCGTAGACCTTGGCGGCACCGTGCGCGAGCAGCGCCCGGGCGAAGGCCAGGCCGATGCCGCGGTTGGCTCCCGTGACGAGAGCGGCGGAACCCTTGATGTCCATGGTCGGCCCTTCTGTGAGGGAGTGGAATGTCGAACGTCCTGCCGGCCCGGCGGACGCCGTCACTCGACGCAGAGGGCGAGGCCGGCAGCGGCGTGCGGGAAAGGGGCCGGACACCTCCCGGCCCTCGTCCCAGTCTCCCCTTCCGGCATGCTGATCGCCTTCCGGCACGGGCGGCGGACCGGACCGGCCGGGGACCCGTCCCGGTCGGCGGGGCCGGCGCGGCGGCCGGGAGAAGAAGGAAAACGGGCCGGCTGGGCGTCGCCGACGGCCTCGAAGAACCGCCCGACGGCCCAGCCGGCCGTGCCCGCCCAGGCCAGGGAGGACAGATCATCCGCAGGGCGACAGGTTCCGGTCGCCCCGCGCGCGGGCGGGCATCGCCTCGTACCGCGGGTCCTCGCCGTGGCCGCGGCCACGGTGCGGGGCCGGCGGGCGCTGGGGGGTGTCACATCTTGGGCATCAGGACGGTGTCGACGATGTAGACGTTGGCGTTGGCGGTCCTGACGTTGCCGCAGACGACCTTGGCGGTGTCGTTGACCGTGTAGGACTCGCCCGATCCGGTGGTCGTCACCCTGGACTTCTCCAGCGTGTCGAAGGAGCCGTTCTCCAGGTCCTTCGGCGCGAGCTTCTGGCCGACGACGTGGTAGGTGAGGATCTTCGTCAGCTGGGCCTTGTCGGCCAGGACCTTGTCCAGGGTCGCCTTGGGGATCTTCTTGAAGGCGTCGTTGGTCGGCGCGAACACCGTGATGTTCTGGGCGTTGTTGAGGGTGTCGACCAGGCCGGCCTTCTTCACCGCGGTCACGAGGGTGGAGAGCGCCGGGTTGTTGGAGGCGGCGGTGGCCACCGGGTCCTTGGCCATGCCGTCGAAGGAACCGGCGCCGTTCTTCGGCACGGCGGAACAAGCCGCACCGAACGGCTGGTCCATGCTGCTCGCGCCGCCGCTCGAACCACCCGTGTCGGCACCGCTCTTCGTGGCCGAGGCCGACGCCTTGCCGGCGGAGTCGGACTTGTCCGAGTCGCCGCCGGAGCAGGCGGAAAGAGCCAGGGGCAGTACGGCGGCCGCGGCGAGAAGGCCGGAGGTACGGCGGATACGCGTGTTCATCATGTTCTCCTGTTGAATCGCGCAGCACTGTGCGGCTGCGTCAGGGGGTGTGGGGAAAGTGGCTCTGGAGGGCACGAGGCCCAGGTGACGAGGCCGGCCGCGTCATTCGACGGTCACGACCACCGAGTGCCATCCGCCGGCGCCGTCGGGGACGGTGCGGGTGCGTCTTTCCGTCTGCACGGCTCCCGTGCGGTCGGTGGCGCGCACCGTGAGGGTGTGGCTGCCCTTGGTGGCCTGCCAGGCGAGGGACCACTGGCGCCAGGTGTCCCGGGTGTCCTCGGCGGCCAGGTGGGTCTCCTGCCAGGGGCCGTCGTCGACGCGGACCTCGACCTTGTCGACGCCCCTGTGCTGGGCCCAGGCGACACCGGCGACCATCACCGTGCCGGCGTCGGGCCGGGCGAACGGCCTGGGGGTGTCGATGCGCGACTGGGTCTTGACGGGAGCCTTGCGCGCCCAGCCGCGCTTGACCCAGTAGGAGTCGTAGGAGGCGAAGGTGGTGAGTTCGATGTCCTCGATCCACTTGCAGGCCGACACGTAGCCGTACAGGCCGGGGACGACCATCCGGACGGGGAAGCCGTGCTCGAAGGGCAGGGGTTCGCCGTTCATGCCGAGGGCGAGCATCGCGTCGCGGCCGTCCATGACGTCCTCGACCGGGCTGCCGATCGTCATGCCGTCCACCGAGCGGGCGACCAGCTGGTCCGCCGGTCCACCGTGGGACGGGGGCCGCACCCCGCACTCGGCGAGCAGATCGGCCAGTCGTACGCCGGTCCAGCGGGCGTTGCCGGCATAGGGCCCGCCGACCTCGTTCGACACGCAGGTGAGGGTGATGTCCCGCTCGATCAGCTCCCTGCGCAGCAAGTCGTCGAAGGAGTGGACGGCCGGACGGCGCACCCCCTTGCCGTGTACGCGCAGCCGCCAGCCGGTGGCGTCCACCTTGGGCACCACCAGCGCGGTGTCCACCCGGTAGAAGTCCTCGTTCGGGGTGACGAAGGGACTGATCCCGGGGACCCGCGGCCCCGCCCGCTTCGGTACCGGCCGCGCCGGTGACCCTGGGCGCGGCAGTACGACCCGCCGACGCGAGGCGACGGCGTTCTGGCCGCGCGAGCCGTTCAGCGACCGTCCGACGCCACCCACGGCGGCCGAGGCCGCCGCGGCGGAGGCGGCAGCCACCACGAACCCCCGGCGGTCCCAGTCCTCGGCGGCGGTCCTTTCGGCTCCCTCCTCTCCGGCCGCGGGCCCGGACTCCGGTGAGGATGACTCCCTCACCGTGGTCAGGCGGTGGACCAGGGCGTACAGCAGCAGCGCTCCGACGAGCGCCCCCACGACGGACGGCAGGGCGTCGGTGATGCCCTGGGAATCGGGGCGGCTGAGGGCGGCCGCTGCACCGACGGCCCCGAAGAGCAGGACCCCGGCGGCCCCGGCCCGCCTGAACCGTGTCGCCAGCACACCCAACCCCAGGGCCAGCACGGCCAGTACGGCGAGGATGCCGAGCTGCAGGACGAGCTTGTCGTCGGTGCCGAAGTGGCGGATCGCCCAGTCCTTGACCGGGGCGGGCGTCGCGTCGATGGCCGCGCCTCCGACCGCGACGACCGGACCGGCCTGCGGCCGCACCGCCGCCGCGGCCAGTTCTGCGACGGCCAGGGCGGCGCAGCCGGCGAGCACTCCGCTCAGCGCGCCCAGCGCGCCCAGCGCAAGACGCGGCGGAACCGGCCGTGTTCGCTGATCCTTCTCTTCGTCCCTCACGCCGGGAATCCGGTTCTGCCCGCCCACCGGATTGGTGATCCCCCCGATCAGGCGAAAGAAGATCTCGCACCAATCCGCCGTGCGTTCCGCAACGGATGAAGGGCTTCACCTGTTCCGGCTCGCGGCCTTTCCCTCGTCCGCGGACGGCCGGGCGGCCCGACGCGACGTCGGCGGGGAGTACTTGCTCAGCACCCGATACGGCTGGAGCATCAGCCGCACGACAACCCGTCCGTCGAACCCGGCGCGCCACCAAGCCGCTCCCCCGGCAGCCCCGGATTCTCCGCGCGGGACATCGCCGCAGGTGGGCTCCAGGGAGGAAGGCATCGAATCGATGGTGCGAGGTCACAACGGCCGACCGGCCGACCCGGCTCTGTGCGTCCGGCACTGCCCGCAGCAGCCGGAAGCCGCGGTCATCACCCTCCACGGAGGACGGGCGGACGGCTACCAGACGTCACGGCCCTGGCATCTGGCGGCGCTGAGGATGCGTCCGGTCCTTCGCACCGCGGCGTCGGCCGTCTCGCTCCGGGAAGCGGTGCTGGGACACGTCCGCTACCGACACCGGGGGTGGAACCACGAGGATCCCCTCCAGGACGCCTACCGCGCGCTCGACGAACTCGAACAACTCGCGGGTCCGGTACCGGTGGTCCTCATCGGCCACTCCATGGGAGGCAGGGCGGCCCTGCGCGCGGCCTCCCATCCGCGGGTACGCGGTGTCGTCGCCCTCGCCCCCTGGCTGCCACCGGAGGAACCCACGGCACACCTGCGCGGCAAACGCGCCGTCGTCCTGCACGGCGACCGCGACACCGTGACCAGTCCGGACGCCTCCCTGCGCTACGTCCGCCGGGCCCGGCTGTCGGAGTCCCGCGCGGGCATCGTCCTGATCCGGCACGGCGACCACGCGATGCTGCGCCGGGCCGCCCTGTGGCACCGCTGCGTCGGCGGACTGGTCGCGGACCTGCTGCGCCCGCGGGAGAGCCCGTCGGGACTGGCCGCCGCGAGCTACACGGCCACCCTCCCTCTCCTGCTGTAGGCAATCGGGCCGACCTGCCCTTCGACGCTCTCCGCCGGTCTCCGCGCGCGGTCGGCGTTCAAGATCGATTGTCAGTGGTGGGTGGGAGAGTAGGAGCATCAAGACGGAACGAGGGGGAGCTGTCATGTCAGGAACCCAGAACTACATCAACCACGTCGCCCTGGTGCTGGACGCGAGCTCGTCCATGAGGCATCTGAGCAGCAAGGTCATCGAGGTCGCCGACCAGCAGATCGCCTATCTCGCCCGCCGCTCAAGGGAACTGGACCAGGAGACCCGCGTCACGGTGTACGTCTTCGCCGACAAGGTGGAGTGCGTCATCTACGACAAGGACGTGCTGCGGATGCCGTCGCTGAAGCAGCTGTACCGGGTCGGTGGCATGACGGCACTGCTGGCGGCCGCGCTGAAGTCGCAGGCGGAGCTGGCGCAGACGGCCCAACTGTACGGCGACCACAGCTTCCTGACGTTCGTCCTCACCGACGGTCAGGAGAACGCGAGTCACCGCTGTCCCGACGCCCCCACCAGGGATCCTCGTGAACTGGTGCGGGCCGTGGCCGAGATGATCGAGACGCAGCAGGACAACTGGACACTGGCCGTCCTCGTGCCGGACCAGATGGGCAAGCGCGAGGCCATGCGCTGCGGCTTCCCGAAGGACAACATCGCCATCTGGGACGCGACGAGCACCCAGGGTCTGGAGGAGGCCGGCCAGGTCATCCAGGAGGCCACCGAGAAGTTCATGGTGGGCCGCACCAAGGGCATCCGGGGATCGCGCGCGGTGTTCTCCGTGGGAGCCGAGGCGGTCAACAAGGACACCATCAAGGCGGCCGGCCTCACTCCGGTGGATCCGGCGCAGTACGAGCTGATCCCGGTGGCCCGGGACGCGGCGATCCGGGAATGGGTCGTGGAGAGCGGCCACACCTACCGTACGGGTGGTGCCTTCTACCAGTTGAGCAAGTCGGAGAAGATCCAGGCGCGGAAGCAGATAGCGGTGCTGGAGAAGAAGACGGACCGGGTGTACACGGGCCCGGAGGCCCGAGCCCTGCTCGGCCTGCCGGACGTGGAGGTGCGCGTCAAGCCGGACCACAACGACGACTTCACGATCTTCGTGCAGAGCACCAGCGTGAACCGGAAGCTGGTGCCGAACACCCGGCTGCTGCTGATGAACTGACGCCTCGACGGTCGGCCGCGCTCACGCGATCCCCGCGGGTGGCCGTCAAGGCGCTCCACGGGACAACTGCATCGGCGAAGGACGGGGTTCGGCATGCCGAAGGTCAGCGAGCGCGGGGCAGGCCGATCCGGAAGGCGGCTCCTCCGGCGGGGGCGTCGGTCAGGGTCAGGGTCCCCTCGTGGCGGCTGACGACGTCGCGGGCGATGGCCAGGCCCAGGCCGGCTCCGCCCTCGTCGCGGCTGCGGCCCTCGTCGAGGCGGACGAACCGTTCGAAGACGCGCGTGCGGTCGGCCGGGGCGACGCCGTCTCCGTCGTCGGCCACGCTCAGCACGACGGCGTCGCCCACGGCGTCCACGGTCACGGTGATGCCGGTGGACGCGTGCCGCTGGGCGTTGTCCAGCAGGTTCCCCAGCACCCGGGCGAGCTGGTTCCTGCTGCCCCTCACCTCCAGTGCGGTGTCGGCGGCGGTGACGGCGGGGGTGATGCGGTCGGTCCGCGCGCGCCGTGTCACCTCTTCACGCACCAGGGCACCCAGGTCGACCAGGGTGTCCGCCGGCCGCTCGCCGGCGTCGAGGCGGGCGAGCAGCAGCAGATCGGTGGCCAGGTGCTCGAGGCGCACGACGTCCTGCAGCAGGTCGGGCACGTCGAGCAGATCGGAGTGCTGTTCCGCCACCTCCAGTTGGGTGCGCAGGGAGGCGATGGGGCTGCGCAGTTCGTGGGAGGCGTCGGCGACGAAACGGTGCTGGCGCTCCACCGACTGCTCCAGCGCCGCCAGGGTCTGGTTGGTGGTCCGAGCCAGCCGGGCGATCTCGTCGCGCGAGCCGGGCTCGGGCACCCGGCGGGCCAGTTCGCCGCTGCCGGTGATCTCCGCCATCTCCGCCCGGATGCCCTCCACCGGCCTGAGCGCTCGCCGCGTGACCAGCCAGGTGACCCCCGCGACGACGACGAGGAGACACGGCAGACCTGTCAGCATCGCGCGGACGACCTGGTCCGACGTGGCCTGTTCGTCCGCCAGCGAGGCCCCCGCGTACACGGTGTAGGTACGGCCGTCGTACGTCGTTCCCTGCACGGCCGCGAACCGGTACTCGTGGGACTCGTCGCCCACCCGCACGGTGAGCGTCCTGCGTTCGACCTCGGTGCCGACCTTGCCGCGCGCCGGGGTGCTGTCGTGCCCGTGGTCGTCGTTGTCGTCGTCGTCCTCGCGCCTGCCGCCCGACGCCGTGCCCTCGGGTGCGGGTGCGGGCGCGTAGTCGCTGATCGCGCCGCGTCCGCGCAGTTCGTCACCGGCGGCCAGCACCTTGCCCGACGCGTCGGCGACCTGCACGAGGTCGTCCTCGTCGTCGGGCAGGTCGAGGGTGCCGAAGTCGCCGTTCAGCGTGGCCTGGGCGCCCGCCACGGTGCGGGCGGTGACCTCGGCCTCCAGGCCGGCCCGCTCGGTGAGGTTGTGCCGCAGGACGGCGACGACGAGGATGCCCGCGGCGACCAGGGCGATCGAGACGACCGCGGTGGCGGCCAGCGCGGCACGGGCGCGCACGGAGGCGAACGGTCTAGGCATGACGGCCCCCGTCGGCCTCCAGCCGATAGCCGGCCCCGCGCAGGGTCGTGATCGACCGCCGTCCGAAGGGCACGTCGATCTTTCGGCGCAGGGCGCTGACGTAGACCTCGACGATGTTGGGGTCGCCGTCGTAGGCGAAGTCCCATACGTGATCGAGGATGTCGCTCTTCGACACCACCTGCCCGGCGTGCACGGCGAGGTGTTCCAGCACCGCGAACTCCTTGGCCGTCAGGGCGATGTCCGTCCCGGCGCGCTCCGCGCGCCTCGCGGCGGGATCGACCGTCAGGTCCCCGATGCGCAGCACCTGGACGCCGGCCCGGGTGCGGCGGCGCAGCAGCGCGCGGATGCGGGCGAGCAGCACCACGTACGAGAACGGCTTGGTGAGGTAGTCGTCCGCGCCGGTGTCGAGGCCCTCCGCCTCGTCGTACTCACCGTCCTTGGCGGTGAGCATGAGGATCGACGGCGATCACAGGGGGGTGGAGACGGCCGCGGCCGGCTCGGCCGGGACCGATCGCGACGACCACGGCGACCACGGCGACCACGCCAGTGACCGCACGATCGTCAAGGCCGGCAAGGTCGATCTGAAGCAGGCCGTGGCGGTTGCCACCCGGTCCACGGCGGGCACGGTCACCGAGATCGAACTCGACGACAGCCTGGGCAAGCCGGTCTGGAAGGCCGAGGTCGTCGACGCCCGGGGCACCGAGCGCGCGTTCACCGTCGACGCCACCGATGGCACGGTCACCGCCACCGGCACGGCGAAGGACGACGACTCCGACGACGACGACGCCACCCTCGCCAAGTCCGCGGGGACCGACGCGACCAGGGCCGTGGACGCGGCGCTCGCAAAGCTCAAGGGCACCGCGACAGCCGCGGAGCTCGAAGGCGAACACGGCACGCCCGTCTGGCACGTCGACGTGACGGACGCCAAGGGCCGCGACCACGAGGTCACCGTCGGGGCCCGGTCCGGCAAGGTCACGGCCTCGGAGGCCGACGACCACCACCGGCACGGCGGCTCCGACGACCACGACCACGACCACGACGACTGACGGCAGAGCACGGAGGTGCTGATGTACTGACGTGCCGCGAACCGGGCGGGGACCGCTCCGGCGGACACCCCCGCCCCGCCCGGACATCACCGGCTCACGGATCTCGACGCGAAACGACGGCAAATCACTCCCCGAACCCACATGCAGCAAAAGGGATGTGCCCGTCAGGACCTTGACCGGGCGCCGCTTCGACGGAGGATGGGAGCAGGGTGGGTCCGCGTGGTGAAGTGTGGGCCTCTGACAACGCCGACAGCAGGGAGCGTTTCCTCCGACATGGATGTCTCTCCGTTCAAGCCTTCTCTCGTCAAAGCGGTGTTCAGGGACGTGACCCCGATGCACGTCTCCCGGTCGGCCGCGTGGGCCGCCGCGTCGGTGACGCGGACCGTGCTGACGGAGATCATCGACGGCGCGAGGAGAGCGGCGGCGGAGGAGGCCCGGAAGAAGCTGATTCCCGGGGACCTTCTCTCGGCGATCGAGCGGAACGTCGAGCTCGAGGTGGGGGACAAGTGGTACGACCACAGCCCGACGTTTCAAGGCCTGACCGGTGTTCTGTACGACGCCGAGGGTGTCATCGTGCCTTCTCGTAAGCGCGGCAGGTCACGCAAACCGAGTGCTGTGGTGGGTGCCCACAGATTCGAGGCCGGGGTCAAGAAGCTGCTGCGGAGCCGGGGAGCGACGGCGGTCCCAGTGATGGTCCGCGACCTGGACGGAATCGCGAGCGTGTTCCTGACGGACCTCGCCCGAGACGCGGCCAGGGTCGTCCGCGAGGGCGGGGTCAGACGTTTTGGTACGGTCACCCTGGTGATGTCGGGTGAACCGGCCCCACCTCCGTCCCCCAAGGAGTCCTTCCGGGCCGCGTCCGCCCGCAGGGAGGACGGGCGGACCATCGGCAGGGATGACGTCCTGGCCGCCACCACGATTCAGTTGTTCGGCGGCAGCCTCAGGCAGCGAGCCCTCACCGAAGCACGCGAGGCGACACAGAGTCAGCGCCGGTCTCGATGACGGTGCCGTTGAAGGGAATCATGCGCCGGACCGCCACCGTATCCACCGCCCTCATCACCGTCTGCTGTCTGGCGCCTCTCACCGCCTGCACCGGCGGCGACAACAACAGCAGCCCAAAGCCGAGTACGCGTACGGCGCTCAAGCTGAGCCAGAGCGCCGACACTGCCGGTGCCGGGGGCGACGGGACCATGCGCATCACCCCCGACACCGTGCTCTACCTCAGCAGGACGAGCAGCGGCACCCCCGAGCGCGACCTGTACGCCATCGTCACCTTCAGCGCCGAGAACCGCTCCAAGAGACCGGTGACGGCCACGACAAAGACGGGTGGTTTCCGCTGGAAGGCAGCCAACGGGCACACCGTCAGCGCAGGGAACAGCAAGAACGCGGCGAGGATCGCACCCACGGGTTTCGCCGACGGCGGCCCGACCGTCGCCAGTGGCACCTTCCGCAGAGACACTGTCACCTTCGACATCACCAACGCGGAGAGGGGCGGCACCCTCCTGTACGTCGACGGCAACGGTGACGCCTATCGATGGCAGATCCCCGCCACCAGTTCTGGTCGTGCGGTATCGGCGTTGAAGCTTGCTCTCACCTGAGTGATCCCCGAGCTGGGGATCCCACCCGAACCGCTTTCCGGTGGCGGAGCACGGCCCGGAGGCCGACTTGGAGCGGTTGCGCGCGACGGGCAGGCGGCCGGCTCGGTGCGGGGCCCTGTCGATGCCTCGGTGGATGAGGCCCCCTTGGCGCTACCGTAAGGAGGGTGACGGGAATCGACGCCCGCCGGCGGTGGTCCGAGTCCATGCCGGCAGCCTACGATCAGTACCTCGCGCCGGTGGTCTTCCGGCCCTTCGCCGAGGATCTGGCGGCCCGAGCGGCCGCACTCCACCCCCGGCGGGTCCTCGAACTCGCCGCAGGGACCGGCGTTTTGACGTCCAGCCTGCTGGTGGCGGCGTCGTCGGCCGACGTGACGGCCACCGACCTGAACGAGGCCATGGTCGCGTTCGGGTCGGCCCGGGTCCCGGACGCGGTGTGGCAGCAGGCCGACGCACAGTCGCTGCCGTTCCCGGACGGCAGCTTCGACCTGGTGGTCTGTCAGTTCGGCGTGATGTTCTTCCCCGACCGGCACGCGGCCTTCGCCGAGGTCCGCCGGGTGTTGACGCCGGGCGGCCGATTCCTGTTGAACACCTGGGGCCCGCTCGGCACGCACGCCTTCGGAGCCGCTCTGCAGGCCGGGTTGGAGCGGGCCTTTCCGGCCGACCCGCCGCAGTTCCTCCCGACTATTCCACACGGCTACTCCGACCCCGCCCTCGTGTCCGAAGACCTGACGGCCGCTGGATTCACCATCGAGGAACGGCAGGAACTGACTCTGGAGGGCCGGGCCGCGTCGGCCGCCGATGTCGCGACCGGATTCCTCGCCGGAACTCCGGTGCGCGCGGCCGTCGAGGAGCGCGGCGACGCGCCCGGGGCCCGGGCCACCGTCATCGAAGAAATGACGGCCCGCCTGGGCCCGGGGCCGGTTGCCGCCCCCATGACGGCGTACGTCTTTCGCGGCGCGTCCTGAGCGCAAGAGGGCCTGCGCCCGTACCTGCCGCGCCTGGGCCCGATCCGGCCCGGGCTACGCGACTACCGTGACCCGTGGTTCTCACCCCGCGTCAGGCAGACCGCTCAACCAGGCCGCGAGAGCCGCGCCGATCTCGTCCGGGGCGTCCTCCTGCACCATGTGGCCGCCTCGGACGGTCAGGTGTGTCTGGTGCGGCCAGGCCCGGGCGACGGCCCGGTGCGAGGGGAACATGGCCCCCGGAACGGCCTCGATGAACAACTTGGGCACCGTCGACTTCGCCAGCCATGCGGCATAGCGCGTGATGGCCTCGTGCACCTCGCGCGGCTCGCCCGCGACGGGCACCTCGCGGGGCCACGTCAGCGTCGGCCTGCGCGATTCCCCGGGCTCCGCGTAAGGGCGGCGGTACACGGCCATCTCCGCCTCCGACAGACCGCGCAGCACCTCCGTGGGCAGAACCTCCTCGACGAAGAAGTTCCGGTCGAGGACCATGCCCTCGCCCGCGGCGGAACGGATCGCCCGGAAGACGGGCACCGCGGACTCCGGCCAGTCGTTCCAGGAGTCGATCGGGGCCACGAACGCCTCCATGTAGGCGATCGCCCGGACGGCGGAGGGGTGACGGTACGCCCAGTCGAAGCCCAGGGCCGAACCCCAGTCCTGCGCCACCAGGGTCACCCGCTCCCGCACACCCAGCGCCTGGAGGAGCGCGTCGAGGAATCGGCGATGCTCCACGAAGCGGTACGAGCCCGGTCCGCTGTCGGGGAGCTTCGCGGAGCCCCCCATCCCGATCAGGTCGGGGGCGATGCAGCGGCCCTTGTCCACCAGGTACGGCAGCACGTTCCGCCAGACGTACGACGAGGTCGGGTTGCCGTGCAGGAACACGATCGGATCGCCTTCGCCCTCGTCGACGTAGGCCATCTCGAGTCCGCGGACGTCGATACGGCGCTTCCGGTAGCGCTCCCCCGCCGAAATCATGCAGCCCTCGCTTCCGCCGCTCCACCGCACGAGGTGATTATGAGCCGATTCGGCCGGAATGCCGGGACCGATTCGGGAGAAGCGGACATAGAACAAAATTACGATCGTACCGACCCCTTGACCGAAGCCGACCCTGGCGGGAACCTGCTTGGCCTGCGACGGGATCGGGGGGACTTCGAGCATGCCCGAAAGGGTTCTTCAGTATGTGGATTCACCGGACTACGCCCACGATCTGCGCGCCGTCCGCACCGCCTGGACCGCCCCCGGAATTCTGGGTGGAGCGGGCATGTTCGTCTTCACCACCTACGTGACTCTCCCGCTGCTCACCCGCGTGGGATCGGCCGACGGTCGCGAAAGCGCGCTGATGCTGCGCAAGATCGCCGACGGTGGACGGGAGAAGCAGTTCCTGATGAGCCTGCTCGGCATCGGGGGCGCGCACGCGCGGGGCCCGGGCATAGCCGATCCCGCGGTGCGTCGGCGTATCGGTGAACTCGGTGCCGTCCACAGAGGGCTCCCGGGCATGAAAGGCGAATACCTCGACGTCTTCGCCGGTGTCATCGCCCTCTCGTACCCGCGCACCGCGGCCGCCCTGAAGTACCGCCCCGACACGGACGACTGTGACCGGTACTGGCGCTACTTACGCCATTCCTTGGCACTCTTCGGAGCCCGACTCGGCGACCGGGAAACGGTTACCGACCTGTGCGAGCGATTCGTGACGCGGCACTCCGGAGCCGACCGCCATGCCCGCGCCTGTCTGGCCCAGCTCTGGGCCGCCCATCCCCGGCACATGACGACGTGCCACCGGGCCCTGTTCCCGGCAACGCGAAGAGTCGTCGGCACCACGCTCGCCGCAGAGCCGGACCGGCGCCGGTGCGCCTCATGACGGTCCTTCCGCGCACGGCCGGTCGCACCCGCACGGCGTTGCGGCTGCTCCCCGGATACGGCCGGCACCTGCTCCTTCACCCGTACCGCAAGGGACTGCCCGCCGCCTCGGGCGGCCGGGCGCTGGAAATCGCCGCCTACGACCTCTTCGTCGGCCTGCTGCTGGCCGGTTTCACCGAGGCGACCGGTCGGCGGACACGGCGGGGAACGGCGCAACTGCTCATCCTGGTCAACAGGATCGCCTTCCTGCTCGACGACGAGTTCGAGCGCCGCGTCGGCCTCGAATCCGTGCACTTCGACGAACTCGCCCGGACCTCGGACATCGAGCAGGCCATCGTCAACATGCGTGCCCATCTCGACGCCACCTGTGACCCGGCCCGGCGCGACAGGATCCGCCGGGCGCTGCGCCGGACCGTCGACAAGGACTACCGGCGCTACGCCACCTCGATCGAGAGCCGAAGCACCACACCGTCGGTGGACGAGCTCCTGGAGGACGCGGAGGTCGACTGCGGCGTCGTCATGCGACAACTCGCCGAACTGATAGGCCTGTTCCAAGGACGTATCGCACCGCAAGGTGCTCTGGACGACTTCCACGCACTTGGCCTCGCCTGCCGTTTCGCCGACGACCTCAGGGACTGGCGGCACGACCACATGACGGGCGGGGCGAACATACTCCTGAGTCTCGTCGACCGGCACCCGATCGAAAGCCGGCGCCTCGCACGGGCGCGGGAATCGGGCGTCCGGATGAGCGAGAAACAGTGGAGCCGTTGCTGCCCCGTCGCCTTCTCCGAGTTCACCCGCCTCTACGAGAGGCACTACGCGGTCATCCGCTCCCCCTCCCTGCGCATCGCCGCGGATCTGATGATGGAGCCGGGTCGCGCCGGTCACCGCGCGAGAACCGACGGGCCGACGGCCGCCCGTGCATAGGTCCCGGGCGCGGAACACAGGCAACAGACAAGGAAGCCCCATGCATGAACCGTCGGACCCGCCCACCACTCTGGCACTCACCGACGGCCGGGCGACGGACCCTCAGGTCACCGGGTACAAGGCGGCCACTCTCGCCCGGCTGCTGAGAGAGGGGTTCCCGTGCGCCGACGGCGTCGTCATCCCCACCTGGATCCACCGGCGACACCAAGAGGACACCGCCACCGCTCCAACCGGCCGGGCCGGCCACGTGGCCCCCCTGGAGCACGCCCTTGCGGAGATCACGGACCTCCACCCCACGGAGCCGCTCGCCGTACGGTCCTCCGGCACCGCCGAGGACACGGTCGAGGCCTCCTGCGCAGGCCTGCACACCAGCGTGCTCGACGTGACCGGCCCCGACGCGCTGCGGACCGCTGTCCTGGAGTGCTGGGCGTCCGCGGACAACCCCGCACACGCCGGGTACGCGGAAGCCGTCGACTCTCCGCCCATGGCGGTCCTGGTGCAGCGCATGCTCGAACCCGAAGCGGCCGGCGCCGCCTTTGCCACCGGATCCGAGGCCGGCGGCCCGGGCGCGGTGTCCGTCTCCGCGGTACGGGGCCGCGCGGACCGGCTGATGCAGGGAGAGTCACCTGCCGACGAGTGGACGGTCACGGGCACCCACGCCGACCGCATGCGGAGCACCTGTGAGGTCATCACCTCCGAACAGGCTGTCGCCGTGGCGGAGTTGACTCGGCGGGTCTCCGCGGCCCTGTCCTGTCGCGCCGAGATCGAGTGGGCCCTGCGCGACGGCGACATCACCCTGCTGCAAGCCCGGCCGGTGACCCACGCCGACGCGGTCGAGCCCGCCTGGCCGGTGCCGGCGCGCGGCGAGTGGCGGCGCGACATCCGCCTCGGTGAGTGGCTGCCCGAACCGGTGACCCCGCTGTTCGCCACCTGGTTCCTGCCGGCGGTCGACCTGCGGTTCCGGCGCGCCCAGTGGCAGCGCAGCGGAGTGCTGGTGTCCACACCGTCGTACCGGATCGTCAACGGCTGGTACTACCACTCCCCGCTCGGTGAGCGCCGCTCCGTCGCGCTGCTCGAAGGGATGCTCGTCAACCCCCGCTTCGCCTGCGCCATGCTCGCCGGCCGACACCGGCCGTCGGTCTCCGACAGGTTCGTCACGGCCAAGGAGACGGCCGCACTCGACCACCACACACGCCGGTACCGCGAGCTGCTGAGCTCGGTGACCGCCGGGTTCGAGTCGATGTCCGAACTCCAAGTGGCCGAGTTCGTGGACCGCGTCGTGGCGGTCGTCGGAGACTACCTGTGGCCGATGCTCCTGGTGGGTGGCGCCGCCTGGCGTGCCGAACAGGCGCTGGCCCGCTACTACCGGCGGCGGCTGCACCCTTCGCTGGGGGCGCCGTACCAGGAGCTCCTGGTGGAGCGTGGACGGAGCGAACCGGCGCCCGCGCACGCGGTCTCCACCCTGGACTGGTACCGGCCGACCCTCGGCGAAGTGGCCGAATCCCCGGATCCGCGGGCAGCCGCTCCCGTGACACGCGCCACCGGCGCCTTGCGGCTCGAGCAGGCGTGTCTGTCGGTGCTCCTGCAGCACAACACCGATCCGGCCCCTTTCCAGCGTCTGCTCACCCTCGCACGGGACAGTGCCCGCCGACGACGGCTGCACACCGGGAAGCTCACCGAACCCTGGCCGGTTCTCCGGCGGGCTCTGCACCGGCTCGGTACGGCTCTCGTGGACCAGGACGTCATCGACCGCCCGGAAGACGTGCACTTCCTGACCCTGCCCGAACTGCGGACCGCCCTCTCCACCGGATCGGGCACCTCCCTACGGGAGGCGGTCGCGGACCGGGTTTCCGTCTGGACCCGTCAGCGCGCCTTGCGCCCGCCGATGGCGCTGGGCACCGCGGCCTGCCTGCTCCCGCTCCTGCTCGGGCGTCCGACCACGGAGAGCGCGTCGGACGGCGACGTACTGCACGGCATCGGGGTCAGCCCCGGAAGGGCCACCGGCCGGGCCAGGATCGTCGACCGTCCGGAGACGGCGCGGATGGCGGCCGGTGACATCCTCGTCGTCCGCTCCCTCGTGCCGGCGCTCGCTCCGCAGATCATGCGGGCCGCGGCGGTCGCCGCCGACGTGGGAAGTGTGGCCGCGCACATGTCGGTCATCGCCCGCGAGTACGGCGTGCCTGCCGTCGTCGCCCTGCACTCGGTCACCCGGAGCATCCGTGACGGCGACGTCATCACCGTGGACGGTACGACGGGCCGCGTACATCGGCGCGGGGCCGTGGGGTAACGCGGCGGACGAGGAGACGAAACCATCCATGGCGCACAGCGCTTCCCACCTGGGGACGGTGAATCGGCTCACCGCAGCCTGCCGGATCACCCGTCCGATCACGTGTCTGCTGGCGGCGCTGTCCGCGGCGTGCGGCGGCACTCTGGCGGGCCACCCGGCCGCGACGGGCTGGGGCCGTGACGCCCTGTCCATGGTGTCCATGGCCGGGGTGATGGGCGTCGCGAACGCCGTGAACGACATCGCCGACCTGCCGGCCGACCGGATCGGCAAGCCCTGGCGACCCATGGCCTCCGGACAGCTGGGGGTCCGTACCGCCTGGTCCGTGGTCCTGGCGCTGGCGCTGCTGACCATGACGACCGCCGCCGCGCTGGGACCGACCCAGACACTTTTCGCCGGTGCACTGCTGCTGCTCGACCTCGCCTACTCCTACCGGCTCAAGGACACCGTGCTGGTCGGCAACCTCGTCGTCGGTGTGGTCTGTGGCGGCACATTGCTGTTCGGCGCCTCGGTCACCGGCGGACTCACCCTCCGCCCCTGTGTGGCGGCCGGGACGGTCCTGCTGTTCGTGCTCGGCTACGAGATCGTCAAGACGTTGCAGGACAGCGCTGCCGACGGCGAGGCCGGCTTCCGCACGCTGGCCACGGTCTTCCGGCCGGAGGTGAGTGTCGGCGCCTACGCCGCCGTGGCCGCCGCCCTGTGCCTGGCGGTGCTCGCCGTAGGCGCCCCGGTCAGTTCGGCACCCTCCCTGTTCCTCGTCTGTGCCGCCCCGTTCCTGATCGCGCCGGTATGCCTGTGCGCCTGGATCCTGTGGACCTCACCGGATCGAGACGCCTCGACGGCGCGGGTGCTGCTCATTCTGCGCCTGGCCTGGTTCCCGGGCCTGTTCTCCCTTGCCCTGCTCAAGTAATGCCCTGCTCGAACGAGGTGTGTGGTGGATACCTGATGAACCTGACGAACCATGTGCATACGCATCACATCGCGCTGGTGACGGGCTATGCCGTCGTCAGCTATCTCATCGGCTGCGTCTCGACCAGCTACTACGTCACGAAGGCCCACATCGGGCAGGACATCCGCGACCTCGGCAGCGGGAACGCGGGCGCCCAGAACGTGGGCAAGGTCCTCGGCCGACCCTGGTTCTTCGTCATCCTGCTCCTCGACATGCTCAAGGGCTACGTCGTCGTCCTAGGCGGTATCCACCTGGGCCTGTCGAGCACGGTCGTCACCCTGGGGATCGTCGCCGTCGTCTCCGGGCACATCTGGCCGGTGCACATGGGGTTCAGGGGCGGGATGGGCATCGCCACCTCGCTCGGTGCCGTGCTGGCGTTCCACTGGCTCGTGATGGCCGGCATCGTCGGGATCTTCGCCGCGACCTACTTTCCCCAGTTGTGGACCGGACGCATCGTGGCCCGCAAAGCGGCCGCAAGAAGTGCGGTCGCGGCGATCAATCTGACGGCTCTGTCGATGGTGCTGCTCAAGGAGCCGTTCATGAGCTGGTTCTCGCTCATCATCCTGGGCTTCGTCCACTACGCGGCCTACCGGTCACGCCTCGCGAGGGGCTGGCCGCGCCCGGCCAGGGACAGGGCGGCCGCATGAGCACCGCACTGCGCGAGCACTACGCGGACCAGTTGCACGCCATCGACGAGCGCATGCGCGCCGGCTTCGCGCTCTGGCCGTGGGGTCACCACGACCGTATGCGCGCGCTGGTGGAACGCCAAGTGGCCCGGAAGGGCAAACGGCTCCGGTCGCTGTTCGCCCTGCTCTGCGCGGAACTCCTCGGCGGCGACCTGGAGAAGGCGCAGCCGCTGGCCGCGGCCGTCGAGTTGTACCACGCCGCGTCACTGGTGCTCGACGACGTCCAGGACAACGCGGACTTCAGGGACCGCGACCGTGCGGTGCACGTCAGCGAGAGCGTCAGCAACGCGATCAACCTCGCCTGTGTCGTACGGTCGTTCGCGCACCATCCGCTGCACTGCTCCGATCTCACGCTGATCGAGAAGGACGGGGTGCGGCACCAGCTGGATGTGATGGCGACACTCGTACCGCTCGGCCAGAGCATGGACATCGGGTGGCACCAGGGCTGGTACGACTTCCGTTCGGTGCCCTACGAGGAGCTGATCCGGCTCAAGACCGGTGCGCCTTTCGCCTGTGTCGCCGCGGGTGCCGCCGTGACCGGTGGCCGGGACGAGGCCACGCGTGCGGCGATGGAGCGGCTCGGCTACCGCGTCGGAATCCTCTACCAACTGGTCGACGACCACAACGACATGTTCCAAACTGCCGGGGACGGCGACGGGGAGGACGCGTCGGGCCGCGTGCCGAGCGACCTCGTGGAGGGCAAGTTCACCCGACCGATCGGCTTGCTGTGCGAACGGCTGAGCGCGGACGGCCGTGACGATCTGGCCGAACAGGTGGTGGCCCGGCTGCGGGATCCCGGCGAAGACGGTCCACGGTGGATTCTGGACCTCATGGCCGCCCACTCCGTCGCCTCACGAAGCGTCCGGGAGATCCACGACCGAGCGGTGGGCATCGAGCGGGACGCCGCGGCGCTCTCCCACGTTCACGGCGTCGCGACCGGCCGCATGTCGGAGTTCGTCCGTCATCTCGCCGCGATGGCCGGCGGGGGGTCTCGCCCCTTCGAGGTGCTTCCGTCCCGGTCGTAGAGCAGTCGTTCCAGGTAGCGGGTCACAGGCAGCCCCGCACGCATTTCCAGTCTGTTGCCAAGGATCCGCTTCGCCCAGATGGGAGCGAGGACCGCGGCGACGGACGGCAGCGCCGCACGCCGCCTTCGAGTCAGCAGGGTGTCCGACAGCAACAGGAGTTGGGAAGCGAAGGCTCCGAGTCCCGACTCCCGGCAGGCATAGCCGAGAGTGGGGCCGCCGAGGATCAGGGCGGCCCCCCTCCAGTCGGTGCTCAGCAGTGCTCCGGTCGCCGGCATGATGCCCCGACCGCCTGAACCCCGCAGAAAGGGCGACCAGTTGTGGCCGGCGACCACCAGTGCCGCGTGCAGGGCGACCGTGTGCCGACCACGCCCGGCCAACCTGGTGGCCGCGTATCCCTTGGCCATGTCCAGCGCCGCCACCGTCAGAAACGGCACGAGTCCCGCGGCCCGGTACGCCCCGGTCGCCGACACGCACTCCGGGTGTGCCGTGCGCAGGTCGACACCCACCGCACACCTGGCCACCAGCTGCGCGGACGGCAGCGCCCCGATGAGGAACGCGCACCCGGCTCGCCACAGTCCCGCGCCTACGGGCATGACCGGTCTCGCTCCGACCGGTTCCGCGCTCTCGAAGACGACGCTGTCAGGCACCCTCAACTCCCCACGTCCGGCCAGGCCCGGTGCCCTGGGAGCCTGTCCCACGGCTGCGCCTTCATGCGCGGCGCCGACGACCGGTGCCCGCTCCCTGAGCGTGGTGGTGGCCGTGGAGGCGCGGCCAGGGCGGCCGTGCTTCGCCGTTGCCGCAGTCAGGGAGAACAACTAGGGTTGCTCGACGTGAACACCGGACCGGCACTACGCCACGCACGGATCGGCTACCCGGTGGAGGGCTGATCGCACGGTGGGTGCGCGAACGGCACCCCACTTCGGCACGCGGACCTCCCCGCGCTCGCGCACGACGAGTCCCTTTCCCGCGCGCAGCGACAGCGAGGTCAACCGCATGTCAGTCACGTTCAACCACACCATCATCGCCGCCAAGGATCGCGGTGAGTCGGCCCGGTTCTTCCGCGAACTGCTGGAACTTCCGGAAGCGCCGTCCTGGGGTCCGTTCATCAACATCCAGCTCCACGACGGGGTGCTGCTCCAGTTCGCCGAGCCGCCGGTGGAGATCCAGATGCAGCACTACGCGTTCCTGATCGACGACGACCTGTTCGACCGGGCGTACCGGCGGCTGTGCGACCGCGGTGTCGAGCACTGGGCTGATCCGCAGATGCGACGCCCCGGTGAGATCAACGACGAACACGGCGGACGGGGGGTGTACTTCAAGGACCCCGCCGGTCACGCGATCGAGCTGATCACCCGTCCGTACCTGTAGGCGAGTCCGCCGACCGGGACGAAGCCGGCCGGGCGCCCGAAACGCGGCGCCCGGCCGGCGATCCGCCTAGGGCCTGTCGTTTGGATCAGGCCGGCCTGGCTCACGGTGCCTTGTCGGCCGGCCCGAGCGGGGCGTGGTGCGTGCAGCCGCAAGGCGGAGGAGGGCGGCGACGCGGAG
>NZ_JBIBUW010000011.1:0-330974 GCF_043079785.1 Streptomyces sp. NPDC015139 | reverse complement strand
TCCACGGCCGAGTACTCACACCGCCACGAACGGCCAAATCGTCACACCGGTCACGGCCAACCAGCACACTTCAACAAGATCGTGTTACGAGCTCTTAGGGACCTTCGTTCGGATCATCGAGCGGACCAGAGGAACCGCCCGCGATGTGAAATCCAGCCAGGTAGATCGTGGCCGTCTTCTTGTAACGGATCGCCCGCCGCCCCGGCTGCCGCGACGCAGCCTGTGGCCTCGCTGGTCCGCAGGGATGGGAATCACCGCACGGATGCCGCGTTTTCGAGGGTGGTCGCGGATCGCGCGGGAGGCGTACGCCTTGTCTGCCACGACCATGTCCGGTCTGGTGCGGGGCCGCCCATGCCAGCGGGCTACGCGCAGGCGGGCCATGACAACCGTGAAGACCGGCGCGTTTCCGGCCTGCCCCGCGGTGAGGACCAATGCCAGCGGTCGACAGCTCCCGTCGGCGCCGAGTAGATCTTCATGGTCAGTACGCCACCGACCCGTCCGATGGCGTGATTGGCTGGTTCGCCGGCCGGAACCCCTGTTTGCGGGCTCCGGCCGTGTGCTTATAGGACCACACGATCGTGGAGTCCACCGAGACGGCAAGGTTGAGGTCCTCGTCGGCGTCGGCCTGGCCATCAGCACGCTGAAAACCTGTTTCCAGGTGCCGTCGAACGCCCGCATCCGTAGCCGGTTGTAGACGCCCGGTCAGTTGCCGCACTTCTCCGGCACACGTGGACCCACTGCGTTCCTGTCTGGAACTTGAAGGCGATCGCGTTGATCACCCCTCGGTGGTCACGCCACCGGCCACCCCGCTTCGGTGCCCTGTCCGTGAGTAATGGCTCGATCCGCGCCCACTGCGCGTCAGCCAACGGCACACCCCGACCAACGATCCGATGATCTAAATGAAACTGCCGAGGTGCCTCCCATGACAACAGGGGCTCCAGTCCCATAGCAGTGGTTACGTCCCCGATCAGATGCGATCTAGATGCTGCCGCGTGACGATGGGAGGAACCCACCATCAGGTCGGCGAGGTCATATCGACAGTCTCTTCTTACGCCGCTCGACGTTCCCACAGCGAACGTATCACTGTTCAGCGTGATCCGTGAGCAAAGAACCGAGGGGCGCTAACCGCCTGAAAGAGAAACCGATGGGTACGTACATAGTCAACGGTCAAGTAGTTGATCTTCCGGGTAATCCAACTGCCAGGACCCTAAAAAGTGAAGTAGACGGGGCGCAAGCCGACGATTGGGTACTAGCCACCAAGTCGGACGGAGAGATGGTTCCAATTCGGGACAGCGACACTCTTCCGGCGAACGCAAGCAGTTACATGATCGTACCCCAATTTGAATACGGATGCACCCTGGCAACAGAAATGATCATTCGTCATGGCGGATTTTGATTCGACCAGGAGAGTGAGCCGCCTGCAATACGAGGCGTACTTTCTGGCGCGCAAGTACGGAGAGGTTCAGGTCGACAGGCAAGATGGTACCTGGGTCCACATAAAGACCTTTGCCATCCCGGCCGGGTGGAACAAGCGTAGCGTTCAAATACTCATCGATATACCGCATGGAACTCCCGGGTATCCGCAGGTCGCGCCCCAGTGGTTTTGGACCGATCATGACTTGCGCACGGTGGAGGGACTTCCGATCAGCCACTTCTTTACCGAAGAGAGTTCTTTCAGCGAAGCGCGATACGTTAGTAAAGGGTGGGGGCATTTCTGTATCCACTTGATGAAATGGCACCCCAGTACCGACATGAAAAGAGGACACAGTCTCGTCTCATATCTGGATCTAATATCTATGGTATTTCGCGACCGGAAGAGCCTGACGCGGCACTAACCAAGGAGCTGCCACTATGGATGCCGAGATCGTCATTCCTCGTCGCTTGTGGAACAGGTTGCGCAGTCATCTCTTGATCGACAAGGAGGAAAGCAGAAAAGGGAAAGTCGACGAACAACTTGCCTTCTTGCTGGCGGGCAAGAGTGTCGACTCCAAAAGAGTTAGACTTCTAGTTCGCGAAATACTGCCCGCGCATTCCGAGAACTTGGAGTATCAGTCGGGCATTGGAGTGGCCCCGAAGCAGGATTTCGTGATCAAGGCCCTGAATCGATGTCAAGCGGAAGGCTGGCAGCTAATCGAGGTTCACAGCCATCCCTTCGACTCCTCTCCGAGTACGACTTTCAGCGGTATCGACTGGGGCAACGATCGACGTAAGATGCCCGCCCTTTCTACTCTTTCGACCGAGCCCTTCCTGCATGCCACGATGGTCATGGGGCGCAATAGCGCGGACGCCCACTTCTACGACTCGGTCACAAGGGAGATAAAGCCAGTATCCCGGATAGTCATCATAGGGGTAGAGAATAGTGGATCGCGTAACGCTCTCGAAAGGGTGCCAACCACCAGTGGAAACATGGAGCATGAATACGGTGCGAGCGGTGAAGTGAAACATCAACGGCAGCAAGCAGTCTTGGGCACTGATGGCCAACGAGCTCTGACTCAATCTACGATCGCCGTGATCGGCCTTGGCGGTTTGGGCTCCTTCGTAACTCTGGAGCTTGCGCACCTGGGTGTTGGAAGGCTTATTCTGATTGACCCAGATGTTATTGAGGTCAGCAACCTTAACCGCCTGCTCGGAGCTGGAATGGCAGAAAATGGCAGGCGTAAGGTGGAATTCTACAAGGACGTGGCTAGTGGAGTATCTCCTGCCACTGAGGTGGTGCCTGTAGGGGCATCTATCCTTCAAGAGGATGCGCTCTCACGAGCAAAAGAGGCAGATCTACTGGTTGGTTGCGTCGATAATCACGGTGCCCGCCTAATACTGAACCAACTTGCAATTCGATACCTCCTCCCTCTTGTGGATGGGGGAGCAGGTATCACGCTGGAGCGATATCACTTGAATCTGGCGGAGCAGTAACAATAGCTATGGAACCTGGGGCATCCCAATATTACGGCAGCATGAGAAATGGAGTTACGTCGGCCGATTGGGACACCTCATGGGACAGGAGTTTCGTAGTGCGTAATGGAAGGTCGCGGCCCCGGCCGAATTATACTCCCATTTCATGGGATGACACCGCATCCGCATACCGTGGTCGGATCGGTGAGAGGCTAGTATTTCGATGCCCACCCGGAGGGGAAGCGATGAGTATCTGGGGTACGGATCGATACACAGATGATTCTTCCATATGTACTGCCGGTGTGCATGCAGGAAGAATCACATTCAAGAATGGTGGGACGGTGGCTATCATCATGAGGCCTGGAGCTTCAGAGTTTACGGGCACGGTGCGCAATGGAGTCACATCTTCTGATTGGAATGATTGGCCGGGGAGCTTCAGCTTCGTTGGCTAACTGATTTGGCCGCCATGGTTTCTCCTGTGAGGCGTCGCTGGCTCGGTGAGTGCGTGGGTCTAGGGGCTTTCGTTCGGATCATCGGACGGACCAGAGAAAGATGCCGGCGATGTGGAGCCCGGCCAGGTAGATGGTCGCGCGGTGAGTACGAACGCGAGGGGGCGACTGCGGGCATCAGCGGCGAGGTAAATCTTCGTGGTCAGTCCGCTGCGGGACTGGCCGATGGCGTGGTTGGCCGGTTCGCCGATCGGGGCCCTTTTTGCGGGCCCCAGCCGCGTGCTGGTGAGCGCGCACCATCGTGGAGTCCACAGGCACGGCCCAGCTCAGGTCTTCGTCGGCGTCGGCCTGGGCCATCAGCGAGGTGAACACCCGCTCCCAGGTGCCGTCGACGGCACGACCAACGATCGACTGATCCAAACGAAACTGCCTAGTTGCGGTCACGGGCGTGGCTATCGGATACGTCACCCGAGAGGCAAACGTCGTACCTGCCTGTCGGCAGGTACGAGATGTCCTCTGATTCGAGAAGCGACTGGGAAGGGCGGGGTGCTGACCTGAGGATTGGCAGGGGCAGATGGGTTGACCGGCGGATACTCCTGTTTCGGTGGTACTCACAGGCCGACGTCGTTTCACAGGCTCGTGTGCCCTGGCAGGTAGGCTTGTTGGCTCAGAGCAACACTCCCCAGGTGGTGACAGCAGCTGCCGCTACAAGGAAGGCCAGGACGGCCCACACGACTGCTTCCCGGGGAATGGTTCGTTGTGTCGCTCTACCGATCCCGGCTCGCGCTGATCCGTGCTGACGTGCGACCGCGACAGGTGCGGTAACGGTCACGGAGGAGTTGTCGCCGGTGACGATATTGATGTTCTGGAGGGCTTGAGCAACCTGGTCCGGTGTCGGGTCCTGTTGGCCGGGTGGCATTGCGGACCGCAGCTCCCCGACCAGCTGTACGAGCCGGGTGCGGACCTGGTCGAGAACGCCTTCCAAGGCCGAGGGATGCACAGCCCAGTACAGCCTGAGTACCTGCCGGGGGGAGTTCTGGCTCATGAATACTGCCAGCTCGGCAGCCATGGCCGGACTGAGCTGTACGGTCTCGTCTGGACTCCTGGAAACGAGCGACTCGATCTGTCCCACGCCCTGCCCGAGGCGGAGTTCGTCCCCCAAGCTGTCACGAGCGAAGTCCGGAAGATCAAACATACTGACCGGCTGTTCCCGGAACTGGAACTGCCCGGCGATACCGTCCATAACCAAAGGGGCTGAAATCCTCCGGTAGTCGGGGACAGGCACGTCCGTACCCTCGTAGCCCTGGAGTTCCCTCAATGCCCATGTGCGGAGTTGTTCGGAGTGAGCGTGACCGCCCAGGGCGATCACTTGGCGCAGGATCGGTGTGAGTGGACGGCCCTCGTCGAGGACATCCTCCTCCAGCCGGTCGAGGCGGCTTCGCCGAGGTCTCACTTTACGACCACCGTGGCGATGACGCCGGCGACGCCCGCGAGCGCTGCGACGGCACCCCAGATGACCGAGGTGCGGTGCCACCAGGGTTGAGGAGTCGCGGGAGCGGGCTCATTGACGTTGGCGCTTGCGGTACCGCCGCGGTCTGCCTTCGCATTCGGCGCGACGATGTGAAAGGTGGAGTTGTCGCCGCCCGTGATGTTGAGTGCCTGCTGCGCCGCCGAGTCGATCTGATTGGGGTTCGGGTTTTGCTGGCCAGGGGGCATGGCTGCTCTCACTTCCGCAACGAACTGGGTCAGACGTGTTCTGACGTGATCGAGGACGCCCTCGATGCTGGCTGTGGAGACGTCCCAGTGCAGAGACGTGATGTCGGCCGCTTCGTTCCCCAGACGGTGCTGCTCTTCCGTCATTTGAAGGACGTACTCAGCTGAGCCGGGCGGGCTCAGGCGTACCACTCTGTCGCCGCGGGCGACTATGACTTCGAGCTCTCGAACGCCTTGCCGTATCGGAGCGCTCTCCCCGATACCGCGGTCACGAGCGTGCTGGGGCAGCTGGTGGGGGCTTATGCGCCGGGTATTGCCTCCGATGATCTGGCCTGGAAGGTTGAGATCCACTACGACTTCGAGAGCGGCCGGTACCTTTCGGTACGAGGGGAGTTCATCAACAGCCGAGTACCCCTCCAGCTCCTTCAGTGCCCAGGCACGCAGTTCCCCATGATGGGCGTAACCAGCCAGCATGAGGCACTGCCGTAGGGCGGTGGCCAGGGAGGCGGTGTCGTCCAGGACGGTGAGCTCCAGTTGCTCCAGTCCTCGGACGTCGGTTGGTGTCACGGCATCCAGTTTGCACTGCACCACTGACAACACCGGCGGCTTTCTGTTTCTGGCGCTCGACCGCGTTCGTACCGGGGGCGTCCCGGTTGGTACACCCCCGGTGTTCGAGACGGGCCGTGTAGTCAGACGTCAGCAAGGTGGTTGGCGAGTCGCAGCGCGTCGATGGCCACCGACAGCGCCGCGTGCAGACCGATGGCCTCCAGCAGTGTGGGGTGGACGACCGGGGCCCAGTCCCCGTGAAGGTTTGGCCATGTGGCGAGAGTGACGTCCCCCGAGGCAACGCCGAGGCGGGCGGTGACGTCCATCCCACCGGATGGGACGCGTTCCCAGCGCAGCAGAACGGAGCCCGGACGAAGGAGCGTGCGGTCTTGGGCTGATACCCAGGTCGTGGGCATCGGCTCGGTGGCGTACCGGGGCACGGAGCGGACGAGCGCACCACGTACGCCCGGAGGCATAGGGCATTGGGTGACATCGCCGAGGATCAGGAACGGGCGCGCAGGGTCGTTCGCGCCCGCTGCGAGCTGCGCGCATGACTGGTGGTTCACACGTCGGCCCAGCCGAGCTGAGCGCGGACCTCGGACGGCAGAACGTCCTCTTGGCCGTTCTCGGCGAGGTAGACGGCGCCGTCCGAGTCGCTGATCTGGATGACGCGTCCGACGCGGTGGGTCTGGGGCCAGTCCGGGTTGATGGCGAGGTACACGGGCCGGTCCGGATCGACTGCTTGGAGCTGGTGGATCAACTGGCGAACGGTGGTCTCGTGCGGCAAGAGTGCTCCTGAGTTGATGAGAAGGGGCGGTCGGTGCAGGTCAGACGCAGGCACAGCAGCGGTTGGGGAAGGCGATGAGTGCCGCGAGGAAACCGGCCACGGCCTGGGCCGGAACGCTCGGCCCGAAGGTCTGGTCCCACGCCACCTCGCCGTCGGCGTCCTTGACCAGGATGTGCCACAGCTCGCCGCACGCGGCCTCCTTGGTTTCGGGAAGGAACCCGACGTACACACGCCGGTCGGGGCTGGAGCAGTGGACGTTGGCGTAGAGGTCGGGGATGACGTCCCAGCCCTGGCCCTTGAGAAGTTCGAGGACCGGGGCCGCACAGTGGCAGTCGAGAAGCCACTCGCGGTTGCCGAGCACGGCGTGCGGAGGTTCGGCGGGGATCTGGAACGGCGTGGTGGCGGTAGGCGTCACGAGTAACGAACCCTTCGTTGGCCTGGGGTTTTTCGAAGCGGTCGTACGTTGACATGGTCCACGGGCGGGTCTCCAGTCCTTCCCGGCGGTGGATGTCTGCCGTGGGCGAACTGGCTGGAGTGGCGACCGCTGGTAAACCGCGGAGGAATGGATCGGTCGCCCCTGGAGCTGTTCCTGGGGCGACCGATCCAAGGTGGGGGAAGGCAACGTGCTGGACAAGGAGATGCGTGCGTACGGTGAGGCCCTTGATGACACGATTGCGGCGTCCCTGGGCCGATCCCGTATGGCGGATGGATCGCGGGTCGAGCTGAGCGTGGAGGAGCTGGCCTTGGCGGTGGGTGCCGTGGAGGAAGGGCTCAGTCAGGAGCGTCGCGCGGCCGACGAGGACTGACGGCGGTACCTGGCATCAGCGTGCTGCCGCAGCCCGTCGGTGGCGGGCGGAGAAGGCCGGCAGGGCAGCACCGGGGCTGTTGTCCGTGATGGCGGGCGTCGCCAGGCCGCGGCCGACGAGGTGAGGTGCGTGCGAGCGTGCGCGTGCGGCTGCGGCACGCCGGATGTCCAGCGGAGTCGGCACCGGGGGAGGCACGGGCCGTATGCGGGCGGCACTGCGGTTTCGTTCCGGAACTTCGAGTTCGTAGCGGAGTACAGGGCTGGGGTCAGCCAGTCGCTCGGTCGTTGCCGCAATCAGGTCGATGGGAACTGCGGAGGTGAACGTGGCGTACCAGCGGGAGCTGAAGCCGTCCTGACCACCCCAGAGCAGCCAGCGGTCCTTGTCGCCGCGGAATTCGGCATGTCGATTCAGGACCCCGCCCCTGTAGGTGAGGCCGGCGAGTCCGTCCGGCGCAGTGAAGAGGGTAGTCAGCTGCCAGCCCCCTCGCTTCCATCCGGCGTCCTCCAGGGGACGGAAGCCTTCCTTGACCGGGCCACCAGGGCCGATCAGGGCAGCGCTCTGATCATTGGCGTAGCTGGTGGCGATAGCGGAGGTGAAGGCGGTCACCAACTCTGTCGGCGTGTTGGTGTCGAACGTGGCCAGCCAGTCGGGCGGCCCGAACGGGTCGTTGTAGGCGGCGACCTTCCACAAGGTGTTGTCCGGGCCCTCGGGCAGGAAACCGAGCCGGACACGCCGGTCTGGGGATGAGACGTAGACGTTCGCCAGTTCGTCGCTCTGCGCCATGAAGGCTTGGTCGAGGAGTGGTTGCATCGCCGGGTCGCCGATGGTGGTGGAGCCGGCGAGGTACAGCGGGGTCACGTAGAAGTCGCCGTCGAGGGTGTGTGAGGGCATGTGGGACCTCCAGGGGAGCGGCGGACCATCAGCGCTGACGGCGTGAACGGCCGTGAGCGGCAAGTGATGCGGGCGGGGTCGCGGTCTCCCCCGCGGGCGCGGGCGGGTGGACGGCGTATGGCCGGCGGGCCAGGGCTGCCTGGGTCCGGGGGATGGAGGCCGTCGGCCCGGCGAGGTGCACCTGCGCTAGGTCGCGGTGGCGTTCGGGGATGTCGCCGGCGAAGCGCAGCACGGGGTCGGGGCTGGTGAGAGTGATGGCGGCAGCGGTGCGCAGGTGTTGTGGGGTATTGCCGGTGAAGAAGGCACGCCAGCTCGGCACGTGGACGGGATCGGTGCCGCCGGACAGGCGCCACATTGACCTTTCCGGCGTCAGCAGCTCGGTGTACTCGTGGAGCCACCCGCTGCGCGTGCGCAGGGCAGCGTGGCCGTCGGGTGAGAAGTTCCAGTGCGGCCGACTTCCGTGGAGAGGTTGCCAGTTGCTACGGCGTAGTACGTCCTCGGGGCCAAGTCCGGTGTAGCGCCTGCCGTCGCTGAAGTAGTCCCGGAAGTGGTTGGGCAGGCTCTCGACGAGTGTTTCGGTGAAGGCAGCGACGATCTCGTGGGGTGTGCCGCGGTCGAAGGTGGTGATCCAGTCGGGAACGCCGAGCGGGTCCTCGGCGTAGGTGATCGTCCATCCGCCGTAGTGGCTCTCGACAGGGTTGGCGATACGGACTCGCTGGCACGGGCTGGTGTAGTACGCATCCGTGTCGAAGGCGATGGTCTTCGTCCAACCGGCGGCGTTGTCGAGGATGGTGAAGGCAGCTTCCGTCGTTCCGGCTCCTGCGAGGTGGACTGGTGCAACGAGGACCTCGGTACTTGGGGCGAGATCGCCGAGGTCGAGAGATGACATGGGGGAATGCCTCCGGGCGGTGGCGGGTGACAGGGGCGTCATGAGCGCCGGCGCGCTCGCGTCGGAGCTGCGGAAGCGGTGGGGGTTGACGGACCGGCGTGTGCTGGACCTGTGGCCCCGTGCGGCGACCGGGACAGTGCCGCCTGGACACGACGGCCAAGCAGCGACGACGTTCCGGCAGACGCTTCGCGTTCGCGCTCCAGTCGGCGAGCCGCGGTGCGATATGCGGTCTGGTCCTGGCGCTCGCCGACCGCCAGGAGGTAGATCTCCCGGCGGTGCTGGGAGGACGCTGGGGCGTCGCGGTACTGGATGACCATGCGCCAGCGGGTCTCCGGATCGACGTAGATCTTGTGGCAGCCCGCGAGCTCGCGGGTCAGCGCCGCTCCGCGTTCGTTGCCGTGGACCAGGTGCTGCAACTCCAGCAGGGCCAGGTCACGGATGCTCTCCGGGACCGAGCGCAGGTCGGCAAGGGCCTCAGGATGCGCCGCGAAGGCGTACCGAGCCCGGCTCACCGCGCACCCCGGCCAGAGCATGGTGCGCAATGAGCCGCGGAGCGGGGAGCTGTGACCGGCGCCGGGGGGACTGCGAGACTGGCGCTGCCAGCGAGCGCAGAGCGGGTGCGGGCGCGCGCAGCGTGAGCCCTGTGAACGGCGGAGCTCTCCGAGCCTGGTGGCAGTGGGAGGGGAGCGCTGCGGTCCATGGCCCAGGCGTCCGCTGCCTCGGCGCTGCTGGGCGCGGAGTCCGGGTGGCTGTCGCGAACGAGGGTGCGCACTTCGGTCGCGATGTCCAAGGAGCCAGGGGTGTCGGTGTAGTGGTCGAGGACCTCGTACCGGCCATCGGGATTGGTCCGGAGCAGGTCCTCCAGCCGCGAGGTGAGCGCGTCGGCAGGGCGTGGCCCGTGGTTTCGGTCCAGCATGGTGGCATCTGGCGGGCAGCCCCGGCGGACGAGCCAGTTCTGGGCGAGCGGTACGACCGGGGCTCGCTCGTAGTCGAAGGTGAACGCTCGCTTTCCCATGTCACGGGTGAGGTGGAACGCCACGTACTCCGCCGTGCCGGACACGCCCCAGGTGGCCGCCTGGTCGTGGAACAGCAGGTAGCTGTCGTACCCGTCGTCGCTGTGGTGCTCGGCGAGAGGTACGAACATGTCGTCCGAGAGCGTGACCGCGAAGAAGTCCTGCTTGAGCGCCTCGGTGGCTGGCGCGAAGCCGTCGATCCGGTAGTCCGGGATCGGGGGTTCGTACGTGTCGGTCATGTCAGGCTCCTGCGGGCTCGGGCGAGGCCAGGAGCCGGTGGTTGGGCCGGGCTGGGCTGGTGGTGCAGGCGCCGAACGGTCCTTCGGGGGTCCTGAGTTGGAGGAGGGTCGGGTCGAGGTGGTCGCGGTGCCACGTCGAGGGGCCGACGAGGCCGGCCTCCACGTCAGTGAGCTGCTGCCAGGCCAGCCACAAGCCATGGAGTCGGGCCACGGCTTCGGGGTGCTCCTGCCACTGCTCGCACCACGGGCGTCCGGTGGTGATCTCCCGCCCGTAGACCGGCAGCAGGAGGTCGTGCACCCAACTCGTCAGCGCCGCGAGTTCCTCGACGTAGGCCGGGCCGGCGAGCGCCAGGATGAAGATGGATGCTGGCGCCTCCTGTGAGCCGCCCGGCTCGGCCGCCGCTGATGCGGCGACCGGGCCCTCGTTGTCACCGTGCTCGGCCCTGATGCCCTCGTCGTCGGTGAGGCGGGCTAGCGTCTCGCCCTGCTTACGGCTCTCCGTGACCAGCTTCGCGACCGTGGAGACCAGGTCGTCCAGATCGTGGTCTGGCACGCGTATCGGCTCGCTGCCCTGAGCGGGTTCAGCCATCGCTACCCCTCTGCAAGATCGGGTGGTTGGGGTGGCGAGGATCCGGAGAAACCAGGGTTTGGCCCGGCTGGGATTCCGGTGTAGGAACCGCCGTTCATCTCGACCCGCCGTACCCGGAACACAGGCTCCCGATCGACGGCCGGTGCGGCGCCGGCGGATGGTCAGCGCGCATGGCGGGACACCGGCATGTAGGCGAGACGGATCGGCTCTGTCGCCGGGAGCCTGTCCGGGACGCGGTAGATCGAGTTCGCTGGGTGTGCCGAGCGGCTCAGCGCGGCGAGGACACGAGGTGGGGTGCCGTCGATCCGGTCGGCAGTGAGCCGTAGCGTGACGGAGGTGTCCTGTAGCGAGTCCACGGTGAGGTCCAGCCGGTCTTGCGCGACGTCGAACGCGGCTCGCCGGGCATCGCGAAGGTCTGCCGAGGCGGGGGCTTCCGCGTACCTGCGCAGGAACCCGAGCTGCTCGAAGGCTTCGGTGTAGTTGTTCATGGCGCGTCCCGCCGGGGCGGACGCGCTGGTGTAGGCGGCGATGATCGGGCCGAAGTCGAGTCCCGGCTCGGTGTCGGTGGCGCGGAAGAAGACCTCGTCGGACAGGTTCCTCACCAGTCCCGTCAGAGCGCCGAGATGATGGGAAGCGGTGACAAGGTCGGGCAGGGAGGTCTGCGTGTACGACCGAACGATCTTGGAGCGGAGCTGCTCGAATTCCCATGCCATCGCGTGTATTTCGTCCTTCTCCAGGTCCGCGCGGCCGGTGGGGTCGGTCATGACGGACTCCGATGGTTAGGGCGGGAAGGAAGCGCGGTGCAGGAGGCCTCGACTGGCTCCGCGTGGGCAGTGGTGTCCGCGAGGCGGCTGCGGGCGCGGGCGGCGTCGATGCGGGCGGCGGGCGGTGGTGCACCGGGCCGGCTGACCGGTCGTCGCGGTTCGGGTTCGGTTTCATGTGCGAGGCGCAGGCGGCGGCGCATGTCGTCCAGCGGGCCGAGCACGTGCAGGGCGTAGCCGATGAGCTGCCCGGGCGCGAGCGCGTCGCGGTCGGCCAGGGCTGCCACCTGCTGGGCCGCCACGGCGGCCGTGCGGACGAGAGAGGCTTGGACGACCTGTTCGCCGAAGTGCTCAGCGGCCAGGCCCACCAGCGGGTCGCAGACCCGCCGCACACGCTCGGCATCGAGCGTCCCGTCGGCCAGAGCACCGCGTCGCTGGACTTCCCACAGCACGGTCAGCTGGTCGATCGGCTCGCCACGATGGTGCAGAGCCCCCAGCGCGCGGTAGATCTGCTGATGTCCCGGGTCGGCGAAGTCACCGGGGCGGAGCCACCGCATCAGGTCGAGCAACTGCTCGGGGCGCGAGGTGAGACAGCCGAGGAGGAACTCCTCGTCGGCCAGGGCCTCCTCGTCCACTGGCTGAGGGGGCTCGGCCTGAGGCGCGTACGCGACGGGGGGCTGCACGGGACGAGCCTCGGCGCCCCAGCCGCGAGCCAGGTCAGTGAGTACGTCGGACAGGACCTGGGCATGGTGGAGCGTCTCCTTCACCGTGCCGGCTCGGACGTCGGCGAGTGCGGCTTGGTGAAGACGGGCTGCGTGCTTGGCCACACTGCGGTGGATGGCGCCCTCCAGGACCATCCGCCCGTACACCGGCACGTGGCCGGGGCGCGGGCACGCCGACACGAGGGAGTGCAGGTACGAGGCGGTGAGTCCACGGGTCCGCGTGCTCGCCCCACGCAGCGTGTCGGTCACCCAGGCCAGCGGAACGGGATCGCCGGCCGTCGTGGCCGCTGCCGGGTGGCCGTCGGCCTTGAGCTTGAGCATCGCGGCGTAGACCGCCGCGTGCGCGGGACGGCAGAAGTGTTCCGGCCGCAGCCAGGGCGAGAGCCGGTCCAGCTGGCCCGGCTCCAGCAAGATCGCGCCCAGCACGGCCTGCTCGGCGTGGACGAGCGGGGTCACGACCGTTCCTTGCGCATGGCATTGTCCTGGTGCCGTATGTCGGCGACTGCGCGGTCGGCCGCGGCCAGATCGGCGGCGAAACGGTCCAGCTCCCCTGTGAAGGCAGGGTCCCAGGCGAGCAGGGAACCCGGATGCGGACACGAGCCACCAGTCGGCGCCACGCCGTACGACGGGCGTGCCGGCGAGGCGCTCGGACCGGCGGACGGAAGCCGAGGACGAGGGGGAGTGGGACATGGGAGTACCTCAGGAAGACGAGGGCGAAAACCCGGAGGGATGCGGGACAGCTGGGGACTCCGCCGGCGCGTCTCGCCAGCCGAGGGCCTGACAGCACCGGGGTCATGCGGCCTGGCCGAAATCGTCGCGACGGCGGTTCTCGGCCAGCGCTCGCTCGGTGATCGCCGTGGTCTCCTCGGCGGAGGCGACGCCGAGCCGGTCGGCGTCCGGTTCCCGGTACCAGGGCTTGAGGTCGAGGAGCGCGGGGCGGATGCCGGTGGCCAACAGAAGGGCGGAGCCCTTGGGCAGAGCACGGATCGCGTCAGCCGGCAGCACCCGCTCCTGCCGCAGGGAGACCGACGTCGACTTGCCTGACTCGCTGGTGGACACCGAAACGGTACGGACATCGTGATCGCCCACCAGGCGGCTGAGCTTGTCCGCGAAGTCGGCGTCGTCGACGCCCGAGCCGACGAGCTTGATCGTCGCAGCGGACCACAGGGCGTCCATCCCGGCCTCGCCCCAGACCCGGACGCCCTGTCGGTAGGACTGCAGGATCGTGATCGGGATGACGCCCCGGGAGCCGAGGTGCGAGTACAGGTCCGGCAAGTCGGCGATCTTGCACACGTTGGCGGCCTCGTCGAGGATCGCGAGCATCGGAGCGTCGAGCCGCCCACCGTCGCGCTCGGCCTGGATCACGGCCGCGCGCATCACCGCGTCGGCAGCGGCGGCGATGATCGCCGAGGCGGAGCCGCCGCCGTCCTTCGACAGCAGGAACAGCGTGTCCTTGCTGGTGGCGAACGCCTCCGGCTTGAACTCCCGGACCTTGCCTATGCCGCTGGGCGGCGTGACCCAGGCGGCGATGGCAGGGTCGAGAAGGCAGCTCGCGTACTGCCGCGCGGTCTCGAAAATGCCGTCGCGGGTTTCGACGGCGCCGGACACGGTGCCCTGGAGCTGGGCGGCGGCCGCGTCGAGTCCGGCGTCCTGGAGCAGGTCGACGGGGGTGCGATCCGCCGGTGAGGCGAGCCACGCCAGGACGTCGGTGATCGGCCGTCGGTCGCGTGCGGCGGCGAGGAACAGCGCGGTGAGCGTGTTCGCGGCGGCGGTGGACCAGAAGTCACCCGCGCTCGACTCGTCCACGGAGGCGGTCACGAAGTGCCCGGCCAACCGACGGGCCCCGGCGAGATCACGGGCGTCGGCGAGGATGTCCCACCACATCGTCTGGGGTGCGTAGGCGATCTGCTGCGGATCGAGCGTCCACACCGTGCCCGCTCCGGCGCGGGCTGCGAGCGTGGCGGTGTAGGCGTCGCGCGCCGCCTTGTTGGAGGTCAGCAGCACCGGTCCGGGCGCCCGCAGGATCGCCGGGATCGCCAGACCGGAAGTCTTACCGGACCGGGGCGCCATGATCGCCAAGATCACGTCCTCCCACGAGGAGCGGACCTCGCGCGCACCGGGCGCGAGCGTGCCGAGCAGAACGCCGCGGTCGTCCGGCGCGACGTCCTTGGGCTTGGTGCCCTTGAAGCTCGGACGGAGAGCGATCGCCTTGGTCGCGATCTTCTTGGGCATCAGGTCGGCCAGATCGCGCTGGTCGGCCAGCCCCTTGGTGTTGCGGCGCAGGCGCAGCCACACCTTCACACCGAGCAGCGCGGAGGCCAGGAAGGCGAGCGCGGGCAGGACGTAGCAGGCGCCGACGAGGACAGGCAGCGAAAGGTGTGGCCAGACCTCATGAGGGTGCAGCAGCGCGTCGGTCGGCTCGTACGGTGCCCAGGAGCCGGACCCGGTGAGGGAGTTGGCGCCATTGCCGAAGAACCAGGCCAGCGTCCCTGCCCCCATGCCGAGGGCGGCGACGGACAACATCAGGTACAGCATGAAGTCGGTGCCGGTGGTGGTCGAGGGTGTGCTGGTGCGTGCAGGAGACAAAGCGCGGTCCCGATACGTGGTGCGAGGTGGACGGTGTGCTGGGGCCGACGAGTTCTTCTTGCGATCACGAGTGGGCTCCTGGCGGGCTGCGGTCGGCGGGGGGAGGGAGTCGAGGCGGGGCGGTGGCCGCGTTGTCCGGGGGCGTAGGCGGCGCGGTGGTCAGCGCGTCCGGTTCGGCTTCGACGTGGGCGGCGGAGCGGCGGATGACGGCGCGGGCCCGGCGGTCGGCTGCCCGGAGCGCTTGGGGGCCGGAGCGGTCCCGTAGTAGTTCGCGACCTTCGTCTGCCAGTTCGGCTTCGCTGGACGATCGAGTGACCGCAGATGGTGCGCGGCGTCGTGGAGGTCCTCGCTGAGGGAGCTGAGCGTCGCGGCAGCTTCCGCGAAGTCACATGAAAGGTCCCAGCCGGCGTCGGTCTCGGACGCTTTGGCCTGCTCGGCGGCGGCCTCGAAGAACTCGCTGAGGCGGACGAGCACGCCGTCGTTGCGATCGAGGACGTGCTCGGTGAGGTCGGCGGCGGTCTCGTACGTCTCGGCGCCGTTGAATTCGTCGGTCAGCCGCAGAATCTGTTGGCCATGGACGCGTTTGCCCTGGGGGTCGGAGGGCGTGGTGAAGGTGTCGACGTGCAGGTCGTGACCGAGGTCGACGCGGTAGCCGACGGCGGTGAGCATGCGGGCCGCGTGGCTGGCCATCTGGTTCTCGCGGGCTTCGCCCATGTCCCAGGGCAGGCGGTACCAGAAGGAAAGGGGCGTCGTCTCGATGACGAAGCCGGCACGCTTGAGGAGCGTGGCGGCGAGTTCGTCTCCGCCTGCAGCGGTGACGTCGCCGGTCGGATGGCGTGCGATGACGACGTCGGGTGGGATGGGCATCGTGGGTCTTCCGATCAGAAGTGGGGGTTCTCGGTCGGCCGGTCGCTCGCGGTGGTGGCTTCCAGCAACTCGGGCAGGTCCCCGGGGTCGGCGTCGCGCTGGTCGATCCACCAACCTGCGCGGGTCAGGAGGCGTACGGCGTCCTCTATGGCCTCCCACTCCGCCTCGCTCG
Source organism: Streptomyces sp. NPDC015139 (assembly GCF_043079785.1). NCBI lineage: Bacteria > Bacillati > Actinomycetota > Actinomycetes > Kitasatosporales > Streptomycetaceae > Streptomyces > Streptomyces sp. NPDC015139. The sequence continues at coordinate 315,055 of NZ_JBIBUW010000011.1, read as the reverse complement.
CCGTTCCCTCGACGACGAGCGCGCTGTACGCGGCGGAGACGAGCTGGTGGCGACAGAGCCTGGCCCAGGCGACCGCGCGGTCGGTGCCGTCCAGCAGGGGCATGCGGTAGCGCTCGGACCACTCCCCGGCTTTGGCCTGCTCGGTGTCCTCTGCTTAGCGAGCCACTCGGCCTTGGCCTCGGTGCCCTCCTCGAGGGAGGGCCGCCAGCAGTCAGTGCTTATCTGCACTTCACCGGATCGAGTGCGATTCGAGCTCGCGTTCCGTCGTCGCGGGCTTCACTGCTGGGTACCGTGTGTGTATGTCCACTCGCGCGGAGTTGCGCCGGATACGCCGTATCGACCGCTGGATGGAGATCATTCTGCCCAGGCTGGTCCGACGCGTGGTCAACGGCGAGGTGTCGCAGCCTGGTTGGTTGCCTCGCCGTTGGCTGACCCTGGTGTCGGGTGACGTCGACCGGGACGCGGGTGTCGGCGCTGTCTGGCTGGTCTGGCGTCCCGGGTCCGGGAAGGCCGAGACGCGTACGGCACTGATTGAGCGCTGCGGCGAGAAATGGCAGTACGCAGGCGGTGGCAGTAGGTCGGATGGTGACCTGCCTGCGGAGAGGCTGGCGTCGGGCCAGCCGGGACAGGTCGGCATGATCGAGGTCGGTGGAGGCGCAGGTGGGCTGAGCTACGCGTACCGCCTGCGGCATCGTCATCCGGACGGCATCGGGACGGCCCCGTGGGTCGGGTCGAACGAACTTCAGGTGGCGGTCGAAGTGGATCATCTCCTCCTCGGCGACCGACGGATCGAGGTGCCTGGGCACGGCAGGCTCATCGTGGTCTGGAAGTCCCCGTCCGCAGGTCACTGGCAGATACGACCGCTCATCGTGGCTGTGGGGCGCGACGGCTCGGAACTCTCCAGGATCGGCCCTCACGACAGTATGGACAGTTACACCTGGGCAGAGTTGAGTGGCCAGACGGAGTGATAGCTGCGAATCCTCCGTGAGCACGGTCGTCCTGCGGCTCAGGGGCATGCTGGCGCGGGCGTATCCGGCACGCCGGTCGGCCGAACGGTGGGAGAGATCGGCCTCGGTGGTGTGACCGCAGGCGTGGTCGATGGTCCAGAACTTCTTCACGGCCATGAGCCGGGCTCCTTGAAGGTCGAGGAAGGGAGATCAGCGCGTACGACTTGGGTCGGTCGGAGCAGCCTGGGGACGCGGCACCGCCTCGCCCTGAGGCATCGGGGTGCTGGCCGGGCGGTTGGGAGACGACGCCACGGCGGCGCGCGCTCGCGCGGTGTGCGTGACCCGAAGCCACTCCTGCCGGTCCGGCGACGGCACCTCGGCCAGGGGAGGCGCGTTCTCAGGAGTCGCGTCGGGCATGACGGCCAGTTCGAGCTGGGCTCCAACGAGCTGGTCACCGAGGAAGGCAACATGATGGGCGATGCTGCGCAGGTGAAGGCTCAGTTCGTGACCGCTGGACGTGCCGAGCCGCTCGCACCAGGCAGCAGCTGTGTCGATGAACTCCTCCAGGTCGGGCACGACGCCGTGGTGCTCGTGGAGGATCTCGCCTAGGACTTCGGAGACGTCCGCCGCGCGGCGCAGCTCGTGGAGTTGCCCGGTCAACGCGGTGAGGGACTGGCCGGGTTGGGCCGCCCGCACCCGGGCTCCGTCCGGAGTGGGGACCGGTGGCGGGATCATGATCCTGGGATCGGCTGCGACGGCGAGACCGGCTTCCTGGAACTCGCGGGTCGCGCTGGCCACGGTGCGCACCGCTGTGTTGTGGGGCGTGTCATCCGCCAGCAGGTAGACGTCGAGATACTCGCTGTAGCGGAAGCGGTGCTTGCGCAGGACCTCGTCTAGGTACGGACGGTCGTCCGCGACGGCGGCGGCCACGCCGAAGGCAGGGTGCATCCCGAAGGCGACGTCTGGTTCGAGTTGCAGGGTCATCGAGAGGGCTCCTCGGTTTGCGCGGCCTAGCGGGTGCGGACCGGCTGTGGGGCGGAAAGGGCAGGGCGGTACTCGACGGCGACGGTGAGATGTCGTGCCAGCGGTACACCCGCCCGGGCCGGAGAGACTGTGGTGGTGGCATGCGCCCGGCGCTGTTGTGTCGAAGGCGTCGGATCGGGGCGCCCGTTGCCGCGGATGTAGGAGAAGGCGTCGAAGGCGAGGTCCGTGCTGGCCAGCCGGGTCTCGACATAGCGGTGGTCACCCTCGCCGTGGAGCAGGACGCCCTCACGGGTGCGCGTGTCCGTGCCCACCGCACGCAGGGCCCCCTCGGGATCACGGACCTGGTCGTGAACGACGATCCAGCCGTTCTTGATGTCGGCGTCGAGCACGCGGGCCGAGGCGACGACGGCCCGCTCGACGGTGGGCACCGTCGAGACGGAAGGTTTCTCCAGTCGGTCGAGGAGACCTCGGTTCGCGCCGAGCCGGGTGCGGGGCTGAAGGTCGTAGGCAACATCAGAAGTGACGCTGTACTGCGCAGCCCGCAATGACTGCACCGCTTGCGCCGCACGCCGGACGGGGTCACGGTGTGGATCGGTCAGGCCGTACAGAGTGCTGCCGGACAGCCGCTCGAAGCCGACGAGTCGCAGGATGTGCTCGGCGACGTGGTTGTCGTGGGACGTCGCCGCCACGACGCCGTACCGGTCGTGGTGGCCGACGGTGATGTGCGGGCGTGTTTCCGCCACGAAGATGCACCTCGCAGAGGTCGGGGCCGTGGGGAGGACGAGGATGAGGCCGGAAGGCGGACTTGGTAGAGCCGGAAATCTGCGCTAGTCAGCGTGAGCGTGGTCCAGCTGCTGCTGAAGAAGCGGATGGTCGACAGCCTGGCGGTCGTCGCGATTGCTGCGGCGACCTAGCAGATCTTCGAGACCTTGTGGGAGAGGCGGGAAGCGAATGACTGACGTTGGGCTGCTGCTGCAGATCGCCGATGCGGCTCTTGACCAGGCGTCGACGTTGGTTACCGAGATGACCGTGGGGGCGGTCCGTGCCAAGGGCGACCGGGACATGGTCTCCGAGATCGACTTGGCGGTTGAGGACCGAGTACGCAGTTTCCTGCAAAAGGAGACGCCGGAGATCGGTTTCCTGGGTGAGGAGAACGGCGGGACGGGGGTCGACGGTCCCCTCACCTGGGCGCTTGACCCAGTCGACGGCACGGCGAACCTGGTGAACGGCCTGCCGCTGTGCGCAGTTTCGCTGGGACTTGTTGACCACAACCGCTCGGTTTTGGGGGCGATCGACCTGCCTTTCCTGCGGCGTCGCTTCCGCGCTGCCGAGGGGCATGGCGCCTATGCCGACGACCAGCCGATCCAGGCGAGCCACACGAAGGCTCTGGGCGAAGCCATCGTTGCGATCGGTGACTACGCAGTCGGGGCACGAGCCCAGGAGCGAAACGTGCGGCGTCTAGCCCTGACCGGCCTCCTCGCTGAGCGTGCGCTGCGTGTCCGCATGCTCGGCTCGGCCGCCATTGATCTTGTATGTGTAGCATCTGGCAAGCTCGATGCCAGCATCACACTCAGCAACCATCCCTGGGACATGGCGGCTGGAGTTGCGATCGCCAGAGAGGCCGGCGCTGTCGTGATGGACCTGGACGGCTCGCCGCACAGCTTGCGGTCCACAGCCACTGTCGTCACCGCGCCGGGGCTTCGGGAAGACATGCTGCAACTGCTTGACGGCCTATGAGCCTTCGCAGTCCTTGTGCCCAGCAGGACGTCGGCCGGCCATTCGCCGGGTCGCCGTCAGCGGGTCCAACGGGCCTGTGTCCATGGAGGCTCGGCCGTGTGCAGCGTTGGCCTTGGAGGCGTCAGCGTAGAGCTGGGCGAGGCGGCGCGTGCCGCGGTGGATCGTGCGCTTCAGGTGCACGGGCGTGACTTTCTGTACCGAGGGCGTGGTGCGGCGGGGCGGAGAGGGGGAGCCGAGACGACGCGTTGGTTCCCCCTTGTCAGGAAGGACTTGACCGCGAGCAGATGGCTCAGGCGTGCATCCGGGCGTCGGTGTCGAACAACTCGCGTTCATGCGGATGGAGCAGATGTTGAGTGATGAACGACCTGCCTGCGACCTTCCACAGACCACGTCCCTTGGTGAGGGCGGAAACAGCCTGCGTCTCGACACCGGTGAGGCCCAGCAGGGAAGCCGCGGAAGCGAGTTGGTCGGCTTCCTGGCGGTAGATGATGCGGGTGGAGCAGTCGGTGAGCAGGCCCTCGGCCAGTGCGCGGCCCCGGGAGCCGGCGTCGCCTGCCGTGAGTAGGTCGCTGAGGCGGTGGATGACCATCATGTTGGCGATACCGAGCCCTCGGCTGAGCTTCCACTGGCTCTGCATGCGTTCCAGCAGGGCGACGTGTCGCATCACGCGCCATGCCTCGTCGTAGATCACCCAGCGCCGTCCGCCGGTGGGGTCGGCGAGCGCGGACTCCATCCATGCCGAAGCGCATGTCATCGCGAGGACGAGTGCTGTGTCGTCGCCGGCGCCGCCGAGCCGGGATAGGTCGATGGTGAGCATCGGCGCGGCCGGGTCGAAGGCCACGGTGCTCGGCGCGTCGAACATGCCGGCCAGGTCACCGTGGATGAGGCGTCGCAGTGCGTGGGCCAGGTCCTCGGCCGCCTGCCCGAGACGTCCGGACAGGTCGCCTACTGCGGCGTCGAGGCGTGCGGGCGAGCCGAGTACGCATGCGACGTCGCCGAGCAGGGGGGTGGTCCCGGAGGCTTCGGCGTGCGTGACTGCCTGGTCGAGTGCCACGTCCAGGGCGGTGTGCTCCGTTGGGTGCAGGTCGCGCCGCAGAACGGTCTTCGCGAGCGAGCCGAGGAGAAGCAGACGCCGTTTGCGGACTTCACCTGCCCAGTCCTCCTCGCTGACGCCGAACGGTCGGGCGGGGGCGTCCAGCGGATTCAACCGGCCGGGAAGGCCGGGACCGAGCGCGATGGACTGCCCGCCTAGCGCCTGGGCGACCACGGTCCACTCGCCCTTGGGGTCGCAGGGCACGTAGATGCGGTAGCCGAAGGCTACCGCGCGCACGGCGAGGGACTTGGCCAGAGCGGACTTGCCCATGCCGATGATCCCGGCGAGCAGGATGTTCGGGTTTGTGAAGCCGTCGAGCCGCCCGTACAGCGCGAACGGGTCGTAGGTGAAGGCGGCTTCCGCGTGCACGTCGCGGCCCACGTAGATGCCCTGGGCACCCAGGCCGCCCTCGGCGAGGAAGGGGTAGGCGCCGGAGGCGGTTGCGGTGGTCATCCGGTGGGCGGGGAGCTTCAGACGGCCGCCGCGGGCGGAGGCGGGACCTGGGCGACCGGTGACCGGGTAGGTGGCGTGCAGCTCGGGATCGATGCCGGTCATGGCGCGGCGGGATTCGGGCTGTGCGGCGTGGCGGGCCTTGTCGCGGGCAGCGGCGAACTGGTCACGGGCGGCGCGGGCCGTGCGGCGGTCGGTCTTGCGGGGGACGAACAGCGGACTGGCGCTGGCGCGGGTGGTTCGGGTGGGCATGGCGGTGGTGCTCCGGTGGTCAGTGGCGGGTGAGGCCGGTGAAGGGGTCGCGCAGGTCGGCCGGGGTGTGGTCACGGCGGACTCGGGCGGCGGTGGCGAGGTGGCGCTGGCACACGGCGAGGTCGGGGGCGCCTTCGGGAAGGCGGGTCCGGCACTCCTCCCGAGAAGGAAGATGGCCGGCGACCGGGTGTGGGGCCGCGTGGTACGCGGCGTGGAGGTGCTCGGCTGCCTGCCACAGCCGGATACGACAGGCCCTCAGGTGATCGCCCTCCGCGGGAGCTACTGGAGACGTCCGCGCGGTGTGCGTGTCCAGCAGTCCGTACAGGGCGACCAGGTGGGCGTGCAGGGAGTCCAGTTCGGTGCGGCTGGCGGCGACCGGGGCGACGGGGATGTTGATGGCCTGGTGGAAGTCGAGCGCGGCGGTGGCGAACGGGACGAAGTCCGGAGCCAGTTCGGGCAGGGGCTCGGTCGGCATGGGGTGCCCTTCGGTAGAGCGCGGTCGATGGTGCTTGGCTGCGCTACGGGCGGGCGAGCGGCAGAGCGGCGTTGGTGAAGGCTTCGGCCTGCTGCCAGGTCAGTAGGCGCAGGTCGACGAGGGCGGCGACGGCAGCGGTCTCGATGGCGGCGCAGGCGGCGTTGAGTTCCTCGTCGGTGTCCGCGCTCACGGTGAGCAGGCCGGTGAGCGCGACATCTGCGTGTCCGGCGATGAGCTGGCGCTCGCGCTGTTTGATGTCGGCGTACTCGACCGAGTCCTCTTCGGAGTCGACCTGGCCCTTGCGGACCCGCTCGGCGGCGTCCGCGATCACGGTGGCCTTCTTGCGCTGTACGTCCTTGAGGGCGGCGTCCAGTCCCTTGGGTTCGTAGGTCAGCGAGAGGGTACGGCGCACGCCGGTGGTGAACAGGAGCTGGTGGAGGAAGCCGGGGTCGGTCTCGATGCGCGGCCAGTTCTCGATCCAGAACGTGGCGTGGTGCGCCGAGTCGGTCTGGACGCGGTCGGCCTTCTCTACCAGGACGACCGGTCCGGCGGCAGCGGGGTCGGCCTGCGGACGGCCCGAGTCGGACCACTGGTCGAGGGCGGCCGATGCTTTGGGGTCGTACGCGGTGCGGATCACGGCGGCGATCTCGCGGGCGGGCAGCCAGCCCCCGGGCGTGAGGCCGGAGGTACGGGCTGCCTGGTCGAATGTGGAGGCGAGCTGGGCCAGGACGGCGAAGGCTCCGGTGAGCCCGCCGCCGGCCTGGTTGATCAGACGGCGGGCGGCCTTGAGGTCGAGGGCGATGGCGACGTACGCCTCGTGGGGTGCCGCGGCGGGGCCGGCGGCGGCGAGCAGGTCGCCGTAGACCGGACCTGCGAGTGGGGTCTGGGCGTTGCCGTGCTCGTGCCAGTAGCGGTTGAGCGCGTCGCCGGAGTCGGGGACGGTGCGCTCCAAGACCTGGACGCGGGCGATGTGCCCGGTGCGCGCGAGCGCGGCCAGCGTGCGTCCCCATCCTGCGACGTTGCTGGCCTGGGCGGCCTGGTCGAGGAGGGCGAAGGCGCGGGAGGAGACCTTCACCACGGCGGTGAGGGTCGCGTGGTGCGGATCGTGAACCGCGCCGAGGCGGCCGTCCGGCGAGGTGGCCACCCGCAGGGAGGCGGCCGTGCCCGGCAGGTGGAGCAGGCCTTCTCGCTGAGGCCGGGTGGACGGACGGGTGAGCCAGAGCACCTGCCCCCGGAACCGCCGGAGCGCGTACCGGATCGCGATCGGGGCCCAGTCGGCGAGCGCGCGCCCGCGGTGGCGGACGAAGACCGCCGCCAGGACAACGGCCCACAGCGGTGCGAGCTTGAGCGCTCCGGTCAGACCGAAGGTGAGCAGCACCGCGAGCAGGAACAGACCGCAGGCGGACACGACGATCAGCTGAGGGGCCGAGAGACCGAGCAGCACGCCCCGGCGTGAGCGGTGGGGGAACTTGACCGTGGCCGGTCCATCGGGGTGCGGAGCGTCAGTGAGCATGGCGAAGCCGTCCTTGGAACGTGAGGAGAAGGAGGAAGCGGAAGACGGGGCAGGCCGAGCGGAGCTCCGGCCCACCCCGTCAGCGGCGGGCTACGATCCCGGCCGGTCCGCTGGCCCGGGATAGTTCCACCCCGGTGGGGTGGCACCACCCTGCGGTGGAGGACCGCTACGCGGTGGTGCCGGCGGGTCCAGGTGCGTGACCCGTGGCGGCGCGACCGAGGCGCCGTGCGGCATCGGCCCGGAGCCCACCGGTGCCGAGTCGGCCGCCGGACTCCCGGGGCGCCGGATGAGCGGGACTCCGCGGTCGCCCTGTGTGGGAGGACGGCGGATCAACGCCCGGCCCTTGTCGCCGGCCGCGCCCGGGTCCTCACCGAAGCGGAAATGGGTCTGCTTCGGCTTGCCGTCACCACTAGGTCCGCCCGTCGGATCGATACCGGAGGCCTCGCCGCCCGAGCCCTGGCCCGGCACCGTCGCCGGCCCCTGAGGAGCCCGCATTCCCGTGCCAGCCTGAACTGCGAGCTGCCCCGCGGTCTTCGCCGCACCGGCCGCCACCGCCATCCCTGCAACACCCGTACGGTGCAGATCGTCATGCCCCGAGCCGTCGGCAGCCCAGTGCACGAACCTGTACGTCGCGTACGGGCACAGCATCACCAGCACCATCACGACGATTCCCGCCATGGCATCAGACAGAGCGCTGAGCCCGTCTGAAGCATCGGTCTTGCCCATGGCCGAGACACCCAGCAGGAACACGATCGTCATCAACAGCTTGCTGACGACCAGGGTCGCAGTCGCCTCGACCCAGCCACGGCGCCAGCGCCGGGCGACTTCCCAGCCGCCGCCGGCTCCGGCGAACACGGCCAGCGTCACCAGGATCAGGATGCCGACCTTGCGGGCGACCATCACGGCCCAATACAGGAATGCGCCGACAGCACAGCCGAGGCCGACCATGGCGGGGATCGTCCAGCCCAACGCGTACATAGGACCCAGGTCGTTGACCTCGACGACGCGCCGGATCGCGTCGTCCACCGAACTGTTCGCCGCCTTGAACAGGCCGGCACTGAGCGCGTCGACCACGGTCAGTGCGACGGTGGTGCAGGCGATGGCGGCGAACGCGAACAGCACCCCGGCCACGGTGCCGTACACCGCCTGAACGAGTGCGCGTTCGTCCCGCCTCCAAGCGGCGCGGGTGAGCTGCAGACAGAACGTGCCGACGGTCAGGACGAGGCCGATGGGCAGGATCAGTTCGTAGTTGCTCCGGAACCATTCGGCATTCAGGTCGATGGCCGTGGTCTTGTCGACAGCCTTCGAAGCCAGGTCCGCAGCAGCCTGGGCCAGTTCGCCCATCGATTTGGCGATCCAGGCGCCGATGCCATCGGTGACCGCCTCGCCGGTGGACCCGACGACACCGCCGATGGTGTTACAGACCGTTTGCATCACGGGCAGATCGCAAGCTCCCATGAGGGCACCTCCTTTCGGGAACCGGTGGCGATCACGGCGCCACGTTCGGCAGCACGCCGACGAGGGCGCAGTTGCGGTGGGGGCGGCACTGGACGGCGAGGGTCGTCGAGCGGGATTCCGCTCCGCTGCCCGAGCCCTTCCAGGCGATGGACTGCTTGCCGGTGACCGTGACGGCGTAGACGTACACCTCGGTGATCGCACCGGGGTCCTGGGCCAGGGCGGTTTTGAACGCCTGCGGGAAGTGGCCCTCGCCGACCGTGGCGCTGGCGTGTTGCCCACCGTCGCGCATCCGCGACCACAGCACTGGACTGGGCACCTGGTCCATGACCGACTTCCAGTCGGCGTACTTCTTCTCTTTGGTCATCCACCGCTTGAGGCCGGCCAGGTGTTCGGCCTGTGAGACGGACCGGGTGTCGTAGGTCCACAGGACCCTGGTGGCGGCCTTGGCGAACTCGATCGGATCGGTGGTCTTGGGCGGCGAGGCCACAGCGACCCTGGCATGTCCAGTGGCAGTCGGGGAGGGAGACGCCGAGGAGGACGCCGGCGCGGGGACGGCATTCGCCTGGGCTGTGTTCTCCGTGCGGGTGAAGTACGCGACCAGACCGGCGACCGACAGCAGAACAGCGAGGACAACGCCGCCGATCAAGGCGCGGCGCAGAACAGCGGATGGGGCTCCGTACGTCCGCTTTCCAGCGGAAGGGAAACGTGCCTTCGACATCAGTGAACCTGCGTCCCCATCGCCGAGAAGAACGCGACGATGCCGTTGGCCGCGCCGAGCAGCAGAGCGCAGCCGGCGGCGACCACCGTGCCCTTCTTGCCGTTGGCCTCCGCCTGGTGGCCGCCGCTGTGGTGGCCCCAGGCCCACACGAGGGCGGAGATAGCGAGGGCGCCGACCGCGGCGATGATGCCGAACAGGTTGATGCTGCCCATCACCTTCTTGAGGACGTCGAGGCCGGGCAGGCCGCCCTCGCTCGGCGTGACGCCGGGGTTGTACGCCAGGATCTGGGCGTGCCGAATGAACTGCATTGGAACTCCAGTACGATTTTGGACGCGCGAAGGCCCGAAAAGGGGGAGTGAGAGGGGGAGGGAGCCGGTCAGACGATCCGGCGGGCGGCGAGAACGTCCGGCCGCCAGTCGGCGAGGGTCGAGATCTTGACCACGTCGCCGGTGCGTGGCGCCTGCAGGATCAGACCGTCACCGATGAACATCCCGACGTGCTCCGGGACTTCGGCCGTGCCGCGGGTGAAGAGGAGATCACCCGGCTCGAGAGCGTCGACGCTGACCGCCTTGCCTTCCTTGACCTGTGTGTACGTGGTCCGGGAGATCGAGATGCCACCGGCCTTGTACGACGCCTGCATCAGGGATGAGCAGTCGCAGCGGCCCATCGGGTCCTGGCCGTGCGGATCGGTGCACGCGCCGCCCCACTGATAAGGGGTGCCGAGCTGGCCGAGACCCCAGCGGATGGCGGTGCGCACCGACTTGGGTGCACCAGCCGGGATCTTGTAGCCCTTGGGGACAGAGCCAGCGGGGATCGGACCGAACTCGGCTCCGTCCTCACCAGAGCCGCACCCGGCGGGTATCGAGTCCGGCTGCTCGCTCTTGTCACCCTTGTCAGAATCTGGCTCCGCTGAGAGCGCCTTGGTGATGGCCTTCTGCAGAGCCGTGGCCAGCGGCTCCCACTTGGCGTACGCGTCGGGAAAGCCGCTCTGCTGAACCGCCTGCGCAGCCTGCCCGACGGTCATGGACTGCCACCCCGGGACCTTCAGCAGCGCCTCGTAGAACTTCGTCGAGGCGTGCACCGGGTCGCGGACCTCTTGGGCCGTCCCCCAGCCCTGACTGGGGCGCTGCTGGAAGAGGCCGAGCGAATCCCGGTCGCCGTAGTCCAGATTCCGCAGCCCCGACTCCTGCAGGGCTGTAGCCAGAGCAACGACCTGTCCACGAGCCGGCACCTTCATGGCGACGCCGGTGGCCTGGATCGTTTTGGCGTTCGGGATCTGTTCCGCGGGATCGTCCAACCCTGGGACCGATGCTGTGGCCTTGGTACCCCTTTTGAGGATCGACTCCATCTGCGTGGCGACCGTTGCGGAATCCAAAGTCTGTGCATCGCCGCCCGTGCAGGCGGCTTGGGCGCTGTTCGCGCCAACCAGAGCGATTGCGAGTGGGGCGATCAGCAGCAGTGGGCCGAGAGCCACTGCCCCTGCTATCGCCACGCCCGGCTTCACGGCCACGGGCCGTCCGTCGAACTGGGGGTGGGCGAGCCGGACTCAGGGGAAGGGCGTGCCTGGGCATACTGCATCAGCAGCTCCTTACTTGTAGGCAGCGCAGCACCAGCGTTCTCGTCGAAAAGGTCACGGGAACCACACTGGTCGGGAATTCACATCACTTGAGACCAGAGAATGGGGGCCCAAAGGTCGAGCAGCTGACTTCCGGCCTTCGGGACCCCCTTACTGGAGAGCGGCAGCCAGCCGCGCTCGTAATCTCACAAGCCACACAGGAAATCTCCCTGGCCGAAATGTCAGGCTGCCTCGTGTGTGCCTTCCGTGCCGCCAGATGGACGAGGCAACACGCATCAGCACAGCTCAACAGGCCGGGAACTGAGTCCCGTCCGTCGAACACGGCGAGACTGTAGAGACGAATTCCGGCCGCACCAAACGACGCCGTGGCTGACAGCCGGGGCTCGTCACCTGGAGGCTGAGCAGCATTGGGTGCGGCCGGGAACGGCGGTTACTCTCCAGCTCATCGCTCTCCCCAGACGGCTGCTTCTGCAGCTCCGGGAGCGACTCACGCCGACGTGTGCGGAATTCCAGGAACGCTGAATCCGCGCACTACCATCCCCTCGGAATGAGAGAACCGCACTATGCCGTACACCTTGCACCGAGCGGACGCGTTGGCCGCCCTGGCCGGCATCGCCGACAACAGCGTCGATGCCGTCATCACAGACCCGCCCTACAACAGTGGCGGCCGAACCAGCAGCGAACGAACAGGCCGCAGCGCCCGCGCGAAGTACACCTCAGCCGACGCCGAGCATGACCTCGCCAACTTCCCGGGCGAAAACCGCGACCAGCGCTCGTACGGCTTCTGGCTCACCCTCCTGCTCACGGAGTCCTACCGGGCAACCGTCGAGTCGGGCGCCGCGCTCGTCTTCACCGACTGGAGGCAGCTGCCCACCACGACCGACGCGCTCCAGGCCGCCGGCTGGACTTGGCGCGGCATCGCGGCATGGCACAAGCCAGTCTCCCGGCCGCAGAAGGGGCGGCTCAAGCAGTCCTGCGAGTACATCGTCTGGGGCACCAAGGGCCCAGTCGACTCTGACCGGAACCCCGTCTACCTGCCCGGTCTCTACACCGCGAGCCAGCCCAGGAAAAACCGTGTGCACATCACGCAGAAGCCCGTCGAAGTGATGCAGGAGCTGGTGAAGATCTGCCCGCCGGGCGGCACGGTCCTCGACCCCTTCGCCGGCTCCGGCACGACCGGCGTCGCCGCACTGCGCGAAGGCCGCAGTTTCATCGGCGTCGAACTCTCCGAACACTACGCCGACATCGCCGAAGAGCGACTGTTGCAGGCGATGCAACAGACTCGCACCCGTGAGGACTTCGTTCTCGCAGGCCCTGGCGATGACTGACAAGCCATCAGGGTAGCCTCGATGGTGCTGCCTCGTGGGCTGCCCTGGCGAGGCGTCGCTAGCCGCCACCGCCGGTCCGCCGCACCGCATTCGTCGCCCGGAGGGACTGTGAGCCGTGGCTTCGGTCTCGCGGGGCCCGAAGAGCGAGAGTGCATGTCCAGGCTACCGGGGGCCCAGTGCAGAAAGGGCGGTTGTCCACCGTGACTGGTGCAGCAACCGCCCTTGCCCTTCCCCCGGGTCAGGCCGCGTTGACGCTCTGCTGGATGAGATTTCTGGCCCGCTCGAGATCCGCGTACGATCCGATCCGCACCTCGACGCCGTCTCGGATGCCGAGACACCCTAGACCGCGAATGTCGCGTGAGAAGCCGTCGTTCAGTTCCACCGAATCTGGGTCCAGCTTGAGGTTGACCACAAGGACCCGGCTGCGAGTCTGAACACGCACCGTAGCGACATTTTTGATTCGCCTGTACGCGATGTAGTGGAGCTGCATCTCCTTCTGTACCCCACCGTGGGATAGAAGCACCTCGTCCAAATCTGCGTACAGGTCCTTGAGATCTTGGGGTGCTTCATTGAGGTATTGCTGAACGGACTTGGGGGGTGCCGCGTTGGCGGGACGCGGCGCGGGTTCCGCTTCCCCTCGCGCGGGAGGAGCGGTGCCAGGGACAGATGCCGCAAGTTGCAGAGTTAGTACATCACCGAATAGCCGATATGTCACGAGATCGATCCGACGGCCGATCATCCCGACCGCGAACAGGTCGTGGTGCGTGAAACCCCCGGCTATGCAGACGATCCGGGGATTGCTCCAGTCGATCGATTGAGCCGTCTCGCTACCGAGCCTTTCCCTGGTCAGGTTCTCGAATTGGGACTGGTGGTCGTGGAGCCATGAAAGGTATGAAAGCGCCTGATTGATGACGTTATGATCGCGGGTGCGTTTGTACTCCACGATGACTGGCGTTCCATTCTCGTCGAGTCCGAGTGAGTCGATCCGGCCTCGATGACGCGAGCCCGTCGCATACTCGGATGCGAGGAACCGGACCCCGAGCATCGCCTCCATGTTGCGCTCGATGAGTGAGCTTCTTCGAGCGGGCTACCGATCGGGTGACGGTCCGTGAAGCGCAACGAGCGAGGCCCCCGGGCAGTTGATCGAGATGTCTGACGTCTCAACCACGCTGCTCAGGGGCCTCGTTGTTCATCTATCCTGCCGCACTCGACCTGCCACATGCGCTCGTGGAGTGGGTCACCATGCTCATCGTCACCCGTGAGGGTGACCGCCGCTGCAAGCTCCGTCCGTCCCAGCGCGCGATAGTGGCACTGGTGTACCTGCGCGAGCACACCACCCTGGCGAAGGTCGCTGCCGGGTTCGGGATCAGCGAGTCCACCGCCCACGCCTACACCGGCGCGGTCATCGACCTCCTCGCCGACCGTGCACCGGGCCTGCTGAAGGTTCTACGCGAGCAGGATCCGGACTTCGTCCTCCTGGACGGCACGCTCGCCGAGTGCGACCGGGTCGGCGACGGACGGGCCGACTACTCCCACAAGCACCGCCGGCACGGGGTGAACGTGCAGGTGGTCACCGATCCGGACGGCCGGCTGCTGTGGCTCTCGCCCGCGCTGCCGGGCCGCTCCCACGACCTGACCGCCGCCCGCACCCACCGGATCATCCGCATCTGCGAGCGCCAGGGCGTCCCCATCCTGGCCGATCTCGCCTACCAGGGCGGTGGCCCCTGGCTGACCACGGGCATCAAACGCAGGCCCCTGCGGGAACTCACTCCTACCGAGAAGACCGTCAACCGGGCTCTGGCCGCGGCACGGGCACCGGTTGAGCGCGGCGTGGCCCGCCTGAAGTCCTGGCGGATCTTCCGCAGGTCCCGCTGCAGCCCCAACCGCATGACGTCAATCGCCAAAGCCATTCTCACCCTGGAGCGGCAACGCTGAAGAAGCTCAGTGTCTGCAGCTGCCGCTCCAGGGCCATCACTGCGTCTGGGATCTCGAGTGCCTGCCCGTCAGCTATGCGGAACAGCTTCAGATTGTCCACCAGTTCCCCTGTCCACAGTTTCCTGATCGAATAATCGATCTCGGCTCGCGGGTATTCCTGTTCTTCGAGAGGTTCCGGTGAACGCGAGCAGCTATTGGCTCGGGGAGTGCGCGCCTAACCTGGCGATGGCCCCGTCTCTCGGGCTCTGTGCTGCTCCTGGTGCACCAGGTCGATGCAAGCGAAGCGCCGACTTCTTACGGGAGCGCAGCGAGACCCACCTACATCGCAACTGAGTGAGTGTCGAGGCCGGACTAGCGCAGTCTGGATGTGTTTCGTGCCGCTCCCGCGCGATGGCCCCCCTGGCGCAACCTCGCTATCGGTGTCCGCCGGGCAGCAGGAATGAAGAACATCGCGGCTGGCCTTTGCCGCGGTGCCCGCGACCCCCGTCGCCCCATCGCGCTCCTCAGCCTCAAGTGATCAGGCCCGGACGTCAATTGCCTATGGCGCCCCCAGGCACGCAGTTCGCAAGCGTCTCCGCAAGCTCGGCGCAGGGCTCGCACTTGGCTTTGTTTCGTCGACTGGACGCTCAGTCAGACGGTCCCCCGGAGCCGTACCGTTGGATGCTGTATGCAGGTTGGCCGGGCTGTGCTCGGTGCACAGCGCACTGTGTCAGTGTTGGGGGCCGTCCGTTGAGCGGCTTGCGGCTGCTCTGGCATGATCCCGCTAATCAAGGGGGCGGGAGAGTGAAGATTTCGCGCATCTCAGCGCAGGGGTTCATGTCGTTCTCCAGGATCGAGTTGGAACTGGACCCTGGTACAACGGTGGTAACCGGCCCCAATGCCGTAGGCAAGTCGAACCTGGGCCGGATCGTCGACGTGGTTCGCCTTGCCGTGTCCTCCCATGCCGGCTCGGAGCGCCGAAACCGGCTTGACGTGTATTCGCGTGCTCCCCGGCACGGTGCCCGACGCTTCCGGCTGATCATGGGCATCGAGATGGACCAGGCCTGGGAGCAGGAACTCGTTGCCATGTTTGTCCGCGCTGCCTATGCGTCTAGCGCCGCTGATCTGTCTACCTCGACGGATGTCCTGACCATATCCTCGGAGCGTCGAGACCAGGATGCCCGCCGACGGCTGGCCCCGGAAACTCTGCATCTGCTACTTCGCGGCTTCCTCGTCGTCGACTACGACGAAGGGGCACAACCTCGCTGGCGGGCCAGCTGGCATCACCCAGCCACCGGAGATCTTCACGAATCTGTCGAGCCAGTTTGGATCATGGACCTGCGGAGCGGGGGTCCGGTGATGCGCGCCACCGGGGAAGTCCCGGCGTCGACAATCTCTCTCGCTGAGGCATGGCGCCGCGTGTTCCCTGATGACCAGATCGGCACCGGTGCGACGGGCCCGAAGCTCGACTTCATGAGGATCTTCGCGGAGGCCGAGGAGTCAATCGTCCTCCGCACGGGACTGAAGAACGACAGCCTGCCTCTCCTGGACAGCGTCCGGGATCTCCACATGCTTCTGGGCTGGGATGCAGAAGATGCCCATCGGAGGCAGGTCGATTTCGTACATGTCCTGGACGCCATACTCCAACGCGGGATCGTGCTGACTGACAACCGGCGCCTGCCGCTGGGACGATCCTTCAGCCTGGAGACCGTTGGCCGACAAGCCGACCTTGAGGACGGGAGCCAGATCCCCTCCGAGCTCTACCGGCTCAAGAACGGCTCCCTTCCCCTGAGGCAGCGCTACCAGCGGATCCAAGATCGGTTCAAAGAACTGGTCAGCACCCGGTTCGACGTCCAGGCGACGCCCGACCCCGAACACTCGGGGAACCTGCTCATCGACGTCACCGTGCCTGAAGGAGATTACGAGTATCCGGTCGCCTTCTCAGGTGCAGGTCGGCAAGAGGCACTATTCCTCAGCACCGTTCTCGTCGGCGACCCCGGACGCGTCATTGTGCTGGACGAGCCTGGGGTCCACATCGAGCCGACACTGCAGCGCCGCCTCGCTCAAGCGGCCGACAGCGACACCCAATGCCTCGTCATCACCCACAGCGCTGACCTTGTGCCTGTCGCGGCGTCCGGCGACCTGGCCCGGATTGTCCGTCTCGCCCCTTCGCCTGGGGGCAGCAGAGCCCACCGCATAGGCAGGCTTGATGTGAAGGATCAGGCACGCTGGCTCCAGGTCCTCGGTCCGCGTGACGCACGCGCTCTGCTGTTCTCTGCCGGCGCTGTGCTGTGCGAGGGGTCCACCGAGGTGAGCGCCTTGGGTACTTGGTGGGAAAACAGCAGTAATCCGCTCAGCAGTGCCAACATCGCCTTGATCGACGTTGGCGGAGACAAAGCGTTCGGTCGCTACATCGAATTCTTGCGGGCTTTCAATATCCCGTGGGCCGTCATCGCGGACGGGCCCGCACTGCATCCCCGTAGCGACCTGTACCAGCAACTGAAGGCACAGGAGTTTCTCTCTGCCGTGGAACCCGACTGTGCGGAACCCGTCTTCGATGAATGGAAGGCCTTCTGGGAGGCGCACGGGGTGTTCAGCGTCGCTGACGTTTTCGGGAACGATGGGTCGGAGGCCGGAGAGTTCGAGGCCTACCTCAAGCGGTTGGATCCGCAGCTCCTGGGTCGGGTAGGCAGAGGACGGAGCAAGCCCCGAGTAGGGGCCGCGTTCGCCAGCCAGCATCCCATGCCGAGGGACATCGCCGACCTCTACGCCATGATCCGGGACCGGCTGGTGCCTATTGCCTGAGATCACCGCCGACCGGCGCGGTAGCGGTCGGCAGCCCCGGGCCGCCGAGACCGGGTGCAGTGTACGCAGCGCTACGTGGCGCCGTGTCCAGGCCCAGTGGCGAACAGGCTCGACAACCACGTCGCTGGGGTGAACGCCTTCCCTCTCAGGCCGGAGACGCCTGAGACCGAAGTGAGGCACCTCGGCGGTGGCGTTGCCGGGTGGCTCCTGCCGTATGACCGTGAGCGCTGGCCGCAAACTGGCTAGCGGACAGGCGGGTTGGGCCGTGCGATGCATTCCGCAGCCGCCCAGCATCCCGTGCGGGCGTGTGATTAGGGTTCCTGCATGCGAAAAGGAGCGATCACGCGGGAAGCAATCCTGAAGGCACTGCACGAGTGCGACCGGATAGGCCGTCCGGCCTTCCTTGAGGCGTACGGCTTCAAAGAGGCCCAGTCGTACGTTCTGCTCCACGACGGCCGCGAGTACGACTCCAAGGCGATCGCCGGAGTCGCCCACAAGTACACCGAGGGCCGCGCGCTGAAGGCGGACGAGTTCAGCGGCGGCCGCAACCACGCCGTCGCCTGGCTCAAACGGGAGGGATTTCGCGTAAGGTTCGTCCGAAATCCCGATTGGTCCCGGGATGAGATCATCCTTGCTTGCCACCTGGTCATGAAGAACGGGTGGAAGGGGCTGGATGCGGGCGACCCGCAGGTGCAAGAGCTCTCCCGGCTGCTTCGGGCCCTTCCTGACGACCGGCTCAGTCCACGCAGTGAAACCTTCCGTAACCCCAACGGCGTGGCCCGCAAGACCTTCGACATAGCTACTCAGCACCCCGAGTACACCGGCAAACCAACGAACGGCGGTGCCACCGACAGGGCCGTTCTCGCCGAGTTCCTGGCCCGGCCAGCGGAGATGTCCGCGGCTGCAGAGCTCATCTGGGAGGCGCTCATGACGGGCTCATTCCGGGCTCTGCCGCCGGCAGACGATGGTGAGCTGGAGGAGTACAGCGCGCCGGAGGGGCGCCTGCTTCTGCGACGGCATGTTGCCCGTGAGCGGGACAAGAAGCTACGGCAGAAGAAGATCGATGCAGTGCTGCGCCAAGGGGCGCCCCTTGTCTGCGAGGTCTGCGACTTCGACTTCGAAGCGGTCTACGGAGACCGAGGGGCGGGGTACATCGAGTGCCACCATGTGGTCCCGCTGCATGTGGCAGGCGAGGGGCGTACGAAGCTTTCGGATCTTGCCCTCATATGTTCGAACTGCCACCGAATGATCCACAGGCGAGCGCCCTGGCCGACGCCAGCGGGGCTTCGCGGATTGCTGGAAACGCGCCGGTCGGAAGCCTAAGCCAGGACTGGACAAGCGCTGTACGCGGCTGCCCGCTCGGTCGGCGGGCGGTCCGCTGACATGCGTGGTCGGCGACGACGGTTCGGCTCAGGGCACTGGCTAAGAGGTCGTTACTCCCTGCACTGAAACTGTCGCTGAGCGGCGTGTTGCTGGAGAGTCGTCATAACGGTGCTGATGCGGCAGGGGCAGGGGCTGAGCGCTCTGGCGGCTGGCAAAAGGCCGGGACCTGACGCACAGCGGGCAGCGGATCAAGCGGCTCCCGCCAGCCTGCGGGCGCCAGGACGCTTCCGCATGTGAGAAGCCCCTCCCGTTTCTTGGGCCTGTGGTGGCAGTGAGAGGAGGGTCCGCAGAGTTCTGGCCATCTAGACTGGGGTTTCTCACTGGTCGCGTTCGCGGTCAGCTGTACATGCCCGTCTCGGTGGACTTGCCGCCTTGTTGCTGGGATGTTCGTGCGTAATGACGGACTCGCTAGCGTGTTCGAGTCCGGCCTGCCGCGAGTGCAGCCAAGCGTGCGGCGGGCGGTGCGCACGTATGGAGGACGAATGACGGATCTGCAGGCTGTCGAGATCTGCGCAGGCGCGGGCGGGCAAGCCCTCGGGTTGGAGCGCGCTGGGTTCGAGCACGCACTGGCCGTGGAGCTCGACCCGAACGCCGTCGCCACCCTGCGCAAGAACCGGCCGCACTGGGATGTGCGGACAGGTGACGTCGCTGATCCCAAGGTGTGGGAGCCTGAGAAATTCGGCGGTGTGGATCTGATCGCCGGCGGAGTGCCCTGTCCGCCATTCACCATTGCCGGAAAGCAGTTGGGGGCGACTGATGAGCGCGACCTTTTCGCCTGGGCAGTGCGCCTGGCTGAGAGGGTCAAGCCCAAGGCGCTTCTCTTGGAGAACGTCCGCGGTCTCAGCGCAAACCGCTTTGCGGCCTACCGGCAGAACGTCCTGGACACCCTCCAGAGCGCTGGCTACATCGCTCAGTGGAAGCTCCTCCACGCCGCCGACTTCGGTGTACCGCAACTGCGCCCCCGCTTCGTCCTCGTAGCACTGCTGCCCGAGTATGCCGAGTACTTCAGCTGGCCCGAGCCCTTGGAAGGCGAGCGTCCGACGGTAGGGAAGACCCTTTACAAGCTGATGGCCGCCAGGGGGTGGAAGGGGGCCAAAAGCTGGGCCGACAATGCTGACCAGATCGCGCCGACCATTGTCGGAGGGTCGAAGAAGCACGGCGGTGCGGACCTGGGGCCCACACGTGCCAAGGCGGCTTGGGCGAAGCTGGGAGTAGACGCCCTGGGCATCAGCGATCATGCGCCCGATCCTGACTGGCAGCCTGCTGAAGGCAAGCCGGGACCGAAGCTCACGGTCGAGATGGTTGCCCGCATCCAGGGCTGGAAGCCTGAGGACAAGTGGGTGTTCGAGGGCCGGAAGACCAGTACGTACCGGCAAGTAGGTAACGCTTTCCCGCCTCCCGTCGCTGAGGCGGTCGGGCGGTCCATCGTGCGAGCCCTGCGGCAGGAGGGACCGCGCACCGAGCTGGTGGAGACCACAGAGGTGGTCCACGACCCCGTCTACAAGCTGCTGCGGGGGATGGACCGCCCCATTGGCGTCGACCAGATCATCAACCGGTTGGAGAAAGCCGGGCAGCGTATGTCCGAGCCGGAGGTCGAACGGCACATCGCTCACCTGGAGCGGGACTTCGTCATCGAGAGGGTGAAGCGCTCCAGCGGCGCCCTCGGCTACACCCTCGGCGAGTTCAAGGCCTTCGTCGGACAGGAAGGCCACCAGCGGCATGAGCTCTTCTCCCTCAATCAGGCGAAGATCAGCTGAGGGCTGCGGCAACTGCTGCGGGTGGTGCGGCGATCAGGGGGCCTTCCTCGAATGTTTTGAGGCCGCGGCCTCCTGCCGCCGAGCGGCCACTGCTTCGATGACGGTGCTGGCGCACGCCTCGGGATCGAGGTGCTCCCAAAAGCGGAGCACCAGCCAGCCCGCCTCCGCGAGGCGTTCGTCTGTGTCCCGGTCGCGCCGGACGTTCCGGCCGATCTTGTCCTCCCAGTAGGGCCGGTTCGTCTTCGGCATCACGAAGTGATCGGGGCAGCCGTGCCAGAAGCAGCCGTCGATGAAGACAGCCACCTTTGCCGGGCGGAAGACCATGTCGGCCGTGCGGCGCATCTTAGGGAGCGGCTTGGCGGCTACCCGGTAGCGCAAGCCCGCTGCGTGGACCAGCGAGCGGAGCAGTAGCTCGGGTGAGGTGTCGCGGTTGCGGTTGCCGAGCATGCTCCGCCGGTTCGCGGCCGAGGACGCCCACGATCCCTCGGGTGGGGTCCAAGGCTCGACCTGTCGTCCTGGTTGTCCTTGCTCGCTCATATCTCCGGCAGTTTGGGAACGGTTTCTTCCGGATCATCCGGCCTGGCAAGAACCCATTCTTGCCCACCCAGCTCTACTCTCGGTGCCCCCGCATGGTGGGGGCGGGCAGCCGCAAGCCGGGCGCTCACCGACTCGCCTGGACCGGGCACAGGCAGCCCGAGGGCTGCGGCGATCCGGCCGTGGCTGGAGTAATGCCCGAGGATGACGATGCCGCGTGGTTGGAGCCTCGAGCGCGAGCCGCCGTTGTAGCGGACACGCTTCATGTAGTCCTCCTGCATCGCCACCGTAGCAACGACAGTGCGACTGACCCGGCGGCCCTGGGCGCGGAGAAAGAGATCATCTACCCGGCGCTGGCCGCTCTTGTGGGAGAAGATCGCCTTGATGTCGGCGTCGGCGAGCCGCAGCAGCATGTTCTCCTGGAGTGGGGCATCGCGGAACAGCCACCGCACCGCGCCCCGCCCCACCGCGTTCAGGGTCTTCTTGGCATCGCGGTTGCCGCCGTTGTTCAGTCTTTCGGGCAGGGCACGCACGAGGCCGACGGACCAGCGGGAGTCTTCATCGCTGGCCCAGACCACGAGAAGCAGGTGGCCGAGAGCCTCGGGCGGGATCATCCACCCGCCTAGCGTTTGCGAGTACTTGCAATCGACGTCGGTGCCGGCGATCGAGTAGTCCATGCTTGCGCCGTCGGCGAAGCCGAACTCGCGCTGGACGTTGATCTCGATCAGGGTGCCGAGGTGGGCCTTTTCCGTCTTGTACAACTGGTCCCACCGGAACCGACCGGTGTGCTGGCCGTCCAGCAGCATGTCGATGCTTCGCCGAATCGCTCCAGCGAACCGCGTGCCATCCGGGTCTGCGCCGAGGATCAGGGCCGCGACGGCCTCCAGTTCCGGATCGCTGGGTTCGTCAACAGGCCATAGGCCCGTCTGTACGCTCATCCTGTCCACGGCGGGACTCTATCCAGACCTCGGAGAGCAGTGGTGTCCGGTGTGCCGACGGCAAGTGGCAGACTTTGGCTGTGATACGAGAACCGGCAGAGCTGCAGATCGACGACGAGGGCCGAGTATCCCTGCCGCTAGGACTGCTGGCAGAGGCGGGCCTGGATGCGGGTAGCCGGATCTTGGCCTTCAGCGACGGCGATGGACGCATCGTCCTCCAGCGGGAGGCAGACGCCATCGAGTCTCTGCTGCAGGACGGGGCCCTGTGACCCGAGGGCCCGTCAGCGCTACGCCGCCCTCACTCCAAGGTGCTCCAGAAGCGCCCGCACGTCGGCGGCGTTCATCCCCGCGGCCAGCGGCTCCTCCTCTTCCGGATCGCCCAGCTGCTGGACTTCGGGGTCGTCGAGGATCCGCCCCATGAAGTCCAGCTTCTCCGCCAACCGCATGGCGACCAAGTCGTCGACGCTTCCCTCGGCTGCGAGCACGGTGACCCTTGTCTCCGTGTCCGGGGCGAGGCCGAGGCGGTGGATGCGGTCGAGGCTCTGCAGGAACCGACCCGCCTGGAAATCGCGGTCCACGTAGACCGCGTCGTGGCAGACCTGGTGGAGGCTGATCCCCTCTCCAAGGGTCGCCGGATTGGAGATCAGGACAGCGCATTCCGGGTCCTCCCGGAAGCGGCGCAGCTCCGCTCCCCGGTCGGGTGTCCCGCCGTGCACGGCAGCGGGCTGGAACGGTGCCAGCAGCGCTTGGAGCGAAGTGATGCTGCGGACGAAGCTTGTCCACACCAATGTCTTTCGGCCGACGGCGGCGTTGGCGGAGACGATGGAAAGGGTCTCCTGGTACTTGGGTGACAGCTCGTAGTCGGGAAGCTGCCGGAGTAGCGCTGACAGCGGATCCCCTTCTGGCACTTCGAGTGGCGGGACCCGGAAATGCAGGGGCTCATGGCGAACGGAGCCTGCGGCGAGCAGAGCCGGGCTGGTTGCCGCCATCAGCAGTCGTAGTACTGCCTTCCCGAACGCCTCGATGTTGGTCCTGTCCGCCGCTGCCCGCGATGAGAACTTGCCTTCCAGGGCGTCGTAGATCTCGCGGTGCAGCGGCGGCATGGGGAGGCGGCGGATCCGTGTCTCCACCGGCGGGAGGCCCAGCTCGACTTTTGTCGTCCGGGTGTACATGGGGCGCAGCACCTGACTGGCGTGCGCTAGATTCCCGCCGTCGACGGCCTGGGTGACCACCCGTCGCCCGTGCCCAGGCCACACGAAGGAGAGCAGGTTCGCCAAATCCTTCGAGCCGTTGGGCGCGGGGGTGCCGCTGAGAATCATCCGTACGCGGCTGAGGGGGCCTAGCGCCATGCAGGCGGCACCGTAGACTCCGGCCCCGCCGAGCTTCATGCGGTGCGCCTCGTCGAGGACAAGCATCGCCGGGGCAGCATTCAGCCACTGGGAAAGCGCGGGGACAGCCCGGTCTAGGCGCTCATAGTTCACGAGGATGACATCGGCTGAAGCGGGCACCTCCTTGGCCAGCACGTGTACGTCCAGTGGGGTGGAAAAGCACTGCCGGACTTCGTCCTGCCATGCGCCATAGGCTGACTTGGGGCCTACCACAAGCATGCGCACCACCGTTCCGCGAGTGCGGAGCGCGGAGAAGATGGCGAGAGAGACGCGGGTCTTGCCGGCGCCGGGCACGCTGAAGTTGGCGCCGTGCTCGATGGACAACAGACGGGCAATGTCGCGCCTCTGGAAGGGGGTGAGAGGGCCGGTCCACGTGTCGCCCAGCAGGGCTGGGATGTCGTCCGGTTCGACTATGTCCTCGTCGGCCGTTCCGCTTAGGAGGCGCTCGGCCATGTCCGCCTGGTCAAGCATCTCCTCGACCAGGCGGCGGAAGTCGCTTTCCCAGACGACGCCTTCGGGGTGAGGCCAGGAGCCAAGAGAGCCGATGCCGGCAATGAAGTTGTCCAGTGGGACAGCAGCCGACAGCTTGTCGGTCATACGGCCGTTGGGGAAGTTGGCGATCATTTGCCCGAGTGCGCTACGGCACTCGGGCACGGTCCTCAGTGCGGCCTGCGTGCGGGTGACGTCGAAGCCGATCGTCAGAGTGGGATCGGCCACCTAGCGCACCTTTCCAAACGCCTCAAGCAGCCAGGCCACTCCGTCACCAGGCTGCTGCACAGTGCGCTTCGCCTCGATTGCGAGTTTCTCCAACTTTTGCCGCAGTTCGGTGACGGCGTCGTCGAACGCCTCCTCATCAAGGCTTCGGGATGCTCTAGACATGACGAGGTCAGCGACGCACTGCTCGATGTCCCGTCCCGCGTCAGCCAAGCGAGCCGGCGCTGCCTGCCTCCGCTTCTTGATGCGGGCGTCCCGCCCAGCGTCGGAGATGGCCTCGTCCATCGCCTTGTAGAGCCTGCCGAGTTCCTCTTGCGCTTCTGCGGCAACCTCTTGGGGGGCTGAGCTTCCTGGCTGGCACACGGCCTTTGCATGCATGACGGCGTCCGTCAGTGCCTTAGCTGAGCCGAGGGCAGCGGATGGGCCCTTCACCGCCCGCCCCAATCCGGGGATGGCCACACTCGCCGATGCTGCAGCGGGGACCTCGCTGATCGGTAGGACCTTTGAGAGATAGCGGTCGCGGAAGTTGTGCTCGATGAACCGGACATCGGTCTTGGCGAAGCCGAGGAGCATGGCTGCCAGTCGGTTCTCCAGCAGCAGCTCCGCCTTCTCCGGGTTGGCTGCGTGCTGCTTGACGTACGCGCGATGCAGCTCGCGGAACTTCTCCGCCTGCTCTTCAAAGGCGACCAGCGAGAGGCGTTCGCCCGCAGTCTTGCTGCGCTCGATGAGCGACTCAATGCGCGCTAGGACCCACTGGTCCTGCCGGCAGCGGTCCTGTGTCGTACGGAAGGTTGCGGCGATGACGGCAAGAGGCGTCCCTTGCTCCACGAGCTCTTGCACCGCAAGCAAGTGGTTGATGTACGAGTATTCCCGGCGGTGCTCCTTGCGCAGCTGCAGGGACAGCTCGATCGCGGCGATGTCCTGCCAGCCGCACGAAGGGGGAAGCACGGCGACGCGCATGGCGTGGTTGGGGCCGTATAGCTTCATCAAAGCCGCACGGCGGGTGTTCCCGTTGACCAGGACGCCTTCGTGGGTGATCAGCCCCGGTTCCGTCTGGCCGTACTCCTTCAGGCTCGCGAGCAACTCGTCGAACTCAGGGTCGGTCCGGGCCGGGTTCGCCGGGAGCACCTGCAGGAGGTGGTCCAGATACGCTTGGCTGCCGGTGCTCCACGGATCGTCGGCGAGACTCTTGGCCCGCTTGGGATCATGACTGGACTGCGCGCGGATGCGGTGGGTAGCCGGGTTGTAGTAAAGGTTGCCCACCGGCATCTGGATGACTTCCAGGTGCTCGGGCGCGCCCCGCCACTCGACGGTGAAGGTCTCGCGGGGGCCGTCGCCGGCCGCGATCTCGTCCAACCGGGACCGGACGAGGGCGCGATTCTCCTCGGCTTCCGGTGGCAGACCGTAGCCCATGGCCATGTACTCGTTCCTGCTTTCGTTGGCGTTCTTCTCGGGGAAGTCCTGCGCTTCCACCGGGCTCAGTCGAGCCCCAGCTCCATGCGGACCGCTGCCCGCGAGTCCTCCGGCAGGGAGCGGTAGTCACTCCAAATCTGCTCCAGTCGGCTGAACTGGCGCTGGTCGGCCGCTACCCAGTCGGACAGTACCTTGCGTTCGATCGGGTTCAGGCCGGCGGCGTCTCTCAAGACCTCGTCGAGGTTGGCGGCCAGGGATCGGCCGCCGACCCTGCACCGCTTGCACTCGGTGACGAGCTCAGTAGCAGTGGTGCCGTCAGGCTTGACCACCTCTCTGCGTGCGATGTCCAGCTGAGCCGCTTCGTGGGTGCCGGCGTAGATCTCCCCGGGTGTGATGCCGCATGACCGGCACTTGTACCCGTCTTTGTGCAGGACCTCGCGTCGCCGGCCTGCCCCGATCGCAGTCGTCCCGGACTTGCGGGTGGCACGTCCGGGCTCCCAGACCGGGATACCGGGCTTCACGAAGCGCTGCTCGTGAGAATCCAGCTCCGCATCCTCCCTGTTGGTGTCGATCCTCCAGCCGAAGTCCCTCAGGTCGCGCATGCGGCGGTCCACCTGGGAGACCCCGGGGAACGCCTCGCGCAGCTGCCCCTTGGTGAACCTGTTGCCTTCGCCGACCTCGGAGACGAGCCATAGGGCGACGCGCTTCATCGTGCCGAGGTTGTCATCCTGCCAGGACAGCATGGTGGCTCCATTCGCAGAGGACCCCCACTGGGAGGTGTCGGACGCCGCTGCTGGGCAGCAGTCGACTGCGGATATTCATTACTAGCACGGCTGCGCGTAGTCATTCCAGTAATTAGGGATCTTTACTCGAAGGTGCCCTCTCGGAGTCTTGTAAAGATCCGTTTTCTCCCTTTATGTCAGCCTTTGCGGTGGTTGAGTTCTTTACTTGAGATGTAGTCAGGAAAATACGGCGAACCGCGCCCGCGGCATGACGTCGCGGGATAGGGTTCTCTCGATTTGCAGTGTCCGAGGGCAGTATTGGGCCACCGAAAGGGTTCGTTTGGCATGCCGTCGCTTGGGTCCATTAGCAGTACCTGCGTACCGGGGGCTACGGAGGAGGTGCAGGCGTTTGCCTGTGCCCTCAAGCGCCTCATCCCGCACGTTGAGCCCGGTGCCACGATGGAGGTGAAGGCCGCACTGCTGGCGATCTCGCCGTCTCTCCTCTCGCACTGGCTCAGCGGGCGGCGCCTTCCCGTTCCGACGGCACTGAACAAGTTGTACGACTTGGCGGCAGAGGGGGCGCTCCGCACGACAAATGCTGTCCTGAGCTGCAGCTTCGCGGAACTTGAGGGGCTGCTGCGGGCTGCCCGAAGGTCGACTTGCCGCCGTTGCCATGGTGACTGCGCCTGCCACGACGGCGAGGGGGACCGGCGCAACGGTTCGGCCCGGTCGAGCGGTTCCCGCTCGGCTGCCGACAGTGGGGACCGGCGCAACGGTTCGCCGACGGAGGCTCGTCGGCAGGGCGCCGCTCTGTACGGGGCGGACCTTGCTGAGCGCCTCGCGGGACTGCCTCTTGCCGACCAGGTCAACCTCCTGTGGAGTTTAGGGGCCGCCCTGAAAGAGGAGGAAATCGGCGCCGTCGTCAAGGAGCTGGCCGACGCGGGCATGCACCAAGAAATGGAGGTTCTTCTCCGCGCTGCGGAATCTTCCGGAAGGGATTCAGTGAAAATCGTCATCGCCTTCAGCGCGACGCGCTAGGGTCCCCGCAGTGGATTATGCGAAAGGCTCGAAAAGGGGGCTATGGGTGTGTAGGGGTGCGCTTGCGGGGCCCTGCCCCGTTATTGGCAGCTGCCGAGCACCTCCTATATGGCAGTGCAGGGAAGGTCCGGTCAGAGAGGTCGGCAAACCGCGACCGTGACCTCCCCTGCAGGAACATCCCGTCAGATCGATAGCTAACAGGGAGCTCCAACTTGAATAGTAAGGCCGTCCTGGCGGCGCTCGCCAGGAAGATCCGGGCTGCCCGGTTGCGCCGCCGCGCCGCCGCGGGCGAGGCCAGGCAGATCGGTTCGGGAGGGAAGATCCGACGCCGCTTCCGCTTCCTTCGCTGGGCCCTGGTGGTCCAGTTGCTCAAGGGTGCTGCCTTTGCCGGCGGCGGGATCCTCGCCCATGTGCTGCTTGCGCGGTTGGGCGCCTGACGACGGCCGGGTGAAGTCTGAGGCAGTCCGTGGCAGCCGCGGGCTGCCACGGCTGTGGGACTGGGGCCGGCAAGTCGGCACCATCCATCCCACCTGCCCTCGTCATGCGCAGGTCTCACGATCGTCGTGCACCGACTGCACTTCACGCCGGCAGTCGGCCCCGCAGCGCCGACTGTGCTACAGCGACCGCGTCCACCCGATGAGTGATGTGCCGCTGGGACATCCCAGGGACTTTTCAGGGACTTTCACGCCTGTCCCAGGGAGGTTCCAGGGACTTTCCGCCGCGCAAGCAGGGAAGGCCCTGACAGCGCTGAAAGAAACGAACGCGCTGGTCAGGAGCCATTTCCCTAGCACTCGATGATGTTCACCGCCAGCCCGCCCCGGGCCGTCTCCTTGTACTTCACGGACATGTCCGCGCCGGTGTCCTTCATGGTCTTGATGACCTTGTCCAGGGACACCTTGTGGGAGCCGTCGCCGCGCATCGCCATCTTCGCGGCCGTGACCGCCTTCACCGCGGCCATGCCGTTGCGCTCGATGCAGGGGATCTGCACCAGGCCGCCGACCGGGTCGCAGGTCAGGCCCAGGTTGTGCTCCATGCCGATCTCGGCGGCGTTCTCGACCTGCTCGGGCGAGCCGCCCAGGACCTCCGCGAGCGCGCCGGCCGCCATGGAGCAGGCGGAGCCGACCTCGCCCTGGCAGCCGACCTCGGCGCCGGAGATGGAGGCGTTCTCCTTGAACAGCATGCCGATCGCGCCGGCGGCGAGCAGGAAGCGGACCACGCCGTCCTCGTCGGCTCCGGGCACGAAGTTCATGTAGTAGTGCAGGACCGCCGGGATGATGCCCGCCGCGCCGTTCGTGGGGGCGGTGACGACCCGGCCGCCGGCCGCGTTCTCCTCGTTCACCGCCATCGCGTAGAGCGTGATCCACTCCATGGCGTGCGCCAGCGGGTCGCCCTCGGCGCGCAGCTGGCGGGCCGAGACGGCGGCGCGGCGGCGGACCTTCAGACCGCCGGGCAGGATGCCCTCGCGGGACATGCCGCGCTGGACGCACTCGCGCATGACGCGCCATATCTCCAGCAGACCCGCCCGGATCTCGTCCTCGGTGCGCCAGGCCCGCTCGTTCTCCAGCATCAGCGAGGAGATCGACAGGCCGGTCTCCTTCGTCAGGCGCAGCAGCTCGTCGCCCGTGCGGAAGGGGTACTTCAGGACCGTGTCGTCCAGCTTGATGCGGTCCGCGCCGACCGCGTCCTCGTCCACGACGAAGCCGCCGCCGACCGAGTAGTACGTCTTGGACAGCAGCTCGTCGCCCGAGGCGTCGAACGCCCAGACCGTCATGCCGTTGGCGTGGTACGGCAGGGCCTTGCGGCGGTGCAGTACGAGATCGCGGTCGAAGTCGAAGGCGATCTCGTGCTCGCCCAGCAGGGCGATCCGGCCCTCGGACCTGATCGCCTCCACGCGCGCGTCCGCCGTCTCGACGTCCACCGTGCGCGGCGAGTCGCCGGCCAGGCCGAGCAGGACGGCCTTCGGGGTGCCGTGGCCGTGTCCGGTCGCACCCAGCGAGCCGTACAGCTCGGTGCGGACCGCGGCCACTTTCTCCAGCAGCCCTTCGTTGCGCAGGCGGCGGGCGAACATCCGCGCCGCACGCATCGGGCCGACCGTGTGGGAGCTGGACGGGCCGATGCCGATCGAGAACAGGTCGAAGACCGAGATGGCCACGGTCACTCCTCAGAAAAGCTACAGCGGGTGGTGGGGCACCCCTGGCGGGTGCCCCACCGGGGACTACTTGTTCAGGCCCGCGTACAGCGGGTGCTTGTCGGCGAGCGTCCGCACGCGCGCCTTGAGGGCCTCGGCGTCGTACGACGGCTTCAGCGCCTCGGCGATCACGTCCGCGACCTCGGCGAAGTCCTCGGCCGTGAAGCCGCGGGTGGCGAGGGCGGGCGTGCCGATCCGCAGACCCGAGGTGACCATCGGGGGCCGAGGGTCGTTCGGGACGGCGTTGCGGTTGACCGTGATGCCGACCTCGTGGAGACGGTCCTCGGCCTGCTGCCCGTCCAGCTCGGACTCACGCAGATCCACCAGGATCAGGTGCACGTCCGTGCCGCCGGAGAGCACGTTCACGCCGGCCTCGCGGGCGTCGGGCGCCGTCAGGCGCTCGGCGAGGATGCGGGCACCCTCCACGGTACGACGCTGGCGCTCCTTGAACTCCTCCGAGGCGGCGACCTTGAAGGAGACCGCCTTCGCCGCGATCACGTGCTCCAGGGGACCGCCCTGGAAGCCCGGGAAGACGGACGAGTTCAGCTTCTTGGCGAAGTCCTTCCTGGCGAGGATGATGCCGCCGCGCGGACCGCCGAGGGTCTTGTGCGTCGTGGAGGTGACCACGTCCGCGTGCTCGACCGGGTTCGGGTGCAGACCGGCGGCGACCAGACCCGCGAAGTGGGCCATGTCCACCCACAGGTACGCCTCGACCTCGTCGGCGATCCGGCGGAACTCGGCGAAGTCCAGCTGCCGCGGGTACGCCGACCAGCCCGCGATGATCACCTTCGGGCGGTGCTCCTTGGCGAGCCGCTCGACCTCGGCCATGTCGACCAGGCCGGAGTCGTCCACGTGGTACGCGACCACGTTGAACTGCTTGCCGGAGAAGTTCAGCCGCATGCCGTGGGTCAGGTGGCCGCCGTGCGCCAGGTCCAGGCCGAGGATCGTGTCCCCGGGCTGGGCCAGCGCGAACAGGGCCGCCTGGTTGGCGGAGGCGCCGGAGTGGGGCTGGACGTTCGCGTACTCGGCGCCGAACAGCTCCTTGATCCGGTCGATGGCGATCTGCTCGGCGACGTCGACGTGCTCGCAGCCGCCGTAGTAGCGGCGGCCCGGGTAGCCCTCGGCGTACTTGTTGGTGAGGACCGAGCCCTGGGCCTCCATCACCGCGAGCGGCGCGAAGTTCTCGGAGGCGATCATCTCCAGGGTGGACTGCTGGCGGCCGAGCTCGGCGTCGACCGCGGCGGCGATCTCCGGGTCCAGCTCGTGCAGGGGCGTGTTCAGGACGGTCATCGGGCTACGACTCCTCAGCCGGCGGTGTGGGCGGCGTACTCGTCGGCGGAGAGCAGGTCGGCCGGCTCGTCCGAGATGCGGACCTTGAACAGCCAGCCGCCCTCGAAGGGAGCGGAGTTGACCAGCGACGGGTCGTTGACGACGTCCTCGTTGATCTCGGTGATCTCGCCGGTCACCGGCGAGTACAGGTCGGAGACCGACTTCGTCGACTCCAGCTCACCGCAGGTCTCGCCCGCCTCCACGGTGGAGCCGACCTCGGGGAGCTGGGCGTAGACCACATCGCCGAGCGCGTTGGCCGCGAACTCGGTGATGCCGACCGTCGAGACGCCGTCCTCGGCGGCCGACAGCCACTCGTGCTCCTTGCTGTAGCGCAGCTGCTGGGGGTTGCTCATGGCCTGAATTCTCCTGTACGCGCGGGAGTGCTGGTGAATGGGGTACCGCTGGGACGGTTCGCGGGCAGGCGGAGGACGCGCGGGGTCGTGCGACCGGTGCGTTCCGCCGCCCAGTGTCTACTTCTGGCGCTTGTAGAAGGGCAGCGCCACGACCTCGTACGGCTCGTGGCTGCCCCGGATGTCCACGCCCACGCCCGCGCTGCCCGGCGCCGCGTGCGCGGCGTCGACGTAGGCCATGGCGATCGGCTTGCCCAGGGTGGGGGAGGGGGCGCCGGAGGTGACCTCGCCGATCACCTGGCCGTCCGCGACGACGGGGTACCCGGCGCGCGGCACCCGGCGGCCCTCGGCGACCAGGCCGACCAGGACCCGGGGCGGCTCGGCGGAGGCGCGCTCGGCGGCCGCGGCGAGCGCCTCGCGCCCGACGAAGTCGCCCTCCTTCTCGAACTTGACCACGCGGCCGAGCCCGGCGTCGAAGGGGGTCAGGGAGGTGGTCAGCTCGTGCCCGTACAGCGGCATGCCCGCCTCCAGGCGCAGGGTGTCCCGGCAGGACAGACCGCACGGCACCAGACCGGCGCCCTCGCCGGCCTCGGTCAGCGCCTGCCACAGCTCGACCGCGTGCTCCGGCTTCACGAACAGCTCGAAGCCGTCCTCGCCGGTGTAGCCGGTGCGGGCGATCAGCGCGGGCACGCCGGCGACCGTGCCGGGCAGGCCGGCGTAGTACTTCAGGCCGTCCAGGTCGGCGTCGGTGAGCGACTTCAGGATGCCGGGGGACTCCGGGCCCTGGACGGCGATCAGCGCGTAGGCGTCCCGGTCGTCGCGGACCTCGGCGTCGAAGCCGGCGGCACGCTCGGTGAGCGCGTCCAGCACCACCTGGGCGTTCGAGGCGTTGGCCACGACCATGTACTCGGTCTCGGCGAGCCGGTAGACGATCAGGTCGTCCAGGATGCCGCCGTCGGCCTGGCAGATCATGGTGTAGCGGGCGCGGCCGACACCGACCGAGGCGATGTTGCCGACCAGGGCGTGGTTCAGCAGGGCGGCCGCCCCGGCGCCGGACACGGTGATCTCGCCCATGTGGGAGAGGTCGAAGAGGCCGGCCCTGGTCCGCACGGCGAGGTGCTCGTCGCGCTCGGAGCCGTAGCGCAGGGGCATGTCCCAGCCGGCGAAGTCGGTCATCGTCGCACCGAGCGAGCGATGCACGGCATCGAGCGCGGTGAGACGGGGTTCAGTGCTGCTCATCGGTCGGTCGTCTCCCAGGACAGGAATGGGACGGGCGAGGAACGTTCCTCCCCATCTGTCATCGGAACCTGAGAGGTTCGCCACGACCGCCACAGGGACGATCACGGCTTGCACCGTGGGTGGGGCCGCCGTCACAGCGGCCCGCTTTTCAGATGTGCCTCGCCCGCGCGGTAACGGGGCCTGAGAGATTCAAGGGAGGGACTTGCTCCTTCGGCGCCCCGGTGAAGACTGCCGGGGACTCTCCCGCGCGGATTCAAACGGCCGGTATGCAGTTGGCGGGCACATCATTGCACGCCGTGCCCCCACCCGTCAGGGCCCGCATTCTGTAACCGACCTGTGGCAGTACGCGCACCCAACCGCATTACCTTCTCTTTACATTTGGCGGGCAAGGGGGTTACCGAACCCACAGGGGAGGACGATCACGGTGAACAGGACCTCGGCCTACGCCGCCACCACCGGCATCGCGGTGCCGAAGCAGCCTTCCGCGCCGGCCCGTGAGCGCGCGGCGGCCCGCTCGGTCCCGGTCGTCCGCGACCTGCGCGACCGCGCGGGCCGCAGCCCGCACGCCCTGCTCTTCGGCCCGGCCGACCTGGTGGTGATCACCGGCCTGCCCGGCAGCGGCAAGTCCACCCTCATGCACCGCACGGTCACCGGCCACCGCATCGACTCCCAGGACACCCGCGACCGCTGGGACACCAACGTCCCGCGCGCGCTCCCGTACGCGCTCTACCGCCCGCTGGTCCGCCTCGCCCACTACGCCGGACTGCGCCGGGCCCTGCGCACCGGCGAGGGCGTCGTCGTGCACGACTGCGGCACCCAGCCGTGGGTGCGCGCCTGGCTGGCCCGCGAGGCCCGGCGCCGCGGCGGCACCCTGCACCTGCTCCTCCTCGACGTCCCGCCCGGCACGGCCAGGGCGGGCCAGCGCGAGCGCGGCCGGGGCGTGTCCCGCTACGCCTTCCGCCGCCACCGCCGTACGGCCGAGCGCCTGCTGCGCGCCGTGGAGAAGGGGGAGCTGCCCGCCGGCTGCGGTTCGGCGGTGCTGCTGGACCGGGACGCGGCGGACGTCCTGAGCCGCCTGGGCTTCACTCGGTGAGGCGCTGTCACAGCCACCCGCTAGCCTTCTAGCTCACAGCAGTGGTTCCCAGCAGGCGGTAGGCAGATGGACTTCCCGGCGGACATCAGCGCGGACTTCCCGGCACAGGCGCACCCCCACCCGCACGGCGGCTGGCCGGGCAACGAACTGGAGGAGGTGCTCTCGGCCTCCCTCGGCATACCCGCGGCCGGCGGCCGGATCGTCGAGGTCCTCGGCCGGAGCTTTTTGTGGATCCCCCTGCCCAACGGCGGAGGCCCGGACAGCGGCCCGCTCGACCTGCCCACCACCGAGATCGACGGCCAGGTGTACGTCCCGGTGTTCAGCTCCGAGGAGCAGCTGCGCCAGGTGGCCGGCTCCCACATGTCGTTCACCATCGCCCCCGCCGTGGAGTTCGCCCAGGGCCTGCCCCCGCAGGCGGGCCTGGTCGTGAACCCGGGAGGCGTGATCGGCGTGCCGCTGCCGCCCGAGGCGGTCGCCGAGCTGTGCCGGGCCGGCCGCACCCCGCTCGACGGACTCGGCACCGGCGGCCGGGTCCGGCTCTTCGAGCCCGACTGGCAGGACGACCCGGTCGACTTCCTCGCCGCCGCCTCCGCCGAGTTCGCGCAGACCGGCGTGGTGCTCACCGCCCGCCGCTGCCTCGCCGCGATCGAGACGGCCGACCCGGTGATGTTCGTGGGCGTCGAACTCTCCCAGTGGGAGGGTGACCTGCGCGCGCTGCCGCTGGAGGCCCTGGGCCGGGCTCTCGGCAAAGTCCCGGTCAAGTGGCCGGTCAACCTCGTCCTCCTGGACGTCGCCCAGGACCCGGTCGCCGACTGGCTGAAGACCCACGTCCGCCCCTTCCACCAGTACGGTCACTAGACCCGACGCGGGCGCGGGCGATCCCGGGAGCGCGCGGCCGCGTCCGGCGGGCGCCGCCGCCGCGGGGCGCGTGGCCCCACCACCCACCCGCACCCGCGCACGAACACGAGGCCCCGGGCTCCTGGGCGCTTAAGCTGTCCCCACACGCGGGGAAACAATCGGAGGGGCGGTAAGACAGGTGAGCGCGAGCCCAAGCGGCAGCGTGGAAAACATGCTGCGCCAGGTCACGCCCGGACGCTACGACGCCTACGAGGCCCTGCTCCGCGCCCTCGTCACCCCCTCCTCCGGCCAGATCTGGATGCTCCTGTGGCACGGCCAGGCCGGCTCCCCGGACGCCCAGTACGGGGACATGGAGGTCGACGGCTTCCACTACGCCCCCTGTGTCACCTCCGCCCAGGAGCTGTCGGCCAGCGGCTGGAACCGCTCGTACGAAGTGGTCGACGGGCTCGACGTGGCCCGCACCCTCTATCCCGACCACTACGGTCTCTGGCTCAACCCGCACGCCCGGGGCGGCGGCGTCGGCATCCCCTGGCTGGACCTGCGCCGCATCGCCACCGGACTGGACCGGCAGCCCGCCGGCCCGCTCCGGCTCGCCGAACCCACCATCGAGATCCCGCAGTTCTACGCCCTGCTCGCGCAGAACGCCCACCGCACCCCGGCCCTGCGCTCCCTGCGCCGCGCCTGGGTGCAGCCGGCGCTCGGGGCGCCGTACCTCGCCCTCGGCCTGGACGTGTACGACACCTCGCCCGCCGCGGTCGACTCGGTCCGCGGGATGATGCAGCAGTCCGTCGGGGCGGTCCCGGAGGGGCTGCCGGTGTCGACGGTCGCGATGACCGACGAGTACGACCCGGTGGTGATGTGGATGCGGGCGAACGCGCGCCCGTTCTACGACCGCGAGGCCCACGCGGCCCCGCCCCAGCCCCAGCTGCAGGCCGCTCCGCAGCCGCAGGCGCCGGCCGCGGGATACGGCTATCCGCCGGTGCACGGCGGCTACTGATCAACTCGTCCCGGCACCCCGCTCCTTGACGCCGGAACGCAGGATTTGCGCGGACCGAGTGCTTCTGCGCGCGTAGACGTCAGCCGTACGCCCCAAATCGCGCAAATTCCCCGTTCCGCCACAACTGGCCCGCGTCCGAGAGCCGTTACCCACTGTTCGGATAACGGAATCCCCCGCACTGCATCACGGTTGCGCATACTTTCGCCGCCACATCTGGCGGGTGATCGCGGCCACGCTGAAGACTCGCGACTCAGACGCGAGGTCGAGACCTCGTGATCGATGGCAAGTCGACAAAGCCGCAATCCGCGGCAGGCGCAGGCCGGTCACCACCGGCGAGAGGGGTCGCTCACCGTGACCGCACCGATCGAGACCACCGGGGCGGCAGCCGAGGCACAGCCGGAGGCTGTGCTCGCGGGTGCCGGTAAGGGGCAGATCGAGGGTCGTTCTCTGGGTCAGATCGCCTGGACCCGGTTCAAGAAGGACAAGGTCGCCGTCGCCGGCGGCATCATCGTGATCCTGCTGATCCTCCTCGCGATCCTCTCGCGCCCCCTCCAGGCCGCCCTGGGGCTCGACCCCAACGCCTTCAACCAGGACCTGATCACCCCGGACACCTCGCTGCCCAAGGGCAGTTGGGGCGGCATGAGCGCGGACCACCCGCTCGGCGTGGACCCCAAGTTCGGCCGTGACATCGCCACCCGCGTCCTGGAGGGCTCCTGGGTGTCGCTGGTGGTCGCCTTCGGCGCCACCGTCCTGTCCAACGTGATCGGCGCGATCATGGGTGTCATCGCCGGCTACTACGGCGGCCGCGTCGACAACGTGATCAGCCGGCTCATGGACACGTTCCTGGCCTTCCCCCTCCTGCTGTTCGCCATCGCCATCTCCGCGACCCTGCAGGGCGGCGCGTTCGGCCTCAACGGGCTCCCGCTCCACCTGAGCGTGCTCATCTTCGTCATCGGCTTCTTCAACTGGCCCTACCTGGGCCGGATCGTCCGCGGGCAGACCCTCGCCCTGCGGGAGCGCGAGTTCGTCGACGCCTCCCGCGGCATGGGTGCCAAGGCCCCGTACATCCTCTTCCGGGAGCTGATGCCCAACCTGGTCGGCCCGATCATCGTCTACTCGACGCTGCTCATTCCGACCAACATCCTCTTCGAGGCGTCCCTGAGCTTCCTCGGCGTCGGCATCCAGCCCCCGCAGGCGTCCTGGGGCGGCATGCTCCGCGAAGCGGTCACGTACTACCAGGTCGACCCGCAGTACATGATCGTTCCCGGTCTCGCCATCTTCGTGACCGTCCTGGCGTTCAACCTGCTGGGTGACGGTCTGCGCGATGCTCTCGACCCACGCAGCCGCTGACGCCGGCGGCGGAGAGCCCGAAAAGTTTCCAACAATGGAGGGGAAAGCGCCCATCATGCGAAGGTCAGCGCTGGCCGCGATCGCGGCCATCGGCTCCGTCAGCCTGCTTCTTGCGGGTTGCAGCAAGGCCGATGACAACAAGAACGAGAACGGCACCAAGTCGGCCGGGGCCAACGCCGCGACCAAGGACGTCGTCAACGCCTCCGACAAGAAGGGCGGGACGCTCACCTACGAGCTGTCCGACGTCCCGGACTCGTTCGACCCGGGCAACACGTACTACGCGTACATGTACAACCTCAGCCGGCTGTACGCCCGCCCGCTGATGACGTTCCAGCCCGGCGCGGGCGAGAAGGGCAACACCCTCGTCCCGGACCTCGCGGCGAGCAAGGGTGTCCCGAGCGACGGCGGCAAGACCTGGACGTACAAGCTGCGTGCGGGCCTGAAGTACGAGGACGGCACGGCGATCACGTCGAAGGACGTCAAGTACGCCGTCGAGCGCTCGAACTTCGCGCGTGACGTGCTCTCCCTCGGCCCGAACTACTTCCAGCAGTTCATGGCCGACGGCGACAAGTACAAGGGCCCCTACAAGGACAAGAGCGGCAAGGGCCTGTCCTCCATCGAGACGCCGGACGACACCACGATCGTCTTCCACCTGAAGCAGGCCTTCCAGGAGTTCGACTACCTGGTCGCCGCCCCGCAGACGGCTCCGGTGCCCCAGGCGAAGGACAAGGGCGTCGACTACGTCAAG
Organism: Streptomyces sp. NPDC015139; assembly: GCF_043079785.1. NCBI lineage: Bacteria > Bacillati > Actinomycetota > Actinomycetes > Kitasatosporales > Streptomycetaceae > Streptomyces > Streptomyces sp. NPDC015139. The sequence goes on along the minus strand of NZ_JBIBUW010000011.1, from coordinate 277,766 downwards.
AACATCGTGTCCTCCGGCTCCTACAAGTTCCAGAGCTACGAGGACGGCAAGCAGGCCGTGCTCGTGCGCAACGACAAGTGGGACGCGAAGACCGACCCGCTGCGCAAGCAGCTGCCGGAAAAGATCGTCGTCAAGCTGAAGGTCAACCCGGAGACCATCGACCAGGACGTCCTCGCCGGCGACGCGATCGACCTGGCCGGTACGGGTGTCCAGGCCTCCACGCAGGCCAAGGTGCTCACCGACGCGGACAAGAAGGCCAACACCGACAACACCTACGGTGGCCGCCTGGTCTACATGGCGATCAACACCACGGTGAAGCCGTTCGACAAGGTCGAGTGCCGCAAGGCCGTGCAGTTCGCGATCGACAAGGTCTCGGTGCAGACCGCCGAGGGCGGCCCGATCCGCGGTGACATCGCCTCCACGGTCCTGCCTCCGGACATCCCGGGCTACGAGAAGGCCGACGCCTACGCGACCGCCGGCAACAAGGGTGACGTCGCCAAGGCCAAGGAGCAGCTCAAGGCCTGCGGCAAGTCGTCGATCTCGACGAACATCTCGGCCCGTTCGGACCGTCCGCAGGAGATCGACGCCGCCACGGCGATCATCAACTCGCTGAAGAAGGTCGGCATCAACGCCAGCCTGAAGCAGTTCCCGTCGGGCAAGTACTTCACCGACTACGCGGGTGTGCCGAAGTTCACCAAGAAGCAGAACATCGGCCTGGAGATGATGCAGTGGGGTGCCGACTGGCCCTCCGGCTACGGCTTCCTGCAGCAGATCCTGAACGGCAAGGCGATCAGCCAGTCCGGTAACACCAACCTGTCGCAGTACGACAACAAGGACGTCAACGCTCTGCTCGGCAAGGCGATCGGCACCCAGGACGACGCCGCGCGCAACAGCCTCTACACGCAGATCGACAAGAAGACCATGGACGATGCCGTCCTCGTCCCGCTGACCTACTTCAAGGTCCTGCTCGCCCGCCCGCAGAACTACACCAACCTGGTTTCCACGGCGGCCTTCAGCGGTCAGTACGACTACCTCAACATCGGCGTCGCGTCGAAGTAGCAGCCCCGGAAGGCAGGTGAAGGCATTGGTGCCCGCGGGCTTCGCGGCCCGCGGGCACCAGCGCCGGTCCCCGTGATCTCGTACATCCTCCGCCGGACGTTCGCGGCAGTGATCCTGCTGCTGGTCGTCTCCGCGGTCACCTTCGCCATCTTCTTCCTGCTGCCACGGCTTGCCGGCCAGACAGCGGACCAGCTGGCGCAGCAGTACATCGGCAAGAGCCCGTCCCCGGCGGACATCGCCGCTGTCAAGCACAACCTCGGTCTGGACCAGCCCGTCTACGTCCAGTACTGGCACTTCATCAAGGGGATCGTGGCCGGCGCCACCTACGACCTCGGCCCCACCACGGTGCACTGCGACGCACCCTGCTTCGGTTACTCGTTCAAGAACCACCAGGCCGTGTGGCCGGAGCTGACCTCCCGACTTCCGATCACCCTCTCGCTGGCCGTCGGTGCCGCCGTGCTGTGGCTGGTCTCGGGTGTCGTGGCCGGCGTCGTCTCCGCACTGAAGCCGCGTTCGGTCCTGGACCGGGCCTTCATGGGCATCGCGCTCACCGGCGTCTCGCTGCCCATGTTCTTCACGGGAAACCTGGCGATCCTGCTCTTCACCTATCAGTGGCCGATCTTCGGCAAGACCTACGTCCCGTTCACCGAGAACCCCTCCCAGTGGGCCAACACCCTCTTCCCGGCGTGGTGTTCGCTCGCCCTGCTGTACTCCGCGATCTACGCCCGGCTCACCCGCTCGGGCATGCTGGAGACGATGAACGAGGACTTCATCCGCACGGCCCGCGCCAAGGGCCTGCGGGAGCGCACCGTCGTCACCCGGCACGGACTGCGGGCCGCCCTCACCCCGATCATCACGGTCTTCGGCATGGACCTCGGTCTGCTGCTCGGCGGCGCCGTGATCACGGAGTCGGTGTTCTCGCTGCCCGGCATCGGCCAGTACGCGGTGCAGGGCATCACCGACAACGACCTGCCCAAGATCCTCGGCGTGACCCTGCTCGCCGCATTCTTCGTCGTCTTCGCAAATCTCCTGGTGGACGTGCTCTACGCCGCCGCCGACCCGCGGGTGAGGCTCTCGTGACCGAACTCTCCAAGACCGGTGCCGCGGTGGGGGAGCCCACCTCCGCCCGCAAGGCGCCCGAGGCCTTCCTCGAGGTCCGCGACCTCAAGGTGCACTTCCCGACCGACGACGGCCTGGTCAAGTCCGTCGACGGACTCAGCTTCTCGCTGGAGAAGGGCCGGACCCTCGCCGTCGTCGGCGAGTCCGGCTCCGGCAAGTCGGTCACCTCGCAGGCCATCATGGGCCTGCACCGGCTCGGCACCCGCGGCAAGAACGTGCAGATGTCCGGCGAGATCTGGCTGGACGGCAAGGAACTGGTCTCCGCCGCCCCGGACGAGGTGCGCAAGCTCCGCGGCCGCGAGATGGCGATGATCTTCCAGGACCCGCTGTCCGCGATGCACCCGTACTACAAGGTCGGCGACCAGATCGTCGAGGCCTACCGGGTGCACCACAACGTCAGCAGGAAGGTCGCCCGTAAGCGGGCCATCGAGATGCTCGACCGGGTCGGCATCCCCGAGCCGGCCAAGCGGGTGGACGGCTACCCGCACGAGTTCTCCGGCGGTATGCGCCAGCGCGCCATGATCGCCATGGCGCTGGTGAACAACCCCGAGCTGCTCATCGCGGACGAGCCGACCACCGCACTCGACGTGACCGTCCAGGCGCAGATCCTCGATCTGATCCGGGATCTGCAGAAGGAGTTCGGCTCCGCGGTCATCATGGTGACCCACGACCTCGGTGTGGTCGCCGAGATCGCCGACGACGTCCTCGTGATGTACGGCGGCCGGTGCGTGGAGCGCGGTCCGGCGGACCAGGTCTTCGAGCAGCCGCAGCACCCCTACACCTGGGGTCTGCTCGGCTCGATGCCCCGTATCGACCGCGACACCTCCGAACGGCTCATCCCCGTCAAGGGCCAGCCGCCGAGCCTCATCAACGTCCCCTCGGGCTGCGCCTTCCACCCGCGCTGCCCGTACGCGGACATCCCCAAGGGGAACGTCACCCGCACGGTGCGCCCCGAGCTGGAGCTGGTGAGCACCGGGCACTGGTCCGCCTGCCACCTCTCGGCGGAGGACCGTCAGCGGATCTGGACCGAAGAGATTGCGCCGAAGCTGTGAGTGAGACCAAGAAGACGGACACCGTCGCCGAGGCCACGGTCCCGAAGCAGGCGTCGTCCCCGGAAGAGCGTGACGTGCTGCTCAGGGTCGAGGGCCTGACCAAGCACTTCCCGATCAAGAAGGGCATCCTGCAGCGCCAGGTCGGCGCCGTGAGGGCGGTCGACGGCATCGACTTCGAGGTGCGCAAGGGCGAGACCCTGGGCGTGGTCGGCGAGTCGGGCTGCGGCAAGTCGACCATGGGCCGGGTCATCACCCGCCTCCAGGACCCGACCGGCGGCAGGATCACCTTCGAGGGCCAGGACATCACGCGGCTGAGCACCGGGCGGATGCGCCCGCTGCGCCGCGACATCCAGATGATCTTCCAGGACCCGTACGGCTCCCTGAACCCCCGGCACACCATCGGCTCGATCGTCTCCGCGCCCTTCCGGCTGCAGGGCGTCGAGCCCGAGGGCGGGGTGAAGAAGGAGGTCCAGCGGCTCCTCGAACTGGTGGGTCTCAACCCCGAGCACTACAACCGCTACCCGCACGAGTTCTCCGGCGGTCAGCGCCAGCGCATCGGTATCGCCCGCGCGCTCGCCCTCAAGCCGAAGCTCGTGGTGGCGGACGAGCCGGTGTCCGCCCTGGACGTGTCGATCCAGGCGCAGGTCGTGAACCTCATGGACGACCTCCAGGAGGAACTCGGCCTCACCTACGTGATCATCGCCCACGACCTCTCCGTGGTGCGGCACGTCTCGGACCGCATCGCGGTGATGTACCTCGGCAAGATCGTCGAGCTCGCCGACCGCACCTCGCTGTACGAGGCGCCGATGCACCCGTACACCAACGCGCTGATGTCGGCCGTGCCGGTGCCGGACCCGAAGCGCCGGGGGCAGAAGAGCGAGCGCATCCTGCTGCGCGGCGACGTGCCCTCGCCGATCGCCCCGCCGTCCGGCTGCCGGTTCCACACCCGGTGCTGGAAGGCGACGCAGATCTGCAAGACGACCGAGCCGCAGCTCGTCGAGCTGAAGCCGGGTCAGCGGGTCGCGTGCCACCACCCGGAGAACTTCGCCGACCAGGCTCCGCAGGACACCGTCCTGCTGTCGGTGGCGAAGGCCGCGTCCGAGCTGGTCCCGGACGCGATCACCGCCGGCGGTTCGGCGGCGGAGGAGCCGGCGGCCGAGGAGGCGGCGGTGTCCGAGACGGCCGCCGCCGAGAAGACGGCCACTGCCGAGGAGACGGCCGTCGCGGCGAAGCCTGCTGCCGAGGCCAAGCCCGAGGCGGAGGCGGAGCCTGAGGCTGAGTCCGCTGCCGAGGCCAAGGCCGAGGCCGAGCCCGTCGCCGAGGAGGAAGCGGCTGCCGAGGCCGTCGCGGAGTCCGGCGCGAAGACCGGTCCCGGGGCGAAGGTCTCCACCGGGAAGGCCGAACCCGCGGCCGACGGCGCGCCCGAGGCGTCGGCCGGTGCCGCCTCCGACGCTCCCGCCGCGGAGCCGGAGGCCGTCGCCGAGCAGGCCGGCCGTGAGGCCGAGGCGGAGCGCGACGCCGAGTCCGGGGCGGAGGCCGCGGCCGACGCCGACTCCGGATCCGACTCCCAGGAGTCAACCGACAAGTAGCACATGACAAGTCGGCAAAGTCATGTACATGCCTGAACGGGAGAGCGCAGAGTCGTCCGTGTCAGTCCACTGACCGGCACATGCTCGAAAGGGACGACTCATGGCACTCTCCCGTTCGGCACGTCTGGGGGCCCTCGCGACCGCGGCGGCCTCCTTCCTCGTCATCGCCGCCTCCTCCGCCCCCACCCCGGGCACGGCGGGCATCGGCGATCCCTACTTCCCCGAACTCGGAAACGGCGGCTTCGACGCCCGCCACTACGACCTCGCCCTCGCCTACGCCCCGGACACCGGCCGCCTCGACGGCCGTGCCACCCTCACCGCGCGCGCCACCCAGAACCTCTCGTCCTTCGACCTCGACCTCCGGCAGTTGGAGGTCAGCCGCGTCGAAGTCGACGGCAGACGCGCCGCGTTCACACGGGACGGCGACGAGATCACCGTCACCCCGCGCCGCTACCTGCGCGCCGGACGGCACTTCACGGTGAGCGTCACCTACGGCGGCATACCCCGACCGCTCAACGGCCCCATCGTGTTCGGGTCGGACTACGGCTGGATGAAGACCGGTGACGGCGTCTTCGTCGCCTGCGAGCCCAACGCCGCCTCCACCTGGTTCCCGTCCAGCGACCACCCCTCCGACAAGGCCACCTACGACATCCGCGTCAAGGCCCCGAAGGGCCTGACCGCCGTCTCCAACGGCCGGCTGGTGTCGACGTACGACCGGGGCGGCTCGACGTACACCCACTGGCGCGAGCGCAGGCCGATGGCGACCTACCTCGCCACGGCCACCATCGGCAAGTTCGACGTACGCACCGGCAGGACCCCCGGCGGCACCCCGATCTACGTCGCCGTCGACCCGGTGCTGAAGAACGGCAACAGCGTCGACGTGTACGCCGTCACCGCGGCCGCCACGGACTACTGGTCCCAGGTCTTCGGGCCCTACCCGTTCGAGGAGACCGGCGCGATCGTCGACGACATGCCCGAGGCCGGGTTCTCGCTGGAGGTGCAGAGCAAGCCCGCCTACTCGGCCGTGCGCAGCGAGTCGACCATCGTGCACGAGCTGGCCCACCAGTGGTTCGGCGACTCGGTGAGCGTGGCGCAGTGGAAGGACATCTGGCTGAACGAGGGATTCGCCACCTACGCCCAGTGGCTGTGGGCCGAGCACCAGGGCACCCGCTCCGCCCACGACTCCTTCCGCGCCGGCTACGACTCCCGTCCCGCCGGCTCCGCCTTCTGGCAGATCAAGGTGGCCGACCCGCAGCGCGACACGATGTTCGCCTCCGCCGTCTACCAGCGCGGCGCGATGACCCTCCAGGCGCTGCGCGAGCGGATCGGGGACCGGGCCTTCTTCCGCCTGCTGCCCGCCTGGACCAGGCTCCACCGGTACGGCAACGCGGACACCGCCGACTTCATCCGCCTCGCCGAGCGGGTCAGCGGGCAGCAGCTGGACGACCTCTTCGACGCCTGGCTGTTCACCACAGGGAAACCGGCCCTGTAAGCCTGGCTTTGTAAGGTTCACCCGCTCCGTTGGGTGAGAATGTCAGGGTGCAGCTCCAGCAACTCTTCAGTCCCTCCGTCCAGCACACGCTCGATGTGATCGGCATCTTCGTGTTCGCGATCTCCGGCGCGCTCCTGGCCGTCCGGAAGAACTTCGACGTCTTCGGCATCGCCGTGCTCGCCGAGGTCACCGCGCTGGGCGGAGGGCTGTTCCGCGACCTGGTCATCGGAGCGGTTCCGCCGGCCGCCTTCACCGACCTCGGCTACTTCCTCACCCCGCTGCTCGCCACGCTCGTCGTCTTCTTCCTGCACCCGCACGTGGAGCGGATCCAGATGGGCGTGCTCGTCTTCGACGCCGCCGGTCTCGGCCTCTTCGCCGTGAGCGGCACCACGAAGGCGTACAGCTACGGCCTCGGCCTGACCGCCTCGGCGACGCTGGGCCTCGCCACCGCCGTCGGCGGCGGCGTGCTGCGGGACGTGCTCGCCAACGAGGTGCCGTCGCTGCTGCGCTGGGACCGCGATCTGTACGCCGTCCCCGCCGTCGTCGGCGCCTCGATGGTCGTGCTGTTCATCCGCTATGACGCCCTGACCCCGCTCACCAGCGGGCTCGCGGTCGTCATGGCCTTCGTGCTGCGGCTGCTCGCGATGCGGTTCCACTGGCGAGCGCCGCGTGCGTGGAACCGCCGGTCGACGGTGACCGAGGAGTAGCCCCGGCCGGTCGACGGGCCCCGGCGGCGGTCCCGGTGAGGAACCCGGTGTCCCCCGGGAGGGAGCCGACGGGGCCGTCCGCGGCGCCCACCCGGCCTCCGGCGCGGCCCTGGCCCATCTCCAGGGTCAGCCAGCGGAAGACCGGGGTGACCTGCGGCCGCCACAGCGCCATGTTGTGGCCGCCCGCGCTGCGCGGTACGAACACCACGTGCACGGTGGTCGGCGCCCTGGCCGCGGACTGCAGGGCCGTGCCCGCCTCGTAGCCGTCGCCGGGCTGACCGGAGAGGTACAGCGCGATCCGGGGCGGTACGGGTGCCTTCCGCAGGAGCAGGTACGGATTGTTCGCGGCGCGCAGGGCGGGGGTCTGGGCGGCGAGGGAGTTGCGCTCGCCGATCGGGTCGTCGTACCCGGACATGCTCACCGCGGCCCGGTACCGGTCCGGGTGGGCCACGGCCAGTTTGGCCGCGCAGTGCGCGCCCGCCGAGTACCCGGCCACCGCCCAGCCCTGCGGTGCCGGCTGGGCCCGGAAGTTGTCGGTGACCATCTTCGGCACGTCGATGCTGAGCCAGCTGTCGGCGTTGACCTGGCCCGGGATGTTGGCGCAGCCGGTGTCGACGCCGGCCAGCAGGTTGGTGCGCGGCGCGACCAGGATGAACGGCGCGACCTGCCCGCTCCGCATCAGCGGCAGCAGCTGCTCATGGGCCCGCAGTGAACCGAACCAGGCCTTCGCCGATCCCGGGTAGCCCGGCAGCAGCTCCACGACCGGAAACCTCTTGCCGCGATGGGCCGGGTCGTCGTACTGGGGCGGCAGCCACACGTAGACCTCGGCGTTCACGCCCGAGACCCGGCCCCTGAGCTGGGTGACGCGTACTCCGCCGGCCGCGCGCATGCCGGGTCCGTCGGCCGCCGTGAAGGTCTGCTCGACCCTGGGCAGCCGCTGCACCGCTATCCCGCCGGTGCCGTCGCCCCCGAGGTCCGCGGCCTGCTGGACGTGATCGCCGGTGCCGAGGAGGTCGGCCCAGTTGTCGTACAGGGCGTTCTGGTTGTTCACCAGGACGAAGACCAGGGTGACCGCCGTGCCCTGGGCGAACAGCAGCATCAGTGTCCGCGCCGCCAGCCGCAGCGGCCGGGGCCCGCGCATCCGCGACCACGTCAGGAGCGGCAGCACGAGAGCGACCACGGACAGGGCGATGGTCGTGCAGAGGAACGGAGTCCCGGTGAGGCTCATGTCCCCCTAGAGGGGAATTCCCGGCTCCGGGTTGTGGACGTGTCCGGACACTTACCGGGAAATTGCCGGATCCTCACCTTGGCGACGAGGTGCCGGGCCAAAAAGCTACCGCTTAGTAGTTTGCTGTTGTACCGTTCACCCATGCCAGAAGCAGCTTCCGCCTCCGCTCCTTCGCGGGCCGTGATCGGTGCCGGCGAGTTCGACCGCGACACCGCGGTGACCCGGCGCGCGCCCGGCGTCTACGACATCGACCTCTCGGCCGGCTGGACCATCATCAGCGCCGTCAACGGCGGCTACCTGCTGGCCGTGCTCGGCAGGGCCCTCGCGGACACCCTCCCGCACCCGGACCCCTTCACCATCTCCGCGCACTACCTGACCGCCTCCCAGCCGGGCCCGGCGGTCGTCCGCACGGAGACGGTCCGCACCGGCCGCACCCTCTCCACCGGCCAGGCCTCGCTCCTCCAGTACGACGAGGAGGGCAACGAGGTCGAACGCATCCGCGTCCTCGCCTCCTACGGCGACCTCGGCACCCTGCCCGACGACGTCCGTACGACCGCGAAGCCGCCGGCGATCCCGCCCATGGACCAGTGCTTCGGCCCCGAGGACGGCCCCACCCCGGTCGAGGGCAGCTCCGCGATCACCGACCGCCTGATGCTCAAGCTCGATCCCGCGACCCTCGGCTGGGCCCTCGGGGCACCGTCCGGCAAGGGGGAGATGCGCGCCTGGTTCGGCCTCGCCGACGGCCGCGACGCGGACCCCCTCTCCCTGCTCCTGGCGGTGGACGCCCTCCCGCCCACCGCCTTCGAGATCGGCCTCAAGGGCTGGGTGCCCACCGTGGAACTCACCGTCCACGTGCGCCACCGTCCGGCCCCCGGCCCGCTGCGGGTGTCGATCACCACCCGCAACCTGGCCGGCGGCTTCCTGGAGGAGGACGCCGAGGTCTGGGACTCCGAGGACCGCCTGGTCGCCCAGTCCCGCCAGCTGGCCCGCGCGCGGCTCGGCTGATCCGGGTCCCGGGGCCTCAGCTCCGGCGGAGCGGTGTACGCCCCAGCCAGGCCGCCAGCCGCTCGTAGGGGCCGGCCCCGTCGGACGCCTCCCGGCGCTCGGCGAAGGGCGTCGCCGCGTCGCGGGGCCGGGAGTCGGGCAGCACCCTGCGGGCGTTGGCCAGGGCGAACTCGGCCAGTTCGGGGTCCAGCTCCCGCGGGTGCCCGATCGCCTCGGAGAGGTCCCAGGTGTGGGTGACGATCTCCATGACGTAGCCCGACAGCGCCGCGTGGCCGGGGACCTCGCCCCAGGGCACGCGCACCGCGCTCGTCATCCGCTCGTCGCTCTCCCAGGCCTTCAGCACGCGCACCCGTACCTCTTCGTACGCCGCCGCCCAGCCGTCGTCCGCGACGCCGTCGGCGGTCGGGTGCACGGCGAGCCCGTCGCCGCCCTCGCCGACGACCGCGATCCGCCGGGTGCCACCGACGACGTGGCTCAGCAGGGACCGTACGTCGAACTCGGTACACGGCGTGGGGGCGTCGAGGTGCTCGGGGCGCACCGCCTTGATGATCTCCGCCGCCTGCTCGGTGGCACGGGTGTAGACGGGGCGCGGATCGGTGAATCCGGTGGTGGTCATCGTGATGTCTCCCTCGTGATCGGTAGGAGGAGCATCCCCGGATAACCTGACAACTTCCGTCAACATTTGCGCGGGACTTCGCGGAGGCGGGAGTGTGGGGGCGTGAAGTCCGACCGTCTGCTGTCGATCCTGCTGCTCCTCCAGACCCGGGGCCGGGTGCCGGCACACGAACTCGCCGGCCGGCTGGAGGTCTCGGTCCGCACCATCTACCGGGACGTCGAGGCGCTGTCGGCCTCGGGCGTCCCCGTCTACGCCGAACGCGGCCGGCACGGCGGCATCGAACTCCTCGCCGGCTTCCGCACGGACGTCACCGGCCTGACCGCCGACGAGTCCCGCGCCCTGTTCATCCTGGCCGCCCAGGGCGCCCACGCCGCGCTCGGGCTCGACGCGGCGCTCGGTTCCGCCCTGCGCAAGGTGATGGCCGCGCTCCCGGCGCCGTACCGGCCCGCCGCCGAGGTGACCAGCCGCCGGATCCTGGTCGACGCCACCCGCTGGCGGAGCGGGCCGCGACAGGCCGTCGACCTGGAGGTGCTGCAGGACGCGGTCTTCTCCGACCGGCGCCTCAGGCTGCGCTACCGGCACAGCGGGGAGCGGGAGCCGCGGGCGTACACCGTGGACCCCTACGGGCTGGTGGCCAAGGCGGGGGTCTGGTACCTGGTCGCCGACCGGCGCGGCGCCCCGCGCCTGTTCCGGGCCGACCGGGTGCGCTCGGCCCGGCTGCTGGACGACCCCGTACGGCGTCGGAAGGGCATCGAACTGGCCGACGTCTGGGAGATGCTGCGCCGTCAGGTGGAGGACCGGGAGAACGGGGTCGAGGTCACCGTCCGGCTGCGGCGCGAGCATCTCGACATGTTCCAGCGGATGGCCGCCGCCCAGCTCACCGCCCTGCCCGGCGACGACGGCGAGAGCGAGTGGGTGATCGCCCGGCTGTCGTACCCGGTGCTGCGCGCGGTGCGGCAACTCCTCGCCTTCTCGGACCGGTTGGAGGTCCTGGACCCGCCCGAGGCCCGCGCGGAGCTGCTGGCGGGGGCCCGCGCCGTCACGGCCCTGTACCGGGGCGCGTCCCCCGACGGCGACAAAAACCCCGGATGAAGGAGGGCACTTGGGACGCGCTTTGCCTGTTCGACAGGGTGCGGACAGGGCGCTCCCAGGGACGTCCCACGCGCCGTTGATCGAGTGCAGGCCCCAGGACCAACTCATCGATCTCGGAGCTGACTCTCATGAAGCGTGCCCGGATTCTCCCCGCCGTCGTCCTTCTCGCCGTGTCCCCCCTGCTGCTGACCGCGTGCGGCTCCGGCGGCTCGTCCGCCTCCACCACCCAGGACTCCGGCGGGCAGCGCGACTGCCGGGCACCGTCCGGCATGCCGACGGGCGGCGCGTCCGGCAGGCCGAGCGGGGCTCCGTCCGGTGCGCCGTCGGGGGCCGCCGCGGGCGGGCCGACCGGCATGCCCAGCGGGATACCCACGGGTGTGCCGAGCGGCGCGCCCGGCGGTCGGGGCGGCCCGGGCGCGGGGCAGGCCGGGGGCTGCGGCGCTTCGGGCGACGGACGGGCGGGAGGCCGGACCGGGGGAGCGGCCGAACAGGGCTGAGCGGCGCGGCCGCATCGGGAGCGGGGCTGGGCGGGGTGGCCGCTTCGGGAGCGCGGGCCTCAGTCCCGCCAGTGGTTGCGGCCGATGCTGATGAGCCTCAGCTGGCGGGCGGCGAGCTGGGTCACCCGCTCCCGCTCCTCCTCCGGGGCCTCCAGCGCCTCCAGGAACAGGGAGGCGGTGATCAGCATCTGGTCGACGTAGAGGTGCGCGAGCATCAGCAGGTCGTCGTCGTCCCAGTCCGCCGCCTCGGAGTCCTTGGCCAGCTCGGCCTTCACCTCCTCGGCGAACCGGGCGAGTTGCTCCCGGATGGCCGCGCGTACCGGCTGCACCCCGCCGTGCCGCTCCCGGGCGATGAACCGGACGTGCGCCGGATAGGCGTCCACGTGGTGGGCGATCAACTCGATGGCCCGCGTGATGCGTTCCTCGCTGTCGCCGGTCGTGGACACGGTCGTCCGCACCATCGGGTGCAGGCTGCCCAGCGCCTCGTCGACCAGGGCCACGCCGAGATCCGCGGTCGAGCGGAAGTGCCGGTAGAAGGCGGTCGGGGCGACCCCGACCGCCCGGGTGACCTCGCGCAGGCCCAGGCTGCTCAGGCTCTGCTCCTCCAGCAGCGCGAGTGCCGCGTCGAGGAACGCCTGCCGGGTCTTCTGCTTCTGGGCCTGCCGGATGCCGAGGGTGTGACTCATGTCATCCAGTTAACAACTGTTCTCTGGAATTGAAAAGCCGTGGGACGCGCTAGACTCGAAGTCAGTGAACAACTGTTACTACAACTGTTCACCCAAACTTCACAACGGCTCGACACGAGGCATCTCGGAGGGGGGATCTGATCCCATGCTGTTCCTCGTCGCCGCACTCATGCTGCTCGGCGTGGTGCTGGGCACCGTGGCCCACGCACCGCTGACCGTCACCGGCCTGCTGGCCGCCGTCATCGCCGTCTGGCTCGGCGTTTTCGCGATCCGCGAGCGCCACGGCCGCCGTCGCCGCACCTCGGTCGACTGACCGTGCCGCACACGGCCGACCGACCGTCACGAAAGGACTTCAGGAGCTGAGCGTCATGCAACTCACCGCACCGGCCACCGGCCGCACCGACACCCGCCCGCGCACCCGCGACGCCGACGGCATGGCCGTCGCGTCCTTCATCCTGGGCCTCCTCGGCCTGCTCGTCCTCAACGTCTTCCTCGGCCCGGTCGCCATCGCCCTGGCCGTCGTCGCCCTCTGGCGCGGCACGAGCCGCCGCGGCCGCGCCTACCTGGGCCTGGCCCTGGGCATCGCCGACCTGGCCGTCCTGCTGACGGCGATGCAGATCTCCCACACGGTCTCCTGGAGCCTGTGACCGCGCCCTGACCCCCACGCGCAGGAGGCGGCCCCGAGGACGACGGGGCACCCCACCGCCCCCGCCCGCTGTGGACAGTCGTTGCGCAGGGTGGCACGGCCGACAGTGCCGGGCACGCCACCACGGAGCCCGGTGCGGCTCAGGCGGGGCGCAGCCCCAGGTGCCGCCGAAGCCGACCACAAGGGCCCCGTAGAATCGGCCACACCATGGCTTACCTCGACCACGCCGCCACGACCCCGATGCTCCCGGAGGCGGCAGAGGCGCTGACCGCCCAGCTGAGCATCGCCGGCAACGCGTCCTCCCTGCACGCCTCCGGCCGCCGGGCCCGCCGTACGGTCGAGGAATCCCGCGAGACCCTCGCGGAAGCGCTCGGCGCCCGCCCCAGTGAGGTCGTCTTCACCTCCGGCGGCACCGAGGCCGACAACCTCGCCGTGAAGGGCCTGTACTGGTCCCGCCGCGACGCGGACCCGGCCCGCACCCGCATCCTCGCCAGCCCCGTCGAGCACCACGCCGTCCTCGACGCCGTCCACTGGCTCGGCGAACACGAGGGCGCCACGGTCGAGTACCTCCCCGTCGACCCCCACGGCCGCGTCCACCCCGAGGTGTTGCGCGAGGCGATCGCCCGCGCTCCCGAGGACGTGGCCCTGGCCACCGTGATGTGGGCCAACAACGAGATCGGCACGGTCATGCCGGTCCGTGAACTGGCGGAAGCGGCCGCCGAGTTCGACGTACCGCTGCACGCCGACGCGGTGCAGGCCTTCGGGCAGGTCCCGGTCGACTTCGCCGCCTCCGGCCTCGCCGCGATGACCGTCTCCGGCCACAAGGTCGGCGGCCCGTACGGCATCGGCGCCCTGCTCCTCGGCCGCGAGTACACCCCCGTCCCCGTCCTGCACGGCGGCGGCCAGGAACGGCACGTGCGCTCCGGCACCCTCGACGTGCCGGCCATCGCCTCCTTCGCCGTCGCCGGCCGGCTGGCCGCCGGGCAGCGCGCGTGGTTCGCGCGGGAGATCGGCGCCCTGCGCGACCAGCTCGTCGACGCCGTGCGCGGCGCCGTACCGGACGCGATCCTCGGCGGGGACCCGGCGCCCGAAGGTCGCCTCCCGGCCAACGCGCACTTCAGCTTCCCCGGCTGCGAGGGCGACTCGCTGCTGCTCCTGCTGGACGCCCAGGGCATCGAGTGCTCCACCGGCTCCGCCTGCACCGCGGGCGTGGCCCAGCCCAGCCACGTGCTGCTCGCCACCGGCACCGACCCGGACCTGGCCCGCGGCACCCTGCGCTTCTCGCTCGGCCACACCTCCACCGAGGCGGACGTCGAAGCGGTCGCCAAGGCGATCGGCCCGGCCGTGGAGCGCGCACGGGCGGCCGGCCTCAGCTGAACGCGAAGCGACCTACGAGGCGGGTTCCCTTCGCCGGCATTGTCCGGATCAGGTGCTGGGGGTCGCCGTCGGGTTCTGTCGGAGCAACCTTTTCGGCCTCTCAGTCCGAGCGTCGATGTCGGCACCAGCGGAGACCGCGTGCCTCTCGCTGAAGTCGGCTACTCCGCTTGAACTCCCTCACTCGTCTCGCAGGTCTTGCTCCCAGAATAGAACTCCTCATAGCAGACAAAAAGCCCTTATTTCTTGATTTTTTATGCGTGGTCCTCACGCCGCCCCGGTTCCGCGCGCCTTCCGCACCAGCCGCAGGTACCGCTCCCAGTCCCAGTGCGGCCCCGGATCGGTGTGGTCCGTGCCCGGCACCTCCGCGTGGCCGACGATGTGCTCGCGGTCCACGGGTATGCCGTACCGTGCGCAGACCGCCGCCGTCAGCCGCGCCGAGGCCGCGTACATGGCGTCCGTGAACGAGGACGCGTGCTCGACGAAGCCCTCGTGCTCGATGCCGACACTGCGCTCGTTGTACGCCCGGTTCCCCGCGTGGAAGGCCACGTCCAGTTCCCGGATCAACTGGGTGACCTGGCCGTTCCTCCGCACGATGTAGTGCGCGGCCGCCTGGTGCCCGGGGTCCTGGAAGACCTTCACCGCCGACGCGTAGCCGCCCTGGGTGACGTGGACGACCACCCGGTCGACCGGATAGTCGTCCGGACGGTCCGCCCGCCGGTAGTTCGCGGATGACGCCGCCACCCAGCGCGCGCCCCGGAAGTCCACCGCGCCCGCCACCCGTGACTTCTCCACGCCCGGCAGCCGCCACCACAGCCGGGACAGCTCCTCCCGGGCCAGCGCCGCCGCGCCCACGGCCGCCGCAGCCCCGCCCGCCAGCAGGGCCCGCCGCCCCAGCCGCCGGTCGGTGTCGCCCTTCGACGCTCCCGCGCTCATGCCGCCCTCACCCCCTGGTCGCCCTCGTCACCCCGGTCGTCCTCGTCGCCCCACTCGGCCCCCGCGATCTTCAACGGATATCCGGCGGACCCGGTTCCCGCGCCCCCGTACCCTGGAGGGGCTATGACTGACACCCCGCAGCGCCCCCGCCCCCTCCGCGTCCTCGCCGCCATGTCCGGCGGAGTCGACTCCGCCGTCGCCGCCGCGCGCGCCGCGGAAGCCGGCCACGACGTCACCGGCGTGCACCTCGCGCTCTCCGCGAACCCGCAGTCCTTCCGCACCGGCGCGCGGGGCTGCTGCACCATCGAGGACTCGCGCGACGCCCGCCGCGCGGCCGATGTCATCGGCATCCCGTTCTACGTCTGGGACCTCGCCGACCGCTTCCGCGAGGACGTCGTCGAGGACTTCGTCGCCGAGTACGAGGCGGGCCGCACCCCCAACCCGTGCCTGCGCTGCAACGAGAAGATCAAGTTCGCCGCGCTGCTGGACAAGGCGCTCGCACTCGGCTTCGACGCCGTCTGCACCGGCCACTACGCCCAGGTGATCCTCCGCGAGGACGGCTCCCGCGAGCTGCACCGGGCCTCGGACATGGCCAAGGACCAGTCGTACGTCCTCGGCGTGCTGGACGAGAAGCAGCTCGCCCACGCGATGTTCCCCCTCGGTGACACGGTCACCACCAAGGAGGAGATCCGTGCCGAGGCCGAGCGCCGCAACCTCGCCGTGGCCAAGAAGCCCGACTCGCACGACATCTGCTTCATCGCCGACGGCGACACCCAGGGCTTCCTGGCCCGGCGGCTCGGCCGGGCCGAGGGCGACATCGTCGACGAGGACGGCAACCGCCTGGGCACGCACGAGGGCGCCTACGGCTTCACCATCGGCCAGCGCAAGGGCCTGCGCATCGGCACCCCGGCCCCCGACGGCAGGCCGCGCTACGTCCTCGACATCTCCCCGGTCAACAACACGGTCACCGTCGGCCCGGCCGACGCCCTCGACGTCAGCGCCCTGACCGCGATCAAGCCCCGCTGGTGCGGCACCGCCCCCACCGGCCCCGGCACCTACACCGCCCAGCTGCGGGCCCACGGCGGCGAGACCGAGGTCACCGCGGAGCCGGTCGACGGCGAGCTGCGCGTCACCTTCGGCGAGCCGGTCCGCGGTGTCGCCCCCGGCCAGGCGATCGTCCTCTACGACGGCACGCGCGTGGTGGGCTCGGCGACGATCGCCTCGACCACGCGCACGGCCTCCGCGACGGTGTGAGCCGACCGGGTTCCTCAGCCCGTGAGGAACCCGGCCAGCACCGGCCCCAGCACATCCGGTTCGACCATGTGCGTCTGGCCCTCCAGCACGCGGTACGTCCCCTCGGGCACCGTGTCCGCGACCACGCGGCCGGCCTCGCGCATCCACGTAGGGCTCGCCCCGCCCACGAACGACAGCACGGGCACGGTGATCGCGGCCAGCCGCGCGCGGGGCAGCAGTCCGTCGCCCATGACCGCGTCGTCGTACGCGAGGCTGGGCGCCACGCTCTCCATGCCCGCCCACATCGGCGACTGGCGCGCGCCCCGGATCATCTCCTCGCCGAGGCCCGTCAGCCGCAGGAACAGCTCCACCGCGTCCCCGCGCCTGTCCGCCGCCAGCGCCTCGTTCAGCTGCTCCTTGTACGCCGCCTCGCGCTCGGCACCGCCCGGCATGAAGTCGAGGAACGGCACCTCGTGGACCGCCACCTGACGTACCGGCAGCCCGCTCGCCGCCGCCTCCAGGACCAGCGCTCCGCCCGAGGAGACCCCGAACAGTGCCGCCTCGCCCCCCACCGCCTCGACCAGCGCGGCCAGGTCCTCCACCTCACGGGCGACCGCGTACGGCGCGGTGTCACCGCTCGCGCCGCGGCCCCGGCGGTCGTAGACGACGGCCGTGCAGCGGTCCGCGAGCCGCGCCGCCAGGGGCGCCACGGTGCCCCCGGTGGACATCGCGCCGCTCACCAGGATCACCGTGGGCCCCCGGCCCGTCACTTCGTACGCGAGGCGGGTGCCGTCGTGGGAAGTCGTCTTCTTGTCCATGGCCGTGCAGACTGCCGCACCGCACCGAACTCATCGGTCACGACACGTCGGTGCGGCCCGCTCTCATGACACTTCGACCTCGTAGAAGCACAGGTGGTCCTTGATCTCCGCCACCTCCGGCTTCGGGTCCGGATACGCCCAGACGAGATCGGGCGCGTCGGGCAGCGACCAGTAGGAGGCCGTGCCCTTGAAGGGGCAGACGGTCCGGGTGCCGGAGGAGGTCAGCAGTTCGAGGCGGACGTCCTCGGCGGGGATGTAGTACCGCACCGGACAGCCCGTCTCGCGCAGCACCAGGGCGCGGTCGCTCTCCGCGAGCACCTGCTCGCCGTGCACCACGCGCACGTGCCGCTCGCCCTGCTCGATGGTGATCGTGTGTCCTTGGGTCATGTGGACAACAGCACCGGGCGGCCCGCACTTCTTCCCGCCCGCGGCGGGAGCCGTACGGTAGGGCGCATGAACATCTGCGTCTTCCTGTCCGCCGCCGACCTCGACGAGCGCTACACGCGCCCCGCGCGCGAGTTCGCAGAACTGCTCGGCAAGGCCGGTCACACCCTGGTCTGGGGCGGTTCCAACGTCGGTCTGATGAAAGTGGTCGCCGACGGCGTGCAGGAGGCGGGCGGCAGGCTGCTGGGCGTCTCGGTGGAGTTCCTCGCGAACAAGGCGCGGCCCGGCGCCGACGAGATGGTCGTCGCGGCCGACCTCGCCGAGCGCAAGAAGCTGCTGCTGGAGAAGGCCGACGCCGTGGTCATCATGGTGGGCGGCACCGGCACGCTGGACGAGGCCACCGAGATCCTGGAGCTGAAGAAGCACGGCCGCACCGAGAAGCCGGTCGTCCTGCTGAACACCGAGGGTTTCTACGACGGCCTGGAGGAGCAGTTCCGCCGCATGGAGGCCGAGGGCTTCCTGCCGCGCCCGCTGTCCGAGCTGGTCTTCTTCGCCGCTGAGCCGGCCGGCGCCCTGGCCCACCTGGAGGAGCGACTCGGCCGCCACTGATGCGAGCATGGCGGGCATGGCTACTCATGTGATCACCGGGGCCGGTTCCGGTATCGGCGCCGCCGTGGCCCGCCGGCTGCACGCGCGCGGGGACGAGATCGTGCTGCACGCGCGCGACGCGGGACGGGCGAAGGAACTGGCCGCCGAGTTCCCCGGGGCGCGCACCCTGGTCGGCGACCTCGCGGACCCGGACAAACTGTCCTGGGCGTTCTCCCATCAGACGCTCCCGGACCGGGTGGACTCGCTGCTGCACATCGCCGGCGTCGTCGACCTCGGCGCGGTCGGCGACCTGACGCCCAAGTCCTGGCGCCACCAGCTCAACGTCAACCTGATCGCCCCCGCCGAACTCACCCGCCACTTCCTGCCCCAGCTCCGCACGACCCGCGGCCATGTGATCTTCGTCAACTCGGGCGCCGGGCTCAGCGCCCACGCCGACTGGGCCGCGTACGCCGCCTCCAAGCACGGCCTGAAGGCGCTCGCCGACTCGCTGCGCCAGGAGGAGCACGCGGCCGGCGTCCGGGTCACCTCGGTCTACCCCGGCCGCACGGCGAGCCCCATGCAGGCCAAGGTCCACCAGCAGGAGGGCAAGGAGTACGATCCCGGGCGGTGGATCGACCCCGAGTCGGTGGCCACGACGATCCTCATGGCCCTGGACCTCCCGCGGGACGCCGAGGTCAACGACCTGACGGTGCGGCCGGGACGATGACCTCCGCAGCCGCCGCGACGGGCCGGGGCCGCGGACGGGGGCGGGGTTTCGCGCGGCGGTCACGGCATACCCTGCCGGGGTGAGTGAGAACAGCGTGATCAGGTTCGGTGGTGCCACCGGTGTCGGGTCCCTGCCCGGTGGCGACGCCCGTGAGGCCGCCAAGACCGCCACCGGGTCCTTCGAGGACTTCCCCTTCCTCGCCGAGCTGCCCGCGCGCGGCCCCGGAGCCGACATGATCGGCCGTACCGCCGGCATGCTCGTCGACCTGTACGCGCGCGTGGAGCCCAGCGGCTGGCGGATCGGGGACCGGCCCGGCCGCGACACCAAGCGGGCCCGGTCCTGGCTCGGCGAGGACCTCGACGCCCTGGAGGAGTTCACCCAGGGCCACGAGGGCGACCTGAAGGTGCAGGCCGTCGGGCCGTGGACCCTGGCCGCCGCCCTGGAACTGCGCAACGGCGAGTCCGCGCTGTCGGACCCGGGGGCCTGCCGCGACCTCGCCGCCTCCCTGGCCGAGGGACTGCGGCTGCACCTGGCGGAGGTCAGCCGGCGGGTGCCCGGAGCGCGCGTCGTGCTCCAGCTCGACGAGCCCTCGCTCACCGCCGTCCTGCGGGGACAGGTCCGCACGGCGAGCGGCTACCGCACCCACCGGGCCGTGGACCGGCAACTCGTGGAGGCGACGCTCCGGGACACCGTCGGCGCGCACGCGGACGGCCCCGTCGTCGTGCACTCCTGCGCGCCCGACGTGCCCTTCGCGCTGCTGCGGCGGGCGGGCGCGGCCGCCGTCTCCTTCGATTTCGCGCTCCTCACCGAGCGTGACGACGACGTGATCGGCGAGGCCGTCGAGGGCGGGACGCGGCTGTTCGCCGGTGTCGTACCGGGCACGGACGGCCCATTGTCAGACCCTGCCGGTAGCGTCATGGGTGTCAGGACGCTGTGGCGCAGGCTGGGCCTGCATCCGGGGCTGCTCGCGGAGGCGGTCACGGTCACCCCGGCGTGCGGTCTGGCAGGCGCATCCCCCGCCTACGCACGCCAGGCGCTCGCCCACTGCGTCCGGGCGGCGAGATCTCTCGCGGACAACCCAGAGTAACGGGAGGACAACACGGTGGCCGGCGACAAGCAAGCGGAGACGACAGCGGTGCCCGCGGAGGCCCGCGAGAAGCACGCGCAGCTGGCGGAGCAGGTCGAGGAGCACCGCTTCCGGTACTACGTGAAGGACGCCCCCGTCGTCAGTGACGCGGAGTTCGACCGGCTCCTGAAGACCCTGGAGGCCCTGGAGGCGGAGTATCCGGAGCTGCGCACCCCGGACTCTCCGACGCAGAAGGTCGCCGGGTCCTACGCGACGGAGTTCACCGCGGTCGAGCACCGCGAGCGGATGCTCTCGCTCGACAACACCTTCAACGACGACGAGCTGGCCGCCTGGGCCGACCGCATCGCGAGGGAGCTCGGCGAGCAGGAGTACCACTTCCTGTGCGAGCTGAAGGTCGACGGCCTCGCGGTCAACCTCACCTACGAGAACGGCCGTCTCACGCGCGCGGCGACCCGCGGCGACGGCCGCACCGGCGAGGACATCACCCCCAACGTCCGCACCATCGCGGAGATCCCGGACCGCCTGGCCGGCGACGAGGTCCCCGCCCTCGTGGAGATCCGCGGCGAGGTCTACTTCCCGATGGAGAGGTTCCTCGACCTCAACGAGCGGCTGGTCGCGGCCGGCGACAAGCCCTTCGCCAACCCCCGCAACGCCGCGGCCGGTTCGCTGCGCCAGAAGGATCCGCGGGTCACCGCCACCCGTCCGCTGCACATGGTCGTGCACGGCATCGGCGCGCTGGAGGGCTTCTCGGGTATGACCCGGCTCTCCCAGGCGTACGACCTGCTGAAGACCTGGGGCCTGCCCACCTCCCCGCACAACCGCGTGGTCGACGACCTCGACGGCGTACGGAAGTTCATCGCCCACTACGGCGAGAACCGCCACTCCGTCGAGCACGAGATCGACGGCGTCGTCGTCAAGCTGGACGAGATCCGGCTCCAGGGCCGCCTCGGCTCCACGGCCCGGGCGCCGCGCTGGGCGATCGCGTACAAGTACGCGCCGGAAGAGGTCAACACCAAGCTGATCGACATCAAGGTGGGCGTCGGCCGCACCGGCCGCGTCACCCCGTACGCCCAGGTCGAGCCGGTCACGGTCGCGGGCAGCGAGGTCGAGTTCGCCACCCTGCACAACCAGGAGGTCGTCAAGGCCAAGGGCGTCCTCATCGGTGACACCGTCGTGCTGCGCAAGGCCGGTGACGTCATCCCGGAGATCCTCGGCCCGGTGGCCGACCTGCGGGACGGCAGCGAGCGGGAGTTCGTGATGCCGGGCGAGTGCCCCGAGTGCGGCACCCCGCTGCGGGCGATGAAGGAGGGCGACATCGACCTCCGCTGCCCGAACGCCCGCACCTGCCCGGCCCAGTTGCGGGGACGCCTGTCCTACCTCGCGGGCCGCGAGTGCCTGGACATCGAGCACTTCGGCGACGTGGCGGCGGCCGCGCTCACCCAGCCGCTGGAGCCGGCCGACCCACCGCTGGTGGACGAGGGCGACCTCTTCGACCTCACGGTGGAGAAGCTGCTGCCCATCAAGGCCTACGTCCTGGACCCGGACAGCGGGCTGCCCAAGCGCGACCCGAAGACGGGCGAGGAGAAGGTCGTCACGGTCTTCGCCAACCAGAAGGGCGAGCCGAAGAAGAACACCCTGACCCTGCTGGCGAACATCGAGGCGGCCAAGGAGCGCCCGCTGGCCCGGTTCCTCAACGGCCTGTCCATCCGGCACGTGGGACCGGTGGCAGCCCAGGCGCTGGCCCGGGAGTTCCGTTCCCTCGACCGCATCGAGCAGGCCACCGAGCAGGAGCTGGCGACCACCGACGGCGTCGGCCCGATCATCGCCGCCGCGCTCAAGGAGTGGTTCGCCGAGGACTGGCACCGGGAGATCGTCCGCAAGTGGAAGGCCGCCGGAGTCCCGCTGGAGGACCAGTCGGCCGGCGAGGACGAGGGGCCGCGCCCGCTGGAGGGGCTCACCGTCGTCGTGACCGGCACCCTGGAGAACTTCACCCGGGACGGCGCCAAGGACGCACTGCAGAGCCGGGGGGCGAAGGTGACCGGTTCCGTCTCGAAGAAGACCGCGTTCGTCGTCGTCGGTGACAGCCCTGGATCGAAGTACGACAAGGCCATGCAACTCAAGGTTCCCGTTCTGAACGAGGACGGTTTCGGCGTCCTTTTGGAGCAGGGCCCGGAAGCGGCGGCCGAAGTCGCGCTTCCGAGCGGGGAGTAGCGGTTGAAGGCCACCCGTTCGGTGCATATCAGTTGCATACGGGTGGCCCGGGCGCATTCGGGCAACCGTCGACGACCGGTGCCCGAGGAAGCCTTCCGCGGCCTACTGTTGAGATGTGCGCCTGCCGTGCCCGGCTGCGGTTGGGGCATCTCCGCGCCCTGTGAGGGCGAGGGGAAGGTTTCTTCGACGCGGAGCTGCTGATGGCTGTCGGACATCGGACCGCGTGGCGTGGGCACCGCCGGCTGTGAGAGGGACGGGAATGGAACCGACCGAGAGCGCCGCCCCGGACTCATGGCTGCGCCGTCGCGCCGACGCGTGGCGGGGAAGCCGGTGGACGGGTCGGCACGAAGGACGGACGGGCGGCCCGCCGCGCCCGACCGCACCCGGCACCACCGTCGAACCGCACCTCCCGGTACCCCTGGCCATCGAGCCCGCCCCCGGCCTGACCGAGACCGACTCCGCACGGCACCCGTCCTGGCCCACGCCGCCCTCGGCGGTCGTGGCCGCGGCCGGGCTCGTCCTCGGTGCCGGCTTCTACCGTGCCTTCACCGGCCGTCACGCCCTCTTCCCGTGCCACACGGTCGGCCTGTCGCTGGCTCTGCTGACCGGCCTCATCGTCGGACACCTCGTCATGCTGGGGCGCGCCCGCTGGGTGGGCGGCACCGGGTCCGGCGCCGCCCTCACCCTGGCCGTGCTGCTGCTGTACGGCTGGGTGTCAGCCGGCATGGTCAGCCTCACCGTCGTCGTCCTCGTCGGCGTCGCCCGGCGCCACCGCTGGCGCCAGGGCGTCCTGCACGGCGCGGTGGACATCCTCGGCATCGCCGCGGGCGCCCTGCTGCTCGGCGCGTTCGGCCGGGTCCCGAGCGTCGAGGAGCCCTGGCGGCCCGACAGCTGGAGCCTCACGACCGCCCCCGCGTTCGTGCTCGTCGCGGGCGCCTACCTCGCGGTGAGCCGCGGTCTGCTCTGGTACCTGAACGCCCCGCGCGGCAAGGTGCCCACCATCGCCCGTACCGCCCTGGTCCGACAGGGCCTCGTCGCCGTCGCCCTGCTCGGCATAGCGCCCCTGCTCTGTGTCGTCGCGGACGCGCAGCCGATCCTGCTGCCGCTGTTCGCCATCCCGCTCATCGCCCTCGACTCCACCCTCTGGATGGCCCGCGCCCGCGCCGAGGAGCAGTTGCGCGACCCGCTCACCGGGCTGCCCAACCGGCAGTGGCTGCTGGAGCGGATCTGGACCGCGCTCGACGACGCGGAACGCATCGGCGCCCGCTCCGCCCTCATGCTGATCGACCTCGACCGGTTCCGCTCGGTGAACGACACCCTGGGCCATCTCGCCGGTGACCGGCTGCTGCTGCAGATCGCCGACCGGCTGCGGCTCGCCCTGCCGCGCGGGGCGGAGGCCGCGCGACTCGGCGGTGACGAGTTCGCCGTGTTACTGCCCGTCGCCGACTCCACCACCTCGGCCACCCGGGTCGCCCGCGGTCTCGTCACCGAGCTCAGCTCCCCGCTCGATCTCGACGGACTCACCCTCGTGCTGGAGGCCAGCGCCGGAGTCGCCGTCTTCCCGGACCACGCCCTGGACGCCGAAGGGCTGCTGCGCCGGGCCGATGTGGCGATGTACCAGGCGAAGAGGGACCGTACGGGCGTCGAGGTGTACGAGTCCAAGCGGGACTCCAACACCCCGGACCGGCTGGGCCTGCTGGGCGATCTGCGCCGGGCGCTGGACGCGCACGAGGTGCAGCTGCACTACCAGCCGAAGGTCCGCTTCGACGGCCAGGTCGCCGGTCTGGAGGCGCTGGTGCGCTGGGTGCACCCGGAGCGGGGGAAGGTTCCGCCGGACGAGTTCATCGCGATCGCCGAGTCCTCCGGTCTGATGCCCCATCTGACGGAGTACGTCCTGGAGACCGCGCTCGGGCAGGTCGCCCGGTGGCGCGCGCAGGGCCTGTACGTCCCGGTCGCGGTCAACGTGTCCCCGCGCGACGTCCACACGCCCGGATTCGCCGGATCGGTCGCCGCACGGCTGGCCCGGCACGGGGTCCCGGCCGGGGCGCTCCAGCTGGAGATCACCGAGCACGTCCTGCTGGAGGACCCGCAGCGCGCCGCCGACACGCTGGCCGGGCTCACCGGCCACGGAGTGAAGATGTCCCTGGACGACTTCGGCACCGGGTACTCGTCGCTGGTCCATCTGCGGCGGCTGCCCGTCAGCGAGCTGAAGATCGACCGTTCCTTCGTCGCCCGCCTGGCCGTCGACGCCCAGGACGCGGAGATCGTGCGCTGCACCGTCGACCTGGCGCATTCGCTGGGCCTGCTCGTCGTCGCCGAGGGTGTGGAGGACGACGAGACCTGGGAGCGGCTGCGGGACCTCGGCTGCGACGCGGTACAGGGCTGGCTGGTCGCCGCGGCGATGCCGCCGGAGGAGACGACGGCCTGGCTGCTGGCCCGCGGTTCCCGGGGCTGGCAGCGCCCGAGAGCGGCCCTGCCGGCCGCGGAGTAACGCTCCTTCAGCCGGACGGCCGACCGCCCCCGGCCGCGTCAGGCCGCCCTCGGTACCGACGAGGTGCCGGCCGGCTGTCTCCCGACCTGTGCGGCGCGCCCCTCATGAAGCGGAGCCACCGCTGTGCGTGCGGGCCGCCGGGCCTCGGCCGCCCCCCGCGAAGTGGCCGACCAGCAGGGCCAGGCGGCGTTCGTGGGTGGGCTCGGGGAGGCGGCCGCTGCGCATCAGGGTCGCCAGGCCGTGCAGGCCGGCCCAGAAGGTCTCCGTGAGCGGGCCGGGGTCGTCGTCGCCGACCGCGATCGGCTCCACCGCCCACAGCAGTTCGTCGAACGCCTCCCACAGCGGTGCCGGTGCCTGCTGCGTGGCGAACGGCAGGTCCACCAGGTGGGTGAACATCGCGTCGTAGAGGGCGGGCCGCCGCCCGGCGAAGGACGTGTACGCCGCCGCGACCGCCGAGAGCGCCCCCCGCGTGCCCCGCGCACCCGTCCGCGCCGTCCGCAGCTCGGCCGCCAACTCGCCGAACCCCTCCAGGGCGACGGCCGTCATGATCGCGCCCTTGCCCTCGAAGTGGCTGTAGAGCACCGGCTGGCTGTACTCGATCTCGGCCGCCAGCCGGCGGGTCGTCACCGCGCCCCAGCCCTCGGTCTCGGCCAGCTTCCGCGCGGCCGTGACGATCAGCCGCTCGCGTTCCGCTCGTTCGCGCTCCCGGCGCGTCTGGATCGACATGCTCTCGATTCTAGCGACGCTAGCCAATCTGTCGATGCTCTGCTAGCTTCGCTCTTGTCCCTAGCGCCGCTAGCAACAGGTAAGAGGAGAAACAGACATGACCGTCACCGCGTACACCCTCGCCGTCCTGCTCGACCTGTTCTGCGTGTTCCTCGGCTACCGGTTCCTGTTCCAGCCGGGCTCCGCCGCCACCGGCTACGGCGCCCCGGCCGACCCGCACGGCGACGCCGGCGCCTACCTGTCGGTCAAGGGGCTCCGCGACGGCACCCTCGGCGTGGCCGGCCTCGCCGTGCTGGCCTTCGCCGGGGCGCACGCCGAGGCCTGGTTCATGCTGGCCGTCGCCCTCGTCCCGTTCGGCGACACGCTGATAGTCCTGCGCAACGGCGGCACGAAAGCCGTCGCCTTCGGGATCCACTTCGCCACCGCGATCGTTGTACTGATCAGTGCCGGCCTGCTCTTCGCGGTCTGACGACAGCCGGACGACACCCAGAGGGGGAACCACCATGTCGCTGTTCGTCCCGAAGTTCGACGACACCGTGCTCGTCCGTGACGCGGAGGCCGAGGTGATCGGCGGAGCGCCCACCAGTGTCAAGCTCCTCGCCGACAGCAGTGCCAGCGGAGGCGCGCTGTCCACCGTCCGGGTCACCCTCACCGAGGGCGCCGACGGCGCCCGCCCGCACCTGCACCGCAACTCCGCGGAGATGTTCTTCCTGCTCGACGGCGAGGCCGAGCTGCTGTCCGGCGACGACGTCGTCACCGCCCGGTCCGGCGACCTGGTCGTCGTGCCGCCCGACCGGCCGCACGCCTTCGCCGCCGCCCCCGGCAGCACGGCCGACATCCTGATCGTCATCACCCCGGGCGTCGAGCGCTTCGAGTACTTCCGCCACCTGCGGCGCATCCACCTCGGCGAGGTCACCCCCGAGAGCCTGCTGGAGGTCCAGGAGCTGTACGACAACCACTTCCTGCGCAGCGAGTCCTGGGACGGGCGGCACCACTGAGGAGCCCGGCGGCGCCCTCCGGGACGGGGTCCGGGCAAACCGTTTCACGGGCACCGGGCCCCGCCCCATAGGATTGGCCCCAAACCACACACACTCACCCCAGAGGATCGCTGCATGCCGAGCATCACGCGCGAGGAGGTCGCCCACCTCGCCCGGCTGGCGCGTCTGGAGCTGAAGCCCGAAGAACTCGACCACTTCGCAGGCCAGCTGGACGACATCATCGGCGCGGTCGCCCGCGTCAGCGAGGTCGCCGACCAGGACGTACCGCCGACCTCTCACCCGCTCCCGCTGACGAACGTCATGCGGGCGGACGAGGTCCGTCCCTCGCTCACCCCCGAGCAGGCGCTCTCCGGCGCCCCGGCCCAGGAGCAGCAGCGTTTCAAGGTGCCGCAGATCCTGGGGGAGGACTGACCATGACGGACAGCAACATCATCAAGCTCACGGCGGCGCAGACCGCCGAGAAGATCGCCTCCGGTGAGCTGACGGCCGTCGAGGTCGCCGAGGCCCACCTCGCCCGGATCGAGGCCGTCGACGAGAAGGTGCACGCCTTCCTGCACGTCGACCGTGAGGGCGCCCTCGCCCAGGCCCGCGCCGTGGACGAGAAGCGCGCCCGCGGCGAGAAGCTCGGCCCGCTGGCCGGCGTCCCGCTCGCGCTGAAGGACATCTTCACCACCGAGGGCGTGCCGACGACCGTCGGCTCGAAGATCCTCGAGGGCTGGATCCCGCCGTACGACGCGACGCTCACCAAGCGGCTGAAGGCCGCCGACGTCGTCATCCTCGGCAAGACCAACATGGACGAGTTCGCCATGGGCTCCTCCACCGAGAACAGCGCCTACGGACCGACCGGCAACCCCTGGGACCTCACCAAGATCCCCGGCGGCTCCGGCGGCGGTTCGTCCGCCGCGCTCGCCTCCTTCCAGGCCCCGCTCGCCATCGGCACCGACACCGGCGGCTCCATCCGCCAGCCGGCCGCCGTCACCGGCACGGTCGGCGTGAAGCCGACGTACGGCGCGGTCTCCCGCTACGGCATGGTCGCCTTCTCCTCCTCCCTCGACCAGGGCGGCCCCTGCGCCCGTACGGTCCTGGACGCGGCCCTGCTGCACGAGGTCATCGCCGGGCACGACCCGCTCGACTCCACCTCCATCGACGCCCCGGTCCCGCCGGTCGTCGAGGCCGCGCGCAACGGCAGCGTCGAGGGCATGCGGGTCGGCGTGGTCAAGCAGTTCCGCGGCGAGGGCTACCAGGCCGGTGTCATCCAGCGCTTCGACGAGTCCGTCGAGCTGCTGAAGGGGCTGGGCGCGGAGATCGTCGAGCTGGACTGCCCGTCCTTCGACCTCGCGCTGTCGGCGTACTACCTGATCGCGCCGTCCGAGTGCTCCTCCAACCTCGCCCGCTTCGACGGCCTGCGTTACGGCCGGCGCACCGGCGACGACGGCGGCCACTCGGCCGAGGAGGTCACCTCCCTCACCCGCGAGGCGGGCTTCGGCGCCGAGGTCAAGCGCCGCATCATGCTCGGCACGTACGCCCTGAGCTCCGGCTACTACGACGCGTACTACGGCAGCGCCCAGAAGGTCCGTACGCTGATCAAGCAGGACTTCGACAAGGCGTTCGAGCAGGTCGACGTGATCGTCTCCCCGACGACCCCGACCACGGCCTTCGCGATCGGCGAGCGTGCCGACGACCCGATGGCGATGTACCTCGCGGACCTGTGCACCATCCCGACCAACCTGGCGGGCAACGCGGCCATGTCCCTGCCCTGCGGTCTCGCCCCGGAGGACAACCTCCCGGTCGGTCTGCAGATCATCGCCCCGGTGATGAAGGACGACAGGCTGTACAAGGTCGGCGCCGCCGTCGAGGCCGCCTTCGTGGAAAAGTGGGGGCACCCGCTGATCGAGGAGGCTCCGTCGCTGTGAGCGCACTGAACAAGGCCAAGGGCTTCAAGAAGTCGAAGTCCGGCACATACCTGTCGATGGCCGGAACCGCCTTCGGCGCGTTGGGTGTGGCCAAGCAGATCAAGAAGGCGCGCGCCGAGCACGACACGCTGCGGCTGATCGACGCCACCGTGTCCGCCGTCGCCATCGTCACCGGCCTCGCCATCCTCTACCGCGAGCTGAAGCGGCTGGGCGACGACGACGTCCTGCTGGGCTGAGAGGGAAGTTTTCACCGTGACCACCACGACCGACCTGGTGTCGTACGAGGACGCGCTGGCGTCGTACGACCCCGTCATGGGCCTTGAGGTCCATGTCGAACTCGGCACCCACACCAAGATGTTCTGCGGCTGTTCGACCGCGCTCGGTGCGGAGCCGAACTCCCAGACCTGCCCGGTCTGCCTCGGCCTGCCCGGCGCGCTCCCGGTCGTCAACGCGACCGGCGTCGAGTCCGCGATCAAGATCGGTCTCGCGCTGAACTGCGAGATCGCCGAGTGGTGCCGCTTCGCCCGGAAGAACTACTTCTATCCGGACATGCCGAAGAACTTCCAGACCTCCCAGTACGACGAGCCGATCGCCTTCAACGGCTTCCTCGACGTGCAGCTGGAGGACGGCGAAACCTTCCGCGTGGAGATCGAGCGCGCCCACATGGAGGAGGACACCGGCAAGTCGACGCACGTCGGTGGCGCGACGGGCCGTATCCACGGCGCCTCGCACTCCCTCCTCGACTACAACCGCGCGGGCATCCCGCTGATCGAGATCGTCACCAAGCCGATCGAGGGCGCCGGCGAGCGCGCCCCCGAGGTGGCGAAGGCGTACGTCCGCGAGCTGCGCGAGCTGATCCGTGCCCTCGGCGTGTCCGAGGCCCGCATGGAGATGGGCCAGATGCGCTGCGACGTGAACCTGTCGCTGCGTCCGAACGGCACCACGAAGTTCGGCACCCGCTCCGAGACGAAGAACGTCAACTCGCTGCGTTCCGTGGAGCGTGCGGCCCGCTTCGAGATCCAGCGGCACGCGGCCGTGCTGTCCTCGGGCGGCACGATCATCCAGGAGACCCGCCACTTCCACGAGGACACCGGGTCCACGACCTCGGGCCGCGTCAAGGAAGAGGCCGAGGACTACCGGTACTTCCCGGAGCCGGACCTCGTCCCCGTGGCGCCCTCCCGCGAGTGGGTCGAGGAGATCCGCGGCGCGCTGCCCGAACTGCCGCTGGCCCGCCGCACCCGGCTGCTCGCCGAGTGGGGCATCTCCGCCACCGACATGCAGGCGATCCTCAACGCCGGCGCGCTGGACCCGATCGTCGCCACGATCGACGCCGGTGCCGACGCGGCCTCCGCCCGCAAGTGGTGGATGGGCGAACTCGCGCGCAGCGCCAACGAATCCGGCCGCACGCTGGACGAGCTGGCGATCACGCCGCAGCAGGTGGCCCGGGTCACCGAGCTGGTCGCGAAGGGTGACCTGAACGACAAGCTGGCCCGCCAGGTCATCGAGGGCGTCCTCGCGGGCGAGGGCACCCCGGACGAGGTCGTCGACAAGCGCGGTCTGAAGGTCGTCTCCGACGAGGGCGCGCTGACCGCCGCCGTCGAGGAGGCCATCGCCGGCAACCCGGGCGTCGCGGACAAGATCCGCGGCGGCAAGGTGGCCGCGGCCGGCGCCCTGGTCGGCGCGGTCATGAAGGCCACCCGTGGCCAGGCCGACGCGGCCCGCGTCAAGGAGCTGATCCTGGAGAAGCTGGGCGTCAGCGAGGGCTGAACCCCGAGCACCCGCCGTGCGGCCCCGCAGGACACGTCCTGCGGGGCCGCACGGTCGTCCGCGGCCCCCGCGCCCGGCTCGCCCGGCCGGGGGCGCTACGCTCGCCCGCCATGAGTGGACGCACCGATTCCGGCACCGAACCGTCGATATCCGAGGGTGAGGAAGAGGAGTACGTCGAGGACGGGGAAGAGGAGTACGTCGAGGACGCCCGCCGGGCCCGCTGGACCGCGGCCGGCTCCGGAGCGCTCCTCGGCCTCGCCGGGCTCGCCGCCGCCCTGTTGCGCCTCACCGGCACCGCCCCGGCCCGCGTCCCCGCCGCCTACGCCCTCGGTGCCGCAGTCTGCGCCCTCGCCGCGTTCCTCGGTGCCAAGGGCCGTACCCGCAGGGCCCTGTGGCTGCTGATCGTGGGGACGATGGTCATGGCACTCGGGGACCAGTTCGACTGAAGTGCCCGTGGGGGCGACAGAGTTCGCCGGACTGTCCTGTGACGTCCCTCCCACTCCTGTGAACAACCCCACGAAAACGGCAAACGATCACTTTCGCCTGCAAGAGTGTCCTGCGATTGCTCATGCGTTCTTTGCGGGCTGTTCAGTAAACGGACGATCGTTCCCGGCCAAAGATCCACACATAGTCCTCCGGGAGCACGTCCGTGGCAGCCCTCGCGCGTTGGTGCGTCCGCCACCGGCTCATCGCCGTCCTGCTGTGGCTCCTCGCCTTCGGCGGAGTCACCGCGGCGGCCGCCGTGGCCGGTTCGTCGTACTCGAACGACTACGGGGTCCCCGGCACCGAGTCCGGACGCGCCGCCCGGCTGCTGCAGGAGGGCTTCCCCGGCCACGGCGGCGACAGCGACACCGTCGTCTGGCACACCGCGGACGGCAGCGTCCGCGCCGCCGGCGTCGAGCGGACCATGACCCGCACCCTGCACCGGATCGCCGGACTGCCCGGCGTGGCCTCGGTGTCCGGCCCCTACGGCGGCCACCGCAGGCATTCGGGTCACGGCGGCCACGACGCCCACCGCATCAGCGAGGACGGCCGGACGGCCTACGCGACCGTCACCTTCGCCCAGCAGGCCGAGGACATCGGCAGGTCCGAGGCGCGGTCCGTGGTGCGGGTCGCCAAGGCCGCCGAGCGCGACGGGCTCCAGGTGGAACTGGGCGGCAGCGCCGTCGAGGCCACCGAGTCACCGCGCGGCCACACCGCCGAGGTGGTCGGCGTGGCCGTCGCGGCCGTCGTCCTGCTCCTCGCCTTCGGCTCGCTCGCCGCCGCGCTGCTGCCGATCGCCACCGCGCTGGTCGGCGTCGGCACCGCCTACGCGGGCATCGGGCTGCTCGGACACGCCATGACGGTCGCCGACTTCGCACCCATGCTCGGCATGCTGATCGGCCTCGGCGTCGGCATCGACTACGCGCTCTTCATCGTGACCAGGCACCGGCGCGGCCTGAAACGCGGACTGAGCGTCACCGAGGCGGCCGAGAGCGCCGTCGCCACCACCGGACGCGCGGTCGTCTTCGCGGGTGCGACGGTGTGCATCGCCCTGCTGGGCATGCTGATACTGCGGCTGGGCTTCCTCAACGGGGTGGCCGTGGCGGCCTCCTTGACGGTCGTGCTCACCGTCGCGGCCTCCGTGACCCTGCTGCCCGCCCTGCTGTCGTACATCGGACCGCGGGCCCTCAGCCGTCGCGAGCGGCGCCGGCTCGCCGAACGCGGACCGCGCCCGGAACTGCCCACCGGCCTCGCCGCCCGCTGGTCCGCGCTGGTCGAGCGCCGCCCCAAGCTGCTCGGCTCGCTGGCCGTCGCCGTCGTCGCGCTGCTCGCCCTGCCGACGCTCTCCCTCCACCTCGGCACCTCCGACCAGGGCAACGACCCCCGCGCCTCCACCACGCGCAAGGCCTACGACCTGCTCGCCGAGGGCTTCGGTCCGGGTGTGAACGGGCCCCTCACCCTGGTCACCCGCGTCGACGGCGGCGACGACAAGCTCGCCCTGGACGGCCTCGACACCACGCTGCGCGCCACCCGGGGCGTCGCCTCCGTCACCCCGGCCGTCTTCGCCTCCGGCGGCCGGATCGCCCACCTCACCGTGGTCCCCACCACCGCGCCCCAGTCGGAGGCGACCAGCGGCCTCGTGGACCGGCTGCGCACCAAGGTGCTGCCGCGGGCGGAGACCGGGACCTCCCTCGACGTCCAGGTGGGCGGAGTGACCGCCGGTCACGACGACTTCGCCGAGGTGATCATCGGCAAGCTGCCGCTGTTCGTCGGCGTGGTCATCGGATTCGGCTGCCTCCTGCTGCTGGTCGCCTTCCGGTCGCTCGGCATCCCGCTGAAGGCCGCCGTGATGAACGTCGCCGCCGTGGCCGCCGCGTTCGGCGTCGTCGTCGCCGTCTTCCAGTGGGGCTGGGGCAGCGAACCGCTCGGCCTCGGCCGCGCCGGCCCCATCGAGCCCTTCCTGCCGGTGATCATGGTCTCGGTGCTCTTCGGGCTCTCCATGGACTACCAGGTCTTCCTGGTCAGCCGGATGTACGAGGAGTGGCTGGAGACCGGCGACAACCGGCGTGCCGTCCGCGTGGGCCTCGCCGAGACCAGCCGGGTGATCAACTCGGCCGCGGTCATCATGATCTCGGTCTTCCTCGCCTTCGTGCTCAGCGGCGACCGCGTGATCGCCATGTTCGGCATCGCCCTGGCCTCCGCGGTCGCACTCGACGCCTTCGTGCTGCGCACCCTGCTCGTGCCCGCCCTCATGCACCTGCTCGGCGCCGCCAACTGGTGGCTGCCCGCCTGGCTGGAGCGCCGCCTGCCGCGCATCAGCATCGAGCCGCCCGAGTGCCGGGCCGCGCATGAGAGGCTCGGCAGCGTCTCGGTGGAGGAACTGCGGGAGGAGCAGCAGCACGATGTACGCGATATCCCTGGGTGACGACGGTGCGGAACTGCGTCCCCTGGAGGTCTGGCACGCCGAGGAACTGCTGGCCGACATCGACCGGGGACGGGAGTTCATCGGCCGGCACATCGGACTGCCGGACGTGGTGACCGACCTGGAGTCCGCGCGCGCCTTCCTGGCGTCGTACGCCGAGAAGCGCGGCGCCGACACGGGCAGCCTGCACGGGATGTGGCTGGACGGGAAGCTCGTCGGCGGGCTGCTGTTCCGGGTCTGGGACACCCCGAGCGGGGTCTGCGAGGCGGGCTGCTGGCTGGAGCCGGCGGCGGCCGGGCGGGGGCTCGTCACGCGCGGCATGCGGGTGCTGTTCGACTGGGCCTTCGAGGAGCGCGGCATGCACCGGGTGGAGTGGCACGTCTCCTCGGTCAACGAGCCCAGCATCAAGGTGGCCCGGCGGCTCGGCATGACCCGCGAGGGACTGCTCCGCGAGAACTACCCGCACCGCGGTGTGCGGACCAGCACCGAGATCTGGTCGGTGCTGGCGCCCGAGTGGCGTGAGGCACGCGCGCGTGGCGCGCGCGGCGATCATTAAGGGACCTCTCAGACAGCGTCCGTACGGTGCCGGGCATGGCAACGAAGACAGAGGAAGGCGCCGGGGCCGGCACCGCGGCGCGCAGCGACGGGACCCCGGCGGAGGCCGGCACCGCAGGAGAGGAACGCACACCCGGGACGAAGGGCCCGGACGCCGCCGCGGCCGAGACGGCCGACGCCACGGCGCGGACCGAGGAGGAGACCGGCGAGGAGAGCGGCGAGGTGACCGGCGAGGACGAGGCCGCCCCGGCCGCCGGGGCGGAAGGCCGGAGCCCCTCCGGGGTGGGCCAGGGCGCCGCTGCCGTCGTCTCCGCCGCGCTCGGCCTGGTCTCGCTCACCGGCGGCTGGATCGGCACCGTCGCCGGCGCCCGTGAACAACTCGTCGGCCAGCTGCGGACCTCGACCGGTGCGAGCGTCGCCACCCAGCTCAAGGAGGTCTACGGCGACTCCTGGCACACCACCGCCCTCTGGGCCGGCCTGTTCGCGCTGACCGCGCTGATCACCGGCGTGGTCGTGCTCGCGCGGCCCGCCTTCGGCGCGCCCGGCCGCCCGCAGGCCGCCTGGATCAAGTCGGTCGCCTGGGCCGGCGTCTCGCTCGGCGTCATCGGCCTGCTGCTGGCCGTCCTGAAGTACTCCGACGCGCTGATCGGCCTGCCCTCGGCCGGCTGAGAACCCCCGGGCCGACAGGGGCCTTAGGGAATCCGTGAGCACCTTACGGGCGCCCTGAGGCCCCTTACGCGCGCGTAGGGCCCTCCGGCGGCCCGAACATGCGGAACCCTCCCGATGTGGCGCACCCCCCTGGGCGGCGAAGGTGGGGGCATCGCAGAAAGCGAAGCACCACACCACCTCCCGAAGGACACGCCATGTTCCAGATGGACTACCACCGGACCCGTTCGGCCCAGCTGATCCGCGAGGCCCAGCAGGACCGCCTGGCCCGCGAGGCCGCACGGGCCCGCCGCACCGCCCGCCAGGAGGCGTCCGGCCGCGACGGGGACACGGTCGCCGAGTCGCATACCGACCGCCCCCGCCGGCACGGGCTGCCCCGCACCGCGTGACCGCCGGCCGGCCGGGCCCCGGTGGCACCGGCACGGACGGGCCCCGGGGCGGCCGCACGGGGGTCGGCCGCCCCGGGGCTCAGGGCCGTACGACGTCCCCGCGGAGTCGTACGGCCCTTCGGCGTGGTCGTACGACCCTTCCGGCTGCCGTTACGACCATCGCACCGGACCTGTGGAAAACCGGTGACCCGACGGCCGGGCCTCGTGCGATGCTCGGGCCTGTGGAAACCAGGTCCGTCAGCCCCGTGTTCATCGGCCGCGCCGCCGAGTTGACCACCCTGCTCGACGCGCTCGACCGCGCCGCCGCCCAGGGCCCCTCCCCGGCGACCGGCGCCTGCGGCGAGCCCCAGGCGCTGCTGCTCGGCGGCGAGGCCGGTGTCGGCAAGACCCGCCTCGTCGAGGAGTTCACCGCGGCCGCGGCCCGCCGCGGCGCGGTCGTCGCGCTCGGCGGCTGTGTGGAGATCGGCGCCGACGGCCTGCCGTTCGCCCCCTTCTCCACAGCCCTGCGCGCCCTGCGCGAGGCCCTGCCCGAGGAGTTCGCCGCCGCCGCGGCCGGACAGGAGGAGGAACTGGCCCGGCTGCTGCCCGAACTGGGCGAGGCCGGCTCCGGCCGCCACGACGAGCAGGGCATGGCCCGCCTGTTCGAACTCACCGTGCGTCTGCTGGAGCGCGTCGCCGCCGGCCCCCCGGTCGTGCTCGTCCTGGAGGACCTGCACTGGGCCGACGCCTCCACCCGCCACCTGCTGGCCTACCTCTTCCGCACCCTGCGCGCCGGCCGGCTCCTCGTCCTCGCCACCTACCGCTCCGACGACATCCACCGGCGCCACCCGCTGCGCCCCCTGCTCGCCGAACTCGACCGGCTGCGCACCGTCCGCCGGATCGAACTCGCCCGCTTCACCCGCGAGGAGGTCGGCCGCCAGATCGCCGGCATCCTCAGCGCCGAACCCGACCCCGTCCAGGTCGACGAGATATTCGAACGCTCCGACGGCAACGCCTTCTTCGTGGAGGAACTCGCCGTCGCCGCCTGCCAGGGCAACTGCACCGGCCTGACCGAGTCCCTGCGCGACCTGCTCCTGGTGCGCGTCGAGGCGCTGCCCGACAGTGCCCAGCGGGTGGCCCGCATCGTCGCCGAAGGCGGCTCCACCGTGGAGTACCGGCTGATCGCCGCCGTCGCCCGGCTCACCGAGGACGACCTCATCGAAGCCCTGCGGGCCGCCGTCGGCGCCAACCTGCTCACCGTCACCCCGAACGGCGACGGCTACCGCTTCCGGCACTCCCTGGTCCGCGAGGCCGTCGCCGACGATCTGCTGCCCGGCGAGCGCTCCCGGCTCAACCGCCGCTACGCCGAGGCCCTGGAGGCCGACCCCACGCTCGTCGCGGCCGACGCGCGCGTGATGCGCCTGGCCAGCTACTGGTACCACGCACACGACGCGGCCAAGGCGCTGCCCGCCGTGCTGGTCGCCTCCGTCGTGGCCCGCCGCCGGCACGCCTACACCGAGCAACTCGGTCTCCTGGAGCGGGCGATGGAACTCTGGGACTCCGCCCCCGAGGAGGTGCGCTCCGCACTGCGCCCGGTCGACTGCACGGAGGCCTACCCGCCGTGCGGCTGCGACCCGGCCACCACCCCGCTGCGCTACCTCGACCTGATGGCCGAGGCGGCCGTCGCGGGACGCTTCGGCGGCGAACGCGAACGTGCCCTGAAGATCACCAAGCGGGCGCTGCGCCTGCTGGACGAGGATCCGGATCCGCTGCGCGCCGCCTGGTTCTGGGCGCAGCGCTCCCGGCTGGTCCAGGCCCAGGCCCGCGGCGACGGCTGGCACGAACTCGCCACCGCCCAGGACCTCGTGCGCGGACTGCCGCCGTCCGAAGTGCACGCGGAGGTGCTGGCGCTCGCCGCCAACTGGTCCATGCTGCACCGGCCCGGCCCCGAGGCCGTCGCCGCCGCCGAGCGGGCCGTGGAGTACGCGCGGATGGTGGGCGCCCGGGACATCGAGCTGCACGCCCGCCTCACCCTGAGCGGCCTCAAGGTGGACTCCGGCGAGGCCGAGACCGGCCTCGCGGAGATGCGCCAGGTGCTGGAGGACACCCTCGCCGAGGGGGCGCACCAGGTCGCGGCACGCGCCTATGTGAACCTGCCCTCCGAGATGCAGAGCGTCGGCCGCGACCGGGAGGCCGCCGAGATCCTGCGCGAAGGCATCGCCTTCACCCGCAGGTACGGACTGCTGGACTCCGAGGCCTGGGCCTGGGGCAACCTGTCCGACGCGCTCTACTCGCTCGGCCAGTGGCCGAAGGCCGCGGAGGCCGCCGCGCACGCCACCCGGGTCGGCCACAGCGCCAAGCCCCGCGGCGCGGGCGCCCTGAAGCTCGCCCACCTCGCCCTGGCCCGCGGCGACCTCGCCGAGGCCGGCCGGCAACTGGCCACCTCGCGCGCCCACTACGGCACCCACGACCCCATGTCCCAGCACTCCGTGCCGGTGGCCCGCATCGCCCTCGGCATCGCCGCCGCCGAGGGCCGCATCGACGCCGCCCGCGCCGAACTGCTCAAGGCCCTGGACGCCGGGTTCCCGCCCGGCACCCACCGCTACGGCTGGCCGCTGCTGCTGGCCGCCGCCACCGCCGAGGCCGACGCCCGCGCCCTGCCCGCCGCCCGGCCCGACCGCGCCGCGATCCTCGACCGGCTCGCCGCCGCCGTGCGCGGACTGACCACCGGCGCCCCCCTCTGGGCGGCGTACGACCACTGGACCCGCGCCGAACTGCGGCGCACCGAGGGCACGGACACCGCCGACACCTGGTCACCCGTGGTCAGCGCCTTCGAGTGCCTGGACCGTCCCTACGACCTCGCCCGGGTGCGCCACCGCCTCGCCGCAGCGCTGCTGGCCGAGGGCGGCGACGACGAACGCGACCGCGCGGTGGAACTGCTCCGGCTGGCCGCCGCCGTCGCGGACCATCTCGACGCCCGCCCCCTCGCCGACTCCGTCGCCCGGCTCGCCCAGCGCGCCCGCCTCGCCCTGGGCCACGGCCCGCGGCAGGCCGGCGCCCCGGCCGACCCGGCCGCCGAGCTCGGCCTCACCAGCCGGGAGCGGGACGTGCTGCGCCTGGTCGCGGACGGCCGCACCAACCGCCAGATAGCCGAGGAGCTGTTCATCTCCCCGAAGACCGCCAGCGTCCACGTCTCCAACATCCTCGGCAAGCTCGGCGTGTCCGGCCGGGGCGAGGCGGCGGCGGTCGCCCACCGGCTGGAACTCTTCACGGCCCGGCCGCTCACTGCCGGCACGGCGCACTGAGACCTACGCTGGAGGAAACCGGCGAAGGGGGAGCAGCCGTGTTCAACGTCTTCGAGGAACTGTTCGCGCCCGGCCGCAAGCACACCCGGGACGAGGAGAACCGTCTCGAACTGACCCGCGAGGACGTCGGGGACAACGACCCCGGGCGCGGCCCCATCGACCTGGCCTCCGGCAAGGCGGTCATCCGGCTGCCGGAGCCGCCGCCGGCGGCGGAACCGGAGGCGGAGTGAGCAGGGGCGGCGGACGCTACTTCACCTGGAGCTCCAGGATCCGGTCGTCCCCCTTCTTCGGTGACCCGCGGCCGTCCGTGTTGCTCGTGACCAGATAGACCTTGTCGCCGTCCGCCGGGAGCACCGTGCGAAGGCGGCCGTACTTGCCCGTGAGGAACGCCTGCGGGGCCGCCGAGGCCTCCGTGCCGCGCAGCGGGACGCGCCACAGGCGTTGGCCCTTCAGGCCCGCCATCCAGATCACGCCGTCGACGTAGGCGATGCCGCTGGGGGAGGCGTCGTCCGTGTGCCACTGCGCTATCGGGTTGTGGAACCCGGCCTCGGAGGACTTCCCCTCGGCCTTCGGCCAGCCGTAGTCGTCGCCGGGCTTGATCGCGTTCAGCTCGTCCCAGGTGTCCTGGCCGAACTCCGAGGCGAACAGCCGCTGTTTGTCGTCCCAGGCCAGTCCCTGGACGTTGCGGTGGCCGTACGAGTACACGGGGGAGCCGGGGAACGGGTTGCCGGGGGCCGGCTCGCCCTCCGGGGTCATCCGCAGGATCTTGCCGCCCAGGGACTCCTTGTCCTGCGCGAGGCCCTTGCTGCCGCTCTCACCGGTGCCCGCGTACAGCATCCCGTCCGGGCCGAACTCGATCCGGCCGCCGTTGTGGATGAAGCCCTTGGGGATGCCCTTGAACACCGTGTCCGGCGCGCCCAGCTGATCACCGGGCGGCCGCTGCTCGTCGTACAGCACACGGACGATGCGGTTGTCCGAGGCCGAGGTGAAGTAGGCGTAGATCATGTGGTCCGAGGCGTAGTCGGGGGAGAGGGCGATGCCCAGCAGGCCTCCCTCGCCGGCCGGGGAGACACCCGAGACCGCACCCAGCACGGTCTTCTTCCCCGTCTTCTCGTCGATCCGGGTGATCGTCCCGTCGTTGCGGGAGGAGACCAGCAGACCGCCGCCGCCGGGCAGCGGAGCCACCCCCCACGGTGTCTTCAGGCCCTCGGCCACCGTGCGCAGCACCTTCACCGAACCCTTGGCCGCAGGGGCCGACTCGGTGGGCCCGGCCGACGGGGTGGCGCCGGACGCGGAACCCCTCGGGGCCGTACTCCCGGCGCCGTCCGGGGCTCCCCCTCCGCCGGAGGAGCAGCCGGCCGTCAGCCCGGCCGTCAGCAGGAGGGCGGCCGTGGCCAGAACGGCCGGCACAGCTCGACGATGCACGATCATGGTCCCTTCGCGGCGGTGATCCAAGCGCTGGTACTCCCTCTCATACACCGCTCGTCCCGCGCGGGTTCCCTTTCCGCGGCAACCCGTCAAGGAAACCAGTGTGTACCGCTCAGTCCCACGACCCCAGGGCGGCCGGCAGCCGTGACACTTCGGCCAGGTCCTCCTCGCTCAGCCGGAGCCCGGCCGCGGCCGCGTTCTCGGCCGCCCAGCGCTCCCGCTTGGTGCCCGGCAGGGCGATCACGTGCGGGCCCTGGGCCAGCACCCAGGCCAGGGCCACCTGGGCGGGGGTGACGTCCTCGCCGTGCCGCCGCGCTATCCGGCGCAGTCCCACGACGATCGGCTGGTTGGCCGCCATCATCTCGCCCGTGAACCGGGGGTGGCGGGCGCGCACGTCGTCCGGTTCGAACCCCTCGCCGGGCGTCAGAGTGCCGGTGAGGAAACCGTTGCCCAGCGGCATCGCCGCGAGGAAGCCGACACCGCGCGTCGCGCACCACGGCAGCAGCGCGTCCAGCGCCTCCGGCGACCACACCGACAGCTCCGCCTGCACCGCGCTCACCGGGAACACCTGCTGCACCCGCTGGAGTTGCCGCAGGGTGGTGTCGTGCAGCCGGCCCCCGGAGCGGCGCCCGCCGCGCGCTCCCACCGCGCACAGGCCGAGCGCCCGCACCTTCCCGGCCCGCACCAGGTCCGCCATCGCGCCCCAGGTCTCCTCCACCGGGACCTCGGGGTCGGCGCGGTGCAGCTGGTAGAGGTCGATCACGTCCGTCTGCAGCCGGCGCAGGGAGGCGTCGCAGGCCCGCTTCACATATCCCGGGCGGCCGTTGGCCACGATGTGCTGTTCGCCCACCAGCAGTCCCGCCTTCGTGGACACGAACGCGTCCCGGCGCCGCTCCCTGAGCACCCGGCCCAGCAGCAGCTCATTGGTGAACGGGCCGTACATGTCGGCGGTGTCCAGCAGGCTGGTGCCCAGGTCCAGCGCCCGGTGCACGGTTCTCACCGACTCGTCCCCGCGTTGCCGGGATCCGCTGTAGGCCCAGCTCATCGGCATGCACCCGAGTCCGACGGCCCCCACCGCGAGCGCCCCCGCGCCGATCGTCCTGCGCTCCACCTGCTCGTGAACCTCCCTCAGCCAGGCCACCAACCTAACCTCTGGCTCCGCGGGGCCTGACATAGCCTCCTCACATGAGCGCAGACGTATGGCTTCCCATCCCGCCGGAGGAGATCGAGGGGCTGCCCGACGGGCCCAGGTACCTGTTCTGGGACGGGGGCGAGGACGGTGACCAGCCCTTTCCCGGCGACCCGGCGGACTGCGCCGTGTACGTGGTGCCGTACATGAAGCGGTGGCCGGTCAAGGTCCGCCCGCTGGAGCGGCTGACCGGCGTGAAGGTCATCCAGACGCTCACGGCGGGCGTCGACGACATCACCGCCCGGCTGTCGTCGATCGTGCCGGGCGTGCAGCTGTGCAACGCGCGCGGAGTGCACGAGACGAGCACCGCCGAACTCGCGCTCACCCTCACCCTCGCCGCCCTGCGCGGCGTCCCCGGCTTCGTCCGGGCCCAGCAGGAGGGGCGCTGGGAGAGCGGGTTCCACCCCTCCCTCGCCGACAGGAACGTCCTCATCGTCGGGTACGGCTCCATCGGCGCCGCCATCGAGGACCGGCTCGTGCCCTTCGAGGTCGCGCGGGTGGCGCGCCTCGCGCGCTCCCCGCGCACCACGGCGCGCGGTCTTGTGCACCCGATCACCGATGTGCTCTCACTGCTCCCGGACGCGGACGTCGTGATCCTCTCCACGCCGCTCACCGAGGCCACACGGGGTCTGGTGGACGCCGAGTTCCTCGCGCGGATGAAGGACGGCGCGCTGCTCGTGAACGTGGCGCGCGGCCCCGTCGTCGACACCGAGGCGCTGCTCACCGAGCTGGAGAGCGGCCGGATCACCGCCGCCCTGGACGTGACGGACCCCGAGCCGCTGCCGCCCGGGCACCCCCTGTGGCGGGCGCCCGGTGTGCTGATCAGCCCCCATGTGGGCGGCCCCTCCTCGGCCTTCCTGCCGCGCGCGGAGCGGCTGCTCGTCGACCAGTTGACCCGGTTCGTGAACCAGGAGCCCCTGCGGAACGTGATCCTTACGACGGGAGCAAACGGGCAGTAGTCCGCTTCCGGCACCCTCCGCTACCTTTCGGGCGCGGCGTGTGCCCGCGTCGCCGCTGATCGTCACGGAGCGTAGAGAAGCTATGTCCCTGAGTGACGATCCTGGTGTATCGTCCCGACAGGGGCTGCGCCGCCGACCATGTGGCGCCGGGGACGGACATTTCAGATTTGTGAGGGGGGCGACGGGCGATGCACGGCCTATGGACGAACGATCCGACGCGGCGGAGCCGCCGGCGGCGACCCTGGCGCACGGCCACGCGCAGGCGCGGCCATCACACCGGCCACCACAGCCACCACCAGCGCAGGCACACCGGCCGCAGAAGGCATGCGCACCCGGCGCACCGGGAGCGGCAGGACACGGGAGCGGCGCGGACCGGGAGGCCCCGGTGAGTGCGCCGCCCTCGGTCTCCACCGCGCTCGAAGCAGCGGTGCGCGCACCGCACCCGCAGGAGACGCCGCCGCCCCGCCGGCCGGCCTGCCGCGAGGGCACGCGACTGACGGAGCAGCTCGTCCTCGCCCTGGTCTGCGCGGCCTACGGAGTGGGAGCCGCGTTCGACTGGGGGACCGACCAAGTCGCACTGATCATGGGGGACTTCGGGCTGAGCGCCGCGGCGGGCGCCGCCGCCGTCTCGTGCTTCCTCTACGCCCGCAGGGCGCGCGTGCGCTTCCGGTCCGCCTGGCTGCTGTTCGCCCTCTCCTCCACGATGGCCGCCCTGGGCAACGCGGTCTGGGGCTGGTACGAGGTCGTCCTCGAACGGACCGTACCCAGCCCCAGCTACGCCGACCTGTTCTTCCTCTGCTTCGCCCCGCCCGCCATCGTCGGCCTGCTGGTCCTCGCCAAGCGCCCGGTGACGAAGGCGGGCTGGATCTGCCTGGCGCTGGACGCCTGGCTGATCGGCGGCTCCCTGCTCACCCTCTCCTGGAGCCTCGCCCTCGCGCAGGCCGCCCGCTTCGACGGACCGAGCGTGGCGCACACCGCGCTGTCGCTGGCCTACCCGCTGCTCGACATCGCGCTCGTCAGCATGGTCCTCGCCCTGCACTTCCGCCGAGCCCCGGGCAACCGCACGGCGGTGAACACGGCGATCGGCGCGCTCGCGCTGACCGTGATGTGCGACGCGCTGTTCACCTCCCCGCTGCTGCACAGCAGTTACCGCTCGGGGCAGCTGCTGGACGCGGGCTGGTTCGGCGGCTCCCTGCTGCTCGCCTACGCCCCCTGGGCCGCGCCCCGGCGCCGGGGCGCCCAAGAGAAGCGGGTGCCCGACGGGCACACGCGCGTGGTGCACGAGCACGTGCCCGGCCAGCGCGGCACGAGTCACCACCACGCCTCCGCGCCCCCACCGTCGCCGACACCCGCGCCGGGAGGTGATCACGGCCGGTATCCGGCCGGACGCCCGATCACCGGCTCGCTCGCCGCGCTCACCCCGTACCTCGCGGCGGCCGTGTGCACGCTCGGCATCCTGTACAACGTCCTGAACGGCCGCAGACCCGACCACGTGGTGCTCATCACCGCGGGTGCCGTCGTGCTCGCCCTCGTCATCCGCCAGGGCATCATGCTGCTGGACAACATCACCCTCACCCAGGAACTGGCGCAGAAGGAGAACCACTTCCGCTCCCTGGTGCAGGGCTCCAGCGACGTGATCATGATCGCCGCGCCCAACGGCGTCCTCCGGTACGTCTCCCCGGCCGCCGCGGGCGTCTACGGCCGGCCCGCGGAGGACCTGGTGGGCAGCGAGCTGGCCGCGCTGATCCACCCGGAGGACCTCGGCTGCGTGGTGCACGAGGTGCGCCGCTTCCTCGCCGCCAGCCCGCAGGACGAGCCCACCACGCGGATCGAGTGCCGGTTCCGCTCCGGCGGTGGGGGAGGCTGGCTCAACGTCGAGTCCACCGTCAACCGGCACCACGGCGGGCTGATCTTCAACAGCCGGGACGTGACCGAGAGAGTGCGCCTGCAGGCGCAGTTGCAGCACAACGCCGAGCACGACCCGCTGACCGACCTGCCCAACCGCGCCCTGTTCACCCGGCGGGTGCAGCAGGCCCTGTCCGGCCGCCGGGCCACCGACCGGGGCGCCGCCCTGCGCGGCACGGCCGTCCTCTTCATCGACCTCGACGGCTTCAAGGCCGTCAACGACACGATCGGCCACCAGGCCGGGGACGAGCTGCTCGTCCAGGCCGCCCGCAGACTCCAGGACGCGGTCCGGCAGGGGGACACCGCCTCCCGGCTGGGCGGCGACGAGTTCGCGGCCCTGATCGTCGGGGACGGCACCCGCGACCGCGCGGCCCGGGAGCGCAACATCCTGGAGCTGGCCGACCGGCTGCGGTCGACCCTGTCCCAGCCGTACGCCATCGACGGCAACGATGTCCGGGTCAACGCCTCCATCGGCGTGGCCTTCGCCGAGGCCGGGCTCGGCGCGGGCGAGCTGCTGCGCAACGCCGACCTCGCGATGTACCGCGCGAAGTCGGCCGGAAAGGGCCGGGTCGAACTGTACAAACCGCAGATGCAGCAGGACGTCGTACGCAAGGCGGAGCTGGCCACACGGCTGCGTGCCGCGCTGCACGACGGCGAGTTCGCGCTGCTGCACCAGCCGGTGGTGTGCCTCGGCGACGGACGCCTCACCGCGGTCTCCGCACAGGCCCGCTGGCGCTCCTCGCAAGGCGTGCTGTTCACGCCGGCCGAGTTCCTGCGGGTGACCGAGGACGGCGACAAGACCGCCGAGCTGGACCGCTGGGTCCTCCAGGAGGCCGTGGAGCAGGCCGCCGAACGGGCCGCGGCCGGCCTCGTCGTGCCCGTCGCGGTACGGATGAGCGCCCGGCGGCTGCTGGACCGCTCGATCCCCCTCGGTTCCGTGGAGGCCCTGCTGACCCGGCACGGGCTGCCGCCCGGCGCCCTGGTCGTCGAGCTGTCCGACACCGATCCCCGCGTCTCCCTGGACGAGCTGGAGCGCCGCCTGAACGCGCTCAGCAGACTCGGGGTGCGGATCGCGCTGGACGGCTTCGGCAGCGGCTACGCGGCGATCACCGCGCTGAGGCGGCTGCCCGTGGACATCCTCAAGCTCG
The DNA here is from genome assembly GCF_043079785.1 of Streptomyces sp. NPDC015139. Lineage (NCBI taxonomy): Bacteria > Bacillati > Actinomycetota > Actinomycetes > Kitasatosporales > Streptomycetaceae > Streptomyces > Streptomyces sp. NPDC015139. The sequence continues at coordinate 233,297 of NZ_JBIBUW010000011.1, read as the reverse complement.
ACCGCAGCCTGGTCGAGGGTGTCGTGGAGTCCGCGCGCCTGCACAAGATCACCGGCGGGCTGCTCAGGATCGCGGGCGATCTCGGGCTGCAGTCCGTCGCCGAGGGAGTGGACCTGCCCGAGCAGGTGGTCGCGTTGCGCGCGATGGGCTGCACGCACGGCCAGGGCATGGCGTTCGCCGGCCCGCTGGACGAGTACCGGCTGCGCCGGGCGCTCGGATCCGGCCATTACCCGGTGCCGCACGCCCCGGCCGAGCCCGCATTCGCGGGGAGCGGCGCGCGGGAGTCCAAAGGGGTGTACACAGGGGGTGTTCCCGCTGTTCTCGGAGGCGGCAGTGCCCTTCGCTCACATGCTGAGACGCCCGTCCCACCCACTTGACACGTGGTGCGTGCCGGGGGGAGGGTCAGTGCCATGCGCACCCGAATTCTCGTACTTGGAAAGCGCGTCGGCTGAGCTGGGACCCACCGGAGGACGATCCGGAATCCCCAGCGACCACACCGGCGCGCTCCCCTCGCTTGCCTTGCGGCACGAGGGGTTTTTTGTTGCACGAGTGACTTTCGTGCAGCGCCCGTACTCCGCACGAACCTCGCAAAAACCCTCAGCATCGAGAAGAGAATGCCGATGACCGAGCAGGCCACCGGGGCCCACCATCCGCAGCCGCGGCCCCGTTCCGGAGGACAGATGTCCGCCCCCGTCGAGCACGTGACTGGTGCGCAGTCCCTCATCCGCTCCCTCGAGGAGGTCGGCGCGGACACGGTGTTCGGCATTCCCGGGGGCGCGATCCTGCCGGCGTACGACCCGCTGATGGACTCCACCCGGGTGCGTCACGTGCTGGTCCGTCACGAGCAGGGCGCGGGTCACGCGGCCACGGGGTACGCGCAGGCCACCGGCAGGGTCGGTGTCTGCATGGCCACCTCGGGTCCGGGAGCGACGAACCTGGTGACGCCGATCGCGGACGCCCACATGGACTCGGTGCCGCTGGTCGCGATCACGGGTCAGGTCGCGTCGAAGTCGATCGGGACGGACGCCTTCCAGGAGGCGGACATCGTCGGCATCACGATGCCGATCACCAAGCACAACTTCCTGGTCACCAAGGCGGAGGACATCCCGCGGGTGATCGCGCAGGCGTTCCACATCGCCTCCACGGGCCGTCCGGGCCCGGTCCTGGTGGACATCGCCAAGGACGCCCTGCAGGCGAAGACGACGTTCTCGTGGCCGCCCACGATGGACCTGCCCGGCTACCGCCCGGTGACCAAGCCGCACGCCAAGCAGATCCGTGAGGCCGCGAAGCTGATCACCTCCGCCAAGCGGCCCGTTCTCTACGTCGGCGGCGGCGTCATCAAGGCCGGCGCCACCGCCGAGCTGAAGGTCCTCGCCGAACTCACCGGAGCGCCCGTCACCACCACCCTGATGGCGCTCGGCGCATTCCCCGACAGCCACCCGCTGCACGTGGGAATGCCGGGCATGCACGGTGCGGTCACCGCCGTCACCGCGCTGCAGAAGGCCGACCTGATCGTCGCCCTCGGAGCCCGCTTCGACGACCGCGTCACCGGCAAGCTGGACAGCTTCGCCCCGTACGCCAAGATCGTCCACGCCGACATCGACCCGGCGGAGATCGGCAAGAACCGCGCCGCGGACGTGCCGATCGTGGGCGACGCCCGCGAGGTCATCGCCGACCTGGTGCAGGCGGTGCAGAAGGAGCACGGCGAGGGCGGCAAGGGCGACTACACCGCCTGGTGGAGCGACCTCAACCGCTGGCGCGAGACCTACCCGCTGGGCTACGACCAGCCCGCGGACGGCTCCCTGTCCCCGCAGGCGGTCATCGAGCGCATCGGGCAGCTCGCGCCGGAGGGCACGATCTTCGCGGCGGGCGTGGGCCAGCACCAGATGTGGTCCGCGCACTTCATCCAGTACGAGAAGCCCGCCACCTGGCTGAACTCCGGCGGCGCCGGAACGATGGGCTACGCGGTGCCGGCCGCGATGGGCGCCAAGGCGGGCGCGCCGGACCAGACGGTCTGGGCGATCGACGGCGACGGCTGTTTCCAGATGACCAATCAGGAACTGACCACCTGCGCCCTGAACAACATCCCGATCAAGGTCGCCATCATCAACAACGGCGCCCTCGGGATGGTCCGCCAGTGGCAGACGCTGTTCTACAACCAGCGCTACTCCAACACCGTGCTGCACTCCGGCCCCGAGGCGGACGGCAGGCAGCCGAGCGCCGGCACCCGCGTCCCCGACTTCGTGAAGCTGTCGGAGGCCATGGGGTGCCACGCGATCCGCTGTGAGCGCCCGGAGGACCTGGACAAGGTCATCGAAGAGGCGAACTCCATCAACGACCGTCCGGTCGTCATCGACTTCATCGTCCACGAGGACGCGATGGTGTGGCCGATGGTCGCCGCCGGCACCTCCAACGACGAGATCATGGCCGCTCGGGACGTCCGCCCCGACTTCGGCGACAACGAAGACGACTGAGCGAGAGAGACGTAAAAGACCATGTCCAAGCACACGCTCTCCGTCCTGGTGGAGAACACCCCGGGCATCCTGGCCCGGATCGCCGCCCTCTTCTCCCGCCGCGGCTTCAACATCGACTCGCTCGCGGTCGGCGTCACCGAGCACCCCGACATCTCCCGCATCACCATCGTGGTGGGCGTCGAGGACCTGCCGCTGGAGCAGGTCACCAAGCAGCTGAACAAGCTGGTCAACGTGCTGAAGATCGTCGAGCTGGAACCCGGTCAGGCCGTTCAGCGCGAACTCGTTCTGGTGAAGGTCCGCGCGGACAACGAGACCCGCTCCCAGATCGTCGAGATCGTCCAGCTGTTCCGTGCCAAGACCGTCGACGTCTCCCCGGACGCCGTCACCATCGAGGCCACCGGGTCCGGCGACAAGCTCTCCGCCATGCTCAAGATGCTGGAGCCGTACGGCATCAAGGAGCTGGTGCAGTCCGGCACGATCGCGATCGGCCGTGGCGCCCGCTCCATCACGGACCGCTCGCTGCGCGCGCTCGACCGATCCGCGTAAGGCTGGATACGGGCGGTCGGTGAATCGCCGGCCGCCCGTATGCCGAGATCCTGAATCTTCCTTCCCCCTCACCGTCATACGGTGGGACGCACCATCTGCACACCAAGGAGAGAACCCAAAGTGGCCGAGCTGTTCTACGACGCCGACGCCGACCTGTCCATCATCCAGGGCCGCAAGGTCGCGGTCATCGGATACGGCAGCCAGGGCCACGCCCACGCGCTGTCGCTGCGTGACTCGGGTGTCGACGTGCGTGTCGGTCTGCACGAGGGCTCCAAGTCCAAGGCCAAGGCCGAGGAGCAGGGCCTGCGCGTGGTGACCCCGGCCGAGGCCGCCGCCGAGGCCGACGTCATCATGATCCTCATCCCGGACCCGATCCAGGCCCAGGTCTACGAGGAGTCCATCGCCCCGAACCTGAACGACGGCGACGCGCTGTTCTTCGCGCACGGCTTCAACATCCGCTTCGGCTTCATCAAGCCCCCGGCCGGCGTCGACGTCGCCCTGGTCGCCCCCAAGGGCCCCGGTCACCTGGTGCGCCGCCAGTACGAGGAGGGCCGCGGCGTCCCCGCGATCGCCGCCGTCGAGCAGGACGCCACCGGCAACGCCTTCCCGCTCGCGCTGTCGTACGCCAAGGCCATCGGCGGCACCCGCGCCGGCGTCATCAAGACGACCTTCACCGAGGAGACCGAGACCGACCTGTTCGGCGAGCAGGCCGTGCTGTGCGGCGGCACCTCCGCCCTGGTCAAGGCCGGCTTCGAGACCCTGGTCGAGGCCGGCTACCAGCCGGAGATCGCCTACTTCGAGTGCCTGCACGAGCTGAAGCTGATCGTCGACCTCATGTACGAGGGCGGCCTGGAGAAGATGCGCTGGTCCGTCTCCGAGACCGCCGAGTGGGGCGACTACGTCACCGGCCCGCGCATCATCACCGACGCCACCAAGGCCGAGATGAAGCAGGTCCTCGCCGAGATCCAGGACGGCACCTTCGCCCAGACCTGGATGGACGAGTACCACGGCGGTCTGAAGAAGTACAACGAGTACAAGCAGCAGGACTCCGAGCACCTGCTGGAGACCACCGGCAAGCAGCTGCGCAAGCTGATGAGCTGGGTCGACGAGGAGGCGTAAGCCTCATGGCAGGGGCCGGGGCGGATCACCCCGGCCCCTGTTGTCCACCCCGTCCAGCCACGGACGGGTGATCCTTCCGTAGAGGCGCAGAACGACCACCGCCACGCCACTACACTTCTGCACAACACGCGTCAGGCCCACAGCGTCGTGCGTCTTCCGCGGCTAGCCCCCTCCACCGCCTGCGGCCGTCGGGACGGCCGTCCGCATTGGACTTGTGAGGACTCACGTGAGCTCGAAACCCGTCGTACTCATCGCTGAAGAGCTGTCGCCCGCGACCGTCGACGCGCTCGGCCCGGACTTCGAGATCCGGCACACCAACGGAGCGGACCGAGCCGAGCTGCTCCCCGCCATCGCCGACGTCGACGCGATCCTGATCCGTTCCGCCACCAAGGTGGACGCCGAGGCCATCGCCGCGGCGAAGAAGCTCAAGGTCGTCGCGCGTGCCGGCGTCGGCCTGGACAACGTCGACGTCTCCGCCTCCACCAAGGCCGGCGTCATGGTCGTCAACGCGCCGACCTCCAACATCGTGACCGCCGCCGAGCTGGCCTGCGGTCTGCTCCTCGCCACCGCGCGCAACATCCCGCAGGCCAACGCCGCGCTGAAGAACTCCGAGTGGAAGCGCAGCAAGTACACGGGCGTGGAGCTCGCCGAGAAGACCCTCGGTGTCGTCGGTCTCGGCCGCATCGGCGCCCTGGTCGCGCAGCGCATGTCCGCCTTCGGCATGAAGGTGGTGGCCTACGACCCCTACGTGCAGCCCGCGCGGGCCGCGCAGATGGGCGTCAAGGTGCTGTCGCTGGACGAACTGCTCGAGGTCTCCGACTTCATCACCGTCCACCTGCCCAAGACCCCCGAGACCCTCGGCCTGATCGGCGACGAGGCGCTGCGCAAGGTGAAGCCGAGCGTGCGCATCGTCAACGCGGCCCGCGGCGGCATCGTCGACGAGGCGGCGCTGTACGCGGCGCTGAAGGAGGGCCGGGTCGCCGGTGCCGGCCTCGACGTGTACGCGAAGGAGCCGTGCACCGACTCCCCGCTGTTCGAGCTGGACCAGGTCGTGTGCACGCCGCACCTGGGCGCCTCGACGGACGAGGCCCAGGAGAAGGCCGGTATCGCCGTCGCCAGGTCGGTGCGGCTCGCCCTCGCCGGTGAGCTGGTGCCGGACGCCGTCAACGTCCAGGGCGGTGTCATCGCCGAGGACGTCAAGCCGGGTCTGCCGCTCGCCGAGCGTCTCGGCCGCATCTTCACCGCGCTCGCCGGTGAGGTCGCGGTCCGCCTCGACGTCGAGGTCTACGGCGAGATCACCCAGCACGACGTGAAGGTGCTGGAGCTGTCCGCGCTCAAGGGTGTCTTCGAGGACGTCGTCGACGAGACGGTGTCGTACGTCAACGCCCCGCTGTTCGCGCAGGAGCGCGGCGTGGAGGTCCGCCTGACCACCAGCTCCGAGTCGGCCGACCACCGCAACGTGGTGACCGTGCGCGGCACGCTGGGCGACGGCGAGGAGGTGTCGGTCTCCGGCACGCTGGCCGGCCCGAAGCACGTGCAGAAGATCGTCGCGGTCGGCGACTACGACGTCGACCTCGCGCTCGCCGACCACATGGTCGTGCTGCGCTACGAGGACCGTCCGGGTGTCGTCGGCACCGTCGGCCGCATCCTCGGCGAGGCCGGCATCAACATCGCCGGCATGCAGGTCGCCCGGGCGACGGTCGGCGGCGAGGCGCTGGCCGTGCTGACGGTCGACGACACGGTCAGCCCCGCGGTCCTCGCCGAGGTCGCCTCCGAGATCGGCGCCACGTCGGCCCGGTCGGTGAACCTGGTCTGAGTCCTCCGCCGGCCCACCCGTCCGGGTGGGCCGGGCGCTGGACGCGTTCGTCACGAAACGCCGGACGGGCCGACTTCGAGTCGGCCCGTCCGGCGTTTCGTGTGTGCCGTCCTAGTGGTCGGCCCGGACCTCGATCCTCCGCAGGCTCACCGCGGCGCCGACCGCGGCGAGGGCCAGCAGCACCGCGCCGGCGATCGCCACGCCGTGCATCCCGCTGGTGAACGCCTCCCTGGCGGTGGCGAGGAGGGAGTCGCCGGCCCCGCCGGGCAGCCGGGCCGCGTCGGCCAGGGCGCCGCCCAGGGTCTCGCGGGCCTCCGCCGGGGCCGTGGCCGGCATCCCGTGGCGGTAGAGCGCCGTACCGATGGAGCCGAGGACGGCCATGCCGAGCGCGCCGCCGAACTCCGTACCGGTCTCCATGAGGGAGGACGCGGTGCCGGCCCGCTCCACCGGCGCGCTGCTCATGGCCAGGTCGGTCAGCTGGGACATCACCGCGACCACTCCGCAGGCCAGGACGCCGGCGGCGGCCAGCACCAGCAGCAGGGAGTCGGTACCGGTGAAGGCCAGCAGCGCGTAGCCGGCCGCCGTGACCGCGAAGCCGCCGGCGACGACGTAGGCGCGGTTGACGCCCCGCTGGACGAGCTGGGTGGTGAGCGGTGCGGCGACGCCGATGAACACCGACGGGAGCAGGCTCCACAGCGCGGCCGCCAGCGGGCTCTTGCCGAGGACCGACTGGAGGTACTGCGTGGTGAAGATGGCCGAGCCCATCATCCCGAACGCGGAGACCAGGGTCAGCACCAGCGACGGGGTGAAGCCGTGGCCCCGGAAGAGGGCGGGCGGCACCAGGGGGGAGGCGCCGGTGCGCTGGCGGCGGACGAACAGGGCGGCGAAGAGCAGGCCGACGGTGATGGAGACGACGTACAGCGGGTGCCAGCCCTCGGACGGAATCTCCTTGAGGCCGTAGATCACGGGCAGGACGGCGGCCATCGACAGCGGCACGCTCACCCAGTCGAACCGTCCCGGCTCGGGGTTGCGGGACTCGGGCAGCAGCACCGGGCCGAGGACCAGCAGCAGCACCATCGCGGGCAGGTTGACCAGGAAGACCGAGCCCCACCAGAAGTGCTCGACGAGGACACCGCTCATCACCGAGCCCAGGGCGATGCCGCCGGTCATCACGCCGGACCACAGACCGATCGCCTTCGCCCGCTGGCCGGGGTCGGTGAACATCGTGCGCACCAGGGCCATGGTCGACGGCATCAGGGTGGCCCCGCCGATGCCGAGGATCGCGCGGGCGGCGATCAGGGTCTCGGCGCTGTTCGCGTAGGCCGCGAGGAGCGAGGCCCCGCCGAAGGCCGCGGCGCCCATGAGGAGGAGCTTGCGGCGGCCGATGCGGTCGCCGAGGGCGCCCATCGTCATCAGCAGGCCGGCCAGCACGAAGCCGTAGATGTCGAAGATCCACAGCTGCTGGGTGCCGCTGGGCCGCAGGTCCGCGCTGATCGCGGGGGTGGCGAAGTAGAGCACGGAGACGTCCATCGAGACCAGCAGCAGCGGCAGCATCAGCACGCCGAGGGCGGTCCACTCGCGGCGTCCGGCGCGGGTGGCGGAGGTGGGCGGTGCGGTCGGGGTGGTGCTCGTCGGGTTGGTCATGACAAGGAATGTACGCACGTCTTAAACGCTTGTCTAGAACGTTTGTATAAGTCATGCGTCTAGGACGGTTGTATGGATCGCGGGTAGGGTGGAGCGCATGGGACACCGTGAAGATCTGCTCGAAGGCGCCAAGGGCTGCCTGCTGGAGAAGGGGTTCGCGCGGACCACCGCGCGGGACATCGTGAAGGCGTCGGGCACCAACCTGGCGTCGATCGGTTACCACTACGGCTCCAAGGACGCGCTGCTCGCGCAGGCGTACGTCGCGCTGGTGGAAGGCGTGTCCTTCGACGGCGGCACCGGACTCAGGGGCGCACCCGGCTCGCTGGAGCGGTTCAGGGAGGTGTGGTCGAACGTCGTCGACAGCATGCGTGAGCCGGGCTCGATCTGGCGGCTGAGCGTCGAGATCATCGCGATGGGCGACCACCTCCCCGAGGTGCGCGACCATCTGGCCCGCGCCCAGCGCGAGGCCGGCCGGGGAATGGTCTCCCTGCTGATGGGAGTGCCGGAGGAGGAGGTGTCGGACGAGACGGTCGACACCGTGGGCCGGTTCTACGTGACGCTGATGACCGGCCTCATCTCGCAGTGGACCTTCGACCCGAAGAGCGCGCCGGACGGGGACGCCCTCGCGGAAGGGCTGCGCCGGGTCGCGGAGGCCGCGTTCCCGGGCCGGTGACCTGGCGCCGTGCCGGCTACAGCCGCGCCCGCTTCAGTGCCATGTGCAGCAGCAGCCGGTCCTCGCCGTCGTCCAGGTCGAGGCCCGTCAGCCGCTCCACCCGGGAGAGGCGGTAGTACAGGGTCTGCCGGTGGATGCCCAGTTCGGCGGCCGCGCGGCCGGCCTGGCCCGCGCAGTCGAGGAAGACCTCGGCCGTCCGGGCCAGCTCGCGGTGGGCGGGGGTCAGCAGCGGGCCGACCACGGGGTCGTGCGCGGACTCGGGGGGCAGCGCGGTCAGCAGCCGGTACGGCCCGATGCGCGCCCACTCCGCGACCGGCCCGAACCGCGGCTCGGCCAGCGCGGCGCGGGCGGCGGCCAGCGCCTCCTGCCAGACCGTGCCCAGCTCGGCGAGACCGGTCCGGGGCTCCCCGACCCCGGCGGCGAAGCCCGCGGCACCACCGGCCCCGCCGGAGCGCGCGGCCACGGCGGCGGCCGTACGGGCCCCGGTTCCCCACGCTCTCGCCGCACCCGCTCCCTCCGCCTCCTTCAGCAGCCGGGCGGCCGCCGTCAGCGCGGGGGTCGTAACGTCCGGGGAGCGCAGCCGCACCAGCACCGCGAGGCTCAGGCCCGTCGCTCCCCACGGCAGTGTGCACAGGGCCGAGGCGTGCGGGACGGCGCGCGGCGAGGGGGCGTCGTCCGGGTCGGCGGACGGCCAGGGGGCGAGACAGACCAGCGTGTGCGGGCCGTCCGCGCGCGGGCCGAGAGCGGTGCGCAGTTCGGCCACCGCCATGTCCCGCTGCCAGCCCCGCTCCGCGGTGAGCACCGCCCGTAGCTCCCGGCCCAGCCCGGCCCCGGCCTGCGCCTCGTCCGCGAGCAGCGCACCGATGCGGCCCGCCACCTGCATGGCCGCGTCCAGTTGGGCGTCGGTCGGCCCCGGATCGGCCTCCAGCAGCCAGACGTAGCCGAGGACGACACCCCGATGGCGTACCGGCAGGCAGATCCGGCCGCGGTACACCCCGGCCTGCGGGCCGGGCGGGATCCGCACCGGCCCGGTCGCGCGGGTGATGCCGAAGCCCTCGAACCAGGAGCGCACGGTCGCCGTCGAGCGCCGGGTCAGGATCGAACGGGTGCGCACCGGGTCCAGCGCGGCGGGGTCCAGCTCGTCCTCGCTGTCGTAGGCACCGAAGGCGATCAGCTCGAAGTCGCGGTTCTCCAGGGTCGCCGGCACGCCCAACAGCTCCGAGATCTCGTCGACGAGCTCCTGGTAGTCACCCTTGTAATCGGCGCTCACCCGGGCATTCTCCCCCATTCCCCGGCCGTCTTCATACATCTGTCTGAGATCCCGTGCACGGATGCGTGACAGCTGTCGATGGCTGAGGATCGAGGGAATCCCTAGGTTTCACGGTGGTTCTCCGTGCCGTACCCGAAACGTCGGGTGGCGGCCGTTTCGGTGCTTGTCTGTGGAGGTGCCCCGTGCTGGGTCCCGTGATTCTCGCCGCGTCGCGCAGCGACCGGATGCGACGCCTGATCTCGGCGGCCCCGGTCACCAAGCAGGTCGTCGACCGCTTCATCCCCGGTGAGACCGTGGACGACATCGTCCCGATCATCGCGGAGCTGACGGACAAGGGCCTCGAGCTGACGATGGACGTCGTCGGCGAGGACATCACCACCCCCGAGCAGGCCGCCGCCGCCCGTGACGCCTACCTGGCGCTGGTCGACCACCTCAAGCAGCTGGGCCTGGGCGAGCGGGTCGAGATGTCCGTGAAGCTGTCGATGTTCGGCCAGGCGCTGGACGGCGGCCACGAGCTGGCCCTCGCCAACGTCCGCCCGGTCGTCGAGGCCGCCGCCGCCATCGGCACCACCGTCACGCTCGACGCCGAGGACCACACCACCCTGGACTCGATGTTCGCCATCCACGAGGAGCTGCGGAAGGACTTCCCGCAGACCGGCTGCGTCATCCAGGCCTACCTCTTCCGCACCGAGGCCGACGCCCGACGCCTGGCGGAGGCCGGCAGCCGCGTGCGCCTGGTGAAGGGCGCCTACAAGGAGCCCGCCGAGGTCGCCTACCAGCAGAAGCACGAGATCGACAAGGCCTACGTGCGCGTCCTGAGGACGTTGATGGAGGGCGAGGGCTACCCGATGATCGGGTCCCACGACCCGCGTCTGATCGCCATCGGACAGGAGCTGGCCCACCAGGCCGGCCGTAAGCTCGACGAGTACGAGTTCCAGATGCTGTACGGCATCCGCAGTGACGAGCACCTGCGGCTGGCCGCCGAGGGCCACCGCATGCGCGTCTACACCGCATACGGCACCGACTGGTACGGCTATTTCATGCGTCGTCTCGCGGAGAAGCCGGCGAACCTGCGCTTCTTCCTCCGGTCGATGGTCAGCAAGGGCTGAGCCCGAACACCCGCTCACGTACAAGGAGTCAAGGATCTCATGGACGCTGTGACCCAGGTCCCCGCCCCCGTCAACGAGCCGGTGCACGGCTACGCCCCCGGTTCGCCCGAGCGCTCCCGCCTGGAGGCCAAGCTCAAGGAGCTGGCCGAGAACCCGATCGATCTGCCGATGACCATCGGCGGCGAGAAGCGCATGGGCGGCGGCGAGCCGTTCCAGGTGGTCCAGCCGCACAACCACAAGGCCGTCCTCGGCACCCTGCGCAACGCCACCCAGCAGGACGCGCAGGACGCCGTCGACGCGGCCCTCGCCGCCGCCCCGGCCTGGCGTGCCATGTCCTTCGACGACCGCGCGGCGATCATCCTGCGCGCCGCCGAGCTGCTGTCCGGCCCGTGGCGCGAGACCATCGCCGCCTCCACCATGCTCGGCCAGTCCAAGACGGCCCAGCAGGCGGAGATCGACAGCCCCTGTGAGCTGGTCGACTTCTGGCGCTTCAACGTCCACTACGCCCGTCAGATCCTGGCCGAGCAGCCCCCGGCGAACTCCCCGGGCGTGTGGAACCGCATGGACCACCGCCCGCTGGAGGGCTTCGTCTACGCGATCACGCCGTTCAACTTCTCGGCGATCGCGGCCAACCTGCCCACCGCCCCGGCGCTCATGGGCAACGTCGTGGTGTGGAAGCCGTCCCCGACGCAGACCCACGCGGCCGTCCTGCTCATGCAGCTGCTGGAGGAGGCGGGCCTGCCCAAGGGCGTCATCAACCTCGTCACCGGCGACGGCATCGACGTCTCCAAGGTCGCACTCGAGCACCGCGACCTCGCGGGCATCCACTTCACCGGCTCGACCAAGACCTTCCAGTACCTGTGGAAGACGGTCGGCAACAACATCGAGAAGTACCGCTCCTACCCGCGTCTGGTCGGCGAGACCGGCGGCAAGGACTTCCTGGTCGCCCACCCGAGCGCCGACCGCGCCGTGCTGAAGACCGCCCTGACCCGCGGTGCCTTCGAGTACCAGGGCCAGAAGTGCTCGGCCACCTCCCGCGCCTACATCCCGGCCTCCATCTGGAACTCGGGCTTCAAGGAGGAGTTCGCGGCCGAGGTCGACTACCTCACCATGGGTGACGTCACCGACCTGTCGAACTTCGTCGGCGCCGTGATCGACGACCGTTCGTTCGCCAAGAACAAGGCCGCGATCGACCGCGCCAAGCAGGACCCGACCTGCACGATCGTGGCCGGCGGCACCTACGACGACTCGGTCGGCTACTTCGTCCGCCCGACCGTCGTCGAGTGCACCGACGCGGAGAACGAGGTCTTCACCACCGAGTACTTCGGCCCGTTCCTCGCCGTGTACGTCTACGAGGACGACCAGTACGACGAGATGCTGACCCAGATGGAGTCGGTCTCGGACTACGCGCTCACCGGTTCGGTCATCTCGGGCGACCGCGCGGCCGCCGCGTACACGATGGAGAAGCTCCGCTACGCCGCGGGCAACTTCTACATCAACGACAAGTCGACCGGTGCCGTCGTCGGCCAGCAGCCCTTCGGCGGCGGCCGGGCCTCCGGCACCAACGACAAGGCGGGTGCCCCGCAGAACCTGATGCGCTGGACCCTGACCCGCGCCATCAAGGAGACCCTGGTCGCACCGACCGACTACGGGTACCCGCACATGGGCTGACCCGCCCCGCGAACCCGGGCCGGGAGGCCTGCCACGAGCAGGCTTCCCGGCCCGTTGCCATGTCCGCAGGGCGTCCCGCCGCCGGGTCAGAGGGCCCGGCCGAGAAAGTCCCGGACCAGCCCGGCGATCTGGTCCGCGTGCGTCTCCAGCGCGAAGTGGCCGGCCGGCAGGAGATGGATCTCCGCCTCGGGCAGGTCCCGGCGGAAGGCGAGTGCCCCCTCGGGCACGAAGATCTCGTCGTGCGCGCCCCACACCGCGAGCAGCGGGACCCGGCTCTCGCGGAAGTAGGCGTGGAAGGCCGGGTACAGCGCGAAGTTGGAGCCGTAGTCGGAGATCAGGTCGAGCTGGATCTCCGCCTGGCCCGGGCGCGCGATCCGGGCGGTGTCGTGCTCGTAGGCGTCCGGGCTGACCAGGGTCGGGTCCGGGACCCCGTGCAGGTACTGCCACTTGACGCCGTCGGGTGAGTAGATCTCCCGCACCGGCGCCTCGGTCCGCGGCGTCCGCTTCTCGATCAGCGCCAGCACCGGCGCCCAGGCCTCGGCGCCGAGCCCCTCCTCGTAGGCGTTGCCGTTCTGCGTGACGATCGCGGTGACCCGCTCGGGGCGGGCGAGGGCGAGCCGCAGCCCGATGGGGGCGCCGTAGTCCTGGATGTAGAGGGCGTAGCGCTCCAGCCCCAGCAGGTCGGTGAACTCCTCGGTGATCCCGGCCAGTTCGTCGAAGGTGTAGCGGAACTCGGCGGGGTCCGGCGTCGCGGAACGGCCGAAGCCGATGTGGTCCGGGGCGATCACCCGGTACCGGTCGGCCAGCAGCGGGATCAGGTCGCGGAACATGTGGGAGCTGCTCGGGAAGCCGTGCAGGAGCAGCAGGACGGGGGCGTCGGCGGGTCCGGCCTCGCGGTAGTACACGTCGAGGCCGCGGACGGTGACGGTGCGGTGGTGGATCCGGTGCGTAGCCATGGAGGCAGTCCAGCACGCCGACGGCTAACCAGTCAAGGAAGTTTTAAAGGTTAGGTGCCATACTGGGGCGCATGCCGACCGACCTCCGTCTCGCGCACACCGCCGACCTGGAGCCCCGTGAACTGCGCTCCGTGCGCGCCCTGTTGGACGAGGCGTTCGACGGTGCCCTCTCCGACGAGGACTTCGACCACGGGCTCGGCGGGATGCACGTGCTGCTGTACGACGGCGGCGGACTCGCCGCGCACGGCTCCGTCGTGCAGCGCCGTGTGCGGCACCGGGGGCGCTGGCTGCGCACCGGGTACGTGGAGGCCGTCGCCGTACGGGCCGATGTGCGGCGGACCGGGCTCGGCGGGCGGGTGACGGCCGAGCTGGAGCGGGTGATCGCCCGGGCCTACGACCTCGGCGCGCTGTCCGCGAGCGACGAGGGCGCCCCGCTGTACACCGCGCGCGGCTGGCAGCCGTGGGCCGGCCGCGTCCACGCCCTGTCCCCGGACGGGATCGTGCGCCTGCCGGAGGAGGAGGGCGGCCTGTACGTGCGGCCCGCGCTCGCAGGGCCCCTCGACCCCGCCGGCGAACTGGTCCTCGACTGGCGCGACGGCGACGTCGCCTGACCGGCCGCGACCCCCGCCGTCCCCCGGCCGGTCCTCCCTCGAACGCACGAACACGCAGTTCAGAGCGGTGTCAGGGAGTTCGCCGTCTCAGATAGTAGGAAGTCCGAGTAATTGTGCAGACAGACTCGGCCCGCTCCCTTAGCTTGGAAGAAGCCGAACGTCTCGCTCGATCCAGCGAATGGCGGTCGTGAGCCGTGGCCCTGTGCAGGCAACCCCTGCGGCCGGTGCTCCCCGCCCCCTCCGGCGTCTCGTAACCCCCCTTGCCGTACTCCACGTTTGCCGAAGGAGTCGATTTCCATGGCCGAGACGACCGTCCGCCGCCGAGTCCGCCACGCGTCCCCCGCGAGCGACTCCGACCGCAAGAACGCCGCCGCCGCGCTCCAGCGTGCCCTCGACCGCCGCGACAACGGCGGCGAGACCGGCCACTGAGCACCGGGCCCGCGAGCCGCGCTGCCGCGCAGCGCCCGCCGGCGCACCGATCCCGGGAGCCGCACCGGTTCGAGGTGCGGCACGGCCCTCATCCGCCGTGCCGCACCTCGAAGTGGTCGATCCGCCGGCCGTCCTGCGCCAGCGCCGACACGGCGAGCCGCGGCGAGGTGCCCGCCCGGGCCTCCACCGCGAGGAGCGAGAAGCCGGTGTACCTGACCCGCGACCACTCCACCGTCTCCGCCGCGCGGTCCCTGCCCTTCGCCCAGTGGAAGGTCTCGACCGCCTCGTGCCGGGTGACGTGCCCCTCGTAGCTGTCCTCGACGCCGGACGGGAAGGCGTACAGGTCCCGGCCGCCGCCGCCCGCGGTGACGTACACGATGCCGTCGCGGGCCGGGTCGGTGGAGCCGCCGACCGGCACCGTCCGGCCGACCTTCCCGCCCCTGATCGCGTCGGTGCGCTCGTACACGTGGTTGTGTCCGTTGATCACGAGGTCCACCCGGTGCCTCTCGAACAGCGGCAGCCACTGCGCGCGCACCCCGCCGTCGGAGGCGTGCTGCGAGGTCGAGTAGGCGCAGTGGTGGAAGAAGACGACCACGAAGTCGACGCCGTCGGCGGCGCGCAGCCCGGCCAGCGTCCGGTCCAGCCAGGCCGTCTGCCGGCCACCGCTGTGCCCGAGGTTGGCGGGGATCTCGTACGACACGTCGTTGGCGTCCAGGGCCACGAAGCCGACGTTCCCGTACCGGAAGCTGTACGCGCCGGGCGTGCCGTGCGGGTCGAAGCCGTTGTCCGGCAGGGAGAAGCGGGCCAGCTGGCCGCCGTAGCCGTCGGGCGAGTACCAGGCCTCCATGTCGTGGTTGCCGGTCGTCACCATCCACGGCACGGATCTGGCGACGGGCTCGTTCTGCTTCAGGAAGAGGTCCCAGAAGCCCGGGTCGTACCCGTCCTGCTGCCGGCCGCTGCCGTTGACGTTCGCGTAGCAGATGTCGCCGGCGTGCAGGTGGAACGCGGGCTTCTGGCGCAGCACCAGGTCGTCGTTGGCGTCCGCGGCCCGGCCCACCCCCTGGTCGCCGAAGGCCGTGAACACGAACCGCTCCGGGCCCGCGGGCGCCGTGCGGAAGGAGGCCAGGGCCGCGCGGTGGCCGGGCGCCGCGGGGTCCCAGCCGTCGTGGCCGACCCCGTAGTAGTACGTCGTGCCGGGCGTGAGGCCGTCCAGGGCCGCGTGCACGTAGTACTGCTCCAGGGCGAGCCGCACCCCCGGCACCCCGGGTGTGTGCAGCGCGCGCACCTCGGCCTCGATCCGCCGGCCCAGGTCGTCGGGCCGGAGCCCGACCCGCACGTACGGCCGCCGTACCGCGGACGGCACCTGCCAGGAGATCCGCATCCGCGTCCGCGGGTCGGCGCCGAAGGCCAGATGACGGCCGAACGGCACGACCGCCGAGCCCGGCGCCCGGGAGGTCGCCGCGGCCGGTCTGGCGTCGGCGGCGGTGGAGGAGGAGCAGCCGGTCAGCAGGCCGCCCGCCACCGCCCCGGCCGTCACCAGCGTGCGGCGGCCCACCACGCGGCCGCGCAGGTACTCGTACTGCTCGGCCATGCTCATCCGCTCGGCGAGGCGGCGCGGAATGCCGACGTCGGGGGTCTCCATGCGGGTGAACCTTCCACCGGCCCGCGACACCCGTCCCACATACGGGTGAACAGCAGCCGACCGGCCGACGCCGGGACCCGACACCCTGTCCGCATGACGGACAGAGCATGTCATCCCCTGGGACGAGGAGTAGGGTGCCCGCATGTCTCGCAGCCTCAATCTCGCAGTGATCCCCGGTGACGGCATCGGCCAGGAGGTCGTGGCCGAGGGTCTCAAGGTCCTCTCCGCCGTCCTGCCGCAGGATGTGAAGCTGGAGACCAAGGAGTACGACTTCGGCGCCAAGCGGTACCACGCCACCGGTGAGACGCTCACCGACGCGGACCTCGCCGCGCTCAAGCAGCACGACGCGATCCTGCTCGGCGCGATCGGCGACCCGTCGGTGCCGTCCGGCGTCCTGGAGCGCGGCTTCCTGCTCAAGCTCCGCTTCGCCTTCGACCACCACGTCAACCTGCGTCCGTCGAAGCTCCTCCCGGGTGTCGCCACCCCGCTCGCCGGCCAGCCGCAGATCGACTTCGTCGTGGTCCGCGAGGGCACCGAGGGCCCGTACACGGGCAACGGCGGCACCATCCGCCGGGGCACCGAGCACGAGGTCGCCACCGAGGTCTCCGTCAACACGGCGTACGGCGTCGAGCGTGTCGTCCGCGACGCGTTCGCCCGCGCCCAGGCCCGCCCGCGCAAGAAGCTCGCGCTGATCCACAAGAACAACGTGCTGACCTTCGCGGGTCACCTGTGGACGAACGTCTTCAACAAGGTGGCCGCGGAGTTCCCCGACGTCACCACCGAGTACATGCACGTCGACGCGGCGACCATCTACCTGGTCACGCAGCCCGAGCGGTTCGACGTGATCGTCACCGACAACCTCTTCGGCGACATCATCACCGACCTCGCCGCGGCCGTCTCCGGCGGCATCGGCGTGGCCGCCTCCGGCAACATCAACCCCGGCCGTGAGTTCCCCTCCATGTTCGAGCCGGTCCACGGCTCGGCCCCGGACATCGCCGGCCAGGGCAAGGCCGACCCGACCGCCACGGTCCTGTCCGTCGCCCTGCTGCTGCGCCACCTGGGCCACGACGGCGAGGCGGACCGCATCGACGCGGCCGTCACCGCCGACCTGACCGAGCGTGCCGCGCTCGGTGCCCGCAGCACCGCGCAGATCGGCGACGCCCTCGCCGCCCGAGTAGCCGGCTGACCCGGCGCTCGACCATCACAAGCCGCCGGGTCACCACACCCGGCGGCTTCCACGTGTCCCCGCCGGGTGCCACCATCGACCCCTGGGCCGCTTTCACCCCGATTCCGTCGGCCGTGGTGCCCCGCGCGATAATCGAACGCGGAGCCGCGGTATGAGGGAAAGCTCGGACGTCCTAGCACTGACGACTGGCAGTATGGGCGTGAGCGCGGCCCGTCACTACAACCGGTGAAGGACAACCACTCATGACGACGCCCACGATCGAGCTCAAGCCGTCCGCCAACCCCCTGGCCGCAGCGGAGCGCGAGGCGATCCTGGCCAGCCCGGGATTCGGCCGCCACTTCACCGACCACATGGTGACGATCAAGTGGACCGAGGGCCGCGGCTGGCACGACGCCCAGCTCGTTCCGTACGGCCCCATCTCGATCGACCCCTCGACCCACGTCCTGCACTACGGCCAGGAGATCTTCGAGGGGCTGAAGGCGTACCGGCAGCCCGACGGCTCGATCGCGCTGTTCCGTCCCGAGGCCAACGCCCGCCGCTTCCGCAACTCCGCCCGCCGCATGGCCATGGCGGAGCTGCCCGAGGAGCTGTTCATCGCGGCGCTCGACGCGCTGCTCGGCCAGGACGCGGACTGGGTCCCGGCGCACGGCGGCGAGGCGTCGCTGTACCTGCGTCCGTTCATGTTCGCCACCGAGGCCGCGCTCGGCGTGCACCCGGCCAACGAGTACCTGTTCATGCTGATCGCCTCCCCCTCCGGCGCCTACTTCGCCGGTGGCGTCAAGCCGGTCACCATCTGGGTCTCCGAGGACCACGTCCGCGCGGTCCCGGGCGGCACCGGCGACGCGAAGACGGGCGGCAACTACGCGGCCTCCCTCCTCCCGCAGGCCGAGGCCGCGGCGAACGGCTGCGACCAGGTCGTGTACCTCGACGCGGTCACCCGCACCAAGGTCGAGGAGAGCGGCAGCATGAACGTCGCCTTCGTCTACGGCGACCGGATCGTCACCCCGTCCCTGACCGGCTCGATCCTGGAGGGCATCACCCGCGACTCGCTGCTCCAGGTCGCCCGCGACCTCGGCTACACCGCCGAGGAGGGCGTCGTCACCCTGGAGCAGTGGCGGGCGGACGCCGCGTCCGGCGCCCTCACCGAGGTCTTCGCCTGCGGCACCGCGGCCGTGGTCACCCCGATCGGCCACGTCAAGACCCGGACGGACGCCTGGACCCACGGCGACGGCAACCCCGGCCCGGTCACTCTCCGTCTGCGCGAGGCGCTGCTCGGCGTCCAGCGCGGCATGACGGAGGACAAGCACGGCTGGATGCACCGCATCGGCTGACCGCTCCCCGCGCGCCCCTCGGGGCGCTACCGGCTCAGGGCCGCCTCGGACTCCTCGACGTCCGCGGCGGCCCTCGGCCGCCCCGGGCCGGATCCCAGCAGCAGGTACGCCAGCCCGCCGACCGCCCCCGACAGCAGGAAACTGCAGTCCACCCCGCCGGTCAGCGCCAGCAGCGGGCCCTCGTACGACGGCAGGGAGACCGCCAGCAGGCCGACCACGGCGCCGGCCGCCCAGGAGGCCGTCGCCCGGACGTTCCAGCCGGCCCGGTACCAGTAGATCCCGCCCCGGGAGCGGCGGTTGAAGACCTGGAGGGCGTCGGCGTCGTACACGCCGCGGCAGCGGACGAAGCCGATGAGGGTGATGACCGCCCACGGGGTGCCGACGGCGGTGAGCAGGAGCACGAAGGAGGTCATCGCCGACTGCGCGTCCCAGGCGTAGTGGCCGGCGAAGACGCATGCCGTGGCGACGACGGCGACCGTGCAGGTGGCACGGGCCCGGGAGGCGCGCGGCAGGATGGCGTCCAGGTCCAGGCCCATGGAGTACAGCATCAGGCCCGCGTTGCCGACCGAGCCCGCCGAGGCGGACAGCAGCAGCGGCACCAGGTACCAGGCGGGGGAGGCGGCGACCAGCGGGCCCGCGTAGTCGGTGGCCGCGTGCGCCGCGTACGCCGTGAAGGTGCCGAACAGTTGCGGCACCAGCAGCCCGAGGATCAGGCCGAGCCAGGTGGAGCGCAGCACCGTGCGGCCGGAGTGGCGGGCGGGGGAGATGTAGCGGGTGTAGTCGCCGAGCAGCGTGATGAAGGCGATCGGTCCGGACAGGCCCGCCGCCACCGTGGCCAGGAGCCAGGTCGGCCAGAACGAGCCCAGCAGATAGCCGCCGGCGTCCGGCAGCGCCGACGTCGTGAAGTGCGGGGCGTAGGCGAGGACGCCGAGGACCAGCAGGGCGGTCATGCCGACGGCCAGCACCCGGGACATGGCCAGCAGCACCCGGTAGCCGTAGACGGCGCCCGCGACGGTGGCCCCCGCGAGCACCGCGTACACCAGGGCGTACGACAGCCCGTCCGCCGGTACTCCGAACAGCCGGCCGAGCACGCCGAGCATCACGTCGCCGCCGATCCACACCGTCAGGGCGGTGTAGCCGAGGGCCAGCAGCAGACCGACCACCGAGCCGACCAGCCGGCCCCGCACACCGAACTGGGCGCCGGAGGAGGTGGAGAGGTTGGTCGCGGTGCGCAGCGAGACGAGCGCCAGCGGTGCGGTGAACAGCGTGCCGACCACCGTGCCCGCGACGATGGCCCCGACCGACGCCCACCAGCCCAGCCCGAAGGACGGGGGCAGCCAGCCGAAGATGATCACCCCGAGGCAGAGGTTGGAGCCGAGCAGGATCGAGACGAGGTCGCGCGGACCGCTGGTCCGCTCCTCGTCCGGGATGGTGTCGACTCCGCGCTGTTCGATCGGCATGGCTGCATCTCCTTCGACGGCCGCCTGATGGTCCGGGCTCGCTGGGCGGTGGTTTGAGCGACGTTCAATGTGGCGTGAACTGCGGCCGCCGGTCAATGCTTCTGTTTCATGAATTCTGTGTTTAGAGTGATGCTCTAACCTACGGAAGGCAAGGAGGTGCCGCGTCGTGAGACTGACCCCGACGGAACGTGACCGGCTGCTGCTCTTCGGAGCCGCCGAGCTGGCCCGGGCCCGCCGCGCACGCGGCCTGAGGCTGAACGTGCCGGAGGCGACCGCGCTGATCGCGGACACCGTCTGCGAGGCGGCCCGGGACGGCCGGAGGCTCGCGGAGGCCATCGAGGCGGCCCGGTCCGTGCTCGGCCCCGAGGACGTGCTGCCAGGTGTCGCCGACGTCGTCACCGAGGTGATGGTCGAGGCCGTCTTCGACGACGGCTCCCGCCTCGCGGTGGTCTCGGACCCCATCGGCGGCGGCCTCGGCGAGGACGCGCCGGGCGCCCTGCTGCCCGGCCCCCAGCACGCCGACCCCGAGCCGGTGATCCGGCTCGGCGTCACCAACACCGCGACCGTGCCGGTCTCCGTCACCTCCCACTTCCACTTCTTCGAGGCCAACCCGCGTCTCGACTTCGACCGCGCGGCCGCCTACGGCATGCGGCTCGCCGTACCCGCCGGGTCCTCGGTCCGCTTCGGGCCGGGGGAGAGCGAGGAGGTCGGGCTCGTCCCGATCGGCGGAGAGCGGATCGCGATCGGCTTCGCCGGGCTGGTCGACGGGCCGCTGGACGCGCCCGGAGCGCGGCAGGAGGCCCTCCGCAGGGCCGCCGCCTGCGGATACCTGGGAATCACCGAGGTCACGGACGGCACGCAAGCCACGGGCGAAGGAGGCGAGAGGCGATGAGCCGCTCCAAGGGACGCGAGGTCAGCCGGGCGATCCATGTCGACCCGCGGGCCTACGCCGCCACCCACGGCCCCCGCGCCGGCGACCGCGTCCGCCTCGGCGACTCGGGACTCACCGTCCGCGTCGAGTCCGACTCCCAGCGGTACGGCGACGAGTTCCTCGCCGGCTTCGGCAAGACCGCGCGCGACGGACTGCACCTGAAGGCCGCCGCTGTCCGCGACACCTGCGACGTCGTCATCAGCAACGTCCTCGTGATCGACGCGGTGCAGGGCATCCGGAAGGTCTCCATCGGCATCCGGGAAGGCCGCATCTGCGCCGTCGGGCGGGCCGGCAACCCCGACACCCTCGACGGTGTCGACGTCGTGGTCGGCACGGGGACCTCGATCGTCTCCGGCGAGGGGCTGATCGCCACCGCCGGTGCCGTCGACACCCACGTCCACCTGCTGTCGCCGCGCATCATGGAGGCCTCCCTCGCCTCCGGCGTGACCACGATCATCGGGCAGGAGTTCGGCCCGGTGTGGGGCGTCGGTGTCAACTCGCCGTGGGCGCTGCGGCACGCCTTCAACGCCTTCGACGCCTGGCCGGTCAACATCGGCTTCCTGGGCCGGGGTTCGTCCTCGCACGACGCCCCGTTGATCGAGGCGCTGGCCGAGGGTGGTGCGTCCGGCTTCAAGGTGCACGAGGACATGGGCGCGCACACCCGTGCGCTGGACACGGCACTGCGGGTGGCCGAGGAGCACGACGTCCAGGTCGCCCTGCACAGCGACGGGCTGAACGAGTGCCTGTCGGTGGAGGACACCCTGAAGGTGCTGGAGGGGCGGACGATCCACGCCTTCCACATCGAGGGCTGCGGCGGCGGGCACGTGCCCAACGTGCTGAAGATGGCCGGCGTGCCGAACGTCATCGGTTCCTCCACCAACCCCACCCTGCCCTTCGGCCGGGACGCGGTCGCCGAGCACTACGGCATGATCGTCTCCGTCCACGACCTCAAGCCCGACCTGCCCGGCGACGCGGCCATGGCCCGCGACCGGATCCGCGCCGGGACGATGGGCGCCGAGGACGTGCTGCACGACCTGGGCGCGATCGGCATCACCTCCTCCGACGCCCAGGGCATGG
Source organism: Streptomyces sp. NPDC015139 (assembly GCF_043079785.1). Taxonomy (NCBI): domain Bacteria; kingdom Bacillati; phylum Actinomycetota; class Actinomycetes; order Kitasatosporales; family Streptomycetaceae; genus Streptomyces; species Streptomyces sp. NPDC015139. The sequence continues at coordinate 211,352 of NZ_JBIBUW010000011.1, read as the reverse complement.
GCCGCGCCGGGGAGACCGTCCGCCGCACCTTCGCCATGGCCGGCAAGATGAAGGCCGAGCTGGGCCCGATGGAGGGCGACGGCGAGGGCGACGACAACGCCCGCGTCCTGCGCTACATGGCCAAGCTGACCATCAACCCGGCCATCGCGCACGGCCTCTCCCACGAGATCGGCTCGATCGAGGCCGGCAAGCTCGCCGACATCGTGCTGTGGCGCCCGGAGTACTTCGGCGCCAAACCGCAGCTCGTCCTCAAGGCCGGCTTCCCGGCGTACGGCGTGGTCGGCGACCCCAACGCGGCCACCGACACCTGTGAACCCCTGGTGCTCGGGCCGCAGTTCGGCTCCTACGGCGCCACGGCCGCGGACATCTCCGTCGCCTTCGTCGCCCGGGCCGCCGTCGACCAGGGCAACGACACGATGCCGACCCGGCGCCGCCGGGTCGCCGTGCGGGGCACCCGCGGCATCGGGCCCGCCGACCTGCGGCTGAACGCCCGTATCGGAGCGGTCGACGTCGACCGGCGCACCGGCCTCGTCAGCCTCGACGGCGAGCCGCTGCGCTCCGCGCCCGCCGACTCCGTCTCCCTCAACCGCCTCTACTTCCTCTGATGCACCGGACGCAAGGAACCCGACACATGACCACTCCCGCCGCCGACGGCTTCCGCATGCCCGCCGAGTGGACCCCGCACGAGCGCACCTGGATGGCGTGGCCGGGCCCCAACCCCACCTTCGACGACCCGGACGACCTGCGTCTCTCCCGTATGGCCTGGGCGTCGGTCGCCCGTGCCGTCCTGCGCTTCGAGCCGGTGACGGTCGTGTGCGGCCCCGGCCAGTCGGCGCACGCCCGGACGCTGCTCGGTCCGGGCATCGACACCGTCGAGCGGGACCTCGACGACGCCTGGATGCGCGACATAGGCCCCACCTTCCTCACCGACGGCAAGGGCTCCCTCGCCGCCGTGGACTGGACGTTCAACGGCTGGGGCGCCCAGGACTGGGCCCGCTGGGAGCACGATTCCAAGGTCGCCGCGTACGTCTCCGACCTCGCGGGCGCGAAGACGTACGCCTCGAAGCTGGTCAACGAGGGCGGCGCGATCCACGTCGACGGCGAGGGCACGGTCCTGCTCACCGAGACCGTGCAGCTCGGCCCCGAGCGCAACCCGCACTGGTCCCGGGAGGAGGTCGAGGCGGAGATCCACGCCCACCTCGGCACCAGCAAGGCGATCTGGCTGCCGCGCGGCCTGACCGGCGACTACCCGCCCTACGGCTTCGGCACCCTCGGCCACGTCGACATCGTCGCCGCCTTCGCCCGTCCCGGCGTCGTGGTCGCGCACCACCAGCCGGACCCGGCCCACCCCGACCACGAGGTCGGCAAGGAGGTCATCGGCATCCTCCGGTCGGCGACCGACGCGCGCGGCCGGGCCCTGGAGGTCGTCGAGGTGCCCGCCCCGACCGTGCTGGAGGCCGACGGCCACTGGGCCGACTACTCCTACATCAACCACTACCTCTGCAACGGCGGCGTCGTGCTGTGCGGCTTCGACGACCCCCGCGACGAGATCGCGGCGGGCATCTTCCGCAGGCTCTTCCCGGAGCGGACGGTGACCCTGGTGGATGCACGTACGATCTTCGCGGGTGGGGGCGGCATCCACTGCATCACCCAGCAGCAGCCGAAGGCATGAGCGGGTAGGAGTCGGGATGGCCGGTGAGCCCCGGGCGCGGAGGAACGCGCCACCCCGCGAGACCGTCCTCGCCGCGGCCATGGACATGATCGCCGAGCGCGGTCTGGAGAAGCTGACCATGGCGGGGCTCGGCCGCGAGGTCGGGATGAGCAGCGGCCATCTGCTCTACTACTTCCGCTCCAAGGACGAACTGCTGCTGCAGGCCCTGGAGTGGAGCGAGGGCCGCCTCGGCGCGGAGCGGGGCCGGCTGCTCACCGGCGGCGGAACCGCCCGCGAGCGGCTGGCCGCCTACGTCGACCTGTACGTGCCCGACGGCCACCGCGACCCGCACTGGACGCTCTGGCTGGAGGTCTGGAACCGGTCGCAGAACGCCGACGACGAGGCCCGCGTCCGGCAGGCGGCCATCGAGGGCGCCTGGCACCGCGACCTGGTGGCACTGCTCGCCGAAGGCATCTCGCGCGGCGAGTTCCGGCCGGTGGACGCGGACCGTTTCGCGGCGCGGCTGCGCGCGCTGCTCGACGGGTTCTCCATCCACGTCGCCATCGGGCTGCGCGGCACCGACCGGGCGCAAGTGCTGGCGCACGTGCGGGAGTTCATCGCCGACGCGCTCCTGGCGGATCCCGAGGCGCGCGGCCGGGACCCGCTGCCGCGGTAGAGGAATCCTTCGCTCCGCCGCCGGGCAGGTAACGGCGCATGGGACGACAACACTGGAAGCGGATCTGGGTCGGCTCGGCGGGCAACATGGTCGAGTGGTTCGACTGGTTCGTGTACGCCAGCTTCGCCACCTACTTCGCGGGCGCGTTCTTCCCGAGCGGCAACCCGACGGCCCAGCTGATGAACACCGCCGGCATCTTCGCCGTCGGCTTCTTCATGCGCCCCGTCGACGGCTGGCTGCTGGGCCGGGTCGCCGACCGCAGAGGCCGCAAGGCGGCACTGACCCTCACCGTCAGCCTCATGTCGGCGTCGGCGGTCCTCATCGCGGTCGCGCCGACCTACACGGCCGCCGGCTACGGCGGCGCGCTCGTCCTGCTCGTCGCCCGCCTGCTGCAGGGCCTGTCGGTCGGCGGCGAGTACGCGGCCAGCGCCACCTATCTGACGGAGGCGTCCGACCCCGGCAGCCGCGGTTTCGCCTCCAGCTTCCAGTACGTGTCCATGACCGCCGGCCAGATCGCCGGCCTCGGACTCCAGATCGTCCTGCAGCGCACCCTGTCCGACGCCGCCCTGCACAGCTACGGCTGGCGCATCCCCTTCGTGGTCGGCGCGGCGGGCGCGGCCGTCGTCTTCTACCTGCGCCGCAGCATGCTGGAGACCGAGGTCTACGCGGAGGACACCTCGCACACCGAGGAGCGCGGCACCCTGCGCGCCCTGTGGCGGCACAAGCGGGAGGCGCTGCTGGTCGTCGCCCTCACCATGGGCGGCACGGTGGCCTACTACACGTACACCACCTACCTGACGAAGTACCTGTCCAACTCGGCGGGCCTGTCCAAGGAGACCGCGACCCTCGTCTCCTTCACCGCGCTGATCGTCTTCGCGTGTCTCCAGCCGCTCGCCGGGCGCCTCTCCGACCGCGTCGGCCGGCGTCCGCTGCTGATCACCTTCGCCGTCGGCTCCACCGTCCTCACGGTCCCGATCATGACGCTGCTCCGACACGTGGACGGCTACTGGCCCGCCCTCGGCCTCGCCCTGCTCGCGCTGACCGTGGTCACCGGCTACACCTCGATCAACGCCTGTGTGAAGGCCGAACTGTTCCCGACCGGCGTCCGCGCGCTGGGCGTGGCCCTGCCGTACGCCGTGGCCAACGCCCTGTTCGGCGGCACGGCGGAATACGTCGCCCTGTGGTTCAAGAACGCCGGCATCGAGTCCGGCTTCTCCTGGTACGTGGCGGGCTGTGCCGCCGTATCCCTCGTGGTGTACGTCACCATGCGGGAGACCAAGGATCTGGATCTGGCCAGGGTGCGGGCCGCCGAGGGGTCGGGGGAGTCCAGTTTGACGCCCGCATCCTGAGACGACCGGTGAGCCGGGGGCGGTGCTGTGCCAGACTTCCCCCGTGCTCTCGTTCGCCATGATTATTGGCAGCAGGCGCGCCGGTCCGCAGTGACCACCTCGTACGACCAGGTGCGGGTGGCCACCGTCGTTCTCGACCCGCGCGCAGACCTCTCGCACCCGCGAGGGGTTTTTTCGTTTTCCGGCCCACCCACGGCCGGGAGCGGAGCGCGAGGGAGTATTGCGGGGACGGTGGAGCCGGTCATTCCGGTACGACCGAAGATTCACAATCAGGAGCCTTGAGACCATGACCGAGACGGCAACCAGCGAGCTCGACGACTCGTTCCACGTCTTCGACACCACGCTCCGCGACGGCGCGCAGCGCGAGGGCATCAACCTCACCGTCGCGGACAAGCTCGCCATCGCCCGGCACCTGGACGACTTCGGCGTCGGCTTCATCGAGGGCGGCTGGCCCGGCGCGAACCCGCGGGACACCGAGTTCTTCGCCCGCGCCCAGCAGGAGATCGCGTTCAAGCACGCGCAGCTGGTCGCCTTCGGCGCCACCCGACGCGCGGGCGCCAGGGCCGCCGACGACCCGCAGGTCAAGGCCCTGCTGGCGTCCGGCGCCCCGGTGATCACCCTGGTCGCCAAGTCGCACGACCGGCACGTGGAACTCGCGCTGCGCACCACCCTCGACGAGAACCTGGAGATGGTCCGCGACACCGTCACCTACCTGCGCGAGCAGGGCCGCCGGGTGTTCGTCGACTGCGAGCACTTCTTCGACGGCTACCGGGCGAACCCCGAGTACGCCAAGGACGTCGTGCGCACGGCCTCGGAGGCGGGCGCGGACGTCGTCATCCTCTGCGACACCAACGGCGGCATGCTGCCCGCCCAGGTCCACGCGGTCGTCTCGACCGTCCTCGCCGACACCGGAGCCCGGCTCGGCATCCACGCGCAGGACGACACCGGCTGCGCCGTGGCCAACAGCCTCGCGGCCGTCGACGCGGGCGCCACCCACGTCCAGTGCACGGCCAACGGCTACGGCGAGCGCGTCGGCAACGCCAACCTCTTCCCGGTCGTCGCCGCCCTGGAACTGAAGTACGGCAAGCAGGTCCTGCCCGAGGGCCGGCTGCGGGAGATGACCCGCATCTCGCACGCCATCGCCGAGGTCGTGAACCTCACCCCCTCCACCCACCAGCCCTACGTCGGCGTCTCCGCCTTCGCGCACAAGGCCGGCCTGCACGCCTCCGCGATCAAGGTCGACCCGGACCTGTACCAGCACATCGACCCCGAGCTGGTCGGCAACACCATGCGCATGCTGGTCTCCGACATGGCCGGCCGCGCCTCGATCGAGCTCAAGGGCAAGGAACTCGGCGTCGACCTGGGCGGCGACCGCGAGCTGGTCGGCCGGGTCGTCGAGCGGGTGAAGGAGCGGGAGCTCAAGGGCTACACCTACGAGGCCGCCGACGCCTCCTTCGAGCTGCTGCTGCGCGCCGAGGTCGAGGGCAGGCCCCTGAAGTACTTCGAGGTCGAGTCCTGGCGGGCCATCGTCGAGGACCGCCCCGACGGCAGCCACGCCAACGAGGCCACGGTCAAGCTGTGGGCCAAGAGCGAGCGCATCGTCGCCACCGCCGAGGGCAACGGCCCGGTCAACGCCCTGGACCGGGCCCTGCGCGTGGCGCTGGAGAAGATCTACCCGCAGCTCGCCAAGCTCGACCTGGTGGACTACAAGGTCCGCATCCTGGAGGGCGTGCACGGCACCTCCTCCACCACCCGGGTCCTGATCTCCACCTCCGACGGCACCGGCGAGTGGTCCACGGTCGGCGTGGCGGAGAACGTCATCGCCGCCTCCTGGCAGGCGCTGGAGGACGCGTACACCTACGGCCTGCTGCGGGCCGGCGTCGAGCCGGCGGAGTAACCGACGAGGCGCCACGCCCCCTTCCCGCCGCACAGTGGAGGCATGACCACAGACGACGGTGGCGTGCTGTCCCGGGCCCGCGTGGCGACCCGGCTCCCGGCCGGGGACCTGGAGCGGGCCCGGCGCTTCTACGCCGAGAAACTGGGCCTGCACCCCGTGGACGAGCGCCCCGGCGGGCTGCTGTACCGCTGCGGCGGGACGGACTTCGTGGTGTTCCGCTCCACCGGGGCCTCGCCCGGCACGTTCACCCAGATGGGGTTCGAGATCGACGAGGACATCGAGTCGGCCGTCGCGGAGCTCCGGCGGCGCGGCGTGGTGTTCGAGGACGTGGACGTGCCCGGGTTCAGCACCCGGGACGGCATCGCGGAGATCGAGGGCAACTACCCGAGCAAGGGCGCGCGCGGGGAGCGGGCGGCCTGGTTCCGCGACAGCGAGGGCAATCTGCTGGGCATCGGCCGGCCCACGCGGTGATCAGGGCGCCCGCCAGATGTTGTCGAAGGCCACGTTCTCGATGCGCCGCCGCTCGCGCACGGCCTCCAGCTCGGTCACCGCGTCGCCGACCGCCAGCAGCACGGTGACGACCGACTCGTCGTCCGGCTCCTCCTCGGCGGGCCGGTCGGTCTGGATGCGCAGGGTGGCGGCGAGGCCGGTCAGGACGGGTTCGTGGGACCACCAGCGGTCAGCCGCGTGCCGCCGCGCCGGGGTGTCGGCGTGCAGCTCGTCCGCGCTCCGCAACGACAGCCAGTGCCGGCGCTTCCCGGACAGCTGCCCCGCGGACTCCAGGGCGTCGCCGTAGGCCACGGCCAGTCCCTCGCCGCGCCGCCACAGCCAGTCCTCGACCTTTTCGTACGGCTCCTGCCGGACGAGCGCCGACTGCGCCTCGTCCAGCAGCCGCTCGCCGGTGGCCAGCGGCGAGCCGGGCACGATGCGCTCGCCGTCCAGGGTCAGCGCGCGGGTGCCGAGCAGGTCGATCAGCTCGGCGCCCGCGAGCGCCAGTGACAGGTCGCCCTGCTCGACGGGACGCTCGCCCGGGACGTCCAGGCTGACGAGGAACAGATCCTGCGGTGTGGTCATACGGGACTCCAGGACGGACGGGCGCACGGACGGGTCAGGACGGGCCGGGGTCGTTCGGGTGGGGTTCCAGCGGGGTGACCCGGAACGTCATCCAGGGGCGCAGCGGAAGGGTGCTCAGGACCTTCGACTCGAGTTCCTCGCCATCCCCGGCGCGCCAGATGCCGATGCTGCGTGCCTCGCCGACCGGGCGCCACAGCCGCGCCAGATGACCGGCGGCGGCCAGTTCCCGGGCCCGGACGGCTTCGGCGGCGCGCCGCTGGGCGACCTCTTCCTCACTGGTGCCCTCGGGTACCGACGTGGTGATCTCGACCAGGAACTCGCGCATGGTCCCGCTCCCTCGGTGAGACGTCCGGCGGAGCCGCCGGTCTTACCCAATCGTCCCCCAGTGATCGGGCGGACGCCGCTCAGCAGGAGTCCTCGGCGAGCCTCTCGAACGCGTCGCGGCTCATCGGCCGGCCGTCCGCCCAGACCTGGCCCGGCCGCAGCCGCCCGATCCGTTCGGCGGTGAACTCCACGATGCCGTTGTAGGAGTCGCCGGTGACGTAGTGCCCGAACCCGAGGACGTACGTGTGCCGGGGCAGCAGCTCCTGCTTCCCCCGGTGCCGGGCGTGCCAGCTGCCGGGCGGGGTGAAGAGCGGGAAGCGGGCGTCCCCGTGCAGTCCCTCCGCCCGCGCGTCCCAGCCGGTGGTGGCGGGTCCGCCACCGGCCCCGCGCGCTCGCCCGTCGAGGTGCGGCCCCCGGTACCGGTCGTCGCCGCAGGGCCGGAGCAGGGCGTACGGCACCCCGTCCGACCCGAGCCCGACCCCGGCGAGCGGCAGGTCGACGGCCGCGCAGCCGCTGAGCAGCAACAGCCCGCACACACCACCGAGCAGCCCCGCCGCCCGCCGTCGCGCGGCGGCGCGGCGCGGTCCACCCGCCCCCGCGCTCGTACGACCGATCACGTCCCGCCCCCCGGAGGGCGGGACGTGCCCGCCCTACTGCAGATGCCACTTCTGGTTGGCCGCCCCGGTGCAGGACCAGATCTGTGCCCGGGCACCGTTCGCCGACGAGTTGTCCGTGACGTCGAGGCACTTGCCGGCCGCCGTGTTCACCACATCACCCGTGGCGGAGTCGTACGACCACCGTTGCGCACCGGTTCCGTTGCAGTCGTACAACTGCGTCCTGGCCCCGTTCGCCGTCGAACCGGTGGCCACGTCCAGGCACTTGCCGAGCGCCTGGACCGAACCGTCGGCCTGCACCGTCCACTTCTGGGCCGCGCTCCCGTTGCAGTCGTAGAGCTGCACGGCCGTGCCGTTGGCGTCCGAACCGCCCGCCACGTCCAGGCACTTGCCCGCCAGTCCGGTGAACGAGCCGCTGCGGCCGCCCCCGCCGGACTGCGTCCCGGACCAGGTGAACGTGGCCGAGGTCCGGCCCGGCAGGGAGTAGGTGGCGTGCCGGCCGCCCCAGTTGACGGTGACCGTCCGCGCCGTCGAGGCGTCGTTGTAGGCGATCAGCGCCTTGCTGCCGTCCGGGTTGCGCCACGCCACGTTCGGCACCGCCGTGGACGCCGTCGAGGCGATCCGCCGGGCGCCCGGCCGGACGAACTTCGTCAGGTGGCCCATGGTGTAGTACTCGACCGTGTAGTCGACCGTCCCGCTCGCCCCGTCCCCGTTGTGCACGGTGATCAGGCCGGTGCAGGTGCCGCAGCCTCCGTTGTGCGGGCCCTTGTTCTGGTCCACCGCGAGCGACCACTTGGTCACCGACTTCGCCCAGTTGCGGGTGTAGTCGATGATGTCGGCCATGTCCTCGCGCTGCTGGTTGGCGATCCAGGTGCCGCCGGAGTGCTCGGTGCCGAAGGCGTCCAGTGTGGGGTACTGGTTGTGCACCGAGGTCTGCTTGCCGATGTCGCCGCCGTACCCGTGCCAGGCGATCCCGCCGAAGTTCGGGTGGTCGCGCACGGCCGCGTCGTCCACGGTCGGGGCGGCGTGGGAGTCGTAGACGTCCCAGTTCCAGTCGTGCGCCAGCACCTTCGTCGTCAGGCCGGCCGCCTGGAGCCTGGGCAGCAGCTCGCTCTTGGTGAAGTACGCGAGGCCGCTCGCGTTCCAGCTCATGGACGGGTACCCGGAACAGCAGGTCGGCTCGTTCTGCGCGGTCACGTAGGAGACGCCGATCCCCTGGTCCTTGTAGGCCTGGAGGTACTTCACGAAGTAGGCGGCGTACGCCCCGTAGTCCTCCGCCTTCAGCCAGCCGCCGTTGAGCGAGCCGCTGTCCTTCATCCAGGCCGGTGCCGTCCACGGCGAGGCCATCACGGTGAGGGACGGATTCAGCTGGAGCGCCTGCCGGGTCAGCGGCACGACGTCCGCCAGGTCGTGGGTGATCGAGAACTTCGCCAGGCCCGGATCCGTCTGTCCGGCCGGCACGTCGTCGTACGTGTAGCCGTACCGGGCCAGGTCCGAGGCGCCCATCGGGTTGCGCAGGAACGACAGCCCGATCCCGTCGGTCGGCGAGAAGAGCTTGCGCATGGTCGCGTCCCGCGTCGCCGGGGACAGCGCCCCGCTGCCGTTCATCAGCCAGGCCGCGGTGTCCGTGAAGGAGGCGCCGCCGCCGGTGAAGGTCTGGTAGCGGGTGTTCTCGTCGACGGTGATGTTCTCGCCGCCGCCACCCGTCCCGGACTGGAAGGCGAACGGCGTCTGCGCCTGGAGCCCGCGGACCACGTGCCGGCCCGCGGAGTCGTCGGTCGTGGTGAGCCAGGCGGTGACCTGCTCGTCGGCGGCGTGCGCGGAGCCGGTGCCGAGGGTCGTGAGCCCGGCGGTGGTCAGCAGGCCGGCGAGGAGCAGCCGGGCCGTGCGCAAGCGTCTTCTCATGGTGCGTCGCCCTTCTGGGGAGAGCCAACGTGCCTGGTGTGGGGGAGTGTTCGCGCCCCGGCCGTCCTGACGTGCCGTCTTGACGGGCCTGTGGGCCCCCAGTTAACTCATGACGTGAGCTAAGTCATGAGTGAACCACGAGAGCCGAGGGAAGGTCCATGCGAAGAACCGCCCTGCTCGCCTCCGCCGCACTCCTCACCGGTCTGCTCCCCTGGGCGACCGCGCGAGCCGCGGACGACCCCCCACCCACGCCCGTCGACCGCTTCGAGGGAGAGGTCCCCTTCGCCTCCCAGCCCGCGGAGGGCATCTTCACCTGGGGGAGCGACGCCGACGACCCGCCGGCCCTGCGGTTCGCCGCCCGCGCCGACGCCCCCGAGGGCGGCAAGGTCCTCGGCGGCACCTACGACATCAGCGGCTACGGCGGCTTCACCCACGACTTCGCCGCCGGCGAACCCGCCCACGACTGGTCGGCCCACGAGGGCGTCCGCTTCTGGTGGGACGGCCACGACAGCGGCGGGAAGATCGCCTTCGAGATCAAGGACGGCGGCGCGAACGGCGAGGCCTCCGAACTCTGGACGGCCGCCTTCACCGACGACTTCACCGGCTGGAAGCAGATCCGGATCCCGTTCGCCGACTTCGCCTACCGCACCGACTACCAGCCCGTCGGCGGCATCGACCACGTCCTCGGCCTCAAGGAGATGTGGGGTTACGCCGTCACGCTCCCGGTCGGGGTCAGGGGCGACTTCGCCATGGACGGCGTGGAGCTGTACGGCCGGGCCGACCAGTCGCTGCGCGCCTCCGTCACCACCGACGCGGCCGTCCATCCGGTCCGGGAGGGCGCCACGGCACAGGTGAAGGTCGTCCTGGCCACCACCGGCTCCGCACCCGTCGAGGAGCCGGTGACCGTGCACTACGAGACGGGCGGCGGCACCGCCGAGCCCGGTAGGGACTACACGCCCGTCTCCGGCACCCTGACCTTCCCGGCCGGCTCGGCCTCCGGTACCGCGCGGACCGTCGCGGTGCCCACCCGCCGGGACAAGGCCGCCGAACCCGCCGAGACGGTACCGCTGAAGCTGACGGTGACCGGCGCCAAGGCCCCCGCCGAGACCCCGCAGGTCGTCATCGACGCGCACGGACTGCCGTACCTGGACACGAAGTTGCCGGTGCGCGAGCGCGTCGCGGACCTGCTCTCCCGCATGAACCTGGCGGAGAAGGCCGGGCAGATGACCCAGGCCGAGCGGGGCGCCGTGGGCGCCGGGAGTGACATCGCCGCCTACGGCCTGGGCTCGCTGCTCTCCGGCGGCGGCTCCACCCCCACGCCCAACACCCCGGCGGCCTGGGCGAAGATGATCGACGGCTTCCAGCTCCGCGCGCAGGCGACCCGCTTCCAGATCCCGCTGGTCTACGGCGTCGACGCGGTCCACGGCCACAACAACCTGGCCGGCGCCACGATCATGCCGCACAACATCGGCATCGGCGCGAGCCGCGACCCACAACTCGCCGAGGAAACCGGGTCGGTGACGGCGGCCGAGGTCCGCGCCACCGGTATCCCCTGGGACTTCGCACCCTGTCTGTGCGTCACCCGTGACGAACGCTGGGGCCGTTCCTACGAGTCCTTCGGCGAGGACCCCGCCCTCGTGGAGTCCATGGAGACGATGGTCCAGGGACTCCAGGGACGGGCCGACGGCCGGGACCTGAAGCGCGACGACAAGGTGCTCGCCACCGCCAAGCACTTCGTCGGCGACGGCGGCACCGCCTACGGCTCCTCCACCACCGGCACCTACACCATCGACCAGGGCGTCACCACGGTCACCCGGCAGCAGCTGGCGGACATCCACCTGGCGCCGTACCGGACCGCCGTCCGGCGCGGGATCGGCACGGTCATGCCGTCGTACTCCTCCCTCGACATCACCGGCGACGGCAGGGGCGCGGTGAAGATGCACGCCCGCGGCGACATGATCAACGGCGAGCTGAAGGGCCGGATGGGCTTCGGCGGCTTCGTCATCAGCGACTGGAACGCCATCGACCAGCTCCCCGGCGACTACGCCGCCCACGTGCGCACGGCCGTGAACGCGGGCGTCGACATGATGATGGTGCCCTACGGCTACAAGGACTTCGCCGGCGCGCTCGTCGACGAGGTGAAGGCGGGCCGGGTGAGCGGGCGGCGGATCGACGACGCCGTCTCCCGCATCCTCACCGAGAAGTTCGCGCTGGGCCTCTTCGAGCACCCCTACGCCGACACCTCCGGTGCCGCCGCCATCGGCTCCCCGGCCCACCGGGCGGTCGCCCGCAAGGCCGCCGCCGAGTCGCAGGTGCTGCTGAAGAACGACGGGAACGTCCTGCCGTTGAGGAAGAGCCAGAAGGTCTACGTCGCCGGCTCCAACGCCGACGACCTCGGCAACCAGACCGGCGGCTGGACGCTCACCTGGCAGGGCTCCTCCGGGAACGGCACCTCCGGCACCACCATCCTCCAGGGCCTGCGCCGGGCCGGCGGCGACGTCACCTACTCCAGGGACGCCTCGGCCCCGACCGGCGGATACGACGTCGGTGTGGTCGTCGTCGGCGAGACCCCGTACGCCGAGGGCGTGGGAGACGTCGGCAACGGCCACGACCTGGAGCTGTCCGCGGCCGACAAGGCCGCCGTGGACAGGGTGTGCGCGGCCATGAAGTGCGCGGTGCTCATCGTCTCCGGCCGCCCGCAGCTCGTCGGCGACCGGCTGGCCGGCATCGACGCACTGGTGGCCTCCTGGCTGCCCGGCACCGAGGGCGACGGCGTCGCCGACGTCCTCTACGGCGCGCGCCCCTTCACCGGACAGCTCCCCGTCACCTGGCCCCGGTCCGGGGCGCAGCTCCCGATCAACGTCGGCGACGCCTCGTACGACCCGCAGTTCCCCTACGGCTGGGGTCTGACCACCCGCACCTCGGTCCCGAAGGGCGGTGCGGCGACGCTCCGGGTGCTCGCCGCCGCGGCGGCGACGGCCGAGCGGGCGCACGCCGGCCGGACCGGACGCGAGCTGGTGACCAGGGCACGGCTGCTCGTCCAGGAGGAGGCGGCCGGCCATCTGACCGAGGCGGTGGCGAAGCCGTTCGCCGACGCCGACCACCTGCTGCTGACCGGCCGGTACGGAAAGGCGGTGGAGAAGCTGGCGGAGGCCTACCGGGCCGCATAGCCCGCTCGGCCGTTCCGCTTGTATGACCAGTTCTGGGAGGCTTCGGGTAGGTTCGAAGCATGAAGGCCGTCCTGCGGACCCGAAGCCTCCCGGCCCTGCTCCTCGCCGCCCTCGTCCTGCTGCTGGCGAGCACGTTCGCGCCCCGCGCGAGCGCGGACACCAGCGTCTCGGCGATCGCCCGGGCGCTGCGCCAGAGTCCGGTCTACGTGGACCCTGCGGCGTCGGCCCAGTTGCCGAAGGCGGACGCCGACGCGCTGGCGAAGCAGATCAAGGGCGCGGACAAACCCCTGTTCCTCGCGGTCCTGCCGGCCGGCTATCCCACGGCGGACCTCTTCACCGACCTGCGGGCCGCGACCGGCGTCACCGGCCTCTACGGCATCCGCCTCGGCGACCGCTTCGACGCCCGCGCCGACTCCTCCGTGATGTCGGCGACGGCCCGGCGGAACCTGGTGGCCAGTGTCCAGGGCGAGGACGCCAAGGCCCAGCTGGCCGACTTCACCGACCGCGCCCTGGCCAACATGGGCGGCCACGCCCCGAAGAGCTGGGGCACCTCGTCCGGCTCGGACGGCGGCGGTGCGTCCGGTGCTGCGCTGATCACGGCGGGCGCGGTGCTGGTGGCGGGCGGCGTGGGCGCGTACGCGCTGGTCCGCCGCAACCGCCGGCGGCGCGAGGAGGAGCAGCGGGCCGCCCTCGACCGTCTGCGGGTCGTCGTGGACGAGGACATCACCGCCTTCGGCGAGGAGCTCGACCGGCTGGACTTCAGCCCCTCGGAACCGGGCGCCGACGACGCGATGCGCGACGACTACGCGCGGGCCCTGGACGCCTACGAGACGGCGAAGCAGCGCATGGCCGAGGCGCACAAGCCGGAGGACGTGCGCACGGTCACCGAGGCGCTGGAGGACGGCCGCTTCTCGCTGGCCCGGCTGGCCGCCCGCCGTGAGAGCCGCGAGCTTCCGGAGCGCCGGCCGCCCTGCTTCTTCGACCCCCGGCACGGGCCCTCGGTCGCCGACGCCACCTGGACCCCGCCCGGCGGGGCCGAACGGCGGGTCCCGGTCTGCGCGGCCGACGCGACCCGGCTGGCCGACGGCCGTGACCCGGTGATCCGCGAGGTCGACACGGACTACGGCCGCCGGCCCTACTGGGACGCCGGACCGGCCTACGGCCCCTGGGCGGGCGGCTACTTCGGCGGCGGCATCCTTCCCGGCCTCCTCGTCGGCACCCTGCTCGGCAGCGTCATGGCCGCTCCGTCCTACGCGGCCGGCTACGGCACCGGGTACGGGGACTTCGGCGGCGGCGACTACGGCGGGGACTTCGGCGGCGGCTACGAGGGCGGTGACGTGTCCGGCACCGACTTCGACGCCGGTGACTTCGGCGGCGGCTTCGGCGACGGCGGGGGAGGCGGCGACTTCGGGGGCGGCGGAGGCGGCGGCGACTTCGGCGGCGGCTTCTGACCGGAGGGGCGGAAACCGAGTGCCCGCCTCCCCGGTTCCGGGGGGCGGGCGCGCTCGTGGTGCGTCCGGCGGGGCGCCGGAGGGGTCACGCGTTCTTGATCGCGGAGATGTCGAAGTTCAGCTTGATCTTGTCGGAGACGAGGACACCGCCGGTCTCCAGGGCCGCGTTCCAGGTCAGGCCCCACTCGGAGCGCAGGATCTCGGTCTTGCCCTCGAAGCCGACGCGCTCGTTGCCGAAGGGGTCGGTCGCGGCGCCGTTGAACTCCAGGTCGATGCTGATCGACTTGGTCACGCCGAGGAGGGAGAGGTCGCCGGTGATGCGGTAGTCGTCCCCGCCCAGGGACTCGGCCTTGGTGGAGCGGAAGGTCATCGCCGGGTACTCGTCGATCTTGAAGAAGTCGGACGACTTCAGGTGACCGTCACGGTCGGCGTTGCCGGTGTCGATGCTGTCCATCGTGATGTCCAGCGTGGCGGTGGACCGGGTGGGGTCGGCGCCGTCCAGGTGCAGCGTGCCGGTGAAGTCGTGGAAGGCGCCCTTGACGTTGGTGACCATGGCGTGGCGCGCCACGAAACCGATCGTGGTGTGCGCCGGGTCGATCGTGTAGTCGCCGGTGAGCGCGGTGAGGTCGGGGCCCGCGGCGGCCGGGGCCGCGGTCGTCTCCGGGGTGCTGTCCTTGCGGCTGAAGATGCCCATGATGGTGCTCCTCGCTAGTTCTGTTCAACGTTCAACTAACTTGCGTCTCCGACGATAGACCCATCCTGTTCAGTTTTCAACATCATCCGGAGTGTGTCTTCATGGTCGCACCGAGTGATGATGCCCGCCCTCTTTCGGACGCGCGTAGAACTCGGGCACCATCTGCATGCACCACCTGCACAGCCGACCTCACCGGAAGCACGGCCCACCGCAGGAAGGTCCCCATGAAGCCCTTGAAGGTCCGCTCCCTTCTGACCGCGCTCGCCCTGGTCGTCGCCCCGGGCGTCGCCGTCGTCGGCACCGCCACCGACGCCTTCGCCGTCACCAAGATCAGCCAGGCCACCGCCGAGTCGATGTTCCGCCAGGTCGGCATCACCTGGTCGTCCTCCGGCAACTGCACCAACCGGAACAACTCCACCTGCACGTCCTTCGACCAGCTCAATCTCGCCACCGCGCAGGGCGCCCAGACCCTCAAGCGGGCGAGCGGCTGCGCCCTGAACATCACCGGCGGCACGGAGACCGGCCACGCCTCCGGCACGTACTCCCACTGGAACGGCTACAAGCTCGACTACGGCAAGAACACCTGCGTGACCTCGTACATCAAGAACAACTTCACCTACATCGGCCTGCGCGGCGACGGCGCCCCGCAGTACCGGTCCGGTTCCGGCAACATCTACGCCGACGAGGGCAACCACTGGGACGTCCTCTACTACAACTGCGGCGGCTGCTGAGCCGTACGAGAGGGCGGTGGCCGGTCCATGGGCATGACCCGTCGTGCGCTGCTGCTGGCCGCCGCCCTGCTCCCGGTCACCGCGCCCGCCGCCCGCGCGGCCGACGACCCCCACGACCTGCTGCGCCGCCGCTGGCTGGCTCTCACCCTGGGGACGGGATACGACCCGGCCGCCGAGCCGTACGCCTCCCAGCTGGCCCGACTCGGCGCCCTGGCACGGGACTTCGGCGCCACCATGGCCCCGGCGCCCGCCTCTCTCTGGCCCGGTCACCCCTTCGACCCGCCGGCCGGCATCACCTTCACCCTCGGCCGGCTGTGGACCATGACCCAGGCCCATGTCCAGCCCGGCACCGGCAGCACCGGCGACCCCGGCCTCCTCGCCGCCGTGCTGCGCGGCCTCGACCACCTCCTGGCCACCGTCTACCACCCCGGGACCGTCCCCTACGGCAACTGGTGGGAGTGGCGGATCGGCAGCCCCCGCCTGCTCATGGACATCACGGCCGCCCTCTACGAACAGCTCGGCGCGGTACGGGTCGCGGCGGCATGCGCGGCCGTCGGCCACTTCGTCCCGGACGCGCTGCTCACCGACTGCTCCGGCGTCTCCACCGGTGCCAACCGCGTCGACCTGTGCCGCTGCGCCGCCCTGCACGGCGTCCTCGGGCGGGACGCCGGCCGCGTCTCCCTGGCGCGGGACGCCCTTTCGCCGGTCTTCCGCCATGTCACCGGCGGCGACGGCCTGTACGCCGACGGCTCCTTCGTCCAGCACACCCGGGTCGCCTACTCGGGCACGTACGGCCAGGTCCTGCTCGACGGCCTGGCCCGGCTGTTGGCGCTGCTCGCCGGATCGCCCTGGCAGGTCACCGACCCGCTGCGGCGGAACGTCCTGGACAGCGTCGAGCACGCGTACGCGCCCCTGATCCACGACGGGCTGGTCATGGACTGCGTCAACGGCCGTGCCATCAGCCGGGGTTGCCTGCGCGACGACGACCTGCGGGTCATGCGCGGCGACCACTTCCACGGGCAGAACCTCATCGCCTCCGTCGCCCTCCTCGCGGGCGTCGCGGACGAGCCGGAACGCACCAGGTGGCACGGCCTGATCAAGGGATGGACGGAGCGGGACACGGTGACCCCGATCGCCGCCGCCCGGCAGCTCGGGGTCGCCGACCTCGCCCGACTGGACGCCGTCGCCCGCACCTGCGTCCCGGCGGCCCCGGAGCCCCTCGGGCACCGGCTCTTCCCGGCGATGGACCGCGCCGTCCACCGCGGACACCGGTTCACCGCCGCCCTTTCCATGGCCAGCGACCGCATCGCCCACTACGAGTGCGGCAACGGTGAGAACCCGCGCGGCTGGCACACCGGCTCCGGCATGCTTTCCTGGTGGCCGCGGGGACGCAGTGACCAGTACACCGACTGGTACTGGCCGACCGTCGACTGGTACCGGCTGCCCGGCACCACGGTGTCCACCAAGCGGCTCGCCGACCGCGCGGGCGGCGAGTGGGGCGCGCCCCGGCCGGAGGTCCGCTGGGTCGGCGGGACCACGGACGGCCGGTACGCGGCCGTGGGGCAGCACCTGAAGGGGCTCGGCTCCACCCTGGAGGCCCGCAAGTCCTGGTTCTTCCTCCCCGACGCGGTGGTCTGCCTCGGCGCCGGGATCAGCTGTGCCGATGGAGTCCCGGTGGAGACGGTCGTGGACAACCGCAACCTCGGCGAGAGCGGCACCCAGACCTTCGTACGCGGCCGGAACTGGGCCCATCTGGAGGAGCACGGCGGCTGGATCCTGCCGCGCGGGGGAGAGCTGCGCACCCTGCGCGAGGACCGCACCGGCGCCTGGGGCGACATCAACACCGCCGCCACGGACGAACGGCGGACCCGGCGCTGGCAGACCCTCTGGCTCGATCACGGCACCGACCCGGCCGCCGCCGGCTACCTCTACGTCCTGCTGCCCGGCGCCTCCCGGGCCGGGACCGCCGCCCGGGCCGCCGATCCGCACTGGCTGTCCGTCCTCGCCGACGACGACACCTGCCAGGCCGTCGCCGTACCCCGCCACGGCCTGACCGCGGCCACCTTCTGGCGAGCGGGTACGGTGGGGCGGCTGACCGTCTCGGCGGGAGCGGCCGTGCTCGTCGTGCGCCGGGGCCGGACGGCCACCCTGCACGTGAGCGAACCGCCCCGGACGGGCGAACCGCTGGAACTCGTCTGGGACCGTCCGGTGCGTGCCGTCGTCCGGGCCGACGACAGCGTGGTGGTCCTGTCGGCGGACCGCCGTCTGAGGGTCCGTGTCACTCCGGGGATGGCATGTTCCACCCACGAATGTGAGGTGGCTCTCAGGTGACGACTTTGTGGCACATCTACAACGCCGGTGCCCTCTGAGCAGTCGGAACGGCTGCACGGCGCTGTGGTTCTGTTCACTGGTACCAGGAAAACGGGCTGGAGACTGTACGGAGTCGACGGCTCGCTTTCCTTGGTGTCCTTCGTAAGGTCGCTACATGACCGTTTTGGAAGAGACGACGGGTGAGCCGACCGGCGAGCCGACGGACGCGCGCGGACGGGTCGCCGAGCTGCACGAGATTCGTGCCCAGGCAGTGGCGGGCCCCAGCGAGAAGGCGACCGAGGCGCAGCACGCCAAGGGCAAGCTGACGGCGCGGGAGCGGATCGAGCTGCTCCTCGACGCGGGGTCCTTCCAGGAGGTCGAGCAGCTGCGCCGACACCGGGCGACCGGATTCGGCCTGGAGGCGAAGAAGCCCTACAGCGACGGTGTCATCACCGGCTGGGGCACGGTCGAGGGCCGCACGGTCTTCGTCTACGCCCACGACTTCCGGATCTTCGGCGGCGCGCTGGGCGAGGCCCACGCCACCAAGATCCACAAGATCATGGACATGGCCATCGCGGCCGGCGCGCCGCTGGTCTCCCTCAACGACGGTGCGGGCGCCCGCATCCAGGAGGGCGTCAGCGCGCTCGCCGGCTACGGCGGCATCTTCCAGCGCAACACCAAGGCCTCGGGTGTCATCCCGCAGATCTCCGTGATGCTCGGTCCGTGCGCGGGCGGCGCGGCCTACAGCCCCGCCCTCACGGACTTCGTCTTCATGGTCCGTGAGACGTCCCAGATGTTCATCACGGGCCCGGACGTCGTCAAGGCGGTCACGGGCGAGGAGATCACCCAGAACGGCCTGGGCGGCGCCGACGTCCACGCGGAGACCTCCGGCGTCTGCCACTTCGCGTACGACGACGAGGAGACCTGCATCGCGGAGGTGCGCTACCTCCTCTCGCTGCTCCCGCAGAACAACCGCGAGAACCCGCCGCGGGCGGAGACGTCCGACGCCGTCGACCGCCGCGGCGACGTCCTGCTCGACCTGGTCCCGGCCGACGGCAACCGGCCGTACGACATGGCCAAGGTCATCGAGGAGATCGTCGACGACGGCGAGTACCTGGAGGTCCACGAGCGCTGGGCGCGCAACATCATCTGCGCCCTCGCCCGGCTGGACGGCCAGGTGGTGGGCATCATCGCCAACCAGCCGCAGGTCCTCGCCGGTGTCCTGGACATCGAGGCGAGTGAAAAAGCTGCGCGCTTTGTCCAGATGTGTGACGCTTTCAATATCCCGATCGTCACCTTCCTGGACGTGCCGGGGTTCCTCCCCGGCGTCGACCAGGAGCACGGCGGAATCATCCGCCACGGCGCGAAGCTGCTGTACGCCTACTGCAACGCGACCGTGCCGAGGATTTCGCTGATCCTGCGGAAGGCGTACGGAGGTGCCTACATCGTCATGGACTCCCAGTCGATCGGCGCCGACCTGACCTACGCCTGGCCGACGAACGAGATCGCCGTGATGGGCGCGGAGGGCGCCGCGAACGTCATCTTCCGGCGGCAGATCGCCGATGCCGAGGACCCCGAGGCCATGCGTCAGAAGATGGTCAAGGAGTACAAGGCCGAGCTGATGCACCCCTACTACGCGGCCGAGCGCGGCCTGGTCGACGACGTCATCGACCCCGCCGAGACGCGTGAGGTCCTGGCCAAGTCCCTGGCCATGCTCCAGACCAAGCACGCCGACCTGCCCTCCCGCAAGCACGGCAACCCCCCGCAGTAACCGAGCGGACCCGCCGCGGCAACCCCGCGGACCTCTCTCTCACGGAGACTGACACCCATGAGCACTGCTGACATCCGCGTCGAGAAGGGCCACGCCGAGCCCGAGGAAGTCGCCGCCATCACGGCCGTCCTCCTGGCCCGCGCCGCCGCCCGCACCGAGCCCTCGGCCCAGACCCACCGCGGCCGGCCCAAGGCCGGCTGGCGCCGCCTGGAGCGCGAGCCCGGCTTCCGCGCCCCGCACAGCTGGCGCTGACCCCTCCCGCGTGACCCGGCCCCGCCACTCCTTCGGGAGGGCGGGGCCGCGCTGTGTCCACCGCATGGGCCAACGGCGTACGACGAAGGGGCCCTTCCCGTCGGGAAGGGCCCCTTCGACAGCGCGGCGGCCTAGCGCAGGCGGGCCATCAGGGCGTGCTCGACCAGCGTGATCAGCGCCGACTTGGCGTCCGCGCGGTGACGGGCGTCGGTCGTGATGATCGGGGTGTCGGGGCCGATCTGCAGCGCCTCGCGCACCTCGTCCGGCTGGTAGGGCTGGTTGCCGTCGAAGCCGTTGAGGGCGATGACGAAGGGCAGGCCCGAGTTCTCGAAGTAGTCGACCGCGGGGAAGCAGTCGGCCAGGCGCCGGGTGTCGACCAGGACGATCGCGCCGATGGCGCCGCGGACCAGGTCGTCCCACATGAACCAGAAGCGGTCCTGGCCCGGGGTACCGAAGAGGTACAGGATCAGGTCCTGGTCGAGGGTGATACGGCCGAAGTCCATGGCCACCGTGGTGGTGGTCTTGTCCCCGGTGTGGGTCAGGTCGTCGATGCCGGCGGACGCGGACGTCATGACGGCCTCTGTGCGCAGCGGGTTGATCTCCGAGACGGCGCCGACGAACGTGGTCTTGCCCACGCCGAAGCCGCCCGCCACCACGATCTTCGCGGAGGTGGTGGAGCGGGAAGGACCGCCGCTAGAGCTTGCGAAGTCCACTGAGCACCCTTTCGAGCAGTGTCACGTCTGGCTGGCCACCGGCGTTCTCGTCGCCGCCGGGCTGATGGATGGCGACCAGGCCCGCCTCCGCCAAGTCGGCGACGAGGATCCTGGCCACGCCGAGGGGAATCGTGAGGAGGGCCGAGACCTCGGCCACCGACTTGATCTCCCGGCACAGGTTGCAGATCCGCTGATGCTCGGGCAGCTGGCCCTGCATCTGGTGCGGAGCGGCGGTGGTGTGCACCAGTGCCTCGATGGCGAGCTGGTAGCGCGGGCGGGTCCGGCCGCCGGTCATGGCGTACGGACGCACCAGGGGATTGTTGGACGCCGATGCCGGCGCCGGCTCGGGGCGGCGCTGCGGCTGCACCGGCTGGATCCGCGGCGCCGGCGGCTGGTCGTACGGCGACGGACCTGGGCCCTGCGGGGCGTACGGCTGCCGGTGGCTGGGTGCGGAGGGGAAGTTGTACCGGTTCGCCGAACCGTCGCCCTGGCCCTGGGCAGGGCCGTACGACCAATTACCCGAAGACGAACCGCCTGGGGGTGTTGCCACTTTCTCCTCCTCCGACTGCGCCGGGCGCCCAAAACTGTGGAGCCGCGTCCCGAAACCTTACGGCCCCGGGACGCGAATACGCACCGTCCGATTACTAGTTGAGAAGGCTTCCCTGGAGCTCCGCGCGGAGATCCGGGGTGAGAACCGTGCCCGCGCGGTCCACCAGAAGTGCCATCTCGTACCCGATGAGACCGATGTCCGCCTCTGGATGGGCCAGAACGGCGAGGGACGACCCGTCGGAAACGGACATGATGAAGAGGAATCCCCGCTCCATCTCCACAACCGTCTGGTTCACGCTGCCGCCCTCGAAGATGCGCGAGGCACCGGCAGTCAGCGAGGTCAGACCGGAGGCGACGGCCGCGAGCTGGTCGGCGCGGTCGCGGGGGAAGCCTTCGGACATCGCCAGAAGGAGTCCGTCGGCGGAGACCACCACCGTGTGGGACACCCCCGGGGTGTTGTCCACGAAGTTGGTGATCAACCAGTTCAGGTTCTGTGCCGCCTGGCTCATCGGGCTCACACTAACGCTCCTGGTTGTAGGTGCTGTCAGGACCGAAGCCCTGGCCGTTCGTATCACTGCCTGCGCTGCGTCCGCGCTGGACGCCCCTACGCAGGTTGCTCAGCCTGCCCCGGACGTCCTCCGGGGCGCGGGAGACCTGGGGGCCTCCCTGGGGGGTGGTCTCGGCGGCGCCCTCGACCAGATTGGCCTTGGGCACCCGCCGCGGCAGACCGGAGGCGGTGACCCCGCCCGCCTTCGGCTTGCGGAGCTGCGAGGCCTGCTGCCAGCGCGTGTCGTTCGCCGAACGCCAGCCGCTGTCGCCGTTCGTCGCCGGAACGTTGCCCGGCGCGGGAGACGGCGTCTCCTGCCGTACGTGCGCCTGGCCGTTCGCACCGGCCGCACCGTTGGAGCCGCTCGCCGCGGAACCGCGGCGGGGCAGCCCGGCGTCGGTCAGCTCGTGGGAGGCGGGAGAGGCCGTTCCCGGACGGTCGAAGCCTACGCGGTTCCGCTCACTCGCGTCACCGGCCTGCGGGGACTCCGGCTCCGGAGCGTACGGGGCCGGCCGGCCGTTGCGGTGGGCGTCCTGCTGGGGCCAGTCGTCCTGGTAGGACGGGGCCTCGTAGGAGCCGAAGCCGTCGGCCTCCTGGCCGCGCGCGGACCGCTGCTCCTCCTGAGAGGGCTCGGCGTACGCCGGGTCCGGGTAACCGCCGTTCGCGGAGTAGCCGTTGTTCTGCGGCAGACCGCCGTTCGGCGCGTAGTACTGCTCGTCGTACGGCTGCTCGTAGGACTCCTGGTACGCGGTGTGCTGCTGCTCCTCGTACGAAGCCTGCTGCTGCTCCTGGTACGGCTGCTCCGGGTAGCCGGTGCCGCCGCCGTCGTAGGGCTGCTGCGCCTGGAACCCGTCGCGGTACTCGGCGGCGGACTCCCCGGTCTCCTGCTGCGGCTGGCCCGGCATGCCGTGCGTCTGCGCCTCCAGCGCCGCGCGGCGCTCCTCACGCATCAGCGAGCGGCCGACGGGGTTCAGATCGCGGATGTCGTCGGGGACGTCCGTGTACTGGGTGTCGTCGAAGCCGAGTTCGGCGGCGGTGCGCATCGGCTGCACCTGGCTGAAGTTCTCGGCCTGGAACTGCTGCTCCGGGATGATCTGCGAGACCGTGAACTCCTCGCGCTCCAGGGTCTCGCCGCCACCGCCGTGCGTGATCGCGTCCGGCAGCATGACCAGGGAGGTCGTACCGGCCTGCTCGCCCGAGGGGCGCAGCTGGACCCGGACGCCGTGCCGGTCGGACAGCCGGCCGACCACGAACAGGCCCATGCGCTGGGAGATCGCGGCGTCCACGGTCGGCGGGTTGGCCAGCTTGTGGTTGATGTCCGCGAAGTCCTCGGCCGTCAGACCGATGCCCTTGTCGTGGATCTCGATCATGACGCGGCCGTCGGGGAGACGGGTCGCCGTGACGCGGACCTTGGTCTGCGGGGAGGAGAACGTGGTGGCGTTCTCCAGCAGCTCGGCGAGCAGGTGCACGAGGTCGGTGACCGCGCGGCCGTGGATCTCGGCCTCCGGCACGCCGGACAGCTCGATGCGCTCGTACTGCTCCACCTCGGAGGAGGCGGCACGCAGGACGTCGACCAGCGGGACCGGCTGGTCCCAGCGGCGGCCGGGCTCCTCGCCGGCGAGGACCAGGAGGTTCTCGCCGTTGCGGCGCATACGGGTGGCCAGGTGGTCCAGCTTGAAGAGGTTCTCCAGCTGGTCCGGGTCGGCCTCGTTGTTCTCCAGGTCGGTGATCAGGGTCAACTGGCCCTCGATCAGCGACTGGTTGCGGCGCGACAGGTTGGTGAAGATCGCGTTGATGTTGCCCCGCAGCAGGGCCTGCTCGGAGGCGAGCCGGACCGCCTCGCGGTGGACCTGGTCGAAGGCGCGGGCGACCTCGCCGATCTCGTCCTTGGTGTGGATCGGGATCGGGGCGACCCGGGTGTCGACCCGGCCGGGGTCGGTACGGGAGAGCTGGTCGACGAGCATCGGCAGACGCTGCTCGGCGATGCCGAAGGCGGCGTTGCGCAGCTGGCGCATCGACCGGCTCATCTGGCGGGCCACCAGACCGGCCAGGATGAAGGCGAACAGCAGGGCGATCACGACGACGGCACCGGTGATGAACGCCGAGGTCTTGGCGTCGTCGGCGATGGACGAGGCCTCGTTCACCGCGGTGTCGGCCATGTCCGACTCGATCTGGCGGTACGCCTTGTACTTCAGCGTGTTGACCGCCCACCAGTTGTCCAGGGTGATGCCCTTGGCCGCCAGCGCCTCACGGGTGAGCGTGGTGGTGTCCTGCATGGAGGCGAGACGGGTGACCATGCCGGTCGCGCCGGCCGGCGGCGGAACGTACCTGTCGTTGCCCGCCGCGGCCCTCTTGGCCAGGTCGGCGGCGTCGGACTTGACCTTGTTCTCGGCGTCGCTCAGCTTCTGCGCGTCGGCCTCGGTACCACCGCCGAGGTACTCCTCCCGGGCGATGCGCTCCAGGTAGGCGTACGAGGCCAGGGAGGTCCGCTGCGTGGCCAGGTTGCCGGCGTCCGGGCCCGGCTTGACCAGCAGGTGCGTACCGATCGACCGCTCCAGCGACAGGGCGGCCTTGGTCAGCGAGATGGCGTAGACGGTACGGCCGTAGGAGGTGATGTTGCCGGTGCCCAGACCGAGCTCGTTGGCGAACTCCATCAGGGGGTGGCTGATCCCGACGTAACCCTCTTCGGTGTCGACACCGATCATCTTGGAGGTGTACGCGGCGGCCCGCAGCTGCGCCAGTTTCGGCTCGACCTCGCGGAACAGCTTCAGCCGGCGCTGCAGACCCGAGTCGTCGGGCATGCTCTGCGCGGCCTGGTCGAAACCGTCGGCGGCCTGGTCCGTGGCCTTGCGGGCCGCGTCGATGGTCGCCTTGTCGGTGCTGGTCTTCTTGGCCTTCAGCAGCGGAGCCGCGGTGACGTCACGCTCGTTCTCGAGGGCGTCGGCGTAGGCGAGCGAGGCGCGCACCAGACGGGCGGTGCTCTCGGCGTCGCGGGCCTGCTGCCAGGTGTCGATCGAGGCCTTCACCTGGAAGCCGCCCATGACGAGACCGACCGCCACGGGTATGAGCAGGATCGCGTTCAGACGGGTGGGCACCCGCCAGTTGCGCGGTGAGAAGCGGCCGCCGCTCGACGCGGGAGTGGCCGCAGGCTCCGCACCCTGCACAGGGGTGGGCGCCGCAGCGCGCGGCGGCGGGGTGAAGTTGCCCCGCGCCGACGGCTCGGGACCGTTCTTGCTTCGCCTCACTCGACCAACAACCTCTCGGCGGTCGGCACCTTCGTCGTGCCGCAGTCTCTCAGAGCCCGTTTCGTCATCGACCACGCAGTACGTCGTTGACCATTGGGCAGTTCAGGCATTCCAGCACGTGGACCAGTGCACTTCCAAACAGTGGAAACCCGCGGAGCACGCTCTCGTAAGTCCCAGATAAAACGGTCATAAAGAACGAGCCCCGCCAAAAGGCGGGGCGTTTGTGAGCGCAGCGGCACCGCTCGACCGCGTCGCGTGGTGATACCGGGCGATTCCTCTGCCGAACTGTTATGAACACCGGAGCCGGCCGTGTCAAAGGCCACAGCCGGCTCCGGTTTCCTTACGGCAACTGCCGTAGCGCGCGTCGTACTTGAGTGCTAGCGCAGGCGGGCCATCAGGGCGTGCTCGACCAGCGTGATCAGCGCGCTCTTCGCGTCGGAGCGGTGACGGGCGTCGGTCGAGATGATCGGGGTGTCCGGCCCGATCTGCAGCGCCTCGCGCACCTCCTCCGGCTGGTAGGGCTGCTGGCCGTCGAAGCCGTTGAGGGCGACGACGAACGGCAGACCCGAGTTCTCGAAGTAGTCGACCGCGGGGAAGCAGTCGGCCAGGCGCCGGGTGTCCACGAGCACCACCGCGCCGATGGCACCGCGGACCAGGTCGTCCCACATGAACCAGAAGCGGTCCTGGCCCGGAGTACCGAAGAGGTACAGGATCAGGTCCTGGTCGAGGGTGATGCGGCCGAAGTCCATGGCCACCGTGGTGGTGGTCTTGTCCCCGGTGTGGGTGAGGTCGTCGATGCCGGCGGACGCGGACGTCATGACGGCCTCTGTGCGCAGCGGGTTGATCTCCGAGACGGCGCCGACGAACGTGGTCTTGCCCACGCCGAAGCCGCCCGCCACCACGATCTTCGCCGAGGTGGTGGCCCGGCCCGCGTCAGAGCTTGCGAAGTCCACTGAGCACCCTTTCGAGCAGCGTCACATCCGGAGCGCCGCCGTTGTTCTCGTCGCCACCCGGCTGGTGGATGGCGACCAGGCCGGCCTCGGCGAGGTCGGCCACCAGGATCCGGGCCACGCCGAGCGGCATCGCCAGCAGCGCGGAGACCTCCGCGACCGACTTGACCTCCCGGCACAGGTGGCAGATGCGCTGGTGCTCCGGGAGCAGGCCCATGAGCGCGGCCGGGTCGGCCGTGGTGCTGATCAGTGCCTCGATGGCGAGCTGGTAGCGCGGCCGGGTCCGGCCGCCCGTCATCGCATACGGCCGCACCAGCGGCTGGTCGCCCTCGTCCCCGTACGACTCCGCGTACGGATCATGATGGGCGGTGGGCGGGGTCATGAATCCTCCGGGCGGGACAGCAAGTCGGTCAGTCAAGCCGTCTGAGCGGGGCCGGTGGGGGGATTGTGGCGGCCGGACGGTGTTTTTGTGAGGTGGGTGGTGCCGGGGGAGGTCAGTGAAGCAGACTTCCCTGAAGTTCGGCGCGCAGATCCGGAGTGAGTACCGCACCCGCACGGTCGACGAGCAGTGCCATCTCGTAGCCGACGAGGCCGATGTCCGCCTCGGGATGGGCCAGGACCGCGAGGGACGACCCGTCCGAGATGGACATCAGGAAGAGGAAGCCGCGTTCCATCTCGACGACCGTCTGTGCCACGTCGCCGCCCTCGAAGATCCGGGACGCCCCGGCCGTCAGGGACGTCAACCCGGACGCGACGGCCGCCAGCTGGTCGGCGCGGTCCCGCGGGAAACCCTCGGACATCGCCAGCAGAAGGCCGTCGGCGGAGACCACCACCGTGTGGGACACCCCAGGGGTGTTGTCCACGAAGTTGGTGATCAACCAGTTCAGGTTCTGTGCCGCCTGGCTCATCGGACTCAACTAACGCTCCTGCTGGTGAGTGGGGCTCGGGAAGCTGCCGGTCTGGCCGCTGCCGGCCTGACGGCCCTGAGCGATGCCCCGACGAAGATTGGTCAGCCGTCCGCGCACGTCGTCAGGCGCACGCGAGACCTGCGGACCGGTTTGGTTCTGCTGCTGCTGGGCCGTACCCGGGACCAGGTTCGCCCGGGGGACCCTGCGCGGCAGACCGGAGGTGGTGATCCCGCCCGCGGCGGGCTGCCGGACGCGCTCTGCCTGCCGGACGAGTTCGTCGTTCGGCGAGGTGCGCCAGGAGCCGGTGCTGGGAGCCGGGCGCTGCGGAGCCGGGGCGGGTGCCTGCGACTGCTGCGGTGCCGGCGCCGGCGCGCCACCCTGCTGCTGACCGTGGAACCAGTTGGTCTCCAGCGTGTCGTACAGCGGGGTACGGCCGTCACCCGGACCGCTGGCCGGGGGCAGGGCCTCCGGCTCGTGGCGGACCGGACGCTGCTGGGCCGCCGGACGCGGGGCGGCGTAGTCGTCCCGGCCGGTCGGCTGCGGACGCTCGAACTGACCCGTGTTCTGCGGGTTCTGACGGCCCGGCAGGGCATGCTGCCCGCTGGAGCCGTTGTCGTAGCCGCCGTTGTAGGCCTGCGGGGCCGCGAACTGCCCCGTGCTCTGAGCGCCGTTGTTCTGCTGCCCGGGCGCCGACGTGCCGAACACGTCGGGGCGGACGAACGAACCGGAGCCCTGACCGTCGGCGGGCCGCGGGGCGAACGGGTCCTGGCCACCGGCGTCGGGACGCGCGTACCGGCCCGTGCTCTGCGGGTTGTCCGGACGGGCGAACTGCCCCGTGTTCTGCGGGCCGTTCATGCCGTTCAGCTCGGGGCGCGGGAACTCGCCCGTGGCGGCCGGCCCCGCGTCGACGCGCGGCATCTGCGAGGTGGAGCCGGGGCCCTGCCGGTCGTCCACGCGCGGCATGCGCGAGGTCTGCGCCGGGTCCTGCTCGTCGTGGCCGCGCGGGGCGTCCAGCGAGGCGCGGGACGGCGGGGCCTGGGTGCCGCCCCAGTCCGGGGTGCGCGACTGCGGTTCGCCGCCGGGCAGTTCGGCCCGCGGGCCGCCACGCGGCGGCAGCTGGGGCTGACGGCCCTGGTCCGAGGCGGGGGGACGCTGCTGGCCACGGCCGCCGAAGAGGTCCTGCTGCGATCCGCTCTGGTTCGGGGACTGCAGACCCTGCGGGACACCGGGTGCCTGGCCGCCGAAGCCGCCCGCACCGGAACCCGCGGGCATCGGCCGGCCGCCCTGCTGCGGGCCACCGGGGCCACCCTGCGGACCACGGGCTCCGCCCGGCGCACCGGGACGGCCGCCCTGGCCCGTGCCGGGCAGCGCGGCCCGGGGACCCTGCCCCGCGCCGACCTGGCCGCGCGGGCCGGAACCGGCACCGAGCAGACCGCCACCGGCCGGGCCGCCGCCGTTGCCGCCGTTCTGCCGTCGGGCCGCGGCCACACCGGCGGCGGCCTGCGCGGCGGCGGGGCCACCGGAGCCGATGGGAGCGCCGGGCTTGCCGCCCGCGGGCTTCTTGCCGCCCTGGGCGACGTCGACGGGGAGCATGACCAGCGCGGTCGTACCACCCGAGTCGGACGGGCGCAGCTGGATGCGGATGCCGTGGCGCTGGGACAGACGACCGACCACGAAGAGGCCCATGCGGCGGGAGACGGAGACGTCCACGGTGGGCGGCGAGGCGAGCCGCTCGTTGATCGCCGCGAGGTCCTCGGGGGAGAGGCCGATACCGGTGTCGTGGATCTCGATCAGCACGCGGCCGTCGGGCAGCGCGTGACCGGTGACCTTGACCTTGGTCTGCGGGGAGGAGAACGAGGTGGCGTTCTCCAGCAGCTCGGCGAGCAGGTGCACGAGGTCGTTGACCACGCGGCCGGCGACCTCGGTCGTCGGCACGGCGGCCAGTTCGATGCGCTCGTACTGCTCCACCTCGGACGCGGCGGCGCGGAGCACGTCGACCAGCGGGACCGGGCGGGTCCAGCGCCGGCCGGGCTCCTCACCCGCGAGGACGAGGAGGTTCTCACCGTTACGGCGCATGCGGGTCGCGAGGTGGTCGAGCTTGAACAGCGAGGACAGCTGGTCCGGGTCGGCCTCGCGGGACTCGAGCTCGGAGATCAGCGACAGCTGGCGCTGGATGAGGCCCTGGGAGCGGCGCGAGAGGTTGGTGAACATCGCGTTGACGTTGCCCCGCAGCAGGGCCTGCTCGGCGGCGAGTCGGACCGCCTCGCGGTGCACGTCGTCGAAGGCCGCGGCCACCTGGCCGATCTCGTCCCGGGAGTGCACACCGACCGACTCCACGGACGTGTCGACGTCCTGCGGGTCGGACTCGGAGAGCTGCTTGACCAGCTCGGGCAGACGGTCCTGGGCGACCTTGGTGGCGGTCTCCTGCAGGCGGCGCAGCGAGCGGATCATGGAGCGGGCCACGACGAACGCGCCGACGAGCGACACGCCGAGGACGATGAGGATCAGCGCACCGGAGATGATCGCCTCGCGCTCGGAGGCGTTGCGCAGCTCGCGGGCCTTCTGCTCCATGTCCTCGAGCAGCGTGTGCTCGATCTTCTTCATCTGCTCGATCTTGGTCGAGCTGGTGTCCACCCAGTCGCGGTACGAACGGGCGGGCAGCGACTCCAGGCCGTCGCGCGACTCGAAGGAGCGCTTGGCGTAGGTGTCGGCCGTCTTGATCGTCGGGTTGCCCTCGTCGATCGGCTTGAGGAGTTCCTCGGCGTTCTCGTCCGAGTAGATCTTGCGGAAGATCTGGAGCTCGGAGCCCTCGCTCTCGTAGGCCGACTGGCCGTAGAGGCGGTCGTTCTCGGAGAGGTGGCCCTTGCTGTCGGTCGTCGCGGGCAGTGCCGCGGCGATCGTGGCGCGCTGGATCGAGGCGTACTCCTTGGCGGTCGAGAAGGCCGCCAGGGCGCGGGTGCGCGAGATCATCTCGGGGTTGCTGGACGCCTCGGCCATGTCCTGGGACAGGCCGATCAGCTGGGTGATGAGCCGGTGGTAGGACTCGACCGTCTGGGTCGCGTTGTCCTTCGACTGGTAGGCGTGCTGGCGGATCTTGGAGAGGTCGTCCAGCTGGTTGGCGAGACCGACGAGGGTGTCGCGGACGCCCTGGAGGTTGCCGTCCTTGCTCGCCGCGTCGATCTCCTCGGACGCGTTGAGGAAGTTCTCGCGGGCCCGGTCGGTCTTCTCCTGGAGGCCCTTGACCGTGAAGTCGTTCGCGCCGCCGTGGGCCAGGGGGCCGGCCGACTGGTCGCGCTCGTCCTGGAGCTGCATGGCCAGCTCGGTGGCCTGCTTGGTCATCTCCGTCAGCAGCTTCATGTTGTCGAGCTGCTGGATGTCGTCCATGGACTGGTTGATGCGCAGCGCGCCCAGCGAGGTCGCCGCGACCACGGGCAGCGCGAGCAGCGACACCAGACGCGTCGAGATGCGCCAGTTGCGCAGCGCCACCCGCGTGCCGGGGCCGGTCGGGCCCTGAGCGGGCTTCGCCTTCGGCGTGTTGTTCCCGGGACCCGCCGGCTTGGCCGAGGCCGACGCGGTCGACGCGCCGGGACGCCCGGAGCGCTCACCGCCGTCGCCGGACGGACCCGGGTTCTGGGCGTGCTGGGGCGAGGCGCTGCCCTTCATGGGGCCAGTCCCGTCGCGCGGCTCCGGCTCCGCCGAAGCGCTGCCATCCCTCTTGAAACGTCCCTGCACTAGCGTCGCAACCTCTGGACCAGGCACCCCTCCGCGCGAACGGAGGGACACGGTGTCGGCGTCTGGAGAGCGCCCTGAATACGCCCTCCGGGTGGTC
The DNA here is from genome assembly GCF_043079785.1 of Streptomyces sp. NPDC015139. Classification (NCBI taxonomy): domain Bacteria; kingdom Bacillati; phylum Actinomycetota; class Actinomycetes; order Kitasatosporales; family Streptomycetaceae; genus Streptomyces; species Streptomyces sp. NPDC015139. Next base: position 180,742 of record NZ_JBIBUW010000011.1, on the reverse strand, counting down.
TTGAGTGACCGGCGCTGGTTCCCCCCTGTCCCACCGCCACCCGGCGCTGCGTCGCGCCCCGTGCGCCGGCTCGATCCCGCGGCGGTCCGTGGAATTCCAGCACAGTGCAGGATCTCCAACAAGAGCCGTGTCCCGAGCTGTGACCTCCGTGACGGCGTGTGAGTGACGCACTACGAGCCGTGGAGGGTGATTCGGTACGAACCGGACGTACACCTGCGAGTCGTCGCTCGGTGTCACGTGTCCCAGTCGACATGATCAGGAGCGGAATGATGGCTTCAGGGGCGCAATGTCCGTTTCGCAGGCCCGAGTTGCCGGCCGGAATTGACCGATTTGCCCGCGAGGTCGTGAGCAAACTCACACGCGGATCATGGGCAGTTGCCCATCTGGGCGGGGAATTCGATGTTTAGCCTGACGCTTTACAAGAGCGACGGCTCTGCCAACAACGGTGAGGACGACGACGATGTTCCGCAACATAGCCAACCCGCGACGCACGACCCTGGCGCACCTCGACGACGCCGGTGCCATGCAGACGCCCGAGCTGCCGGAACACTCCGTCGACCTGCCCACGCAGACGGCCAACCCCCGGCGCACCGTCCTGATGGACGTGCCGGTCGGCGCGGGAGTCGCGGCCGGCGAGTAGCCGACCGGACGCTACGCCATTCGGGCACCGGCCCGCCGAGCGCGGCCCGGAGGATCACGCAGCCGCGACGATCCTCCGGGCCGCGCTCGGTTTTTCCGCACGCCGCGCCCCGAGCCGCCGCACCGCCCCCAGGCGCGAGGCACTCCCACCGGGCGCCGCCCCGCCCCGGGACTGCGGCTTTCCGTGCTTTTCCGCGTCGCTTCCGGGGGCGCTTTCCGAAGACCGCGGGCCCGTCCGGGCCGACTTACGATTGCGTCCCGGACGGCTCCGGCAGCGGCTGAAATCCACGGCGTTCCGCACCGGCCGCACGGGAAATCCCGGGCCGGCCGCATCGGGCGGCAAGAGGCGCCGAAACCCCTCGTGTGCCGCCCGGGCCGGATTCCGCCGCACGCAGGTGACGACCGCGTGAGCCGGGCCGTCGCGCCGTACACCGCGACGGGGAGCCGGAGGAGTGAGAGGGGAGCGGGAGTTCCTCCCGGGGTGATCGCAAAGCCGGATCACGGCCGTGCCGGCAGGCATTCCGGCCGGAGATCATCCGCAGAGCCCTGGAATTCGGAATTCCGTCGCACCGCTCACGGACCCCGTAAAACACCTGACCGGCGGCCGTACCGACCGAACACCGGGTCGCCCGACCGGTTAACCTGGGGCGTCAGTACGCCGGTTCTAGTTGAGGGGCGCAAGGATCCCGTGCGCATCGCCAGGTTCTCCATCGACGGGAACGTTGCCTTCGGCGCGGTCGAGGGCGACAAGGAGGACGAACTCGTCCTCGACATCATCAAGGGCATCCCGTTCGCGGACTTCGAGCTGTCCGGCACGAAGGTGCCGCTGAGCAAGGTCAGGCTGCTTCCGCCGGTCCTCCCCAACAAGGTCGTGGCGTTCGGCCGGAACTACGCCGAGCACGCGCGCGAGCTGGGCAACGAGGTGCCCGAGGCGCCGTTCGCCTTCTTCAAGCCCTCCACGTCGGTGATCGGCCCCGGCGACGACATCCAGTACCCGCCGTTCTCCGAGGAACTGCACCACGAGGCCGAGCTGGCCGTCGTCATCGGCCGCATGTGCCGCGAGGTGCCGCGCGAGCGGGTCAAGGACGTGATCCTCGGCTACACCTGCGCCAACGACGTCACCGCCCGCGACGTGCAGAAGCGCGAGAAGCAGTGGGCCCGGGCGAAGGGCTTCGACACCTCGTGCCCGCTCGGCCCCTGGGTGGAGACGGACCTGGACCTCGACCGCGCGAACGACCTCACCGTCCAGCTCACGGTCAACGGGGAACAACGCCAGCTGGGCCGCACGAGCCAGATGATCCACCCCATCGAGGACCTGGTCGTCAACATCTCCGAGGCCATGACCCTGCTCCCGGGCGACGTCATCCTCACCGGCACCCCCGCGGGGGTCGGCCCCCTCAACGTCGGCGACGAGGTCGCCGTCACCATCGAAGGCATCGGCACTCTCACCAACAAGGTTGTCAAGCGTGGCTAGCGCACCCGGCTCACCCGTACGCGTCCGTTTCTGCCCCTCGCCCACCGGTAACCCCCACGTGGGCCTGGTCCGCACCGCCCTGTTCAACTGGGCGTTCGCCCGGCACCACCAGGGCACCCTGGTCTTCCGCATCGAGGACACCGACGCGGCCCGCGACTCCGAGGAGTCGTACAACCAGCTGCTCGACGCGATGCGCTGGCTCGGCTTCGACTGGGACGAGGGCCCCGAGGTCGGCGGCCCGCACGCGCCGTACCGCCAGTCGCAGCGCATGGACATCTACGCCGACGTCGCCCGGAAGCTGCTCGACGGCGGGTACGCGTACCACTGCTACTGCTCCCAGGAGGAGCTGGACAGCCGCCGCGAGGCCGCCCGCGCCGCCGGCAAGCCCTCCGGCTACGACGGTCACTGCCGCGACCTGACCGCCGAGCAGGTCGAGGAGTACAAGGCCCAGGGCCGCGCCCCGATCGTCCGCTTCCGCATGCCGGACGAGGCGATCACGTTCGAGGACCTGGTCCGCGGCGAGCTGACCTTCACGCCGGAGAACGTGCCGGACTACGGCATCGTCCGCGCCAACGGCGCCCCGCTGTACACGCTGGTCAACCCGGTCGACGACGCCCTGATGGACATCACCCACGTCCTGCGCGGCGAGGACCTGCTCTCCTCCACCCCGCGCCAGGTCGCCCTCTACAAGGCGCTCACCGAGCTGGGCATCGCCAAGCAGACCCCGGCCTTCGGCCACCTGCCGTACGTGATGGGCGAGGGCAACAAGAAGCTGTCCAAGCGCGACCCGCAGGCCTCCCTCAACCTCTACCGCGAGCAGGGCTTCCTGCCCGAGGGCCTGCTCAACTACCTCTCACTGCTCGGCTGGTCGCTCTCCGCCGACCAGGACATCTTCTCGATCGAGGAGATGGTCGCCGCCTTCGACATCGCCGACGTGAACCCCAACCCGGCGCGCTTCGACCTGAAGAAGTGCGAGGCGATCAACGCCGACCACATCCGCATGCTGGAGGTGAAGGAGTTCACCGAGCGCTGCCGGCCGTGGCTGAAGGCCCCCTTCGCCCCCTGGGCGCCGGAGGACTTCGACGAGGCCAAGTGGCAGGCGATCGCCCCGCACGCCCAGACCCGTCTGAAGGTCCTCTCCGAGATCACCGAGAACGTCGACTTCCTGTTCCTGGCGGAGCCGGTCTTCGACGAGGCCTCCTGGACCAAGGCCATGAAGGAGGGCAGCGACGCCCTCCTGCGCACGGCTCGCGAGAAGCTCGACGCCGCCGACTGGACCTCCGCCGAGTCGCTCAAGGAGGCCGTCCTGGCCGCCGGCGAGGCCCACGGCCTCAAGCTCGGCAAGGCCCAGGCCCCGGTCCGGGTCGCCGTCACCGGCCGCACGGTCGGCCTGCCCCTCTTCGAGTCCCTCGAGGTCCTGGGCGAGGAGACGACGCTGGCCAGGATCGACGCGGCGCTGGCGAAGCTCGCCGCCTGATCCGAGCACGGCCGGGGCGGCATCCGGGTGACCGGGTGCCGCCCCTTTGTCACCCCCCGTGCGGCCACGTTCCGTGTGACGACCCTCACGCACCGCGACGGGCGCCGTCGTCCCCGTTCCCCGGACGGCCCCCGGCCACCGGCGTTACCGTCGGGTCATGAGCATCAGAGCCGTGGTCTGGGACGTGGACGACACCCTGTTCGACTACACGGCCGCGGACCGGCGCGGCATGCGGGCGCACCTCGCGGCCGAAGGGCTCCTCGCCCGGTACGGCGGTGCGGAGGAGGCCGTGGCCCGGTGGCGGCTGGTCACCGCACAGCAGTGGGCCCTCTACGCGGCCGGGGAGAACACCTTCGAGGGGCAGCGCAGGGACCGGGTCCGCGTGTTCCTCGACACGACTCTGACCGACGCCGAGGCCGATGCCTGGTTCCGGCGCTACCTCGGGCACTACGAGTCCGCCTGGAGTCTCTTCCCGGACGTCCTGCCCGTTCTGGAGGCCCTCGCCGGCAGCCACCGCCAGGCGGTGCTGTCCAACTCGAGCCTCACCGTCCAGGAGCACAAGCTGCGCACCCTCGGTGTCCTGGACCGCTTCGAAACCGTGCTGTGCGCCGCGGAGCTGGGCGTCTCCAAGCCGGAGGCCGGCGCCTTCCTGGCGGCGTGCGAGGCGCTGGACCTGCCGCCGCACGAGGTGGCGTACGTCGGTGACCACCCGGAGATCGACGGACGCGGGGCGGCCCAGGCCGGGTTGCTCTCCGTGTGGATCGACCGCGGGGCGGCGTACGCGCAGGCCGCCGGGGAGGTCGTGGCGCACCGGATCTCGACCCTCTCCGAACTCCCCGCGCTGGTCCGCTCGGATACTCGTTTTGGAGCCCCGTCCACCTTCGGGTAATGTTCTTCCTGCGCCGAGGGGAGCAGGTCGAAAGGCCGGAGCCCCGAGGAGCAAACTAGAACGAGACCCCCGCAGGGGCTTGAGTTCCAGTGGCCTATGGTGTAATTGGCAGCACGACTGATTCTGGTTCAGTTAGTCTTGGTTCGAGTCCAGGTAGGCCAGCTCGCAGAGCTCATCTGCAAAGCCCCCGTTGTGTAGCGGCCTAGCACGCTGCCCTCTCAAGGCAGTAGCGCCGGTTCGAATCCGGTCGGGGGTACTGATCCTGATCTTGTCGGGATCGCTAGGGCCCCCGTTGTGTAGCGGCCTAGCACGCCGCCCTCTCAAGGCGGTAGCGCCGGTTCGAATCCGGTCGGGGGTACTGACTGGTCTAAACCATCATTGGTCTATGGTGTAATTGGCAGCACGACTGATTCTGGTTCAGTTAGTCTTGGTTCGAGTCCAGGTAGACCAGCTCGGACCTGCGGAAACGCAGTGTCCAGGCCCCCGTTGTGTAGCGGCCTAGCACGCCGCCCTCTCAAGGCGGTAGCGCCGGTTCGAATCCGGTCGGGGGTACAGGAAGAAGGCCCTTCGCTTCGGCGGAGGGCCTTCGTCGTGCTCGGTGGCGGCTGTGCGAGGCCGTACCGTCGCGATCAACTCGGCGTACGGCGCGAGCAGTTCCGCCCGTTGGGGGAAGCGTCGCACCGGCCGCTGCGCAGGCCCGCGCGGGTGGTGCGCGGCCGGGTTCCGCCGACCGCCGCGCGCGGATGTACTACCTCGTGCAGTAGTACTGGGGGCGAGGAGAAGTCGTACGCCTGCGCGACGCTCGCAGCAGGACCCGGTGAGCGGAAGAGGCGGGCCGAACGGGCTCGGGCACGGGAGTGGGGGAGCGAGAAGGGCCTGCCGCGGCGTTGAGGCAGGCCCTCCCTCTCTGTTCCCGTCGGCCGGCTCTCAGCCCGAGCGGCGCAGGGCCTCGGAGAGACGGGCAGCGGCGTCGATGACCGCCTGGGCGTGCATACGGCCCGGGTGGCGGGTCAGGCGCTCGATGGGGCCGGAGACGGACACGGCCGCCACCACGCGGTTCGACGGGCCGCGCACGGGCGCCGAGACGGAGGCGACCCCCGGCTCGCGCTCACCGATGGACTGGGCCCAGCCGCGCCGGCGCACACCCGACAGCGCCGTCGCCGTGAAGCGGGCGCCCTGGAGGCCGCGGTGCAGCCGCTCCGGCTCCTCCCAGGCCATGAGGATCTGCGCCGAGGAGCCGGCCTTCATGGTCAGCGTCGAGCCGACCGGAACCGTGTCCCGCAGACCGGACAGCCGTTCCGCCGCGGCCACGCAGATACGCATGTCACCCTGGCGACGGTAGAGCTGCGCGCTCTCGCCGGTGACGTCGCGGAGATGCGTGAGCACGGGGCCGGCCGTCGCCAGCAGGCGGTCCTCACCGGCCGCCGCCGCGAGCTCGGCGAGGCGCGGTCCGAGGATGAACCGCCCCTGCATGTCGCGTGCCACCATGCGGTGGTGTTCCAGGGCCACGGCCAGGCGGTGGGCCGTGGGTCGTGCCAGTCCGGTGGCTCCGACCAGACCCGCGAGGGTGGCCGGACCGGACTCCAGAGCGCTCAGGACGAGGGCCGCCTTGTCCAGAACGCCGACGCCGCTACTGTTGTCCATGCAACGATACTCGCGTCTCACTCTGTGAAACGCAAGTTCAATTTTCCGTGGAACGCGCCACCCTGGAATCACACACCCGGCCCGAGAACCACAAGGGCCGTGCGGCGGACGCCCGGAATCACGACTTTCAGGGGCCCCGGAGGGGCAGCCGTCGCATCCTCAAGATCTCTAGTTGGGCCGGTGGACGTTCGCCGGCCGGAGGGAAAGCGATGGGTAGGACACTCGCGGAGAAGGTCTGGGACGACCATGTCGTCCGGCGCGCCGAGGGCGAGCCCGACCTCCTCTACATCGATCTGCACCTGCTGCACGAGGTGACCAGCCCGCAGGCCTTCGACGGACTGCGCAAGAACGGCCGCCAGGTGCGTCGCCTCGACCTCACCATCGCGACCGAGGACCACAACACCCCGACCCTCGACATCGACAAGCCCATCGCCGACCCGGTCTCCCGCGCCCAGCTGGAGACGCTGCGCAAGAACTGCGCCGAGTTCGGGGTGCGCCTGCACCCGCTGGGCGACGTCGAGCAGGGCGTCGTGCACGTCGTCGGCCCCCAGCTGGGCCTGACCCAGCCCGGCACCACCGTCGTCTGCGGCGACTCCCACACCTCCACGCACGGCGCCTTCGGCGCGCTGGCGTTCGGCATCGGCACCTCCCAGGTCGAGCACGTGCTGGCCACCCAGACGCTGCCGCTGGCCCGCCCCAGGACCATGGCCATCACCATCGAGGGCGAGCTGCCCGACGGCGTCACCGCCAAGGACCTGATCCTGGCGATCATCGCCAGGATCGGTACGGGCGGCGGCCAGGGCTACATCCTGGAGTACCGCGGTTCCGCCATCGAGAAGCTCTCGATGGAGGCCCGGATGACCATCTGCAACATGTCGATCGAGGCCGGCGCCCGCGCGGGCATGATCGCCCCGGACGAGACGACCTTCGCCTACCTGAAGGGGCGCCCGCACGCCCCCGAGGGCGCCGACTGGGACGCGGCCGTCGAGTACTGGAAGACCCTGCGCACGGACGAGGACGCGGTCTTCGACGCCGAGGTCGTCATCGCCGCCGACGAGCTGTCGCCGTTCGTCACCTGGGGTACCAACCCCGGCCAGGGCGCGCCGCTTTCGGCCTCCGTCCCCGATCCCGCTTCGTACGAAGACGCTTCGGAGCGCCTGGCCGCCGAAAAGGCCCTGGAGTACATGGGGTTGGCGGCCGGACAGCCGCTGCGCTCCATCGACGTGGACACCGTCTTCGTAGGCTCGTGCACCAACGGCCGCATCGAGGACCTGCGGGCGGCCGCGGATCTGCTGCGGGGCCGCAAAGTCGCCGACGGCGTACGGATGCTGGTCGTCCCGGGCTCCGCGCGGGTCGGTCTGCAGGCCGTCTCCGAGGGCCTGGACGTGGTCTTCAAGGAGGCCGGCGCCGAATGGCGGCACGCGGGTTGCTCGATGTGCCTCGGCATGAACCCCGACCAGCTGGCCCCGGGCGAGCGCTCCGCCTCCACCTCCAACCGCAACTTCGAGGGCCGGCAGGGCAAGGGCGGCCGCACCCACCTGGTGTCGCCGCAGGTCGCGGCGGCCACCGCCGTCCTGGGCCACCTCGCCTCGCCCGCCGACCTGTCCGACGTCCCCGCTGGAGTCTGATCAGCCATGGAAGCCTTCACCACCCACACCGGCCGGGCCGTCCCGCTGCGCCGCAGCAACGTCGACACCGACCAGATCATCCCTGCTCACTGGCTCAAGAAGGTGACCCGGGACGGCTTCGAGGACGGGCTGTTCGAGGCCTGGCGCAAGGACCCGGAGTTCGTCCTCAACCGCCCCGAGCGGCAGGGCGGCACGGTCCTGGTCGCCGGCCCCGACTTCGGCACCGGCTCCTCCCGCGAGCACGCCGTCTGGGCGCTGCAGAACTACGGCTTCAAGGCCGTGATCTCCTCCCGCTTCGCGGACATCTTCCGTGGCAACTCGCTGAAGAACGGCCTGCTCACGGTGGTCCTGGACCAGAAGGTCGTGGACGCTCTGTGGGAGCTGACCGAGCAGGACCCCACCGCCGAGGTCACGGTGGACCTGGAGGCGCGTGAGGTGCGCGCCGAGGGCATCACCGCCTCCTTCGAGCTGGACGAGAACTCCCGCTGGCGGCTGCTGAACGGCCTGGACGACATCTCCATCACGCTCCGGAACGAGGGCGACATCGCCTCCTTCGAGAGCGAGCGGCCCGCCTACAAGCCGCGGACGCTGCAGGCCTGATCCACACGGCCCCGACGGGCCGGTTTCGGCCACCGCAACACCCCGTCTGTACCCCCGATCGCCACGATTGGGGGTACAGCCATGTCTGCACCCGAACGGCCCTGCGCGTCCGCGCCGGTCAGCCCAACTTCCCACGTTACGAAGGCTGTTGCTCGGGTAGGTGAGTGCTGTGTTCGCGTCCTCCGCAAGTGCCTGGAAGGCCATTTGAGGCGGCAGTTGCCCCCTGCGCAGGCGACAACTCGCCCCAGATGGCACAATCTGTGCATGGAACACGACGGCCAACTCCAGCTCTACACGGCGGTCGCGAACCAACTCAAGGAAGCGCACGCAAGAGTGCGCGCACTGCAAGTCCCGGAGGGCGTACGGATGGCGCTGACCCGGAAGCTGCTGGTCATTACGGCCGCGGCCAAGCACGATCTCGCCGGTGCGGCAAGGCGACTCGAGCGGTTCACCGCGGACCTCGACGCGGGACGGATCCCCGACGAGGACCTCTGAGTGGTTCGAGACAACCGAATCCGTTGCGGCACAAGGGTGATAAGCCCGTTTCGTGTTTGATTTGCGGTATATATCTGCCTAACGTGCGAAAAAGCTTGAACACTTTCGTTCTGGCGATGTCTCCGAAGGGGAAGACGTGAACAAGGCGCAGCTCGTAGAAGCGATTGCCGACAAGGTGGGTGGCCGCCAGCAGGCCGCCGAGGCTGTCGATCATGTCCTGGACGCCATCGTCCGCGCGGTCGTCGCGGGCGAGCGGGTCTCGGTCACCGGTTTCGGGTCCTTCGAGAAGGTGGACCGTCCCGCCCGCTACGCCCGTAACCCCCAGACCGGCGAGCGTGTTCGGGTCAAGAAGACGTCCGTGCCGCGCTTCCGCGCCGGTCAGGGCTTCAAGGACCTGGTCAGCGGCTCGAAGAAGCTGCCGCGCGGTGGCGAGGTCTCGGTGAAGAAGGCGCCCAAGGGCAGCCTGTCCGGCCCGCCCCCCACCATCGCCAAGGCCGCCGGCAAGAAGGCCGCCGCCAAGAAGACCACGGCCGCCGCGGCGAAGAAGGCGACGGCGAAGAAGGCGACGGCCAAGAAGACGACGGCCACCGCGAAGAAGACCACGGCGAAGAAGGCGCCCGCCAAGAAGACCACGGCGACCGCCAAGACCACCGCGTCGAAGACCACCGCCAAGAAGACCGCGGCGAAGAAGGCTCCGGCGAAGAAGGTCACCGCGAAGAAGGCCCCGGCCAAGAAGTCGACGGCCCGCAAGACCACCGCGAAGAAGGCCTCCGCCCGCAAGGCGACGTCGTAAGGCCGACTGGGCATTCACGCGCCGGGCCGGGCTCCCCTCGGGAGCCCGGCCCGCGGCGTGTGCAAGGGCAGTTACAGGGTCTGCAGGGTCACGAGGGTGATCCGCAGGGCGTCCCCGGCGCCCTCGGTCTCGATCCGCACGCGCTGGCCGGGCCGCAACAGCCGCAGACCGCCCGCGTCGAACGCCGGGGCGTCGAAGGGTACGGGGGTCCCGTCGTCGAGCAGCACCTGTCCGCTGCGGGTCTCGGCGTCGTACGTGTACGCGGTGGCCTGCATGGCAGCAGCGTAGTGCCTCCGGCGGTTCGCCGCCCGGGCCGGTGTCCGTCGCCGGTTCGCCGCGAGTTGCCCGCCGGTGCCGGTGGTCTGTTCGTCCCGGCCGTGGGTGGTCGGGTGCGGGTGTGCGGTGGCCGGTCGCGCAGTTCCCCGCGCCCCTTTGGGGCGCTGTCAGGTGCCCGGGATGAGGAGTCCCGCCGAGATTGCCGCCGTGTGCGGGCCTACCCCGAGTGCCAGTGCCGCCCGCAGATCGTCCCCGGTGTCCACGTCCCGCCGTACCGAGTCGACGTCCGCGAGGTCGAGTTCCGCCGCTCCCGAGGCCCGGTGCCGGGCACGGGAATCCGTGCCGAACGCCGGCCGCAATTCGAGACCCGGTGCCGCGGTGAGCAAAGTCGTGCCGAGTGCCGCGGCATCCGCGAGAAAAGCGCGCGGGAATTCCCCCGCGGCCCGGAGGACCCGCGCCAGTTCCGGCGGCCGCAGCGCCGGCAGATCGGCGTTGAGGGTCGCGACCGGTGTGCGGGGGCGCATGTCCCGTACGACGGCCGCGCCGTGCGCCAGAGCGGCGTTCAGGCCGTCCGCGGGGGCATCCGGGACGATCCGCGCGCCCAGCGCCGCCAGCGCGCGTCCGGCCACCTCGTCGTCCGTGACGACCGCCACATCCGCCACGGCCCCGCAGGCCAGCGCGGCGGCCACGGTGTCCTGGGCGAACGCGAGGGCCAGTCCCGGGCGCACCCCGTCCGCCGCGGTGTCCGCGAGCCTGCTCTTGGCCCGCGTCAGGGGCTTCAGGGGGATGACCAAGGTCCACTGCACCGGCGTACCGTCCCTCTCTTGTCGCGCTCATTGTCACCCGGGGCAGCGGACGCCCAGCGTGTCGGGCGTACGGTGTTCTCGACAGACCGGCGCCCCGGGGCCACACTTGTGCGGCCCCCAGCCGGGGTGGCAGCCCTAGAGGAAGGTGTCCTTGTGCCCCGCCGCAGAATCGGCTTCTGGTACCGCTTCGCAGCGGTGCTCTGCAAACCGCCGCTGGTGGTTCTGATCAAGCGGGACTGGCGCGGAATGGAGCACATTCCGGCCGAGGGCGGATTTATCACCGTGGTGAACCACAATTCCCACGTGGACCCCTTCGCGTACGCGCACTATCAGTACAACACCGGACGGGTACCGCGATTCCTCGCGAAGAGCGGCCTTTTCAAGAAGGGATTCGTCGGTGCCGCCATGCGGGGCACCGGGCAGATCCCCGTCTACCGCGAGAGCACGGACGCGCTGAGCGCGTTCCGTGCCGCCATCGACGCCGTGGAGCGCGGCGAGTGCGTCGCCTTCTACCCCGAGGGCACCCTCACCCGCGACCCGAACGGCTGGCCCATGACGGGCAAGACCGGCGCGGCCCGGGTGGCGCTGCAGACCAAGTGCCCGGTCGTTCCCGTCGCCCAGTGGGGCGCCAACGAACTGCTGCCGCCGTACGCCAAGAAGCCGCACCTCTTCCCGCGCAAGACCCACCGCGTGCTGGCGGGCCCGCCGGTCGACCTGTCGCACTTCTACGACCGGGAGATGACCCCGGAGCTGCTGAAGGAGGCGACCGAGGTCCTCATGGCGGCCGTCACCCGCCTGCTGGAGGAGATCCGCGGCGAGCGGGCCCCCGAGACGCCCTACGACCCGCGCCGGGAACGGATCGAGCAGCGGCGCCGGACCCAGGCGCAGGCCGGCAGGGACAGGGAACGCTTCGAGGTGCAGAGCGGCGAGGAACAGGAGACCGGTTCGTGAGCAAGCCTGTCCGGGCGGCCGTCATGGGCACCGGCTCATGGGGCACCGCCTTCGGCATGGTCCTCGCCGACGCGGGCTGCGAGGTCACCCTGTGGGCCCGCCGCCCCGAGCTGGCCGAGGCGGTCAACTCCACGCGGACCAACCCCGACTACCTGCCCGGTGTCGAACTCCCGCGGAACCTGCGCGCCACCGCGGACGCCGCCGAGGCCCTCGGCGGCGCGGACTTCACCGTCCTCGCCGTGCCGTCCCAGACCCTGCGCGCCAACCTCGCCGAGTGGGTCCCGCTGCTCGCGCCCGGCACCGTCCTCGTCTCCCTGATGAAGGGCGTCGAACTCGGTTCCACCATGCGGATGAGCGAGGTGATCGACGACGTCGCCAAGGTCGGCGCCGACCGCATCGCGGTGGTCACCGGACCCAACCTGGCCCGGGAGATCGCCGCCCGCATGCCGGCCGCCGCCGTGGTCGCCTGCACCGACGAGACGGTCGCCCAGCGCCTCCAGGCCGCCTGCCACACGCCGTACTTCCGGCCCTACACCAACACCGACGTGGTGGGCTGCGAACTCGGCGGCGCGGTGAAGAACGTCATCGGCCTCGCGGTCGGCATCGCCGACGGCATGGGCCTCGGCGACAACGCCAAGGGCTCGCTCATCACCCGCGGGCTCGCCGAGACCACCCGGCTCGGCATGGCCCTCGGCGCCGACCCGCTGACCTTCTCCGGGCTCGCGGGCCTCGGCGACCTGGTGGCCACCTGCTCCTCGCCGCTGTCCCGCAACCACACCTTCGGCACCAACCTCGGCAAGGGCATGACGCTGCAGGAGACCATCGCGGTCACCAAGCAGACCGCCGAGGGCGTCAAGTCCTGCGAGTCGGTGGCGGATCTGGCCCGCCGGCACGGGGTGGAGATGCCCATCACGGAGACGGTCGTGGACATCGTGCACGAGGGCAAGCCTCCGGTGGTCGCCCTCAAGGAGCTGATGTCGCGCAGCGCGAAGCCCGAGCGACGCTGAGCGACCGCCCGAGCGACGCTGAGCGACCGCCCGGGCGACGCGGGGCCACGGGGGCACGGCGGGCGCTGACTCGGGGGATACCAACGGGTACTCTCAACGCGATATGAGCACCGAGAACCTCCCCCAGAGCCCTGAGCAGCCGTCGCGCAAGCCGCGCGTGGCCGTCGTGTTCGGCGGTCGCAGCTCCGAACACGGGATCTCCGCGGTCACCGCGGGCGCCGTCCTGAGCGCCATCGACCGGTCGAAGTACGACGTCCTGCCGATCGGCATCACCCGGGAGGGCCGCTGGGTGCTGACGGCCGACGAGCCGGAACGCATGGCCATCTCCGACCGCCGCACCCCCGAGGTCGCGGACCTGGCGGAGTCGCACGAGGGCGGCGTGGTGCTGCCCGTCGACCCCGGCAACCGCGAGGTCGTCTACAGCGAGCCCGGCTCCGTGCCCAAGGCGCTCGGCGAGGTCGACGTGGTCTTCCCGGTGCTGCACGGCCCCTACGGCGAGGACGGCACCCTGCAGGGCCTCCTGGAGCTGTCCGGGGTGCCCTACGTGGGCGCCGGTGTGCTCGCCTCGGCCGTCGGCCAGGACAAGGAGTACATGAAGCGGGTGTTCACCTCCTTCGGGCTCAAGGTCGGCCCGTACGTGGTGATCCGCCCCCGCGAGTGGGCCCAGGACCAGTCCGCCGCCCGCAAGAAGATCGTCGACTTCGCCGGGGAGCACGGCTGGCCGCTGTTCGTGAAGCCCGCCCGCGCGGGTTCCTCGATCGGCATCACCAAGGTCGACGACCTGTCCGGCCTGGACGAGGCGATCGCCGAGGCCCAGTCGCACGACCCGAAGATCCTGATCGAGGCGGCCGTCCGCGGCCGCGAGATCGAGTGCGGCGTCCTGGAGTTCGAGGACGGCCCCCGCGCCTCCGTGCCCGCCGAGATCCCGGCACCGGACACGCACGCGTACTACGACTTCGAGGCGAAGTACATCGACTCCACGCCCGGCATCGTCCCGGCGCCGCTCACCGACGAGGAGACCGCCGAGGTGCGCCGGCTCGCGGTCGAGGCGTTCGACGCGGCCTCCTGCGAGGGGCTGGTCCGCGCGGACTTCTTCCTCACCGAGGACGGCGAGTTCGTCATCAACGAGATCAACACCATGCCCGGCTTCACGCCGATCTCGATGTACCCGCAGATGTGGCAGGCCACCGGCGTGAGCTACCCCGAGCTGATCGACCGGCTGGTGCAGGCGGCGCTCAGCCGCCCGACCGGACTGCGCTGACCCGCGTCCTCACCGCATGGAGGCGATCCCCTCGGGGATCGCCTTCCTGACGGCGGCGGCGAGCTCCGTGAGGACCGACGTCCCCTCGTCCTGCGCGGACATCCCGTCGACCAGGCTCACCTGCACATACGCCGTCCGGCCTGCCGTGGTGAACCGCCAGGTGCCGTCGTTTTGCTTCTCCATCAGCCAGTCGACGCCGTTCACACCGCCGGCGACCGCGTCCGGGTCGCCCCCCTCGGCCACCTTGGGATCGATCATCTTCGGCGGCCGCACCACCCCGCAGCGCAGTATGATCGCCGGGTTTCCCCAGCCCGCCGTGTAGGCGGACCGGGGCTCGGGGTCGTTGCGGCTCCGTCCGTCGAGCTTCTGCGGCAGTACACGGTGCAGCTCCCGGCACACCCCGGCCGTCTTCGCGTCGGGACGGGGAACCGCCACCGCGGCGCTGTCGTCCGTTGTGGAGCAGCCCGCTGCCGCGATCAGCAGAGCCGGCGCGAGCAGGCCGAGGGGCCGGTGACGGAAGAAGTTCACCGGCCAAGGGTAGACGGGGGCTACAGGTGTACGACCGGACAGGTCAGGGTGCGGGTGATGCCGTCCACTTGCTGGACCTTCGCGACCACCATGCGACCCAGGTCGTCGACTGTGTCGGCCTGCGCGCGCACGATGACGTCGTAGGGCCCGGTGACGTCCTCGGCCTGGATCACTCCAGGGATCTTGCTGATGGTCTCGGCGACGGTCGACGCCTTGCCGACCTCCGTCTGGATCAGGATGTACGCCTGTACCACGGAACCTCCAGGGCGGCCACGAGGATCATGTGGGGAAAAGGAACGCCACGGTATCGCGTTGCCGCTCCCCGCGGGGAGACCTGCGGGAACCGGGCTTGCGCGCCAGGGTGCAGGCACGACGGAAGTTGACGGTCACCTCGACCGCGGCGACGGCCATTTCCGACCGCGCCGACGGTCACCTCGACCGTATCGGGGACACTGATGACGCGCGACCGGGCACGGCACGGCAGAGAAGGGGAGCCAAGGGAAATGAAGGGCACTGTTGGTGAGCTCGGGGAGTTCGGGCTCATCAGGGAGCTCACCTCCCGTCTCACCACCACCCCGGCGGTCCGGGTCGGCCCCGGCGACGACGCCGCGGTGGTCGCCGCGCCCGACCGCCGGGTCGTGGCGAGCACCGACATCCTGCTGGAGGGGCGGCACTTCCGCCGCGACTGGTCCACGGCCTACGACGTCGGCCGCAAGGCGGCCGCGCAGAACCTCGCGGACATCGCCGCGATGGGCGCCGTGCCGACCGCGCTGCTGCTCGGCCTGGTCGTCCCGGCCGAACTCCCGGTCACCTGGCCGAGCGAGCTGATGGACGGGCTGCGCGACGAGTGCCAGGTCGCGGGCGCCTCCGTGGTGGGCGGGGACGTCGTACGCGGCGACACGATCACGGTGTCGATCACCGCGCTCGGCGATCTGCGCAACCAGGAGCCGGTGACCCGCGCCGGTGCCCAGCCCGGCGACCTCGTGGCCGTCACGGGCTGGCTGGGCTGGTCCGCGGCCGGGTACGCGGTGCTCTCCCGCGGCTTCCGCTCGCCGCGCGCCTTCGTGGAGGCCCACCGGCGCCCCGAACCGCCGTACCACGCGGGCCCGGCCGCCGCCGCGCTCGGCGCGACCGCGATGTGCGACGTGAGCGACGGTCTCATCGCCGACCTCGGGCACATCGCCGAGGCCAGCAAGGTCCGTATCGACGTCCGGTCCGGCGCGATCGACATCCCGACGCAGATGAACGACATCGGGCAGGCCGTGGGCGTGGACCCGCTGCAGTGGGTGCTGACCGGGGGAGAGGACCACGCGATCGTGGCGACCTTCCCGTCGGACGCGAAGCTGCCCGCGCGCTGGAAGGTCATCGGCGAGGTCCTCAACCCCTCGGCGCTGCCCCAGGTGACGGTCGACGGGGCGCCCTGGACCAGCAAGGGCGGCTGGGACCACTTCGGAGACATGGAGTCATGAGCATCCCCAGGGTTCTCACGGTGGCCGGCTCGGACTCCGGCGGCGGCGCCGGGATCCAGGCCGACCTGAAGACCATGCTGGCGCTCGGCGTGCACGGGATGAGCGTGATCACCGCGGTGACCGCGCAGAACTCCGTCGGCGTGCAGGGCGCCTGGGAACTGCCCGTCGCCGCCGTACGGGCCCAGTACCACAGCGTCGTCGACGACATCGGCGTCCAGGCCGTGAAGACCGGCATGCTGGCCTCCGCGGAACTGGTCGAGGCGGTCGCCGAGTTGATCTCCGGCACGGACGCGCCGGCCGTGGTCGACCCGGTGGGCGTCTCCAAGCACGGCGATTCGCTGCTGGCCGCCTCCGCGCTGGACTCGGTGCGCACCAAGCTGCTGCCGGTGGCGACCGTGGCGACCCCGAACCTGGACGAGGTGATCCAACTCACCGGGGTGCGCGTCGAGTCGGAGGACGGTCTGCGCCGGGCCGCGGCGGCCGTCCTGGAGTACGGCCCGCGCTGGGTGCTGATCAAGGGCGGGCACCTGCCCGGGGACGCCGTGGATCTCCTGACGGACGGCTCGGCGGAGCACTGGCTGCGGTCCCCGCGCCACGACAACCGGCACACGCACGGCACGGGCTGCACGCTGGCCTCCGCGATCGCGTCCGGCCTGGCGAAGGGACTGCCGGTCCCGGAGGCCGCCCACGCGGCCAAGGAGTACGTCACCGGGGCGATCGCCGCCGGATTCGCCCTCGGGGCGGGCATCGGACCCGTGGACCACGGCTGGCGGTTCCGCGTGTGACGACGGTTCCCGGCCCCTACCGGGGGTCGGGACTCGGTTCGTGGAGGAGGAAGGGGCCCGGTGACATCACCGGGAACGGCAAAAAGCCGGCCCACCCGCAGGTGGACCGGCTCCGTGCAGCGAACCAAGCAGTGGCCGCGCGCTCAGCTGTAGCGTCAGCGCGAGACCTTGCCGGCCTTGATGCACGAGGTGCAAGCGTTCACGCGCTTCGGCGTCCCGCCGACCACGGTACGCACACGCTGGATGTTCGGGTTCCAGCGGCGGGGCGTACGGCGGTGCGAGTGCGAGATGTTGTTGCCGAAGCCCGGCCCCTTGCCGCAGACGTCGCAGTTGGCAGCCACGGGTCACTCCAAAGACTTCAGATGCACTTACGGTTGATCCCGGCATGCCGGGATCGAGATCATCAGACTTGAGACCTTGAATGGCGTTGCCAGGGGGAATGGCCCGATCGGATCGGGCAACCGGAGCAGCATACAACGACTGCGTCCGTACAACGAAACTACCATGGCAGCTCAGGGCCCCGCCCCCGGCCCTCTTCCGGTGAGGACCGGCCCGGGGTCTACGCTGCGTCCCACGTACGGCCGGCTCAGGGAGGCGCAGGTGCCGCAGGTGCCGCAGACATTCTTCGATGCTCTCGCGGTGCGCACCTGGTGCGGTCTGGCGCTCCGGGCACTCGGGCGGGCCCGTGAGGAGATCGACGCGATCAACGTCTATCCCGTGGCGGACGGCGACACCGGGACCAACCTCTATCTGACCCTGGAGTCCGCGACGACCGCCGTGGAGGCCGTCTTCGCCGGCCACGGGACGGGTGCCGAGGAGCCGTCCCTCGCGGACGCGGTGCGCGCGATGGCCCACGGGGCGCTCATCGGGGCCCGCGGCAACTCCGGGACGATCCTCGCGCAGCTGCTGCGGGGCATGGCCCAGGTGCTCGCCGACGACTCCCGGCCCGGATCCGCCGACCCCGACGGTACGGGGCTCAGGCTGGCCCTGCGGCGGGCCGCCGACTCCGCCCGGGAGGCCGTGGCCCATCCGGTCGAGGGCACCGTGCTGACGGTCGCCTCGGCCGCGGCCGACGCCGCCGAGGGCGCCGAGGGCGACTGCGGAACCGTCGCGCGGGCGGCGTACGAGGGTGCGCGGGCGGCCCTGGCCGCCACTCCCGGCCAGCTGGCCGTGCTGCGCAGGGCCGGGGTGGTCGACGCGGGCGGACGCGGACTGGTGACCGTGCTGGGGGCGCTCGTGGAGGCGTTCACCGGGGAGGCGGTGCGCGAGTCCCTGCACGCCGCCCAGGCCGCCTCGGACGCGCACGCGCGCGTGACGGGTGTGCCCGGGGGCGCCGCGGCCGGACCGTGGACCCGTGCGGAAGCGGCCGCCTCCGAAACCGCCGATGCCGCCTCCTGCGACGTCCCCGGGGAGGGCACGCGGGCCCGCGCGGCCGTCTCCGGACCCGCCGGCTGCGCCGACGGCGCCGAGCCGGGCGGTCCCGCCTTCGAGGTGATCTACCTGCTGGAGGCCGACGACGCGGCCGTGGCCCGGCTGCGCGCACGGCTCGACGCCCTCGGCGACTCCCTGGTCGTCGTCGGCGGCGACGGACTGTGGAACGTCCACGTGCACGTCGACGACGCGGGCGCCGCCGTGGAGGCGGGCGTCGAGGCCGGGCGGCCGTACCGGATCCGGATCACGCACTTCGGGCTCGGCGACGTCCACACCGGCGGGGAACGGCCGCCGCGCGAGCGCGTCCAGCGGGCCGTCGTCGCCGTCGTACCGGGCGAGGGCCTGGCCGGGCTGTACGCCGAGGCCGGCGCGACCACCGTCCTCGCCCGCCCCGGGGAACCGCCCGCCAGCGGGGAGCTGGTGCAGGCCCTGCGGCGCGCCCACGCGCGCGAGGTGGTCCTGCTCCCCAACGACGCCGAACTGCGCCACACGGCCGCCGCCGCGGCCGAGCAGGCCCGCACCGAGGGCATCCGGGTGGCCCTGATCCCCACCCGGTCCGCGGTCCAGGGCATCGCCGCGCTCGCCGTGCACGAGCCGGAGCGCCGGTTCGACGAGGACGTCGTCCAGATGACCTCGGCGGCGGGCGCCACCCGGTACGCCGAGGTCGTCGTCGCCGAACGCCAGTCCTGGACGACGGCCGGGATCTGCCAGGCCGGAGACGTCCTCGGCCTGATCGACGGCGACGTGGCGGTGATCGGACCGGACGTCACCGCCACCGCCGAGACCCTCCTGGACCGCATGCTCCAGGCCGGCGGCGAACTCGTCACCCTCGTCGTCGGCGACGAGGCCCCGCCAACCGTCGCGGGCCGCCTCCAGACCCGGGTGCGCGAGTCCTACCTCGCCGTGGACACCGTCGTGTACCCGGGCGGCCGGCAGGGCGCGCTGCTGCTCATCGGCGTGGAGTGAGCGGTCCGGCCCGCCCGCGCCCCGCTCACGCCCCGGCCCGCGCCGCCCGGAGTATCCGGTCCGCCTCCGCCCGCCGGGCCAGGACCGTCTCGTCCTCGTCAGCGGCGCCCTCGTAGGCCGCGAGCACACCACGCGCGCGTGCCGCCGCCCCGGCGGGCCGGCCCAGGTCGGCCTCCAGCCGCCCCGCGGCGAGCTCCGCCCCGGTACGGCCGTGCAGCCCGCCCGCGCCGAGCGTGCCGAACACCGCGACCGCTTCCTCCGTCCGTGCCAGCGCCGCCTCCAGCGCGGCCCGGACCACGTCGTCCGCCGCCTCCTCCTCGGCCTGCTCGGCCGCCCAGCGGGCCAGCAGGTCACCGAACTGGCGGTGGGTGTGGCCCAGTTCGTCCGTCAGCTGTTCCCGGGCCACCGGGTCGGCGGCGGCCGCCAGCGCCTCCTCGCACTCCCGTACCGCCTCCGCCATCAGCTCCCGCGCGCCCTCTGCCCCGGACGCACCGCGCAGCGCCAGCCAGCCGCGGGCGCGCAGCGACCGCACCAGGAAGTACGGGTTGTCCAGGGCGCGCCACAGCTCTCCCGCGCGCGTGTAGGCCTCGTCCGCCTCGTCCAGCAGACCGGCGCTGCCCAGGGACTCGGCGGCCAGATGCGCGAGGGTGGCGTGGTCCTGCTGCTCGGGCCAGTGCCGGGCGATGTCGGCGGCCCGCAGCCGGTGCTCGGCGGCCTCCCGGTGCTCGCCCAGCTCGCCCAGGCAGTCCCCGAGCCACCAGCGCGCCTGCACGACCACCCCGTCACCGTGCGTCCCCGGGTCCAGGTCGGCCAGCGCGGACTCCAGCACCTCGGCGGCCTCCGCGTACCGCCCCTGGCGCAGCAGGAAGCCGCCCAGCTGCTGCCGCGCCCAGGCGCCGAGCGTTCCGCTCTCGCCCGCCTCGTCGGCCCAGTGCGCGGCCTCCAGGGCGTGCTCCGCGGCCTCCACGGCCTCACCCCGGCCGCCGATCACCTCCGCGAGCTGCAGGTGCAGCTGCGCCCGCCCGACCGGCTCCACGTACGGCCCGCCGTGCTCCAGGGCCCCGCGCAGGGCCCGCTCGGCCCCGGCCAGGTCACCGGCCTGGTGGGCCAGGGCGGCGACCTGCACCTCGTACTCGACCGCGAACCAGGGCAGCCCCGCGGCCACGTACTCGTCGACCGCCCGCCGGAACAGCTCGGCCGCCCGGCCGGCGTCCCCGGCGTGTCCGGCCAGTTCGGCGAGCATCGCCCGGGCCTCGGCGGCCCGCGCCGCCAGCCGCACCTCGTCCCCGTCCCGCCCGTCGACGAGCGCCAGCACCTCGCGCACCGCCCGCTCGGCGGCCGTGAGCGCCGTCCCGGCGTCCGGTCCGGCGGGCTCCTCGTGCATCCGCCGCATCAGGATCCGGGCCCGGCTCATCACCACCGCGGCCGTCTGCCGCACCCCGGTGGCCCCGTCGGCGTAGAGCGCGAGCACCTCGTCGTACAGGCCCGCCACGACGGCCAGGGCCGCGTCGACCTCGCCGTGCAGCGCCCGGACGTAGGCCCCGCGCGCGCGTGCCGCCAGCGCCTCGCCGGGATCGCCCGCCTCCGCGTACAGCGAGGCCGCCCGCTCGAACGACTCGACGCCCTCGGGCCCGCCCGCCATCGCCTCGTGGTCGGCGATCTCCGCGCGGTCCCGCGGCTCCAGCTCCGCGTCCCGCGCCGCTTCCGCCACCGCCGCCCAGGCCCTCAGCGCGTGCGGCCGCAGGGTGTCCGACATCCGCCGCGCCTCGGCGAGCAGCACGGTCAGGTCGGCCGGCCCGTCGGCGTTCCCGGGAACCGGGGCTGCCGGCGCCGGCGCCGGGCGCACCGTACGCACACCCAGCGGAAGCCGCTCCACCAGCGGGCGCTGCGCCATGCGCGCGCGTGCCCGCTCGCCGACGTACGAGGTGCCGTTCCTGCGGTCGAACCGCTCGGCCAGCTCCGTCGCCTCCGCGCGCGCGTGCACGGCCAGCTCCCGCGCGGTCCAGGTCCGCCCGGCGGGGCCCGGCACCCGCTGCCCGCCCAGCCCCAGCTCGGCCAGCCGGTCCGCGAGCAGCGTCACCACGGCCATGAAGTCGAGCCGGCTGCGCGGATGACCGGTGTCCGTGAAGTACGCCGGCCGCTCGGCGAGCAGTTCGAGACCGCGTGCCTCGTTGCCGGTCAGCGCGCAGAACTCCACGTGGTCCGCGTAGGCGCCGCGCATGCTCTCCATGGGGCGCACCAGCCGGAAGCCCCGCAGATGGTTCGCCCGGGCCTCCTCCACCCGGCCGAGCCGCAGCAGCGGCTTCAGCGACGAGGCCAGGACCGTGTGCGGCTCGTGCGCGCAGCTGTACTCGCCCTCCAGCACCGGCCGCCACAGGCCGAGGGCCTCCGCGTCCCGGCCGGACTCCGCCTGCCAGACACCCTGCCCGTGCAGCTCGCACGCGTGGCAGTCGGCCATCGCGTCGCGGTCCGCGGCCAGCCACGCGGTGTACGCCCGCTCCGCCCGCGCCAGGTCGCCGACGTGCGCGGCCACGCTGAACTCGGCGCTGCGCACGGCCCGTTCGGAGTGCCCGGCGAGCCGGTAGCGGTGCTCCATCTCGCCGAGCCACTTCTCGACCGACACGAGCGGGACGTGCGGCTGGTCCAGCATGCCCGCCGACATCCACTTGAACACCCAGTGCAGCGAGTGCGCCTCGTACGCGTCGAAGTCCTCCGGCCGTTCGTCCCACATCCGCAGCAGCCGCGCGAACGGGACGAACATCTTGTCCTTCTCGGAGCTGTAGTTGTAGACCTTCAACTGGTGCCCGAGCGCCTCGATCACGGCGAGCGGCACCTCCAGCCGCTCCGCCTCGGCCAGCAGCAGCTCCGCGCGCGCGTTGCGGGCCGGACCCTCCGGCTGCTCGGAGTTCTCCGCCAGGGCCCGGCGCAGTGCGTCGAAGTCCGCGATCTCATCCATCAGCGGTCGCTCTCCCCGTGCGTGGCCCACTCCAGCAGGCCGATGAACGCCCGGTTGAGCAGCGCCGAGTCGGCCGGCCGCAGCGGACGCTGCGCCCTCAGCAGCGCCTGCCCGTACAGCGACTCGGTGGCGGTGCCGATCAGCTCCGGGTCCTTGATCGAACTGATCCGCCGGACCAGCGGGTTGAGATGGTTCAGCACCAGACGCGCGCGCGGGGCGCCGCCGCGCAGCGAGCCCAGGATGCCTGCCCACAGGTCGTCGGCCCGTTCCTCGGCCTCCGCCCGCGCCTGCTCGTGCCGCGCCGCCCGGTCGTCCAGGTGCAGGGCGGGCACGGACAGAGGGTGGAAGGCGCGCAGGACGACGTCGCAGCCCAGCGGATCGAGCTTCGCGCGCGCGGCCGCCAGGAAGCCCGACAGGGCCAGTTCCCCGGCCGGGTCCACGGCGTCCAGGTGCGCGGTCACGGTGTCCGCGTCCAGCTCGGCGACGACGGTCCCCGGCCGCACCCGCGGCAGCGCCTCGACCAGCTCGCTGTCGTAGGTGTAGCCGCCGTTGACGACCCCGACGCCCTGCGCGGAGGCGATCGGCGCGACCTGCCGGTACTCCTCGACGGTCCGCGTGAAGTGCACCACCGGGTGCCGTCGCGCGAACTCCTCCAGGGACAGCTGTCCGTCGGTCGTCTCGAACGGCAGCCACGGCAGCATCGTGCGCAGCATGTCGGCGTCGTGCCTGGCGAGGGACTTCACTCCCAGGTGGTGCACGGCGAGGAAGGCCGCGAGCCGCTCCGGGTCACCCGCGGCGAGCCCGGTCAGCCAGGACCGGATCCGCTCGCCGAGCGCGTCCCGCACGGCGGCGAGGGTCTCGTCCTCGTACAGCGACTCGCGCGAGGCGGTCGGCCGCAGGCTGTCGGTGTCCAGCACGCAGCGCACGAAGAACGCCCAGTCCGGCAGCAGCTGTTCGGCCCGCTCGGTGAGCAGCATGCCCTTCAGGTGCACCCGGTGCGTCGCCCGCTGGGCCGGGCTGACCGCCGACGGCAGCACGTACGCCACCCCGCGGACACCGGCCAGCGGCACGTCCAGGCCGATCGAGTCCAGCGGGGTGAACCCGAACAGCTCGTGGCAGTGCCGGGCCAGCGCCACCCGTCTCGTGGCGGGGCTCGGGTACGGGCGGTCCCAGGGCGCGGGCAGATCGGTGATCCGCTCCCCGTCCACCCGGACGTCGTACGGCAGCAGCGCGCCGAAGTCCCGGGCCAGGGTGAGGACCCGCTCGGGCGACAGCCACTCGGCGGCCCCCGCGCGCGGGGTCAGGTACACGGTCGTGCCGGGCTCGGGCCGTTCCGTGTGCGGCAGCGTGCGCACGGTGTACGACCCGTCGTCGCGGGCCGTCCACTCCACCGGCGGCGCCTCGGGCGCCCTGGCGCTGCGGCTGACCACGCGGATCCGCTCGGCGACCACGAAGCAGGCGAGCAGCCCGATGCCGAACTGGCCGAGGAAGTCGGACCGGGCCGCCTGCAGTCCCTCGGCCCGTTTGGAGCTGCGGCCGATGGTCGCCAGGAGGGCGTGCACGTCCGACTCGCTGAGCCCGACGCCGCTGTCCTCCACGCGCAGGCCGCCGTCCGCCGCGTGCAGCCGGACCAGCGCCGGGGCGTCCGGCTCCTCGGCCCGCCGGGCGGTGACGGCGTCCACGGCGTTCTGCAGCAGCTCCCGCAGGTAGACCTTGGGGCTGGAGTAGAGGTGGTGCGAGAGCAGGTCCACCAGGCCGCGCAGGTCGACCTGAAACGTATGAGGTTGGTGGGGTGACTGGGATGCCTGGGATGACTGTGAGGTCTGGGAGTCCATCGTCACTGCGCCGGAGGGGGGAGCGCGTTCGGCGCGGGGTCGGGCGGTCCCGGGTGGGCGGTGACCGCGAAGGATGGCCGGAGCGCGTCATCCTAGGCCCGGAACAGACCACCTGACCAGGGCTTTCCCGGATCTCTCCCGCGAAGCGGAGGCCCCGCGGGACGAAATCGCAGGGCAGCGTCTACGGCATTGTCAGTGCGGTGGTGTGCAATGGATCTCGTGCCCGCACTGGAAGAACCACTGAAACAACCCCTGAAGTCAGTGCTCGGCCCCGCCACCGCGAAGGTGATGGCCGAGCACCTCGGCCTGCACAGCGTCGGCGACCTCCTGCACCACTACCCGCGCAGATACGAGGAGCGGGGGCAGCTCACCCACCTCGCCGACCTCCCGATGGACGAGCACGTCACGGTGGTCGCCCAGGTCGCCGACGCCCGTCTGCACACCTTCGCCTCCGCCAAGGCCCCCCGGGGCAAGGGCCAGCGCCTGGAGGTCACGATCACCGACGGCAGCGGCCGGCTCCAGCTGGTGTTCTTCGGCCACGGCGTGCACAAGCCGCACAAGGAGCTGCTGCCGGGCACCCGCGCGATGTTCGCCGGCAAGGTCTCCGTCTTCAACCGCCGTCTCCAACTCGCCCATCCTGCTTACGAGTTGCTGCACGGCGACAGCGAGGAGACGGTCGAGACCTGGGCCGGCGCCCTCATCCCGATCTACCCGGCCACCGCCAAGCTGGAGTCCTGGAAGATCGGCAAGGCGGTCCAGACCGTGCTGCCCAGCGCCCAGGAGGCCCTGGACCCGCTCCCGGACACCCTCCGCGAGGGCCGCGGCCTGCTCCCGCTGCCCGAAGCCCTGCTCAAGATCCACCGGCCGCACACCAAGGCGGACATCGCCGGTGCCCGCGACCGCCTCAAGTGGGACGAGGCCTTCGTCCTCCAGGTCGCCCTGGCCCGCCGCCGCCACGCCGACACCCAGCTCCCCGCCGTACCCCGCACCCCCCGGCCGGACGGCATCCTCGCGGCCTTCGACGACCGCCTCCCCTTCACCCTCACCGAGGGCCAGCGGAAGGTCTCCAAGGAGATCTTCGACGACCTGGCCACCGACCACCCGATGCACCGGCTGCTCCAGGGGGAGGTGGGAAGCGGGAAGACCATGGTCGCCCTGCGGGCCATGCTCGCCGTGGTCGACGCCGGTGGCCAGGCGGCCATGCTCGCGCCCACCGAGGTGCTCGCCCAGCAGCACCACCGCTCGATCACCGAGATGATGGGCGAGCTGGCCGAGGGAGGCATGCTGGGCGGCGCCGAGCACGCCACCAAGGTGGTCCTGCTCACCGGCTCCATGGGCGCCGCCGCCCGCCGCCGCGCCCTGCTCGACCTGGCCACCGGCGAGGCCGGTCTGGTGGTCGGCACACACGCCCTCATCGAGGACAAGATCCAGTTCCACGACCTCGGCCTGGTCGTCGTCGACGAACAGCACCGCTTCGGCGTCGAACAGCGCGACGCCCTCCGGGGCAAGGGCAAGCAGCCCCCGCACCTGCTCGTCATGACGGCCACGCCCATCCCGCGCACGGTCGCCATGACGGTCTTCGGGGACCTGGAGACCTCCGTCCTCGACCAGCTCCCGGCCGGCCGGTCCCCGATCGCCAGCCACGTCGTGCCCGCCGCCGACAAGCCGCACTTCCTGGCCCGCGCCTGGGAGCGGGTCCGCGAGGAGGTCACGAACGGCCATCAGGCGTACGTCGTCTGCCCCCGTATCGGGGACGAGGAGGACGACCCCAAGAAGGCCGGGCGGAAGAAGTCCGCCGAGGACGAGGCGGAGAAGCGGCCCCCGCTCGCCGTCCTCGACGTCGCCGGCCGGCTGAACAGCGGTCCCCTCCAGGGCCTGCGGGTCGAGGTGCTGCACGGCCGAATGCACCCCGACGACAAGGACGCGGTGATGCGCCGCTTCGCCGCGGGCGAGACCGACGTCCTGGTCGCCACGACCGTCATCGAGGTGGGCGTCAACGTCCCCAACGCCACCGCCATGGTGATCATGGACGCCGACCGCTTCGGCGTCTCCCAGCTCCACCAGCTGCGCGGCCGGGTCGGCCGTGGCGCGGCGCCCGGCCTGTGCCTCCTGGTCAGCGAGATGCCCGAGGCGAGCGCGGCTCGCCAGCGCCTGAACGCCGTCGCCTCCACCCTCGACGGCTTCGAGCTCTCCCGCATCGACCTGGAACAGCGCCGCGAGGGCGACGTCCTCGGCCAGGCCCAGTCCGGCGCCCGCTCCAGCCTCCGGGTCCTCGCCGTCATCGAGGACGAGGAGGTCATCGCCGAGGCGCGGGAGGAGGCTGCGTCCCTCGTGGCGGCGGACCCCGAACTGGAGCGCCTTCCCGGCCTGCGCACGGCCCTGGCCGCCCTCCTGGACGAGGAGCGGGAGCAGTACCTGGAGAAGGGCTGACGCCGCAGTCGGCGGCGGCACCCGGGCAGCGGTACGCGAGCCGGACGACGAGGGTGCCGCCCTGGCGTACGGAGCCGGGGCGGGACGCGTGCGTTACGTCCGCCTGCCAGACTTACCCCGTACAGCCGCTGAAGCCGCCCATGACGAAGGACCCGAAATGACCCGCGTGATCGCCGGCGCAGCCGGTGGACGCCGGCTGGCCGTTCCGCCAGGCACCGGCACCCGGCCGACCTCGGACCGAGCGCGCGAGGGCCTCTTCTCCACCTGGCAGTCCCTGCTGGGCGGCCCCTTGGGCGGCGAGCGGGTCCTGGACCTCTACGCCGGTTCCGGAGCCGTGGGCCTGGAGGCCCTGTCCCGGGGCGCCGGCCACACCCTCCTGGTGGAGGCGGACGCACGCGCGGCCCGCATCGTCCGGGAGAACGTCCGAGCCCTCGGTCTGCCGGGCGCGGAGGTGCGGGCGGGCAAAGCGGAACAGATCATCAGAACCGCACCCCCGGCCGATCCGTACGACCTCGTCTTCCTCGATCCTCCGTACGCCGTCACCGACGACGATCTTCGGGAGATTCTGCTCACACTCCGCACGCAGGGCTGGCTCGCCGGGGAAGCCCTCGTCACCGTGGAGCGCAGCACCAGAGGCGGCGAATTCCACTGGCCGGACGGCTTCGAGGCGATCCGGTCCCGTCGCTACGGCGAGGGAACGTTTTGGTACGGTCGCGCCGCCTCTACGTGCGAAGACGCACGATGACCGGACCGGAGAGCGAGGGATCACAAGTGCGCCGCGCCGTCTG
The DNA here is from genome assembly GCF_043079785.1 of Streptomyces sp. NPDC015139. Lineage (NCBI taxonomy): Bacteria > Bacillati > Actinomycetota > Actinomycetes > Kitasatosporales > Streptomycetaceae > Streptomyces > Streptomyces sp. NPDC015139. The sequence goes on along the minus strand of NZ_JBIBUW010000011.1, from coordinate 153,614 downwards.
TCCCGGGTCGTTCGACCCGATCACCAACGGACACCTCGACATCATTGCCCGAGCCTCCCGTCTGTACGACGAGGTCTACGTGGCGGTGATGATCAACCAGTCCAAGAAGGGCCTGTTCGAGATCGAGGAGCGGATCGAGCTGATCCGCGAGGTCACCGCCGAGTACGGCAACGTCCGGGTCGAGGCCTTCCACGGCCTCCTCGTCGACTTCTGCAAGCAGCGCGACATCCCGGCCATCGTCAAGGGCCTGCGCGCGGTCAGCGACTTCGACTACGAGCTGCAGATGGCCCAGATGAACAACGGCCTCACGGGCGTCGAAACGCTGTTCGTGCCCACCAACCCCACCTACAGCTTCCTCTCCTCCTCCCTGGTCAAGGAGGTCGCGGCCTGGGGCGGGGACGTCTCCCACCTGGTGCCCGCCCAGATCCTGGACGCCCTGAACACGCGCCTGCGCAAGGACTGATGGGGCTACAGTCGTCCCGTCCGTCTCCAACCCGGCTGTAGAGAGTGGCGAGCACAGGTGGACGTGCAGAAGAAGCTCGACGAGATCGTCTCCGCGGTGGAAGGCGCCCGGGGCATGCCCATGTCGGCGTCCTGCGTGATCAACCGTGCCGAGCTGCTCGCGATGCTGGACGAGGTGCGCCAGGCCCTGCCCGGCTCCCTCGCCCAGGCACAGGAACTGATCGGCGGCCGTGAGCAGATGGTCGAGCAGGCCCGCGCCGAGGCCGACCGGATCATCTCCGACGCGCACGCCCACCGCGGCTCGCTGATCTCCGACACGGAGATCGCCCGCCGCTCCCAGACCGAGGCCGACCGGATCCTCGACGAGGCCCGCAAGGAGGCCGACGAGGTCCGCGCCGAGGCCGACGACTACGTCGACTCCAAGCTCGCCAACTTCGAGGTCGTCCTCACCAAGACGCTCGGCTCGGTCGGCCGCGGCCGCGAGAAGCTGCTCGGCACCGGCCCCGGCCTGGACGAGAACGGCTACGAGGACGAGGACGCCCCCGAGCGCAGCCAGGACCCGGAGACCCTGCGGCACAACGCCGACGCGTACGTCGACGTCAAGCTCGGCGCCTTCGAGGCGGTCCTCGCCAAGACCCTGGAGGCCGTCGGGCGGGGCCGGCAGAAGCTGCACGGCCGGATCGCCACGGACGACCTCGGCGCCCTCGCCGACGACACCACGACCTTCCAGCACTCCAGCGACGCCGACTACCTCGCCGACCTCGCGGCCCTCGCCGACACCCCGGCCGAGCGCCCCGCGCCGCGGCAGCCGGAGCCGTCGTACGAGCCGCAGCCGGCCTACGCCCCCACCCCCGGCTACGGTCCGGCGGGCGGCGACCCCGTCCCGCAGCAGCCGGACCCGTACGCCGGCTTCCCGCAGCAGCCGGACTACGCCCAGCAGCAGGACCCGTACGGCTACCAGCAGGCCGACCCCTACGCCTACCAGGGGTACGACGCCCAGCAGGCCGCCTACGACCCCCACCAGGGGCAGCAGCAGGCCCAGCAGCACTCCCAGCAGGGCTACGACCTCGACGAGGCCAGCCTCTTCGACACGAGCATGATCAGCGCGGAGCAGCTGAGGGCGTACGAGCAGGGCCGGGGCCTGCAGTAGCGGCCGGAGCGGTACCGGATTGGGCCCTGAGCGAAAGGTCCAGTATCCTGGCTCTTCGGTCGCGCGTATGTCCGCGATCACCGCTGCCCGGAACACCGTCGGGCGGCGTCCCCTCGAGTTCAGAAGATCGAAAGCAGGAATGGCCTCCAACGCCCGCCTCGACCACCGCAACCCCCTCGTGTTCGACACGCACGAGCTGGGCCGGCGTCCTGGCGCGCTGCAGCGCCTGACCCGCACGATCGACGCCCCGGCCGATCTCGGCATCCCGGGAGTCATCGGAGTGCCGCAGGGCGCCCCGGTGGAGCTCGAACTCCGACTCGAGTCGGTCATGGAAGGTGTGCTCGTCACAGGCACCGCCCGTGCACAGGCCGAGGGGGAGTGCGTAAGGTGTCTGGAGCCGGTCGGGCTGGAGCTCGAAACGGACTTCCAGGAGCTGTTCTCGTACCCTGACGCCGACGACCGGGGCCGCGTGATCGCGGAACCGGGCGACGACGCCGAGGACGACGAGGACAGGTTCTACCTCGAGGACGGCCTGTTCGACCTCGAACCTCTGCTGCGCGATGCGGTGGTGCTCGCACTGCCGATGCAGCCGGTGTGCCAGGAAGACTGCCCGGGCCTGTGCTCCGAGTGCGGAGTGCGGCTCGCGGACGACCCGGACCACCACCACGACGCCGTCGACATCCGTTGGGCGGCTTTGCAGGGACTCGCCGGTTCACCTGAAGACGGCGAGAAGGACGAGATGAGCGGCGCTGACGCGGAAGCGGGCGTCGACGAGAAGCAGGAGAAGTAGCCGTGGCTGTTCCGAAGCGGAAGATGTCGCGCAGCAACACGCGCCACCGCCGGTCGCAGTGGAAGGCTGCGGTCCCCACCCTGGTTGCGTGCGAGCGCTGCCACGAGCCCAAGCAGCAGCACATCGCGTGCCCGTCTTGCGGCACCTACAACAAGCGCCAGGTCCTCGAAGTCTGAGCGGGCTGGTGAGAGGCACTGTGTCCAGTCCCAAGAGGGCGGAAGACGCCAAGGCGGACGCACCCGCCAAGAAGAAGGTGGACAACCAGGCCTCGTCCCACACGCTTCTGGAAGGGCGGCTCGGCTATCAGCTCGAGTCCGCCCTTCTGGTGCGTGCGCTGACCCACCGTTCGTACGCGTACGAGAACGGCGGTCTGCCGACGAACGAGCGACTGGAGTTCCTCGGGGACTCCGTGCTCGGCCTCGTCGTCACGGACACGCTGTACCGCACCCACCCCGACCTGCCCGAAGGCCAGCTGGCCAAGCTGCGGGCCGCGGTGGTCAACTCGCGTGCGCTGGCGGAGGTCAGCCGTGGCCTCGACCTGGGCTCCTTCATCCGGCTCGGCCGTGGTGAAGAGGGCACGGGCGGCCGGGACAAGGCGTCCATTCTCGCCGACACCCTGGAAGCGGTGATCGGCGCGGTCTATCTCGACCAGGGCCTCGACGCGGCCTCGGAGCTGGTACACCGGCTCTTCGACCCGCTGATCGAGAAGTCCTCGAACCTCGGAGCCGGCCTGGACTGGAAGACCAGTCTCCAGGAGCTCACCGCGATCGAGGGGCTCGGCGTGCCCGAGTACCTGGTCTCGGAGACCGGTCCCGATCACGAGAAGACCTTTACTGCTGCTGCCCGCGTCGGAGGCGTCTCGTACGGCACCGGCACCGGCCGCAGCAAGAAGGAGGCGGAGCAGCAGGCCGCCGAGTCCGCCTGGCGGTCCATCCGGGCAGCCGCGGACGAGCGCGCCAAGGCGGCCGAAGAGGCCGCTGCGAAGGACGGCAACCCGTCGTCCGCCTCCGCCTGACGAAGAGAGCAGTATCCGGACGCCCGCCCCGCCGTTCCCGACGGGGCGGGCGTTCGGCTCATCCACCGCTGTGTACGGGGGTCCCGATGCCCGAGTTGCCCGAGGTCGAGGTGGTCCGGCGCGGTCTGGAGCGATGGGCCGCCCATCGCACCGTCGCCGAGGTCGAGGTGCTGCACCCGCGCGCCGTCCGCCGGCACGTGGCGGGCGCCGACGACTTCGCGCACCGGCTCAAGGGCAAGCACATCGGTACCCCCGGCCGTCGCGGCAAGTACCTGTGGCTGCCGCTGGAGGAGACGAACGAGTCCGTCCTCGCACACCTCGGCATGAGCGGCCAGCTGCTGGTGCAGCCGCACGAGGCGCCGGACGAGAAGCACCTGCGCATCCGGATCCGGTTCGCCGACTCCCTCGGCACGGAACTGCGCTTCGTCGACCAACGCACCTTCGGCGGACTGTCGTTGCACGAGAACACCCCCGACGGGCTGCCCGACGTCATCGCGCACATCGCCCGCGACCCCCTAGACGAGCTGTTCGACGAGGAAGCGTTCCGGCAGGCCCTGCGCCGCAAGCGCACGACCGTCAAACGGGCCCTGCTGGACCAGTCGTTGATCAGCGGGGTCGGCAACATCTACGCGGACGAGGCCCTCTGGCGCGCCCGCCTCCACTACGAGCGGCCGACGGCGAACCTCACCCGCCCGGTCGTCACCGAACTCCTGGGCCACGTACGGGACGTGATGAACGCGGCCCTCGCCGTCGGCGGCACCAGCTTCGACAGCCTGTACGTCAACGTCAACGGCGAGTCGGGCTACTTCGACCGCTCCCTGGACGCGTACGGCCGTGAGGGCCTGCCCTGCAAGCGGTGCGGCACCCCCATCCGCCGCCGGCCCTGGATGAACCGCTCCAGCTACTTCTGCCCGAAGTGTCAGAGGCCGCCGCGCGTCTCGTCGTAACGCGCACGGGACGCGAGCACGTCGTCCATCGCACCCTCCACGCAGTGGATGAGCGCCAGCAGGCGTTCGGCGACCTGGCGGCCCAGGGGGGTGAGTTCGTAGTCCACGCGGGGCGGGTTCGTCGGCTGCGCCTCGCGGTGCACCAGTCCGTCGCGCTCCAGCGCGTGCAGCGTCTGGGACAGCATCTTCTCGCTCACACCGTCGACGCGGCGGCGCAGCTCGTTGAAGCGCAGCGAGCCCTCGCACAGCGCGCCGAGCGTCAGTCCGCCCCAGCGGCCCGTGACGTGCTCCAGCGTGCCGCGTGACGGGCAGGCCTTGGCGAAGACGTTGTAGGCGAGGTCGTCGTGGTCCGGGGCGATGGCGGTCATATCGGCAAGGGTACGCGGGTACAGCGCCACCTGCCAGGTTGCACTAACTCCTGGATAGTGCTTTCCTTTGGTTATTGCTTTTGGCCTGCCCCTTCCAAGGAGTGTCATGTCCTACCCTGTCGTTTCCATCGCCTACCACTCCGGTTACGGCCACACCGCCGTCCTCGCCGAGGCCGTCCGTGCGGGCGCGGTGGACGCGGGTGCCGAGGTGCACCTGATCAAGGTCGACGACATCACCGACGAGCAGTGGGAGACGCTGGACCGCTCGGACGCGATCGTCTTCGGTTCGCCCACCTACATGGGCACCGCCTCCGGCGCCTTCCACGTCTTCGCCGAGGCGAGCTCGCGGCGCTGGTTCGGCCAGGACTGGAAGGACAAGCTGGCGGCCGGCTTCACGAACTCGGCCTCGAAGAGCGGCGACAAGCTGCACACCCTGCAGTTCTTCCAGACGCTCGCCGCCCAGCACGGCATGCACTGGGTCAACCTCGGCCTGCTGCCCGGCTGGAACAGCAGCACCGCCTCGGAGAACGACCTCAACCGCCTCGGCTTCTTCGCCGGCGCCGCCGCGCAGAGCAACAACGACCAGGGCCCCGAGGGCGTCCACAAGGCCGACATCGCCACGGCCGAGCACCTCGGCCGCCGCGTGGCGGAGACCGCGCTGCTGTTCGCGCGCGGGCGCGCCGCCGCATAGGACGGCTCCGGGCCCGGAATTCCGGGGTTCGGGATCGCCTGGGTGGTACGTTCCGTCGAACGGGTGTTACCTGGTGTGAGCGGAGATACCGGAGGGGTGTGGATATCTCGGGGTGAAGGAGGCCGACATATGCGCAGCAACCCGGTCATGCGAACCCTGGCAGCCGCCGTCCTCGCGGGCGGTGCCGTCGCCGGAACGGTCGCGGTCGCGAGCCCGGCGTCAGCCGCGGTGACCACGGACAGCGTCCGGTCGCTGTCACCAAGCGTCCAGACGCACGGCGGATGCCGCTTCGGCGCGGGCTTCAACCGCGGCTTCAACAACTGCGGCGGCTTCGGCACACTCGGAGCCACGGGGTTCTATCCGTTCGCCGGCTATCCCTACAGCAACGTCCCGGTGGTGATCATCATCCGCTGACGCGGCCCGCCAACGCCCACCGAGACGGAACCCCAAAGGGGCCGCCGCATCCCATGCGGCGGCCCCTTCTCGCTCTCCCGAGGGGCGTAGGCGCCGACTGCTCCCTCAGCGGGTCGTACGCTCATGGCCATGGTGATGACCTGGGCCGACTTCTGGGCGTGGATAGGCACTCTGGACGGCAGGGCCGACGAAGCCGGTTGTGGCCGTCTCGCCGCGGAACTGAGCAAGCGCCCGGTCTCCGACATCCAGGGCTTCGCCGAGCGCCTGGCGGAGGCTCTGTACCGTCTGGATCAAGAAAAGTTCGGCACTCTGCCGGTCGCCGACCTGACACTGCGGGACGGTGAACCCTTCCCGCAGTCCGCGGACAGCTTCCTGTACGCACGCTGCGCCGTGGTGGCCGCGGGTCGATCCGTCTGGGAGTCGGTGTTCTTCGACGTCGGCCGGTTCGCCCCGTACACCGCCTCCACGCACGACGGCGAGTTCCTGCTCTACGTGCCTGATCAGGCGTACGAGCTGGCGACGGGTCGGGAATGGGATCGGTCCACGCGCCACTGTGTCGAGACCTTCTCGAACCGGGACGGCTGGCCGCATCAACCGGCCTGAACGCCGGCAACACGGCACGGCCGGAGGCACTGTGGCACAGAGGTCTGGCGGTCTCGGACTAGAAGCCGAAGTCCTGCGTCCACCAGGGGCCGCCCTGGCCCATGTGGACGCCGACGCCGAGGGTCTTGTAGTCGCAGTTCAGGATGTTGGCGCGGTGGCCCGGGCTGTTCATCCAGGCCTCCATCACGGCCGCCGCCGACGCCTGGCCGCGAGCTATGTTCTCGCCGCCGAGGTCGGTGATGCCCGCCTTCGCGGCCCGGTCCCACGGGGTGGCGCCGTCCGGGTCGGTGTGGTCGAAGAAGTCCCGCGCGGCCATGTCGTCACTGAAGGCGCCGGCCAGTCGCGCCAACGAGGAGTTCGCCGCCAGGGCGCTGCACCCGACCTTCGCCCGCTCCTCGTTGACCAGTTTCAGCACCTCCGCCTCGGCGACGGCCTCCGTCGACACGGGGCCCGGTGCGGTGGAGGCACTGGGCGCCTTGGTCGCCGTACGCGACGGGGTGGTCTTCGGCCTCGACGGTGCGGGCCTTCCCGGATTCGTGCGCGACGGGGAGGTCTCTCGCGCCGGCTTCGAGGCGGAGGGCGACGAGGAAGAGGGAGAGGAAGGGGAAGAAGGGGAGGCAGAGGGGGACGACGAGGAAGCGGGGGCGGAGGGGGTGCGCGGCTGCGATCGCCCGTTCCCGCCCGCGGCCGAGCCGTCGCGGCTGTCGGCGCTGCCCGAGGTTCCCCCCTGCTCGCTGGCCGTGTTGCTGGGAGAGTCGGCCGCCTGTATTCGGTCACCGCCCGTGGTGTGCGTACCGCCACCGAGCCGGTAGTCCTGCAGACCCGGCACCACTCCGGTGGCCACGGCGACCGTGCCGAGGGCGACGGCCGCGGACACCCCGAGCAGCCCGGTGCGCACCGGCCGCGCGGCCTTCTTCCGGTGCCGGTGACCCGGCGCGCGGACACCGGCGGGGGTGAACCCGCCGCCCGCGGGGGCGGATCCGGCCGGGCCGTGGCCGTCGCCGTCGGCCGAGAACAGGTAGGCGTGAGCCCGGGCGTTCGTCTCGGCGTAGGCCTCCGGGTTGAGATAGGGAGCGATGCCCATCGGCGCCCGTCCGCCCGCGGACGAGCGCAGGGGATCGTCACCCCCCGGGGCGGAGTGCGTGTACGCGGTTCCCGGGGCGCGGCCCTCGGATGCGCGGCCGGCGGCGACGCGTCGGTGGCGTCCCATGTCCCTGCCCTCTTCCTCGTGCCCGCGGTCGACCGGTGCCGGCGTGCCGAGTGACCCCCTGGCCGACCAAACCCACTCGATCGAGTGAGTTTCATATGAGATGTATTGGGTGCGGACGCTACCGCATGCCCTTGGGGTGCGACGTGTGTCGAGCGACATCGGCCGGTTAGGTTGCACCCATGAGCGAGGATGTACGACTGGTCGCCTGGGTCCGCGGACGCGTGCAGGGTGTGGGTTTCCGCTGGTTCACGCGCGCCAAGGCGCTGGAGATCGGCGGCCTGAGTGGTTTTGCTCTCAATTTGGCCGACGGCCGGGTCCAGGTGGTCGCCGAGGGATCGAGGAACGGCTGCGAGGGTCTGCTCGACTGGCTCCAGGGTGACGACACGCCCGGACGCGTAGAAGGAGTCACCGAGATCTGGGACACACCCCGCGGCGGCTACGACGGCTTCGCCATCCGCTGAGCCGATTTCTGTACAGACCCGCAGGCCGGGGCGGGGTGAGCTGCCAACGGCACATGCGCGGAGCAGAAACGACCTGGTGGTTGCCAGATGCGACGTGGCGTGGCAGGCTCCGCTGGTACAGCTGATCGTCGGCTGGTCACCACGCCCTGAGGGCACCGGAAGAGTCGCAGCGCCGCCGTTTTCCCGGCCGCGCGCCCCGGTCCGCCCGCCAATACAGGGTGTGATCGTGTTGACCGTCAAACTTTTTGGTGAGACGCTGAAAGCCCCGCGCACCTTAGCTGTTTGGCATGAAGCAACAGCAGAGCAAGACCACGATGTGCCAAGCACCGCGGGTGCGATTCCCTCACGACCCACACCGCATCGGTCGGTCACTCAGTGTGGAGGACCATCCATCATGGCAAAGGCGCTTCTCGGTTACGTCGGCGGCTCCGACCCTCGACTCCTCGCCGAGATGCGACGGCTGCAGCAGCGCGTTCAGGACCTGGAGTCCGAGCTCGTACGGATCCAGGCGGAGAACGAAGAGCTGTCGGCTGCCGCCTCTCAGGACAGGATCATGGAGAGCATCGACGCACACCAGGCGGAGCCTGCGCTCACCTGATCACTGCATCGCTCCACGACAGCAGTCGCAGAAGATCGGGCTGCCCGTATCAACCGCTCAGTTGATCCGACGACCGCAACCCGGCCGTCAGAGTTGCAAGGGACGCTTCGGCGTCCCTTCTTTCTTTCCCCCGCGCATCCTTTCACCTTCTTTAACGTACGGTGTGCCCTGCATGTTCATGGGCGAAACCGCGCGGTTGCGAGGGTTCATGGAGTGAGATAGCGGCGCCCGGTAGAGTCCGGCGGCGTGCACCTCAAGGCCCTGACCCTCCGCGGGTTCAAGTCGTTCGCCTCGGCGACCACCCTCCGGTTCGAGCCGGGGATCACGTGCGTCGTCGGCCCGAACGGCTCGGGCAAGTCCAACGTCGTGGACGCGCTCAGCTGGGTCATGGGCGAACAGGGCGCCAAGTCCCTGCGCGGCGGCAAGATGGAGGACGTCATCTTCGCCGGCACCACCGGCCGCCCGCCGCTGGGCCGCGCCGAGGTGTCCCTGACCATCGACAACTCCGACGGGGCGCTGCCCATCGAGTACGCCGAGGTCACCATCACGCGGATCATGTTCCGCAACGGCGGCAGCGAGTACCAGATCAACGGTGACACCTGCCGGCTGCTCGACATCCAGGAACTCCTCTCCGACTCCGGCATCGGCCGCGAGATGCACGTCATCGTCGGCCAAGGCCAGCTCGACTCCGTGCTGCACGCCGACCCCATGGGCCGCCGCGCCTTCATCGAGGAGGCCGCCGGCGTCCTCAAGCACCGCAAGCGCAAGGAGAAGGCGCTCCGCAAGCTCGACGCGATGCAGGCCAACCTCGCGCGCGTGCAGGACCTCACCGACGAACTGCGCCGTCAGCTCAAACCCCTCGGACGCCAGGCGGCGGTGGCGAGAAGGGCCGCCGTCATCCAGGCGGATCTCCGCGACGCCCGGCTGCGCCTGCTCGCCGACGACCTCGTACGGCTGCGGCGAGCGCTCAAGGCCGAGATCGCCGACGAGGCCGCCCTGAAGGAGCGCAAGGAGAGCGCGGAACACGAGCTGAGGAAGGCTCTGCACCGCGAGTCCCTGCTGGAGGACGAGGTACGGCAGCTCACGCCCCGACTCCAGCGCGCCCAGCAGACCTGGTACGAGCTGTCCCAGCTGGCCGAACGGGTCCGCGGCACCGTCTCGCTGGCCGACGCCCGGGTGAAGAGCGCCACCTCCGCGCCCCCCGAGGAGCGGCGCGGCCGCGACCCCGAGGACCTGGAGCGCGAGGCCGCCCGCGTCCGCGAGCAGGAGGCGGAACTGGAAGCCGCCCTGGAGGCGGCCCAGCACGCCCTGGACGACACGGTCGCCCACCGCGCCGAACTGGAACGGGAGCTGGCCGTCGAGGAGCGCCGGCTCAAGGACGCGGCCCGCGCCATCGCCGACCGCCGTGAGGGACTGGCCCGGCTGTCCGGGCAGGTCAACGCGGCCCGCTCGCGCGCCGCCTCCGCCCAGGCCGAGATCGACCGGCTGGCCACGGCCCGGGACGAGGCCCAGGAGCGGGCCGTACGGGCGCAGGAGGAGTACGAGGCCCTGCAGACCGAGGTCGACGGCCTGGACGCCGGCGACGCGGACCTCGCCGAGCGGCACGAGGCGGCCAGGAGGCAGCTCGCCGAGGCCGAGGCGGCGCTCGGCGCGGCACGCGAGGCGGCCACCGCGGCGGAACGCGAACGCGCCGCGACCCGGGCCCGCCACGAGGCGCTGGCGCTCGGCCTGCGCCGCAAGGACGGCACCGGCATACTGCTCGGCGCCCGCGATCGCCTCACCGGCGTCCTCGGTCCGGCCGCCGAACTGCTGACCGTGACCCCCGGCCACGAGGTGGCCCTCGCCGCCGCCTTCGGCGCCGCGGCCGACGCCATCGCCGTGACGACCCCGGCCTCGGCGGCGGACGCGATCCGTCTGCTCCGCAAACAGGACGGCGGCCGGGCGGCCCTGCTGCTGGCGGGCGACCCGGAACCGCCCCACGGGGACGCGGGGAACGGCACGGCCGGCCATGACGACGGAGCGGCCGGCCGGCCGCCCGGCTCGGCGACCCCCGCCGCGCAGCTCGTGCGGGGCCCCGCCGAACTTCTGCCCGCCGTCCGCCGTCTGCTGCGCGGCATCGTCGTCGTCGCCACCCTGGAGGACGCCGAGGAGCTGGTCTACGCCCACCCGGAGCTGACCGCGGTGACCGCCGAAGGCGATCTGCTCGGCGCCCACTTCGCGCACGGCGGCTCGGCCGGCGCGCCCAGCCTGCTGGAGGTGCAGGCCTCCGTGGACGAGGCCGCCGCCGAGCTCGCCGAGCTGGCGGTGCGGTGCGAGGCGCTGGCCGAGGAGCAGGAGGCGGCGGCCGAGCGGCGGACGCGGGCGGCGGCCCTCGTCGACGAGGTGGGGGAGCGGCGCCGGGCCGCCGACCGGGAGAAGTCGGCCGTGGCCCAGCAGCTCGGCAGGCTCGCCGGACAGGCGCGTGGCGCGGCCGGTGAGGCCGAGCGGTCCGCGGCCGCGGCCGCGCGGGCGCAGGAGGCGCTGGACAAGGCCGTGCGGGACGCCGAGGAACTGGCCGAGCGGCTGGCCGTGGCCGAGGAGATGCCGGTCGACGACGAGCCGGACACCTCGGCGCGGGACCGGCTCGCCGCCGACGGCGCCAATGCCCGGCAGACCGAGATGGAGGCCCGGCTCCAGGTCCGTACCCACGAGGAGCGGGTCAAGGGGCTCTCGGGCCGGGCCGACTCGCTGGACCGGGCCGCCCGCGCCGAACGCGAGGCACGCGCGCGTGCCGAGCAGCGCCGGGCCCGGCTGCGGCACGAGGCGGCCGTGGCGGAGGCCGTCGCCTCCGGCGCCCGGCAGCTGCTGGCGCACGTCGAGGTGTCGCTGGCCCGTGCCGAGCGGGAACGCGCCGTGGCCGAGGCCGCCAAGGCGCGGCGGGAGCAGGAGCTGACCGTCGCCCGCACGACCGGCCGCGAACTGAAGTCCGAGCTCGACAAACTGACGGACTCGGTGCACCGCGGGGAGGTCCTCGGCGCCGAGAAGCGGCTGCGCATGGAGCAGCTGGAGACCAAGGCGCTGGAGGAACTGGGTGTCGAACCGGCCGGCCTGGTGTCGGAGTACGGGCCGGACCAGCCCGTGCCGCCCTCACCCCCCGCCGACGGCGAGCAGCTGCCCGACGACCCCGAGCACCCCCGCAACCAGCCCCGGCCCTTCGTGCGCGCCGAGCAGGAGAAGCGGCTGAAGGCCGCGGAGCGCGCGTACCAGCAGCTGGGCAAGGTCAATCCGCTGGCGCTGGAGGAGTTCGCGGCGCTGGAGGAGCGGCACAAGTTCCTCAGCGAGCAGCTGGAGGACCTGAAGAAGACCCGCGCCGACCTGCTCCAGGTGGTGAAGGAGGTCGACGAGCGCGTCGAGCAGGTGTTCACGGAGGCCTACCGGGACACGGCCCGCGAGTTCGAGGGCGTCTTCGGCCGGCTGTTCCCGGGCGGCGAGGGACGGCTCGTCCTGACCGACCCCGACAACATGCTCACCACGGGCGTGGACGTCGAGGCGCGCCCGCCGGGCAAGAAGGTCAAGCGGCTCTCCCTGCTTTCGGGTGGTGAACGCTCGCTGACGGCCGTGGCGCTGCTGGTGTCGATCTTCAAGGCCCGGCCCAGCCCCTTCTACGTCATGGACGAGGTCGAGGCCGCGCTCGACGACACCAACCTGCAGCGGCTGATCCGGATCATGCAGGAGCTGCAGGAGGCCTCGCAGCTCATCGTGATCACGCACCAGAAACGCACGATGGAGGTCGCCGACGCGCTCTACGGCGTCTCGATGCAGGGCGACGGCGTGTCCAAGGTGATCTCCCAGCGGCTGCGCTGAGCCGCCTTTTTCAAGATCGACTCACTCCATGTTCACTAATTGAACACGGAACCCTCAGGCGCGTCTCGGAACTCACAGCAACCCGACTATTGACTTCGAAACTTGAAGGCATAGTCTCTGCAACGTTGCTTTTACCTTCAGGTGTCAGTGGTGTGAAGTTGTGCCCCACTGGATACCAGGGAGGGATCACCCCACCCCGGCAGCGTTGCCGCGGCCCGAGGAGTCTTTCGTGACCAGCACTGCGCAGGCACCACAGCCAGGAGCCAACACGGCTCATCCCGAACATCTCGGGCACGTCATCTTCATCGCGGCGGCTGCCGCCATGGGCGGTTTCCTGTTCGGCTACGACAGCTCCGTCATCAACGGCGCCGTCGAGGCCATCAGGGACCGCTACGACATCGGCTCGGCGGCCCTCGCGCAGGTCATCGCGATCGCCCTGATCGGCTGTGCCATCGGCGCCGCCACGGCCGGCCGCATAGCCGACCGCATCGGCCGCATCCGCTGCATGCAGATCGCCGCGGTCCTCTTCACCATCAGCGCCGTCGGCTCCGCGCTGCCGTTCGCCCTGTGGGACCTCGCCTTCTGGCGCATCATCGGCGGCTTCGCCATCGGCATGGCCTCGGTCATCGGCCCCGCCTACATCGCCGAGGTCGCCCCGCCCGCGTACCGCGGCCGTCTCGGTTCCTTCCAGCAGGCCGCGATCGTGGTCGGCATCGCCGTCTCCCAGCTCGTCAACTGGGCCATCCTGAACGCGGCGGGCGGCAACCAGCGCGGCACGCTGATGGGCCTCGAGGCCTGGCAGGTCATGCTCGGCGTCATGGTGGTCCCGGCGGTCCTGTACGGTCTGCTCTCCTTCGCGATCCCCGAGTCGCCGCGCTTCCTGATCGAGGTCGGCCGCAAGGAGCGCGCCCGTGAGGTGCTCAAGGAGGTCGAGGGCGACAAGATCGACCTGGACGCCCGCGTAGCCGAGATCGAGCGCGCCATGAAGCGCGAGCACAAGTCGACCTTCAAGGACCTGCTCGGCGGCTCCGTCTTCTTCAAGCCGATCGTCTGGGTCGGTATCGGCCTGTCGGTCTTCCAGCAGTTCGTCGGCATCAACGTCGCGTTCTACTACTCCTCGACGCTGTGGCAGTCGGTCGGCGTCGACCCGACGGAGTCGTTCTTCTACTCCTTCACGACGTCGATCATCAACATCGTCGGTACCGTGATCGCGATGATCTTCGTCGACCGCATCGGCCGCAAGCCGCTCGCCCTCATCGGCTCGGTCGGCATGGTCATCGGTCTCGGCCTCGAGGCCTGGGCGTTCTCCTACAACCTGGTCGACGGCAAGCTCCCGGCCACGCAGGGCTGGGTCGCCCTGATCGCCGCCCACATCTTCGTCCTCTTCTTCGCCCTGTCCTGGGGCGTGGTGGTCTGGGTCTTCCTCGGCGAGATGTTCCCGAACCGGATCCGTGCCGCCGCCCTCGGCGTCGCCGCCTCCGCGCAGTGGATCGCCAACTGGGCCATCACCGCGAGCTTCCCGTCGCTGGCCGACTGGAACCTCTCCGGCACGTACGTGATCTACACGATCTTCGCCGCGCTCTCCATCCCGTTCGTCCTCAAGTTCGTCAAGGAGACGAAGGGCAAGGCGCTGGAGGAGATGGGCTGACCGGCCCCCCGTACTCGGGGAGAAGGGCCAAGTCCCCGCTGCCCCTCTCCTCGTACCGTCCGCCGCCCCCGATCCCGGCCACCGCCCGGATCGGGGGCGGCGGTGTCGCATCACTGGCGCGTGCCGGGTCCGCCCGGACCGCTTCTGGCGTGCCGACGCTCCCACCGGGGACGCGACCGTCCGGGCCCCTGCTCGCGAACGGAGGAGCGGTGCCGCCGCCCACGGGCCCGCAAGGGGCCGCGCCACCTGCCCTGCCCGCGCCCGGTCCGGTGGCGGCGCCTCCAACGCCACGGACACGGAGCCGCGACGCTCCGACTGGGTCTTCGTGGCGTGGTCGGGCGCCCAGCGCACCCAAGCCGTTCAGGACGCCGGCGAACGCCGCCCTCACGGTCGTCCGCCCGCACCGCCCGCCGGACTCGCCTTGTTCCGGACCGGCCGCAGCCTCTCCTCCACCGATCGCGGAGCTCCGCCGATCACGGAGCTTTGCCGATCACGGAGCGGAGCCGCGGCGCGCCGGTCGCGCCCCCGCCTTGCGACCCGGCCCGCAGCGCCCCCGGACCCCCCGAGCCCTCCGCGGCCCTATTCCGGCCGTACCTCTCGGCCCCGCTTCGGCCCGGTCCCCCAGCCGGGCAGCCGAGCCGGGACCCGGGACGCGGGGGCCGCCAGCGCCCCCGCACGCCTCACCCCTCCAGCGCCGGGATCACCCGCTCCGCGAACAGGCGCAGGCTTCGCCAGCCCTCCTCCAGGGGCATGCCGCCCGCCAGCGGGTGGAGGACCAGGCTGTCCAGGCGCTGGGCGACGCACTCCTGCGGGGTGAGGATCCGGTACACACCCTCCGCGCGCAGTTCCTTGACCGAGGTCGCCGCGGACCTCACCGCCGAGCGGATCTGGTCCGACTGCCAGGAGGCGTACGTCCGGGCCTCGTGCAGGAAGTGCTCGCCGTACTCGGCCCACGCCCGGTCCGGGTCCTCGGCGAGGTGGAGGAGAGGGGTCTCGGCGGCCGGCATCATCGTCCAGCCCTCGGTGCCGTACGCGGTGAGCTGCTCCTTGTAGTACGCCTCCAGCTCCGGCAGGTGCGCGCTCGGGAAGAACGGCAGGCCCAGCCGGGCGGCACGGCGGGCGGCGGCCCTGGAGGAGCCCCCGACCAGCAGCAGCGGATGCGGATCGGTGAACGGACGAGGAGTGACCCGCACCCGGCGGCCCCGGTACGCGAACTCCGCGCCCGACCACGCCTTCAGCAGCGTCTCCAGCAGCTCGTCCTGGAGCCGGCCGCGCCGTTTCCAGTCGACGCCGAACAGCTCGTACTCCTCGGGCCGGTAGCCGATCCCGGCCACGGTCACCAGGCGGCCGCCGCTGAGCAGGTCCAGTACGGCGATGTCCTCGGCCAGCCGCAGCGGGTCGTGCAGTGGGCCGATCACCGCCGACACCGTCACCGCGATCCGGCGGGTGGCCCCGAACACCGCGCCCGCGAAGGTGAACGGCGACGGCAGCCAGTTGTTGCCCGCGCCGTGGTGCTCCTCGGTCTGCACGGTGGTGATCCCGTGCTCGTCCGCGTACGCGGCCATCTCCAGGGCGGTCCGGTACCGGGCGGCGAGGGAGGCGGGCGTGGCGCCGGGCTCGACGAGATTGAAACGTACGACCGTGACGGGCATGCGAAGTCCCCCTCCGGTGCGAAGAGCGGTGGAGGGGGACGGTAGCTGACGAAGCGTCAGATTGCTATGACGAGGAAGGCGGACTCGTGGACGACCCGCGCGGGCACAGGGCGGCCGCTCCGGCCGGCGCCGGTCAGACGCCCGCGGTCACGGGCTCCTCGGCCGGCTCCCCGGTCCGTGCCGGGGTGGTCACGGCCGGCTTCGGCAGGGCGAGGTACAGCAGGCCCGAGATCACGATCGTGGCGACCCAGCCGAGGCCGTACTCGCCGATGACGTTGTTCTTCGCGAGCGGGCCGGTGAACCAGTCCGAGGTGGTGAACATCAGACCCGAGACCAGGCCGATCGCCCACGCGGCCACGGCCGCGGGGGAGAAGCCGCCCCGGTACCAGTAGGCGCTCGCGCGGGTGGTGTCGGCCATCGCGCGGGCGTCGTACTCCGTGCGGCGCAGCATGTCCGCGCCGAAGACGCCCACCCAGGCGGAGAAGGCGACCGCCAGCAGGGACAGGAAGGCGATGAACGAGCCCATGAAGCTCGTCGCCACCAGCATCAGCACCCCGCCGAAGATCAGCGAGATCACGGCGTTGACCGAGACCGCCCAGTGGCGCGGCACCTTGAAGCCGAGGGTCTGCGCGGTGAACCCGGCCGAGTACATCGACATCGAGTTGATCAGCAGCATGCCGATCAGCGCGATGCACAGGTACGGCACCGCGATCCACGTCGGCAGGATCTCGCCGAGGAAGGACACCGGGTCGCTCGCCGACGCCAGATCCGGCGTGGACACCGCCATGACCGCGCCCATCAGCACCATCGGCAGGACGACGACACCCGCGCCGCCCACCGCCGTGCCCACGATCGCCTTCGACGAGGCCGTGCGCGGCAGGTAGCGGGTGAAGTCCGGCGCGGACGGGATCCAGCTGACACCGCCGGCGGCGATCATGCCGATGCCGGTGATCACCGCGGCCGTCGAGCCGGCGCTGTGGTCCATGACCTTCGACCAGTCGGTGTTCGCCACCAGGTAGCCGAGGACGAGCACCGAGAACACGCCGAACAGATAGGTGGCGTACTTGTTGCACTTCTGCACGGCGTTGATGCCGAGTCCCGAGATCGCGAAGGTCGCGACGACGAACACCAGCAGCGTGACCATGTCCAGCACGCTGTTCGCCCGGATGCCGAACAGGATGTCCAGGATGGTGAGCATCGCGTAGGCGCCGGTCACCGCGTTGATCGTCTCCCAGCCCCAGCGGGCCACCCAGATCAGCGAACCCGGCAGCAGGTTGCCGCGCTGTCCGAAGACGGCGCGCGAGAGCGCCATGCCGGGCGCTCCGCCCCGCTTGCCCGCGATGCCGATCAGCCCGACCAGGCCGTACGACACGATCGGCGCGGACACCGCGACGACGAGGGCCTGCCAGATGTTCAGGTGGTACGCCACGACGAGGCTCGCGCCCATCGTCAGCAGCAGCACGCTGATGTTCGCACCGACCCAGGTGGGGAACAGCTCACGGGTCTTCGCGGTGCGCTCGTGGTCGGGGACCTGTTCGATGCCTCGGGTCTCGAGAGCGCCTTCGGTCTCGACTGTTTTGCTCATGAAAGACGGTGCCCAGACGTGGGGGGACAGGGACTAGGGGACTCTACGCGCGTCAACAGCGCCGTCACCATCGTACTTTGATCCCACTCCTCGCCATACGTGGCGTTTGTCTCTCGGAGGAAGCCACAAACGAGGGCCTGCGGTTACCCATGGCTGATACTGGACGGGTTATGGAAACCATCATCCTTGCTGTAGTCATCGCCGTGGTCGTGCTCGGCGCGCTCGGCGGGCTGATCGTGGGCAGCCGGCGCCGGAAGCCGCTGCCACCGCCGCCCCCGAAGACGCCCGACATCACCGCGCCCCCGGCCGAGCCGCACGTCGGCGACGAGGCCGAGACGCCGCGCGACGAACCGCGCCGGACGATCGAGGAGGTGGATCTCCCCGGCGGCCCCGCACCGGTCGTCGTAGAGGAGCCTCCCGCCGGCCCCGAACTCGAGGTCCCGCAGCTCGAGATCCCGGAGCCCACCGCCGGTCGGCTGGTCCGCCTGCGCGCCCGCCTGTCCCGTTCCCAGACCGCCCTCGGCAAGGGTCTGCTCACGCTGCTCTCGCGCGAGCACCTGGACGACGACACCTGGGAGGAGATCGAGGACACCCTGCTCACCGCCGACGTCGGTGTGCAGCCCACCCAGGAACTGGTCGACAGCCTGCGCGAGCGGGTGAAGGTGCTCGGCACCCGCACCCCGGTGGAGCTGCGCGGCCTGCTCCGCGAGGAGCTGCTCAAGCTGGTCGGCACCGACGTCGACCGCACGGTGAGGACCGAGCCCGAGGACCGCAAGCCGGGCATCGTGATGGTCGTCGGCGTCAACGGCACCGGCAAGACCACCACCACCGGCAAGCTCGCCCGCGTGCTCGTGGCCGACGGCCGCACGGTCGTGCTCGGCGCAGCCGACACCTTCCGCGCCGCCGCCGCCGACCAGCTCCAGACCTGGGGCGAGCGCGTCGGCGCCCACACCGTGCGCGGGCCGGAGGCGGGCGACCCCGCCTCCGTCGCCTTCGACGCGGTGAAGGAGGGCAAGGAGATGGGGGTCGACGTGGTCCTCATCGACACCGCCGGCCGGCTGCACACCAAGACCGGTCTCATGGACGAGCTGGGCAAGGTCAAGCGCGTCGTGGAGAAGCACGCGCCGCTGGACGAGGTGCTGCTGGTCCTCGACGCCACCACCGGCCAGAACGGCCTGGTGCAGGCGCGGGTCTTCGCCGAGGTCGTGGACATCACCGGCATCGTGCTGACCAAGCTGGACGGCACGGCCAAGGGCGGCATCGTCGTCGCCGTCCAGCGCGAGCTGGGCGTCCCGGTCAAGCTGATCGGGCTCGGCGAGGGCGCGGACGACCTCGCGCCGTTCGAGCCGGAGGCGTTCGTGGACGCCCTGATCGGCGACTGACACCGGCTGCCGATCGCCCGCGGAGCACTCCGGGTAGCTCCGGGCCACCTCCGGATCGCCGGAGACGACCGGCCGGACACGGCCGCAACGCGGGTTCCGGATGCGGTCCCGGACACTGCAAGAAGCGCCCGCCCCCGAGGTGCAGTCGGGGACGGGCGCTTCGCTCTGTCCGGGGCGCTACGCCCGTGCGCGCGACCGGTGCGCCACGTACGCCAGGGTGCCCAGCAGCAGCCGGGCCGCCGGCGGCCGGGTCGCCGAGTCCAGCGCGGGCGGCCGCAGCCAGCGCACCGGACCCAGGCCCCCGCGGTCGGAGGGCGGCGCGGTGATGTGGGAGCCCGGGCCGAGGCCGCGCAGGTCCAGCGCTGAAGGATCGTCCCAGCCCATGCGGTACAGCAGCCGGGGGAGCCCGGCGGCGGCGCCGGGGGCGACGAAGAAGTGGGCGCGGCCGTCGGGGGTGGCGGTCACCGGGCCGAGGGGGAGGCCCATGCGTTCCAGGCGGACCAGGGCGCGGCGCCCGGCGGCCTCGGAGACCTCGATGACGTCGAACGCCTGGCCGACCGGCAGCATCACCGCGGCGCCCGGGAACTCGGACCAGGTCTTGGTCACCTCGTCCAGCGTGGCCCCGGCCGGTACCTGCGGGGCGAAGTCCAGCGGATGCGCGCCGGGCGCCGGGCAGCCGGTGCGCCCGCACGAGCAGACGCCCGCCGCGGCACGTGCGCCGGGGACCGCGTCCCAGCCCCACAGCCCGGTGAACTCGGCGACGGCGGTGCACTCCGACGAACGGCCGCGCCGACGTGTGCCGGAACGGATCTCGCGAATGCCGCCGATCGTGAAGCCCATGCCCCCTCCAACGGGTCCTGCGCGCCGGTGGTTACGACACGGAACGAGACGGAAGCGGAACGTAACGCTACGGCTCCGCCTGCCCTCGGTCCCGTGAGGCCAAGGCGGCGCATCGGAGCGCTTCGGGTGGCGCGCCGGTGACCATGCGCCCCCGGGTGCATCACTCCGCCGACTTCCAGTCGTCCTATGTCAAGTGAATCGCGCCTGGGCGACCGTGAGTTCATTCGAAGGGGTGGCGAATGGTGGCGTTTCAGGGATCCACGTGGCTGAGCCGGTGATCGTAGGATTACGGTGAGTGTGCGAGTCCAGGAGGCATATGCATCAGTGGGTATGCCGGAGGCGAGTCGTCATCTCGTTCGAAGGGTGAGAACCGGCGGACGGGAAGCCGTATTTACCGGCATTCTGATAGGGCTTGGCGCACTCGGCGACAAGTGGTCTCAGGGATGGGGGCGTTCCAGTGGGCGGCAACGGCGGTAGCGGTGCGAACGCTGACAAGCGCCCCAACGAGCTGCTCGGCTCGTGGTTCGTGCGCAGCGGCTGGTCCAAGGGCGAGCTGGCCCGCCAAGTGAACCGCCGGGCACGCCAGTTGGGTGCCAACCACATCTCCACCGACACCTCGCGCGTACGGCGCTGGCTGGACGGGGAGAATCCGCGCGAGCCGATCCCGCGGATCCTCTCGGAGCTGTTCTCCGAGCGCTTCGGCTGCGTGGTCTCCATCGAGGACCTCGGCCTGCGTGCCGCCCGCCAGTCACCCTCCGCGTCCGGCGTCGACCTGCCGTGGACCGGCCCGCAGACCGTCGCCCTGCTCAGCGAGTTCTCGCGCAGCGACCTGATGCTGGCCCGCCGGGGCTTCCTCGGCACCTCGCTGGCGCTGTCCGCGGGCCCCTCGCTCATCGAGCCCATGCAGCGCTGGCTCGTGCCCACCCCGGGCTCCGCGACCCCGCCCGAGCCGGAGAGCGGCCTCGACGCCCGCAGGCCGGGCCGGCTGTCCAAGCCCGAGCTGGACCTGCTGGAGTCCACGACGCGGATGTTCCGCCAGTGGGACGCCCAGTGCGGTGGCGGCCTGCGCCGCAAGGCGGTCGTCGGCCAGCTGCACGAGGTCACCGACCTCCTCCAGGAACCCCAGCCCGAGGCCACCACCCGCAAGCTCTTCAAGGTCGCCGCCGAACTCGCCGAACTCGCCGGCTGGATGTCGTACGACGTGGGTCTCCAGCCCACCGCGCAGAAGTACTTCGTCCTCGCCCTGCACGCGGCCAAGGAGGCCGGCGACAAGCCGCTCGGCTCGTACGTCCTGTCCAGCATGAGCCGCCAGATGATCCACCTCGGCCGGCCCGACGACGCCCTGGAGCTCATCCACCTCGCCCAGTACGGCAGTCGCGACTGCGCCAGTCCGCGCACCCAGTCGATGCTGTATGCGATGGAGGCCCGCGCCTACGCCAACATGGGCCAGCCCGGCAAGACCAAGCGTGCCGTCCGCATGGCCGAGGACACCTTCGCCGAGGCCGACGAGTGGGACGAGCCGGACCCCGACTGGATCCGCTTCTTCTCCGAGGCCGAGCTGTACGGCGAGAACTCCCACTCCTTCCGCGACCTCGCCTATGTCGCCGGCCGCAGCCCCACCTACGCGTCCCTCGCCGAGCCGCTCATGCAGCGTGCGGTGGACCTGTTCGCCAAGGACAGCGAGCACCAGCGGTCGTACGCGCTCAACCTGATCGGCATGGCGACCGTGCACCTGCTCCAGCGGGAGCCCGAGCGCAGCACGGACTATGCCTCGCGGGCCATGGCGATCGCCAAGAAGGTCCGCTCGGAGCGGGTGAACACACGCATCCGCAAGACGGTCGACACGGCCGTGCGCGACCACGGCGACCTCACCGCCGTCGTCGACCTCGGCGACCAGCTCGCCGTCGATCTGCCCGAGACCGCCGAGGCGGTCTGACCCACCCCGGATCCCCCGAGCCCCGGCCGCGGCCGGTCCTCCCGAACTGCCCGACTCGGCTCCCCCATGCCAGGTCATCGAGAGGCCGCCCGCGGCCGGCCTGTCTCCTCCCGCATGCCTGCCGGAGAAGGTTGCGTCACGATAACGATGGCGCGGCCGGGTCTCCCGCACTTCACCGACGCGTAACACGCACGGCGTCTTCGTCACCCCGGCGAAACAACGAGGGGCCTCCACCGAAACCGCGCTGCGCCAGTCTCATGGCGCATAACCGGCCCACCCCTCACCCCGACCGGACCGCTCAGGCACCGCCCGCACGGGGCCGTACCAACCGACGAGGAGACGCCGATGGCACCGGCCATCACGCTTGCCGCGGAGGCACCCAAGCTTTCCTCCGCGAACACAGGCTTCATGCTCATCTGTTCCGCCCTAGTGCTGCTCATGACACCGGGCCTGGCCTTCTTCTACGGAGGCATGGTCCGCGTCAAGAGCACTCTCAACATGCTGATGATGAGCTTCATCAGCATGGGCATCGTCACCATTCTCTGGGTGCTCTACGGCTTCTCCCTCGCCTTCGGCACGAGCAACAGCCTCATCGGCTGGAACTCCGACTGGCTCGGTCTGAGCAACATCGGGCTGACGGAACTGTGGGACGGCTACACCATCCCGATCTTCGTCTTCATGGTCTTCCAGCTGATGTTCGCCATCATCACGCCGGCCCTGATAAGCGGTGCCCTCGCGGACCGCGTGAAGTTCTCGGCGTGGGCACTGTTCGTCGCCCTGTGGGTCACGATCGTCTACGTCCCGGTCGCCCACTGGGTCTGGGGCGCCGACGGCTGGGCCTACAAGCTCGGTGTGATCGACTTCGCCGGTGGTACGGCGGTCCACATCAACGCGGGTGCCGCGGCGCTCGGCGTGATCCTGGTGATCGGCAAGCGCGTCGGCTTCAAGAAGGACCCGATGCGCCCGCACAGCCTTCCACTGGTCATGCTCGGCGCGGGCCTGCTGTGGTTCGGCTGGTTCGGTTTCAACGCGGGCTCCTGGCTCGGCAACGACGACGGCGTGGGCGCGCTGATGTTCGTGAACACGCAGGTCGCGACGGCCGCGGCGATGCTGGCCTGGCTCGCCTACGAGAAGATCCGGCACGGCGCGTTCACCACGCTGGGCGCCGCCTCCGGCGCGGTCGCCGGCCTGGTCGCGATCACCCCGTCCGGCGGCGCGGTCTCCCCGCTCGGCGCGATCGCCGTCGGCGCCGTCGCCGGTGTCGCCTGCGCCGCCGCCGTGGGCCTGAAGTTCCGGTTCGGCTACGACGACTCCCTCGACGTCGTCGGCGTCCACATGGTCGGCGGCATCATCGGCTCTCTGCTCATCGGCTTCTTCGCCACCGGCAAGGGTCAGTCCGCCGCCACCGGTGTCTTCTACGGCGACCACTCCTTCACCCAGCTGTGGAAGCAGTGCGCCGGTGTCTTCGCGGTCCTCGCCTACTCCCTGATCGTCTCCGCCGTCCTCGCCTTCCTGCTCGACCGGACCATCGGGATGCGGGTCTCCGAGGACGAGGAGGTCTCCGGCATCGACCAGGCCGAGCACGCCGAGACCGCGTACGACTTCAGCGGCGCCGGCGGCGGTGTCCTCGGCTCCGCCGCAGCCGCTTCGGCCCTCGCCGCCACGCAGAACAAGAAGGTGGACGCATGAAGCTCATCACCGCCGTGGTCAAGCCCCACCGGCTGGACGAGATCAAGGAGGCCCTCCAGGCGTTCGGCGTCCAGGGGCTGACGGTCACCGAGGCCAGCGGCTACGGTCGGCAGCGGGGCCACACCGAGGTCTACCGCGGTGCCGAGTACACCGTCGACCTGGTCCCCAAGATCCGCATCGAGGTCCTGGCCGAGGACGACGACGCCGACCAGCTGATCGAGGTCGTCGTCAAGGCCGCCCGCACCGGCAAGATCGGTGACGGCAAGGTCTGGTCCGTGCCGGTCGACGCGGCCGTACGGGTCCGCACGGGCGAGCGCGGCCCGGACGCGCTCTGACACGGCGGTAGGGCTCTGACACAGCACAAGGACGGGAGTCGCCGGGTGACGGGTACGGATGTGCGGACAGAAGCGGAAGACTCGGGACCCGGCGGCTACGCGGCGGCCCGGCTGCGCCTCCTCACCGAGGGGGCGCGGTCCGGGCCGCCGCGCCGTGCCGCCCTCGCGGAACTGACCGACGACTGGCTCAGCGGCCTGTTCACGGCGGCGATCGGCGGCTTCCGGGGCGCCTCCCTCGTCGCCGTGGGCGGCTACGGGCGCGGTGAGCTGTCCCCGCGCAGCGACCTCGACCTGCTGCTGCTCCACGACGGCTCCGACCCGGGCGCGGTCGCCGCCCTCGCCGACCGCCTCTGGTACCCCGTCTGGGACCTCGGCCTCGCCCTGGACCACTCCGTGCGCACCCCGGCGGAGGCCCGGAAGACGGCCGCGGACGACCTGAAGGTCCAGCTGGGCCTGCTGGACGCCCGCCATCTCGTGGGCGACCTCGGGCTCACCGCGGGTCTGCGCACCGCCGTCCTCGCCGACTGGCGGAACCAGGCCCCCAAGCGCCTCCCCGAGCTCCAGGCGCTCTGCGCCGAGCGGGCCGAGCGCCAGGGCGAGCTGCAGTACCTGCTGGAGCCCGACCTCAAGGAGGCCCGCGGCGGACTCCGCGACGCCACCGCACTGCGCGCCGTGGCCGCCTCCTGGCTCGCCGACGCGCCCCGCGAAGGGCTCGCGGACGCCCGTCGGCGGCTGCTCGACGTGCGCGACGCCCTCCACCTGGCCACCGGCCGCGCCACCGACCGGCTCGCCCTCCAGGAGCAGGACCAGGTCGCGGCCGAGCTGGGCCTGCTGGACGCCGACACGCTGCTGCGGCAGGTCTACGAGGCGGCGCGGATCGTGTCGTACGCCAGCGACGTCACCTGGCGCGAAGTGGGGCGCGTCCTGCGCTCGCGTGCCGTCCGGCCGCGCCTGCGCGCCATGCTCGGCGGCGGCAAGCCGGTCGCCGAGCGCTCCCCGCTCGCCGAGGGCGTCGTCGAGCAGGACGGCGAGGTGGTGCTCGCCCGCGCCGCCCGGCCCGAACGCGACCCCGTGCTGCCCCTGCGCGCCGCGGCCGCGGCCGCCCAGGCCGGTCTCCCGCTGTCCCTGCACGCCGTACGGCGCATGGCCACCACCGCACGCCCCCTGCCCACGCCCTGGCCCGCCGAGGCCCGCGAGCAGCTGGTGACCCTCCTGGGATCCGGCCGTCCGACGGTCGAGGTCTGGGAGGCGCTGGAGGCCGAAGGGCTGATCACGCGCATCCTGCCGGACTGGGAGCGGGTCCGCTGCCGCCCGCAGCGCAACGCCGTCCACGTCTGGACGGTCGACCGGCACCTGATCGAGACGGCGGTCCGCGCCTCCGAGCTGACCCGCCGGGTCAGCCGCCCCGACCTGCTCCTGGTCGCCGCCCTGCTGCACGACATCGGCAAGGGCTGGCCCGGCGACCACTCGCTGGCGGGCGAGATCATCGCCAGGGACGTGGCCGCCCGGATCGGCTTCGACCGCGCCGACGTGGGTGTCCTCGCCGCCCTCGTACGCCACCACCTCCTGCTGATCGAGACCGCCACCCGGCGCGATCTGGACGACCCGGCCACCCTCCGCTCGGTCGCCGACGCGGTCGGTACCCAGAGCACCCTGGAACTGCTGCACGCCCTGACGGAGGCCGACGCGCTCGCGACCGGACCGGCCGCCTGGACGTCCTGGCGCGGCTCGCTCGTCGCCGACCTGGTCGGACGCGTCGCGGCCGTCCTCGCCGGGGACGCCGCGGAGGAACCCGAGCCCGCCGCGCCCACGGCCGAGCAGGAACGCCTCGCCGTCGAGGCCCACCGCACCGGCGGCCCGGTCCTCGCCCTGCGCGCGCAGCCCGAACCGGTCACCGGCGAGGAGCCCTCCGGTGAGCCGGAACCCCTCGGCGTCGAACTGCTCATCGCCGTGCCCGACCAGCCCGGGGTGCTGCCCGCGGTCGCCGGCGTCCTCGCCGTGCACCGCCTCACCGTCCGCACGGCGGAGCTGCGCACCCTGAGCCTGCCGGACGGCGTCGACGACGGCTCGGTGCTGCTGCTCAACTGGCGGGTGGCGGCCGAGTACGGCTCGCTGCCCCAAGCGGCCCGGCTGCGCGCCGACCTGGTCCGCGCCCTGGACGGCTCCCTGGACATCGCCGGGCGCCTCGCCGAACGGGACGCCGCCTACCCGCGCCGGCGCGGCTGGAGCGCCCCGCCACCGAGGGTGACGGTGGCCCCGGCGGCCTCCCACCTCGCCACCGTGATCGAGGTCCGCGCCCAGGACGCCCCCGGACTGCTGCACCGGATCGGCTCCGCCCTGGAGAAGGCCGGGGTGCGGGTGCGCAGCATGCACGTCAGCACGCTCGGCTCGAACGCCGTCGACGCCTTCTACGTCACGTCCGGCACGGGTGCTCCGCTGCCCGCGCAGGACGCCGCGGCCACGGCCGGAGTGCTGGAGGAGACCCTGCGCGGGTGACCCTGCTCCGGTGGCTCCGGCTCCGGGATACCCTGGAGGGCGATTCCCTGAAGACCGTCACCGACCCCGAGGACCGCGAGCGCCGTGTTCGACACTCTCTCCGACCGCCTGTCAGCGACTTTCAAGAACCTGCGCGGCAAGGGACGGCTTTCCGAGGCGGACATCGACGCCACGGCACGCGAGATCCGCATCGCGCTCCTCGAGGCGGACGTGGCCCTGCCGGTCGTCCGCACGTTCATCAAGAACGTCAAGGAGCGCGCGCTCGGCGCCGAGGTCTCCCGGGCCCTGAACCCGGCCCAGCAGGTCCTCAAGATCGTCAACGACGAGCTCGTCACGATCCTAGGCGGGGAGACCCGCCGGCTGCGGTTCGCCAAGCAGCCGCCGACCGTGATCATGCTCGCGGGTCTGCAGGGTGCCGGTAAGACCACCCTCGCGGGCAAGCTCGGCCGCTGGCTGAAGGAGCAGGGCCACTCGCCCCTGCTGGTCGCCGCCGACCTCCAGCGCCCGAACGCCGTCAACCAGCTGAGTGTCGTCGCCGAGCGCGCCGGCGTCTCCGTCTACGCCCCCGAGCCGGGCAACGGCGTGGGCGACCCGGTCAAGGTCGCCAAGGACTCCATCGACCACGCGCGGTCCAAGGTCCACGACATCGTGATCGTGGACACCGCCGGCCGGCTCGGCATCGACCAGGAGATGATGCAGCAGGCCGCGGACATCCGCGACGCCGTCTCCCCGGACGAGATCCTCTTCGTCGTCGACGCGATGATCGGCCAGGACGCGGTCAACACCGCCGAGGCCTTCCGCGACGGCGTCGGCTTCGACGGCGTGGTCCTCTCCAAGCTCGACGGTGACGCCCGCGGTGGCGCGGCCCTGTCCATCCGGCAGATCACCGGCAAGCCGATCATGTTCGCCTCCAACGGCGAGAAGCTCGACGAGTTCGACGCGTTCCACCCGGACCGGATGGCCTCCCGCATCCTCGACATGGGTGACCTGCTCACCCTGATCGAGCAGGCGGAGAAGACCTTCAGCCAGGAAGAGGCCCAGAAGATGGCCTCCAAGCTGGCGTCCAAGAAGGGCCAGGACTTCACCCTCGACGACTTCCTGTCCCAGATGGAGCAGGTCCGCAAGATGGGCAGCATCAGCAAGCTGCTCGGCATGCTTCCCGGCATGGGTCAGATCAAGGACCAGATCAACAACCTGGACGAGCGGGAAGTCGACCGCGTGGGCGCGATCATCAAGTCGATGACCCCGGGCGAGCGCCAGGACCCGACGATCATCAACGGTTCGCGCCGCGCCCGTATCGCCAAGGGTTCCGGCGTCGACGTCAGCGCCGTCAAGGGCCTCGTCGAGCGGTTCTTCGAGGCCCGCAAGATGATGTCCCGCATGGCCCAGGGCGGCGGCATGCCGGGCATGCCCGGGATGCCGGGCATGGGCGGCGGGCCCGGCCGCAGCAAGAAGCAGCCGAAGAAGGCCAAGGGCAAGCAGCGCTCCGGCAACCCGATGAAGCGCAAGCAGCAGGAGCTGGAGGAGGCCCAGCGCCGCGAGGCCGCCGCGCAGGGCGGTGCCCTCGGCCTGCCGCAGCAGGGCGCCCAGGACTTCGAGCTGCCGGACGAGTTCAAGAAGTTCATGGGCTGAGTCCCGTGCGTACGTCCGCCGAGGGCGCTCCCTTCCGGAAGGGAGCGCCCTCAGCGCATGCCGAGGCCCGCCGCGTGTCGTAACGTCCAGATATGAGCAATGCGGCGCCACCCCGCAAAGCCCCTGACCAGCCGTGGCGAGCCGAGGGCACACCGGACGAGCCGCCCCGGCGCGGCGGATGGCGGGGCGGCCGATGGTGGGGACTCTTCGCCACCGCGGTGATGGTGTTCGTACTGGCCTACGTCGGACTGAACTACCTGGGCCAGGGCAATGAGCCGACGATCTCCTACACGGAGTTCAGCAAGGAGGTCGGCGCCGGAAACGTCGCCGAGATCTACTCCAAGGGCGACGCGATCCAGGGCCGGCTCAGGAGCCCCCGCGCCAACCCCGAGGGTGGCGGCGACTACAAGGAGTTCCGGACCCAGCGGCCCGCCTTCGCGGACGACAAGCTGTGGCAGAGCCTGAGCAGCCACGGCGTCACGGTGACCGCGCGACCGGTCGTGCAGGAGCGCAGCTACCTGTCCAACCTGCTGCTGTCGCTCATCCCCATCGTGATCCTGGCCGCGGTGTGGATCTTCTTCGCCCGGCGGCTCCGCGCGGGCATGGGCGGGGCGGGCGGCATGTTCGGCCGCAAGCCACCGCCGAAGCCGGTCGAGCTGCGGCCCGGCACCGGGCGTACGACGTTCGCGGACGTGGCGGGCATCGACGAGGTCAAGGGCGAACTGGACGACGTCGTCGACTTCCTCAAGTACCCGGACACCTACCGCCGGATGGGCGCGAAGCTGCCGCGCGGCGTCCTGCTCGCGGGTTCGCCCGGAACCGGCAAGACCCTGCTGGCCCGGGCGGTCGCGGGGGAGGCGGGAGTGCCGTTCTTCTCCGCCTCGGCGTCCGAGTTCATCGAGATGATCGTCGGCGTCGGCGCCTCCCGGGTCCGCGAACTGTTCGGCGAGGCGCGCAAGGTGGCACCCTCCATCATCTTCATCGACGAGATCGACACCATCGGACGGGTGCGCGGCGGCGGTGCCTCGGTGAGCGGCCACGACGAGCGCGAGCAGACGCTGAACCAGATCCTCACCGAGATGGACGGCTTCTCGGGGTGGGAGGGCGTCATCGTCATCGCAGCGACCAACCGGGCCGACATCCTGGACCCGGCGCTGACCCGGCCCGGCCGCTTCGACCGGGTGGTCAGCGTGGCCCCGCCGGACCGCGGGGGGCGCGAGGCGATCCTCGCGATCCACACCCGGGAGATGCCGCTCGACCCCGATGTGGACCTCACCCAGCTGGCGCGCGTGACCCCCGGCATGACGGGTGCGGATCTGGCCAATCTCGCCAACGAGGCCGCACTGCTCGCGGTCAAGCGCAAGCAGGAGCGGGTGACCCGGGCGGACCTGTCCGAGGCCCTGGAGAAGGTCCAGCTCGGCGCCGAGCGGACCCTCGTCATGCCCGAGGAGGACCGCCGGCGCACCGCCTACCACGAGAGCGGCCACGCCCTCCTCGGCATGCTCCAGCCCGGCGCGGACCCCGTCCGCAAGATCACCATCGTGCCGCGCGGGCGGGCGCTCGGCGTGACCATGTCCACGCCCGAGGTCGAGCGGTACGCGCACTCGGAGGAGTACCTGCGCGGCCGCATCATCGGCGCCCTGGGCGGCATGGCGGCCGAGGAGGTCGTCTACGGAGTCGTCACCACCGGCGCGGAGAACGACCTCGAACAGGTCACCAACATCGCGCGCGGAATGGTGGCCCGCTGGGGCATGAGCGAACGCGTCGGCCGGCTCTCCGCCCTCCCCAGCGACGCCCAACAGGCGTACGGACTGTCGGCCGCGCCGCAGACCCTGGACGTGATCGACGCGGAGATGCGGCGCATCACGGACGCCTGCTACGAGGAGGCGCTGCACAAACTCCGCGACCACCGCGGCCAGTTGGACGCCCTCGCCCAGGCACTCCTGGAGAACGAGACGCTGGAGGAGGCGGACGCGTACCGGATCGCCGGAATCACCCGCCTGCCCAAGAACGGCGAGACGTAGTCCATGGATGTCAGCACCTTCTACGCCCTGTTCTCCGCCACCTGCTTCACCCTGGTCGGCCTCTGGTGGAACGTCGTCCAGAGCCACACCGAGTGGATGCGTGAACCGGCCCTGCGCCGTGTCGTCGGCGGGATCTACCTGTCGTTCCTGCTGCCCGCCCTGATGGGCCTGTTCGCCCAGGTCGGCGGCGCCCAGCAGCCGCAGATCTGGCGGGTGGCGTTCATCGCCCTCGCCGTGGTCGGCTGCGGCTGCACCCTGCGGCTGCTGGCCCGCGCCCGCGGCGACCGCTTCGTCACCTGGCAGCAGGCCGGTGCCGCCCTGATGTACGCCCTGATCGCCGTCGTCGGCGCCTTCCCGGAACTGGCCCGGCCGCTGGGGCTGACCCCCATCCAGGCCGAGGCCCTCATGCTGATCGTCCTCGTCGTCCTGGGACACGCCCTGGTCTGGCGGTTCATGGCGGGGGCGGGCCGCCCGGCCGAGGACGCGCCCGCGGCCTAGGGCACCCGGGCCACGAGGTAGCGGAAGACGTTCGGCATCCACACGGTCCCGTCCTGCCGCCGGTACGGATGCAGCGCTTCCGTCAGCTCCTTGTCGACCTGCTTGGCGTCCGTCGCCGCGATCGCCGCGTCGAACAGGCCGGTCGACAGCAGCCCGCGTACGGCGCTGTCCAGGCCGGCGTACCCGAACGGGCAGGAGACCCGCCCCGAGCCGTCCGGCTTCAGCCCCGCCCGCTGGGCGACCTCCTCCAGGTCGTCCCGGCGGGCCTGCCGCCAGCTGTGCGCGCCGCGCAGCGGATCCGCCGGCTTCGTCGCCACCCGCAGCACGGAGGAGGTGGCGCAGCGCTCCGGCGGACCCCAGCCCACCAGCACCACCGCGGCACCCCGGCGGGCCGTCGGCAGCGCGTCCGCCAGCTGCTCGCCGAGCCCCTCGGAGTCACCCGCCAGACAGCCGATCGGCTCGAAGACGGTCACCACGTCGAAACCGGCCGTCTCCGTGCCGGCCACGTCCGCGCCCACGGCGGCGAGCAGTCTCGGAGCCGTACGCGCGCGCGTGCCGCCGTTCTCGCCGCGCCCCGCGTCCCCGCCGCGCGCCGCCTCCGGCAGCAGACGTTCGCGGGCGAGGGCGAGCCGCTCCGGCGAGGTGTCCACGCCGGTCACCGCCGCCCCTCGGGAGGCCGCCATCAGCAGCGCGAGCCCGGAGCCGCAGCGCAGGCCCAGCAGCCGGGTCGCCGGGCCCACTTCGAGCCGCTCGTGGACCGCCTCGTAGAGCGGGACCAGCATCCGTTCCTGGATCTCCGACCAGTCACGCGCGCGTGCCCACGGGTCCACGCGGGATGTGGAATCCGCGTGCGACCGGTGCTGCCGCACGAGCGTAGGTGTCATAGGTAAGCGCCCCAATCCGCCGACAAGTCGCCGCTGTGCCCGGTTGCGTGGCCCCCGTGCCGTGCGCGCGCACTTCCCACGTATGCCAGGTAACTCCCGGCTCGCGGCCCCGTCCAGGGGTCGTAGGGCCCGGCTTGCCGTCCGGGGGCGAGTGTGGCGAGATTTCACATCCCGGCAACCCGGGTGACCGTACGGTGTCCGCCCCGAGGTACGGGCCGGTGCCGGGGGGTTCGGACGCGCGCGGTAACGTCACGGCCGTCACAGACGCTGAACAGGACGAGGCACCGCCGGCAGAGCGGCCGAAACACGTCTTGCGCAGCCGCCGGCCGGTGTCGCACTCGCGTACTACACGCCGGTCGTATCACTCACTACGCACCAGCTTGTTACGAGCTGTGAGGCTTCTCCGCAGATCAGCGCACCCGCCCTCGTCAGCACGCATCAGCGGCAACTGACGGGTACGTGCAAATTATTTGGGATGGCCCGGAATCGGAACACAGCGGCACCCCCGCTCGTTGTCATTACGTGAGCACGACACAGACACCACCTGTTCTCGCCGCAGAGCTGGCGCAGGCGTGGGCCGACATTCAGCGGTACCACCCCGAGCTGCCGGACCTTGCCGCGCCAGAGTCCCTGATCGGGGAGTCGTCGTCCGCGTGCGGTCACGAGCTCTCCTTCGAGCGACTGCTCCACGAGGCAGTCCACGGCATCGCCGCAGCCCGCGGGATCCGCGACACCTCCCGGGCCGGCCGCTACCACAACCGCCGTTTCCTCGCGATCGCCGAGGAGCTGGGCCTCGACCACCCCGAGGAGCCGCACCCGAGCAGCGGCTTCTCCCTGGTCACGCTCAACCCCGAGGCGAAGCGGCGCTACCGCCCGACGATGGAGCGGCTCCAGCGCGCGCTGAGGCTCCATACGGCGGCCACCTCCTCCGACACCTCCCGCACGTTCCGCGGTCCGGCCGCCCGGCACGGCTCCTCCGGGGGCGGCGTCCGCGTCAAGGCGGTCTGCGACTGCGGGCGCAACGTCCGGGTGGTCCCGTCGGTCCTGGCCCAGGCCCCGATCGTCTGCGGCGGCTGCGGCAAGCCGTTCCGGATCCCGGAGGTCGTGGGAGCGGCGTAACCGCCGGCCACGCGTACCGGCATCTCGTGGGTGCCGGTGGGGCCGAGCGATCGGGGTGCTGCTGCGCAGACAGCCGCACCTCGTGGCGCCGAGCGGCGCACCCGACGTACCTCACCTCCGCGCCGGGTGCCCCTCCGGCATGCCCGGGCGCCCGGAACCACCTCGGCCGAGAGCGGTCCGCCGGGTGTGGCACAATGGCTAGCTGTACTCGACAGTCGCACAGGACCCCTCTCTCCTCCGGCTGACGCGTCCATCGGGCATTCGGGTACCGCAACCCCACGCGGCAACCTGCCGTGCCCAACCACGTCAAAATCAGGAGAGTCCACTCCCGTGGCAGTCAAGATCAAGCTGAAGCGTCTGGGCAAGATCCGTTCGCCTCACTACCGCATCGTCGTCGCCGACTCCCGCACCCGCCGTGACGGCCGTGCGATCGAGGAGATCGGCAAGTACCACCCGACCTACAACCCGTCGGTCATCGAGGTGGACGCCGACCGTGTGGCGTACTGGCTGGGTGTCGGCGCGCAGCCGACCGAGCCCGTCCTCGCCATCCTGAAGAAGACCGGCGACTGGCAGAAGTTCAAGGGCGAGCCCGCTCCGGCGCCGCTGCTCGTCGCTGAGCCGAAGGCCACGCGTCCGTCGTTCGAGGCTCTCGGCGGTGACGACGAGGGCAAGGGTGAGGCGATCACCCAGAAGAAGAAGGCTGAGAAGAAGGACGAGGCCGCTGCCGAGTCCGAGTCGACCGAGGCCTGAGCAGCATGCTCGAAGAGGCGCTTGAGCACCTCGTGAAGGGCATCGTCGACAACCCTGACGATGTGCAGGTCGCCTCGCGCAACCTGCGCCGCGGGCGCGTGCTGGAGGTCCGGGTGCACCCCGACGACCTCGGCAAGGTGATCGGCCGCAACGGCCGCACCGCGCGTGCTCTGCGTACCGTCGTGGGCGCCATCGGCGGTCGCGGTGTCCGCGTCGACCTCGTCGACGTGGACCACGTCCGCTGACGCTTCATCGCAACCGGCTCGGGCCGGGGAGGGCCACTGGGCCGTCCCCGGCCCGCAGTCGTATGACAGGAGAGCAAGCACAGTGCAGCTGGTAGTCGCACGGATCGGCCGTGCCCATGGCATCAAGGGCGAGGTCACCGTCGAGGTGCGTACCGACGAGCCCGAACTCAGGCTCGCGCCCGGCGCCGTACTCGCCACCGACCCCGCGTCCACGGGGCCGCTCACCATCGAGACGGGCCGGGTGCACAGCGGCCGGCTGCTCCTGCGCTTCGAGGGCGTACGCGACCGCACCGGCGCCGAGGCCCTGCGCAACACCCTCCTGATCGCCGAGATCGACCCCGAGGAACTCCCCGAGGGCGAGGACGAGTACTACGACCACCAGCTGATGGACCTCGACGTGGTCACCGAGGACGGCACCGCGATCGGCCGGATCACCGAGATCTCGCACCTGCCGTCCCAGGACCTGTTCATCGTGGAGCGCCCGGACGGCACCGAGGTGATGATCCCGTTCGTGGAGGAGATCGTCGCCGAGATCGACCTGGAGGCGCAGAGGGCCGTCATCACGCCTCCGCCGGGCCTGATCGACGACCGCGCCGAGATCGACTCCTCCCGGGACGAGGACGAGTCCTGATGCGCCTCGACGTCGTCACGATCTTCCCCGAGTACCTGGAGCCCCTGAACGTCTCCCTCGTCGGCAAGGCACGCGCGCGCGGCCGGCTCGACGTGCACGTGCACGACCTGCGGTCCTGGACGTACGACCGGCACAACACCGTCGACGACACGCCCTACGGCGGCGGCCCCGGCATGGTCATGAAGACCGAGCCCTGGGGCGACGCCCTGGACGCGGTCCTCGCCGACGGCTACGAGGCCGGCGGCCGGGCCCCCGCGCTGATCGTGCCCACCCCGAGCGGCCGTCCCTTCACCCAGGAACTGGCCGTGGAACTCTCCGAGCGCCCCTGGCTGATCTTCACCCCGGCCCGCTACGAGGGCATCGACCGGCGTGTGATGGACGAGTACGCGACCCGCATGCCCGTGTACGAGGTCTCCATCGGCGACTACGTCCTCGCCGGCGGTGAGGCGGCCGTCCTGGTCGTCACCGAGGCCGTCGCCCGGCTGCTGCCCGGCGTCCTCGGTAACGCCGAGTCCCACCGGGACGACTCCTTCGCGCCCGGCGCGATGGCGAACCTCCTGGAGGGCCCCGTCCACACCAAGCCGCCCGTCTGGCGCGGTCGCGGCATCCCCGACGTGCTGCTCAGCGGCCACCACGGGAAGATCGCCCGCTGGCGCAGGGACGAGGCGCTGCGGCGCACCACGGCCAACCGGCCCG
Organism: Streptomyces sp. NPDC015139; assembly: GCF_043079785.1. Lineage (NCBI taxonomy): Bacteria > Bacillati > Actinomycetota > Actinomycetes > Kitasatosporales > Streptomycetaceae > Streptomyces > Streptomyces sp. NPDC015139. The sequence goes on along the minus strand of NZ_JBIBUW010000011.1, from coordinate 119,020 downwards.
ACCTGATCGAGCACTGCGAGCCCAAGGCCTTCGACAAGAAGGACCGCGAGATGCTCTCCATCCTCGGCTGGGAACCGGACCCCGAGGGCGAGCGGTACGGCCGATTTTGGCGCCGGGCCGGGGGCGTGGAAGAATAGACCGCTGTTGTGCGTCCGTCCGGTGTGCGCCCCTGCCACAGGGGGACACGACGCCCGCCCCGACCCGCACGGCAGTCTCCTGTACATCTATCTCCCGTTGATGACCTGTGGCATCAGCGAAGAAAGCAGACGAAATGTCTCACCTGCTCGACTCCGTCGACGCGTCGTCGCTGCGCAGCGACATCCCGGGCTTCCGTCCGGGTGACACCGTCAACGTCCACGTGCGCGTCATCGAGGGCAACCGCTCCCGTGTGCAGCAGTTCAAGGGCGTTGTCATCCGCCGCCAGGGCGCCGGTGTCCGCGAGACCTTCACGGTCCGCAAGGTCTCGTTCTCCGTCGGCGTCGAGCGCACCTTCCCGGTGCACACCCCGATCGTCGAGAAGATCGAGCTCGTCACCCGTGGTGACGTGCGCCGCGCCAAGCTGTACTACCTCCGTGACCTGCGCGGCAAGGCCGCGAAGATCAAGGAGAAGCGCGAGAACTGAGCGCTTCCCCGGCGTCACAGCGGGGCCGGATAACATCTGGCTCCGATGGACACCGAAGCTCAGCAGACGGAACGCGACCGCCCCTCCCACCCCGGTACTCCGGGGCCGGAGGGCCGGTCGCGTTTCGCGTTGCCGTCGCGGATCACCGCGTGGCTGCCGGGGGGACGTATCACCGTCACCGTCTTCGCCTGCCTGGCGTTCGTCCTGCTGCTGAACACCTTCGTGGCGCAGCCGTTCGAGATTCCCAGCGGATCCATGGAGCGGGGTTTGAGGATCGGGGACCGCGTTCTCGTAAACAAGTTGGCGTACCGTTTCGGTGCCCAGCCGCGCCGCGGCGACGTGATTGTGTTCGACGGCACCGGGTATTTCGGTGACGCGGACTACGTCAAACGCGTTGTCGGGGTGGGGGGAGACCACGTGGTCTGCTGCGACAAGGAGGGCAGGATCGAGGTGAACGGCCGGTCGGTCGACGAGTCGTCGTTCCTCTATCCAGGGAACAGCGCCTCCAGCGTTCCCTTCGACATCGCCGTGCCCGCGGGCCGCCTCTTCGTCCTCGGCGACCACCGCAGCCGCTCCAGCGACTCCCGCGACCACCTGGGCTCGCCCGGCGGCGGCATGATCCCCGTGGACGACGTCATCGGCCGCGCCGACTGGATCGTCTGGCCGTACGGCCACTGGGCGCACCTGAGGCGTCCGCCGGCCTACGCGCGCGTGCCCGCGGCCCCGGCGGAGGGCGCCCATGGGTAACCGCGGCAAACCGCGCGGGGTGCCCGCGACGCCCGCCGAGAACCTGCTGCCCACCGGGATCCGCCGCACCGGCTCGTCCGGGGGCGGTGGCCGCACGCGCGCGGAGCGCCGCAAACTGCAGCGCAAGGTCAAACGCAAGCGCCGTCGTTCGGCCGTTCGGGAGATCCCCCTTCTGGTCGGTGTCGCGGTCCTCATCGCGCTCGTCCTGAAGACCTTCCTCGTCCAGGCGTTCGTGATCCCGTCCGGCTCCATGGAACAGACGATCCGGATCGGCGACCGCGTGCTGGTCGACAAGTTCACCCCCTGGTTCGGCTCCAAGCCGCAGCGCGGGGACGTCGTCGTCTTCCACGACCCGGGCGGCTGGCTCGCGGACGAACAGACCACCAAGAAGAACGACCCCATCGTCGTCAAGCAGTTCAAGGAAGGCCTCACCTTCATCGGCCTGCTGCCCTCCGACAACGAGAAGGACCTGATCAAGCGGGTCATCGGGGTCGGTGGCGACCACGTCAAGTGCTGCGACGCCCAGGGCCGCCTCACCGTCAACGGCGTACCGCTGACCGAGGGCGACTACATCTATCCGGGGGACGCCCCCTCCGCCACCCCCTTCGACATCACCGTGCCCAAGGGCCGGCTGTGGGTGATGGGCGACCACCGGGGCAACTCCGCCGACTCCCGCTTCCACCAGGACACGCCGTACGGCGGCACGGTCTCCGAGGACTCGGTGGTCGGCCGGGCCATGGCCATCGGCTGGCCGATCGGCCACTGGACGCGCCTTCAGGAACCTAAAACCTTCGCAAGCGTCGCCGACTCCGTGTCGGGGGCGACCGCCGGTACCCGGCAGTCGCATAGGGTTGCCTCAGAGAACCAGAACGGATCGACCCGGCTCCCGAGCCCTGCGGAACTCCCGCTCGTTATGGGAGTGGTGGGCCTGCACCGTATCCGGCGCGGGCGGCGGCACAGAGTGAGGAGTTGGCGTGGGGGATGTGGCGGTTGGCGCACGTTCGGGACACGACGGCGAAGAGCACCGCGGGCACCCCGTGGAGGCGAACGGTCCCGTGCCGAACGGCGCCATGACCCCCAGGAATGACCCGGCCGCCGGTGACGACGGCGCGCCGGCGGACGAGCCCCGCACCGAGGACGCGGGGACGGGCGAGACCACGCACCGCCCGGCGAAGCAGCGCTCCTTCTGGAAGGAGCTGCCGATCCTGGTGGTCATCGCGCTGGTGCTGGCACTGCTGATCAAGACGTTCCTGGTGCAGGCGTTCTCGATCCCGTCCGACTCGATGCAGAACACCCTCCAGCAGGGTGACCGCGTCCTGGTCGACAAGCTCACCCCCTGGTTCGGCTCCGAGCCCGAGCGCGGCGAGGTCGTCGTCTTCCACGACCCGGACAACTGGCTGGCCGGCGAGCCGGCGCCCAACCCGAACGCCGTGCAGAAGGTGCTCAGCTGGATCGGCCTGATGCCGTCCGCCGAGGAGAAGGACCTGATCAAGCGCGTGATCGGCGTCGGCGGCGACACGGTCCAGTGCAAGGGCACCGGCCCGCTGGTGGTCAACGGCAAGGCACTGAACGAGCCGTACGTCTACCCCGGCAACACGCCGTGCACCGACGACGACCTGGGCGGCCAGTTCAAGGTGAAGGTGCCCAAGGGCTACCTCTGGGTGATGGGCGACCACCGCCAGAACTCCCGCGACTCCCGCTACAACCAGTCCGACAAGCACCACGGCATGGTCCCCGTCGACGAGGTCGTCGGCCGTGCCATCGTCAAGGCCTGGCCGATCAACCGCTGGGGCACCCTGCCGATCCCGGACACCTTCGACCAGCCCGGGCTCGACGAGCAGTCCTCCGCCTCCGCCTCCCTGACGGTGGCCCCTCAGGGCGTGGCCCTCGTCGCGGTGCTGCCGGTGGCGGTGTGGCGGCGCCGGCGCTCGGACCGGCCGGAGTCCAAGGCCCTCCCGACGAGGTCCGCCGGGCGGCACTGACCCCGCCCCGGCCGGGCGGACCCGCCCGGCCGGCCCTCCCTCCGGCCTCACGCGCCGCCTGCCCGGCGGTGGAAACAGGGGGCTGACCTCGCCCGGTACCGCCGGGTAGGGTGCGGGTCCATGGGTGGCGAGAGCACGACGCGTACGGCCCCGCACGGCGGCGGCACAACCACGGCACGGGCCGGCGGCGGCAGAATCGGGCAGAGACTGTCCGGACTGGCCGTGGCGCTCGGCCTGGTGCTGTTCCTCGGCGGATTCGCCTGGGCGGCGGTCACCTACCGCCCGTACACCGTGCCGACCAGCTCCATGACCCCGACCATCGACGCCGGTGACCGGGTGCTCGCCCAGCGGGTCGACGGCGACGAGGTGCGGCGCGGTGACGTCGTCGTCTTCGAGGACAAGAGCTGGGTCACCAACGCGAAGGTGGTCAAGCGTGTCGTCGCCGTCGGCGGTGACACCGTCTCCTGCTGCACCGACGGCAAGCTGACCGTCAACGGCAAGCAGATAGACGAGCCCTACCTCCCCGAGGGCAGCCTGGCCGAGATCAAGAACATCCCGACCGTCACCGTCCCGAAGGGCCGGCTCTTCCTCCTCGGCGACGAGCGCCAGGGCTCCCTGGACTCCAGCGCCCACCTCACCGACACCGCCAAGGGAACCGTCTCCCGCGACGCCGTCTCCGCCCGCGTGGAAGCCGTCGTGTGGCCCTGGAAGGGTTCCCTGAAGAGCCCCACCGGCTTCGAGTCGCTCGGCGCCCTCTCCCGGCCCGGTCCGCTGCGCACCATCGAGCTGATGATCGTCGCCGGAGCCGTCCTGGTCCTCGGCGGCGGCGCGTACGGCCCGATCGCCAAGCGCCTGGGCCGCTCCCGCGCCCGCACCGGCCCGGAGCCCGCCGGTGCCCGCTGAGACCACGCCGGCGGCCGACTCCCGCGAGGGAGGGCTGCGCAAGGTCGCCCGGGTGGTCCTCCTCGACCCCGCGGACCGCATCCTGCTGCTGCACGGTCACGAGCCGGACGATCCGGCCGACGACTGGTGGTTCACCCCCGGCGGCGGTCTGGAGGGCACCGAGACGCGCGAGGAGGCCGCGCTGCGGGAACTCGCCGAGGAGACCGGCATCACCGATGTCGAACTCGGTCCCGTGCTGTGGCGCAGGCGGTGCTCCTTCCCCTTCGCGGGACGACGCTGGGACCAGGACGAGTGGTACTACCTGGCCCGTACGACCCAGACGGTCGGCGTGGCGACGGGGCTGACGGAGCTGGAGCGGCGCAGCGTCGCCGGAGCGCGCTGGTGGACGTGTCGGGAACTGACCCGGGCACATGAGACGGTGTATCCGACCAGACTCGCCGGGCTGCTGCAGCGGCTGCTCGACGAAGGTCCCCCGGCCAGGCCCGTGACCCTCGACACGGAAATCGTCTGAGGGCTCCCGGGACTGGCGCACAATGGGGGGATCGCACGGCTGAAGGGGAACATGCCATGAGCGCCGAGGACCTCGAGAAGTACGAGACCGAGATGGAGCTGAAGCTCTACCGGGAGTACCGAGACGTCGTCGGTCTGTTCAAATACGTGATCGAGACCGAGCGGCGCTTCTACCTCACCAACGACTACGAGATGCAGGTGCACTCGGTTCAGGGTGAGGTGTTCTTCGAGGTGTCCATGGCCGACGCCTGGGTCTGGGACATGTACCGGCCGGCACGCTTCGTCAAGCAGGTCCGCGTCCTCACGTTCAAGGACGTGAACATCGAGGAGCTGAACAAGAGCGACCTGGAGCTTCCGGGCGGGTGACGGGGTTTTCCACAACCGCTGAGCCGTCCACCAAGATCAACACGGGTGGGCCCGCTGCGTGACCGTTGGTGCCGGAGGTGGTGCCGACATGAGCAGGGCACGCAGTGCACTCGGCAAATACGGCGAGGACCTGGCCGCGCGGCGGCTGGTCCGGGCCGGGATGACGGTCCTGGAGCGCAACTGGCGCTCGGGCAGGTCCGGCGAGATCGACATCGTGGCGCGGGACGGCGAAGCGCTCGTCATCTGCGAGGTGAAGACCCGCAGGAGCGGTTCCTACGAGCATCCGATGGCCGCGGTCACCCCCCGGAAGGCCGAACGGCTCCGGGGCCTGGCCGAACGCTGGATCCACGCCCACGGCGGAGCACCGCCGGGCGGCGTCCGCATCGACCTGATCGGCGTGCTCCTGCCCCGCCGGGGCGCCCCGCTCGTCGAGCACGCCCGGGGGGTGGCCTGAGATGGGATTCGCCCGTACGTGCTCGGTGGCCCTGGTCGGAGTCGAAGGGGTCGTCGTCGAGGTCCAGGCCGACCTCGAACCCGGCGTCGCCGCCTTCACCCTGGTCGGCCTGCCGGACAAGAGCCTGACGGAGAGCCGCGACCGGGTCCGGGCGGCGGTGGTGAACTCGGGCGGCGAGTGGCCGCAGAAGAAGCTCACCGTCGGACTCAGCCCGGCGTCGGTGCCCAAGGCCGGTTCCGGCTTCGACCTGGCCGTCGCCTGCGCCGTGCTCGGCGCCGCCGAACGGATCGATCCCCGCGTCCTCGCCGACATCGTCATGATCGGCGAACTGGGCCTGGACGGCCGCGTGCGACCGGTCCGGGGCATCCTGCCGGCCGTCCTCGCCGCGGCCGACGCGGGCTACGAGCAGGTCGTCGTGCCGGAGTGCGCCGCCGCCGAGGCCTCGCTGGTCCCCGGTGTGTCGGTGCTGGGGGTGCGCAGCCTGCGCCAGCTGATCGCCGTGCTGACCGACGAGCCCGTCCCCGAGGAGCAGCCCGACGAGCAGGGGCGGCCCGACCCCCTCCTGGCCGGACTGCGCGTGCCCGGCACCGGCGCCGCCACCGGTATGCACAGCCTCGGCGCCGCACAGCACGACCACGATCACGACCTGGCCGACGTCGTGGGCCAGACCTCCGCCCGCACGGCGGTGGAGGTCGCCGCCGCCGGCGGACACCACCTGTTCCTGGAAGGCCCGCCCGGTGCGGGCAAGACCATGCTCGCCGAGCGCCTGCCCGCCGTGCTTCCCCGGCTCACCAGGGAGGAGTCGCTGGAGGTCACCGCCGTGCACTCGGTGGCCGGACTGCTGCCGCCGGGCAAGCCCCTCATCGACGTCGCCCCCTACTGCGCGCCGCACCACTCGGCGACGATGCAGTCCCTCGTCGGCGGCGGACCCGGCATCGCGCGCCCCGGGGCCGTCTCCCTCGCCCATCGCGGCGTGCTCTTCCTGGACGAGGCGCCCGAGTTCCACGGCCAGACCCTCGACGCCCTGCGGCAGCCCCTGGAGTCGGGACACGTGGTGATCGCCCGCAGCGCCGGCGTGGTCCGCTTCCCGGCGCGCTTCCTCATGGTGCTGGCCGCCAACCCGTGCCCGTGCGGACGCTTCTCGCAGCGCGACTCGCTGTGCGAGTGCCCGCCGTCGGCGATCCGCCGCTACCAGTCCAGGCTGTCCGGCCCGCTGCTGGACCGGGTGGACCTGCGGGTGGAAGTGGATCCCGTCAGCCGCGCCCAGCTCACCGTGCCCGGCGCCCGGGGCGAAGCCACCGCGACCGTCGCCGCCCGGGTGCGCCAGGCCCGTGAGCGGGCTGCCGCCCGCCTCGCCACAACCCCCTGGCGCACCAACAGCGAGGTCCCCGGCCGGGAGCTGCGCGGCCGGTACCAGGCCGTCACCGGCGCCATGGACGAGGCGGAACGCAGCCTGGAGCGGGGCGTGCTCACCGCCCGGGGGATCGACCGGGTGCTGCGTGTCGCCTGGACGGTCGCCGACCTCGTCGGACACGAACGCCCGGACGCCACCGACGTGGCGCTCGCCCTGCAACTGCGCACCGGCGTGCCCCGAGGGGTGCCGATGGCCATCGGGGCGCTGACGTGACCGCGGAAGAGGAATCCGACGGCGAGCGGCTCGGCAGGGTGTTCCTCGGCCGGGTGGCCGAGCCGGGGGACGAGACCGTCGGGCGGTGGGTGCGCGAGTTCGGCGTGCGGGCGGTGGTGCGGCGGCTCCGCAGGGGCGAGGAACCGCTGCCCGGGATGAGCGCGACACGCTGGGCCGGGCTTGTCGCGCGGGCCGGGCGGGCCGAGCCGGAGCGGGATCTCGCGAGGGCCCGGGCCGCCGGGGCGCGGTTCGTGTGCCCCGGGGACGCCGAATGGCCCGGGCAGCTCGACGACCTCGCGGACGCGCGGCCCGTCGGGCTGTGGGTGCGCGGCCGGGCCGGCCTGCGGATGTGGGCGCTCAGATCCGTCGCCGTGGTGGGGGCCCGGGCCTGCACCGAGTACGGCACCCATGCGGCGGCCACGTTCGCCGCGGGGCTGGCCGAGCGGGGGTGGGTCGTCGTGTCCGGCGGCGCCTACGGCATCGACGGTGCCGCCCACCGCGGCGCCCTCGCCGCCCGCGGAGCCACCGTCGCCGTCCTCGCCTGCGGTGTCGACCGGTCCTACCCCCGCGGCCACGCCGCGCTGATCGACAGGATCGCGGAACAGGGACTCGTCGTCGGCGAGTTGCCGCCGGGCGACCACCCGACACCGAGCCGGTTCATCCTCCGCAACCGGGTCATCGCCGCGCTGACCAGGGGAACCGTCGTCGTCGAGGCCGCCTGCCGCAGCGGGTCACTGGCCACCGCGCGGGCCGCCCAGCGGCTCGGCCGCTTCACCATGGGCGTGCCCGGCCCGGTCACCAGCGCCCTCTCGGCCGGTGTGCACGAACTGCTGCGCGGTGAGGCCGCCCTGGTCACCGACGCGGCGGAAGTGGTGGAACTCGTCGGCGACATGGGAGAGCTGGCACCGCCGCGGCGCGGCCCGGTGCTGCCGCGCGACCTGCTGGAACCGGCCGCCCGGGCCGTCCTCGCCGCCCTGCCCGGCGGCCGGGCGGCCCCCACCGACGAGATCGCGCACGGCGCGCGGACCACCAGGGACGAGGCGATCGCGAGACTGTACGAACTCCGAGCACTTGGCTACGTCGAACGACACGGCGATGGCTGGAAGTTGACACGCCAGGCGATGATCTCGCTCCGGGACGGTCACCGACCGTGTTGACCGACCAGGTTCGGCCGTCCGGGGGAATCCCCGACGCCCTTGCGTATGCGCGGAGTTGGCGACTCCGGCCGGTCACGCAGAGCGATCCCGGCGGCGGGGTCACGGGGACGGCCGAGGAGCCCCGCGCACGAGTGGTGCCCTGGTGTTCGCACACCGCGACACCTCAGTCACGCTACGCTCACGAAGGCGTCGACACAGACTGCGCCAACTCGACATCAGACCGACAGCTCACCCAGGCAGCCCACTTCACCCGAACGAACCCGTACCGGCCCACTTCTCGGCACTTCACGGCACTTCACGGCAGAACGGCACAAGGCGACGAATGCCCCAGCACACCTCCGGGTCCGACCGGGCGGCGATCCCCCCAGCCGCCCGCGACGGTGGCAGCGTGCGGCCGCCCGCTCCCTCGACGCTCGACGAACTGTGGCGGTCGTACAAGGCGACGGGGGACGACCGGCTGCGTGAGCAGCTGATCCTGCACTACTCGCCGCTGGTCAAGTACGTGGCCGGCCGGGTGAGTGTGGGGCTGCCGCCCAACGTGGAGCAGGCGGACTTCGTGTCCTCCGGCGTGTTCGGGCTGATCGACGCGATCGAGAAGTTCGACATCGACCGGGAGATCAAGTTCGAGACGTACGCGATCACCCGGATCCGCGGCGCGATGATCGACGAGCTGCGGGCGCTGGACTGGATCCCCCGTTCGGTCCGGCAGAAGGCGCGCAACGTCGAGCGTGCCTACGCCACCCTGGAGGCCCGGCTGCGCCGCACCCCGTCCGAGGGTGAGGTCGCCGACGAGCTGGGCATGGAGGTCGACGAACTCCACGCTGTTTTCAGCCAGTTGTCGCTGGCCAACGTGGTCGCCCTGGAGGAGCTGCTGCATGTCGGCGGCGAGGGCGGGGACCGGCTCAGCCTGATGGACACCCTCGAGGACACCGCCGCCGACAACCCGGTGGAGGTGGCCGAGGACCGGGAGCTGCGGCGGTTCCTCGCGCGGGCGATCAACACACTGCCCGAGCGGGAGAAGACCGTCGTCACGCTGTACTACTACGAGGGACTCACCCTCGCCGAGATCGGCAATGTGCTCGGCGTCACCGAGAGCCGGGTCAGCCAGATCCACACCAAGTCGGTGCTCCAGCTGCGGGCGAAGCTCGCGAGCTTCGGGCGCTGACTCGTCCCGGCCACGCTGCGTCGGCTCCCGTTGTCCCGGGCGCGTCCGTAAAGTGGTGCCGTGCCAAGGATTCGAGCGGCCTCCGTGGCCGAGCACCGGTCGATGCAGCGAGCCGCCCTGCTGGACGCGGCTCGGTCCCTGCTGTCCGAGGGCGGGACGGAGGCGCTGACCTTTCCCGCGCTGGCCGAGCGGACGGGGCTGGCGCGGTCGTCCGTCTACGAGTACTTCCGGTCGCGCGCGGCCGTGGTCGAGGAGCTGTGCGAGGCCGACTTCCCGCTGTGGGCGGCGGAGGTGGCCTCCGCCATGGAGCGGGTGGACTCGCCCGAGGGCAAGGTCGAGGCGTATGTTCGGCAGCAGCTGGCGCTGGTCGGGGACCGGCGCCACCGGGCGGTCGTCGCGATCTCCGCGAGCGAGCTGGACGCGGGGGCCCGCGAGAAGATCCGGGCGGCCCACGGCGGCCTGGTCGCGATGATCGTCGAGGCGCTCGGGGAGATGGGCCACGCGCAGCCCCGGCTGGCGGCGATGCTGCTCCAGGGCGTCGTGGACGCGGCGGTCCGCCGCATCGAACTCGGCGCGGCCGAGGACCCCACCGCCATCACCGACGCCGCCGTGGCCATGGCCCTGCGGGGCGTACGGGGCTGAGCGGCCGGGCGGCGACGGATTCCGCCGGCCGGCGCCGACCTGGTGCCGCCGCGCCCCCGTGCCGACCGCCGCCCCGAGTCGGTCCTGTGGCGGGCCGTGGGCGGCGGTCGGCACGGTTCCCCGCGCCACCAAAGACACTGCCGCGCCAGGGCCGGAGACCCGGCGGTGGCTGACCCGGCGGTACCGGGAGCAGCCTCGACGGCCCCCTCGCCAGCAGCCAGGGCGGCAGCAGGGAGAGCGGGTCCAGGTAGGTCTCGCCCCGCAGCAGGCCCCAGTGCACGCAGGTCGCCGGTCCGCAGTGCGAACCTCCCGCCTGGACCGCCCCCACCACCCCGCCCGCCACCACCTCGTCCCCCTTCCGCACCGCCGCGGTCACCGGCTCGTACGTGGTGCGGAGATCCGTTCCGGTCAGCTCCACGGCAACCACGCCCCGCCCGGCCACCCGGCCCGCGAAGGACACCCGGCCCGCCGCGACCGCGCGCACCGCCGAACCGGCCGGCGCCGCCAGGTCGACGCCGCGGTGGCCCGCGCCGTACACCGTCGCCGGGGGCTCCCATCCCCGCAGCACCGAGGGGCGCACGCCCACCGGCCAGGCCCGGCCCACGGCCGGCACCGGGTCCGCGGGGGCGGAAGACGGCCCCGGCACCGGGGGATCCGCCCGGGCCGAAGGGGCGAGGGCGCCCACGGCCGGGCTCAGCAGCACAACCGCCCCCATCAGGACCCATCGCATCACTCGTCGCATGCGGCCAACCGTCCCGCACGGCGCCGATCATGTCCGGAGCCTGTGGAGAACCCCCCCGCTTGTGGAGAGCGGCGTCACCCGGCGCCTTCCCGGTCCCGTACACTTCTTCTGGCGATCCGGGTCACCGGGTCGACTTCGCACGCCCCGGTACGGCACCCGGCAAGGGTTCGTACCAAGCGCCTCTCGGTCCTTCGCGGCACGGCGCATCGCGGGCGTCAGGCGCGGCCGCCGTCCGGCGGACGCGGCACAACCGAGAAATTCAAGGAGATACGGCCATGGCCGTCGTCACGATGCGGGAGCTGCTGGAGAGCGGCGTCCACTTCGGTCACCAGACCCGTCGCTGGAACCCGAAGATGAAGCGCTTCATCTTCACCGAGCGCAACGGCATCTACATCATCGACCTGCTCCAGTCGCTGTCGTACATCGACCGCGCCTACGAGTTCGTCAAGGAGACCGTCGCCCACGGCGGCACGGTCATGTTCGTCGGCACGAAGAAGCAGGCGCAGGAGGCCATCGCGGAGCAGGCCACCCGCGTCGGCATGCCCTTCGTCAACCAGCGCTGGCTGGGCGGCATGCTCACCAACTTCTCGACCGTCTACAAGCGTCTGCAGCGCCTCAAGGAGCTCGAGCAGATCGACTTCGAGGACGTCGCGGCCTCCGGTCTGACCAAGAAGGAGCTTCTCGTGCTCTCGCGCGAGAAGGCCAAGCTGGAGAAGACCCTCGGCGGTATCCGCGAGATGTCCAAGGTTCCCAGCGCCGTCTGGATCGTGGACACCAAGAAGGAGCACATCGCGGTCGGTGAGGCCCGGAAGCTCAACATCCCGGTCGTCGCGATCCTCGACACCAACTGCGACCCCGACGAGGTCGACTACAAGATCCCGGGCAACGACGACGCGATCCGCTCCGTCACCCTGCTCACCCGCGTGATCGCCGACGCCGTCGCCGAGGGTCTCATCTCCCGCTCCCGCGTCGCCACCGGCGACAAGGGCGAGAAGGCCGCCGCCGCCGAGCCGCTGGCCGAGTGGGAGCGCGACCTGCTCGAGGGCGAGAAGAAGGACGAGGCTCCGGCCGCCGAGGCTGCTCCGGCCGCTGAGGCTGCTCCGGCCGCCGAGGCCACCGAGGCCACCGAGGCTGCCCCCGCCGCCGAGGCCGCTCCGGCCGAGGGCGAGAAGGCCGCCGAGGGCGAGCAGGCCTGACGTCAGCGTTGACGGCGGGGGCGGCGACATGAAGTCCGCCCCCGCTGTTCACCCGTAGGTCGGCACCGGGTACGGGATCCGCGGCTACATGTGGATCCCCGACCGTGCGGATCTGAAGATCTCCCAGACTTCGAGAAAGACTCACAGACTCATGGCGAACTACACCGCCGCCGACGTCAAGAAGCTCCGTGAGCTCACGGGCGCCGGCATGATGGACTGCAAGAAGGCGCTGGACGAGGCCGAGGGCAACGTCGACAAGGCCGTCGAGGCGCTGCGTATCAAGGGCCAGAAGGGCGTCGCCAAGCGCGAGGGCCGCTCCGCCGAGAACGGCGCCGTGGTCTCCATCATCGCCGACGACAACTCCTCCGGCGTCCTCGTCGAGCTGAAGTGCGAGACGGACTTCGTCGCCAAGGGCGAGAAGTTCCAGGCCGTGGCCCAGGCCATCGCCGAGCACGTCGCCAAGACGAACCCGGCCGACCTCGAGGCCCTGCTCGCCTCCGAGATCGAGGCCGGCAAGACCGTCCAGGCGTTCGTGGACGAGGCCAACGCCAACCTCGGCGAGAAGATCGTCCTGGACCGCTTCGCGCAGTTCTCCGACGGCTACGTCCTGGCCTACATGCACCGCACCATGCCCGACCTGCCGCCGCAGATCGGTGTCCTGGTCGAGCTCGACAAGCCGAACGCCGAGGTCGCCAAGGGCATCGCCCAGCACATCGCCGCCTTCGCGCCGAAGTACCTCTCCAAGGAGGACGTGCCGGCCGAGGTCGTCGAGACCGAGCGCCGCGTCGCCGAGGAGACCACCCGCGCCGAGGGCAAGCCCGAGGCCGCGATCGCCAAGATCGTCGAGGGTCGTGTCAACGGCTTCTTCAAGGACGCCACGCTGCTCGGCCAGCCGTACGCGCTCGACAACAAGAAGTCGGTCCAGAAGGTTCTGGACGAGGCCGGTGTCACCCTGAAGCGCTTCTCGCGCATCAAGGTCGGCATCTGAGTCCGTACCGCGATCGACGCGCGACCCACGGAGAAATCCCGATAGGGTCGACAGCAGTCGTCCGCGCACACCGCCACACCCGGGCGTGCGGCGGACGGCAGCAGATCTGACGAGGAGGCCATTGCCGCGCATGGGAGCGAAAAGCGAACCCATCGGCAATGGCCTTCTTCGTATGTGCAACACGTGAAAGAGGCGGGATCTCCATGACCACCAAGCCCCAGAAGAGCGACGACGGCAAAGTACGCGGCCGGTTTCTGCTGAAGCTGTCCGGAGAGGCCTTCTCCGGTGGCGGGGGCCTGGGCGTCGACCCCGACGTGGTGCACAAGATCGCCCGCGAGATCGCCGCCGTCGTCCGCGACGGAGCGGAGGTCGCGGTCGTCATCGGCGGCGGCAACTTCTTCCGCGGCGCCGAACTCCAGCAGCGCGGCATGGACCGTGCGCGCTCCGACTACATGGGCATGCTCGGCACCGTGATGAACTGCCTCGCCCTCCAGGACTTCCTGGAGAAGGAGGGCATCGACAGCCGGGTGCAGACCGCCATCACCATGGGGCAGGTCGCCGAGCCGTACATCCCGCTGCGCGCCGTGCGCCACCTGGAGAAGGGCCGCGTGGTCATCTTCGGCGCCGGCATGGGCATGCCGTACTTCTCCACCGACACCACCGCCGCCCAGCGCGCCCTGGAGATCGACGCCGAGGCGCTGCTCATGGGCAAGAACGGCGTGGACGGGGTCTACGACTCCGACCCCAAGACCAACCCCGACGCCGTCAAGTTCGACGCCCTCGGCTACGGCGAGGTCATCACCCGGGACCTCAAGGTCGCCGACGCCACGGCCATCACCCTGTGCCGCGACAACAAGCTCCCGATCCTCGTGTTCGAGCTTCTTGCGGAAGGCAATATCGCCCGCGCCGTCAAGGGTGAGAAGATCGGCACGCTGGTGGGTGAGCAGGGCAGCCGGGACTGACCGGCACGACCCCGCCACCCGGGAGCGCCACCTGTCCGAGGGACGGACGGGACGCACCCTGGCCGGGGGATGGACAATGTCCTGCCGGTCGGGAACCGTGCAGGAAGAAGACGCGACGCAGCCGGCCGCCGCTCCGATCGAGGAACCGCGGCCGGGCCTTACTCAAGACACGCAGGAGCAAGTGGTGATCGAAGAGACCCTCCTCGAGGCCGAGGAGAAGATGGAGAAGGCCGTCGTGGTCGCCAAGGAGGACTTCGCCGCGATCCGCACCGGCCGTGCGCACCCGGCGATGTTCAACAAGATCGTGGCCGACTACTACGGTGCCCCGACGCCGATCAACCAGCTGGCCTCGTTCTCCGTGCCGGAGCCGCGCATGGCGGTCGTGACCCCGTTCGACAAGAGCGCGCTGCGCAACATCGAGCAGGCGATCCGCGACTCCGACCTGGGCGTCAACCCCAGCAACGACGGCAACATCATCCGAGTGGTGTTCCCCGAGCTGACCGAGGAGCGCCGCCGCGAGTACATCAAGGTCGCCAAGGGCAAGGGTGAGGACGCGAAGGTCTCCATCCGCTCCGTGCGCCGCAAGGCCAAGGACGCCATCGACAAGCTGATCAAGGACGGCGAGGTCGGCGAGGACGAGGGCCGCCGTGCGGAGAAGGAACTCGACGACCTGACGGCGAAGTACGTCGCCCAGGTGGACGAGCTCCTCAAGCACAAGGAATCGGAGCTGCTCGAAGTCTGATGAGCGACTCTTCCTGGGGGGCACCGCCGTACGCGGGGCAGGCCGGGTACTGGGGGTCCACCGACGGTGGATCTGTCCAGGGGGCCGCCCCGGCGGGTCCCACGTACGATGCGCCTGAGGCGCACCAGACTCGCCCCATGCCCATCGTGCCCGAGGTACCCGTGTTCGGCGGGGACCAGGACGACGACCGGGGGGCCGCTCGGCTGGGCGGTCCCTTGTTCCGAGACGAGACCTTCCAGGACCGGCCCGTCCCGGCCGAGACCCAGAATCCGGAGCCCATGCCCGACGCCCCGCAGCCGGCGCCAGCGCCGCAGAAGAAGAGCGCGGGCCGTGACCTGAGCGCGGCCATAGGCGTCGGCGTCGGGCTCGGTGTGGTGATCGTCGCGTCCCTGTTCGTCGTCAAGGCCGTGTTCGTCGGTGTCGTGGCGATCGCCGTCGTCGTCGGTCTGTGGGAGCTGACCAGCAGACTGCAGGAGCGCAAGGGCATCAAGGCGCCGCTTGTGCCGCTCGCGGTCGGCGGTGCGGCGATGGTGGTCGCCGGCTATGTGCGCGGTGCCGAGGGGGCGTGGGTCGCCATGGCCCTGACCGCCCTCGCGGTCCTGGTCTGGCGCATGACCGAACCACCGGAGGGCTACCTCAAGGACGTCACGGCCGGCGTCTTCGCCGCGTTCTACGTGCCGTTCCTGGCCACCTTCGTCGCGATGATGCTCACTGCCGACGACGGCCCCTGGCGGGTCCTCACCTTCCTGCTGCTGACGGTCGTCAGCGACACGGGCGCGTACGCGGTCGGCTGGCGTTTCGGCAAGCACAAGCTCGCCCCGCGCATCAGCCCCGGCAAGACCCGCGAGGGGCTGCTCGGCGCGGTGACCTTCGCCATGGTCGCGGGCGCGCTGTGCATGCAGTTCCTGATCGACGACGGCACCTGGTGGCAGGGCCTGCTGCTGGGGCTCGCGGTCGCGGCCAGTGCCACCCTGGGCGACCTGGGCGAGTCCATGATCAAGCGTGACCTGGGCATCAAGGACATGGGCACCCTGCTCCCCGGCCACGGCGGCATCATGGACCGGCTGGACTCCCTGCTGCCGACCGCGCCGGTGGTGTGGCTGCTGCTGGTCCTCTTCGTCGGTTCCGCCTGAGCTCGCAGGCGGCCGACCCGCACGTGATACGGCTTCCGGGCCCCCGTCCAGTACAGGGCGGGGGCCCGTTGTCGTGTCCGGGGCCCCGAGGCACCTGATGCGGCTGCGGGCCCCGGCGACGGTCACGGCGGTCGGCCCCCGGGGCCGTACCGGAGGGTTCCCCGGGGCGGAGCCGGCGGCACCCGGATGCCGCAGTACAAGTCGGCGGCCGGAGCCGGTGCGCGGCAGACTCCCTGGCAGGGCGGCGTGTCCGCCGCCGCAGCCCCGCCGCAGGGAGTGTGCCCGATGCCCCTCGACCCCGCTCCGGCCCCGGCCCCGCCTCCGCCGCCGGTGAGGTTCTGGCCCGTCGACGATCTGCCCGCGCTGGACCCCGACCCCTTCCTGGACGAGGTGCTGCGCGAGGAACCGGTCACCCGGATCAGGCTGCCGCACGGCGACGGGTACGCCTGGCTGGTCACCCGCTACGAGGACGTCCGCTTCGTCACCTCCGACCCGCGCTTCTCCCGGGAGGAGGTCGTCGGCCGCGACGTCACCACCATGCGCCCGGTGCCGGTGGCTTCGCAGACGGCGGGACTGCAGTACATCGACCCGCCCCGGCACAACCGGCTGCGCCGGGTCGTCGCGCGTGCGTTCACCGGCAGGAGCATGCAGCGGCTGCGGCCGCTGGCCGAGCACCGGGCCGCCGAACTGCTCGACGCGATGGAACGCGCCGGCGCACCGGCCGACCTGATGGAGCATCTGCACGGGCCGTTCCCGATCGCCGTGATCCGGGACTTCCTCGGCGTCGACGAGAAGGACTGGCACCGCTGGGCGCAGACGGGCGAGGCGCTGCTGTCGGCGGGTGTCGAGTCCAAGGAACGTGCCGCCGAGGCCGCGAAGGCCACCCGGGCCCGCATCGTCGAACTGCTCCAGCAGCGCCGCGAGGATCCCCGCGAGGACCTGGCGGGCGTGCTGGCGCAGGCCGCGGCCTCCGGCGAGATCACCGACGACGAGGCGATCTCCCTGGCCACCGCGATCCAGGTCAGCGGCGGTCACGCGGTCCGCAACAACAGCGGCTCGATGATGTACGCGCTGCTCACCCACCCCGGGCACATGGATCGGCTGCGCCGTGAGCCGGAACTGCTGCCCCGGGCCGTGGACGAACTGTTCCGCTACGTCCCCCACCGCAACGGCGTCGGCATCCCCCGGATCGCCACGGAGGACGTGGAGGTGGGCGGCCAGCTGGTCCGGGCCGGCGACGTGGTCTACAACGCGTATGTCTCCGCCAACCGGGACCCGGACGTGTTCGACGACCCCGACAGCCTGGACTTCGACCGCGAGACCGCCGCCCATCTGGCCTTCGGCCACGGCCCGCACCACTGCCTGGCCGCCATCATGGCCCGCATGGAGGCCGAGGTCATGATCGGCTCCGTACTCACCCGCTTCCCGGCGATCCGGCTGGCCGTGGCCCCCGAGGAGGTCGAGTTCCAGCGCCAGGGCCTGATCCGCGGCCCACGGACCCTGCCCGTGACCTGGTGAGGGAACCGATCGCGCACGTGCGGCGTCTGCCGGAACGAGCAAGGCTTCCGGCATGACCGCGCGGGCCTGACCGCACAGGTGGGGGAGAAATGATCGTTGTGCTGCTCGGCGTCCTGGCGCTCGTCATCGGCGGATGCGTCTGCGTGGTGTGGGCGGAACGGGGCGGGCCACGCTGGGCCCGCGTCGTGGCGAAGGTGACCCTCGTGGCCGCCGAGCTCGTCAGCACCTCCACGAAGAGCCGGAGCCGGAGCCGCAACAACAGCTCCGGCGACGACTGAGGGGCCACAGCGCGGGCGGGCCCGGGCCGCAACGCCGGGCTCGGCTCCTCGTCAGTCGAGCCGGACGAGCTCGGCGTCTCCTGCCGCCGCGGCAGCTCCGAAGAACCCCGTCGCTGGGACGGGCCGGCTGGGCTCGACCGGGGGCGCCGTTGGTACGACGGGCCGGAGCCGGTCGTACGTGGTGTCGCCCAGCGCATGCGCCGCGAGCCGGACCCGCTCGGGTCGCAGTATCTCGACACAACGAACGCGCCGGCCCAGGTGGGCAGCGGGCCCGAGCCGGTGGGCGGAGGGTACGTACCCACGATCGCGTCAGCCGGCCGGTCGGCTCCGCCGGACGACTAGGCACTGCGCGGTTTCCTGCCCGCGGCCTTCTTCGTGGTCGTCTTCTTCGCCGTGGCCTTCTTGGCCGGCTGCTTCTTGGCGGGTGCCCTCTTCTTCGGTGGGGGCAGTTCGTGGACCTCCGCCGGGCCCGCTCCCTCGCCCCGGGACCTCTTCGCCTGCTGCACGGACGCGTTCAGTGCGGCCATGAGGTCGAGCACCTGCGCCGGCTCCTCCGGTTCGGGTGCCTCCGGGAGCGGCTTGTTCCCGCGCTTGGCCTCGATGATCCGCGCGACGGCCTCCGTGTACTGGTCCTGGAACTCGGGTCCTTCGAGGGAGTCGGCGGTCATGGTGTCCATGAGCGCGAGGGCGCCCTCGATCTCCTCGTCGGTGATCTCGACCGGAGCGGGGAGCAGTTCGGTGGGGTCGCGGATCTCGTCCGGCCAGCGCATCGCGTGCAGCACGAGGACGCCGTCGCGTACCCGCAGCAGGCCCAGCCGCTCCCGGCCGCTCCACGCGTACTTCGCGACGGCGACCTTGCTGGAGCGGCTGAGGGCCTGCACCAGCAGCTTGTACGGCTTGGCGGCGACCTGGCCCGCCGGCTGGAGGTAGTACCCGTCGGAGATCCGGATCGGATCGATCGACGCGAGGGGGACGAACGCGTCGATCTCGATGGCCTTCGCCGTGGGCAGCGGCAGGTTGCTCAGGTCCTCGTCCGTGATCGGGATGACCTGCGTCCTGGTCACCTCGTAACCCTTGCCGATCTCGTCCTGCGGGACCTCGCGGTCCTCCAGCTCGCACACCTTGCGGTAGCGCACCCGGCCCATGTCCTCCAGGTGGTACTGGTGGAAGTGGATGCTGTGGTCCTCCGTGGCGCCGACCACGTTGATCGGCACGGTGACCAGGCCGAACGAGATGGCGCCTGACCAGATGGTTCGGGGCATGACCAACCTCCGCAGTCGCCCCGAGCACCGTCAGCCTATGAGCGCCCCAGCCGCACCGCACGCGGGCCTACGCCACGCCCAGCCCCCTGCTGAGGCCGGTCGAGCGAGCCACACCGCCGGGTCACCCATGTGGATCTGCGACACTGGTAACGCTATGCCTAAGCCCGGAGAACTCATCTTTGTCGCGCCGCGCGGAGCCAAGAAGCCGCCGCGGCATCTCGCCGACCTCTCGCCCGCCGAGCGCAAGGACGCGGTGGCCGAGATCGGGGAGAAGCCGTTCCGTGCCAAGCAGCTCTCGCAGCACTACTTCGCGCGGTACGCGCACGACCCCGAGCAGTGGACCGACATCCCCGCCGGGGCGCGCGGCAGGCTGCAGGAGGCGCTGTTTCCGGAGCTGATGACCGTCGTACGGCATCTGTCGACCGACCAGGGGACCACGCGCAAGACGCTGTGGCGGCTGTTCGACGGCACGCTCGTGGAGTCCGTGCTGATGCGGTACCCGGACCGGGTCACCATGTGCATCAGCTCGCAGGCCGGATGCGGGATGAACTGCCCGTTCTGCGCCACCGGCCAGGCCGGCCTCGACCGGAACCTGTCCACCGCCGAGATCGTCCACCAGATCGTGGACGGCATGCGGGCGCTGCGCGACGGCGAGGTGCCCGGCGGTCCGGCGCGGCTGTCCAACATCGTCTTCATGGGGATGGGCGAGCCGCTCGCCAACTACAAGCGGGTCGTGGGCGCCATCCGCGCGTTGACCGATCCCGCCCCGGACGGGCTCGGTCTGTCCCAGCGCGGTATCACCGTCTCCACCGTCGGGCTGGTGCCGGCCATCCACCGGTTCGCCGACGAGGGCTTCAAGTGCCGGCTCGCGATCTCCCTGCACGCCCCTGACGACGAGCTGCGCGACACCCTCGTCCCCGTGAACACGCGGTGGAAGGTGCGCGAGGTGCTGGACGCCGGGTTCGACTACGTCGAGAAGAGCGGCCGCCGGCTGTCGATCGAGTACGCGCTGATCCGTGACATCAACGACCAGGCCTGGCGCGGCGACCGGCTCGGCCGGCTGCTCAAGGGCAAGCCGGTGCACGTCAACCTGATCCCGCTCAACCCGACGCCCGGTTCCAAGTGGACCGCCTCCCGGCCGGAGGACGAGAAGGCGTTCGTCGAGGCCATCGCCGCGCACGGCGTACCCGTCACGATCCGGGACACCCGTGGCCAGGAGATCGACGGAGCCTGCGGTCAGCTCGCGGCGACCGAGCGGTAATCTGGCCACGTTCCGACAACCTCATATTCCGACAGGGGAGCGCCACAGCGCTGAGAGTGCGGCAATCGGGCCGCAGACCCTCTGAACCTCGCCCAGGTCATTCTGGGTAGGAAGTTCGGTCTTTCACTCAAGCTGTTGCGCCCTGCCCGGGCCCCCTCGCGGGACCCGGGCGGGGCCGCGTCTCTTCCTGGCCAACCCCCAGGAGGACATCCAGTGCACAACAAGACCTTCGTGGCCGTGGCGGTCGGGCTCGGCCTGATCAGCCTGTCCGCGTGCGGTTCCGGCGAGAGCAAGTCGTCCGGTGACAGCAGGACCGTGACCCTGGTCAGCCACAACTCGTGGGCCGTCTCCAAGAAGGTGCAGCGGGACTTCGAGAAGCAGTCCGGCTACAAGCTCAGGGTCCTCGAGGACGGCGACGCCGGTCAGGCGGTCAACAAGGCCATCCTGACCAAGGACCACCCGCAGGGCGACGTCTTCTTCGGCGTCGACAACACCCTGCTCTCCCGCGCCCTCGACAACGGGCTGTTCCAGCCCTACACGGCCAAGGGCCTCGACAAGGTCGGCGCGTCGTACCAGCTGGACAAGGACAAGCACCGGGTCACGCCCGTCGACTACGGCGACATCTGCGTCAACTACGACAAGGCCTGGTTCAGCAAGCACAAGCTGGCCCCGCCGCGGACCTTCGCTGACCTCGCCGAGCCCGCGTACAAGAACCTCCTCGTCACCGAGAACGCGGCCACCTCCTCGCCCGGCCTCGGCTTCCTGCTCGGCAGCGCCGCCGAGTACGGCGACCAGGGCTGGCAGGACTACTGGAAGAAGCTCAAGGCCAACGGCGTCAAGGTGGTCGACGGCTGGGAGCAGGCCTACTCCCAGGAGTTCTCCGGCTCCACCGGAGGCAGGAAGGCCGGCGGTGACCGCCCGCTCGTGGTGTCGTACGCCTCCTCGCCGCCCGCCGAGGTGATCTACGCCAAGAAGCGGCCCGGCACCGCCCCGACCGGAGTCGCCACCGGCACCTGCTTCCGGCAGATCGAGTTCGCCGGGCTGCTCGACAACGCGCGGAACACCAAGGGCGGCAAGGCGTTCATCGACTTCCTGGTCTCCAAGGAGTTCCAGGAGGACATGCCGCTGAACATGTACGTCTACCCGGTGGTGCGGGGAGCCGCGGTGCCCACCGAGTTCACCGAGTACGGCCCGGCCGCCGAGCACCCCGAGACCATGGCGCCCGGGAAGATCGCCGCCAACCGCGACCAGTGGGTCAAGTCGTGGACGTCGCTCGTACTGAGGTAGCCGTGTCCCGGCGGGGGAGCGCGGCGCGGCTCGGCCTGATGGCCCTGCCCGTCGCGTTCTTCGCGCTGTTCTTCGCCTGGCCCGTGGCCGCGATCGTCACGCGCGGGCTGAAGGCGGACGGCGCCTGGCGGTTCGGGCGGATCGTGGACGTGGTCACCCAGCCGGACATCCGGCACGTGCTGTGGTTCACCACCTGGCAGGCGCTCGCCTCCACCGCGCTCACCCTGCTGCTCGCGCTGCCCGCCGCCCATGTCTTCGCCCGCCTCGACTTCCCGGGCAAACAGCTGCTGCGGGCCGTCGTCACGGTTCCGTTCGTGCTGCCCACCGTCGTCGTCGGCAGCGCCTTCCTGGCGCTGGTCGGGCACAACGGGCTGCTGGACGAGCTGTGGGGGGTACGGCTGGACACCACGGTGTGGTCGATCCTGCTGGCCCACGTCTTCTTCAACTACGCGGTCGTCGTCCGCACGGTCGGCGGGCTCTGGTCCCAGCTCGACCCCCGCCAGGAGGAGGCCGCCCGGATGCTGGGCGCCTCACCGCTCACCGCTTGGCGCAGGGTCACCCTGCCCGCGCTCGCGCCCGCCGTGGCCGCCGCCGCCCTGATGGTGTTCCTGTTCACCTTCACCTCCTTCGGGGTCGTGCAGATCCTCGGCGGACCGGCCTTCTCCACCCTCGAAGTGGAGATCTACCGGCAGACCTCCGAGGTCTTCGACCTGTCCACGGCCGCCGTCCTCACCCTCGTCCAGTTCGCCGCGGTCGGCGCGATCCTCGCCGTGCACGCCTGGACCGTACGGCGGCGCGAGACCGCCCTGCGGCTGGTCGACCCGAGGACGACCGCCCGCCGGCCGCGCGGGTTCGGGCAGCGGGCGCTGCTCGCCGGGGTCCTCGCCACCGTCGCGGTGCTGCTGCTCCTGCCGCTCGCCGTACTCGTCCGGCGTTCCCTCGACGGCTGGGGCCTCGGCTACTACCGGGCCCTGACCGATTCCGACGGCGGTACGTTCCTGGTGGCGCCCGTGCAGGCCGTGTGGACCTCGCTCGAGTACGCCCTCGCCGCCACCGCCATCGCCGTGGTGATCGGAGGTCTCGCAGCCGCCGCGCTGGCCCGCCGGGACGCGGGACGGCTGGTACGGGGTTTCGACGCGCTGCTGATGCTGCCGCTCGGCGTGTCCGCGGTGACCGTCGGCTTCGGATTCCTGATCGCGCTCGACAAGCCGCCGCTGGATCTGCGCCAGTCCTGGATCCTGGTGCCGCTGGCCCAGGCGCTGGTGGGCGCCCCCTTCGTCGTACGGACCATGCTGCCCGTGCTGCGCGCGGTGGACGGGCGGCTGCGGGAGGCGGCGGCCGTGCTCGGCGCATCCCCCTGGCGGGCGTGGCGTGAGGTGGACCTGCCGATGGTGCGGCGGGCGCTGCTGGTCGCGGCCGGCTTCGCGTTCGCGGTGTCGCTCGGCGAGTTCGGCGCGACCGTGTTCATCGCGCGTCCCGACAACCCGACGCTCCCGGTCGCGGTGGCCCGGCTGCTGAGCCGCCCCGGAGAGCTCAACTACGGCCAGGCGATGGCCCTTTCGACGATTCTCATGGTGGTCTGCGCCGCCGCGCTGCTGGTGCTGGAGCGGCTGCGCACCGACCGGACGGGGGAGTTCTGATGCTGCTGAGCCTCGATGCCGCGACCGTGCGCTTCGGTGAGCGGGCCGTGCTCGACGCGGTCGGCCTCGACGTCGCCGAGCACGAGGTGGTGTGTGTGCTCGGGCCCAGCGGCAGTGGCAAGTCGACGCTGCTGCGGGCGGTGGCCGGGCTCCAGCCGCTGCACTCCGGGCGGGTGCTGCTGGACGGCCGCGACCGGACGCGCACGCCCGCGCACCGGCGCGGGGCCGGCCTGATGTTCCAGGACCACCAGCTCTTCCCGCAGCGGGACGTCGGCGCGAATGTGGCCTTCGGGCTGCGCATGCACGGAGTCGCCAAGGGCGAACGGGACGTCGAGGTGGGCCGGTTGCTGGAGCTGGTCGGGCTGCCGGGGGCGGCCCGGCGGGCCGTGGCCGCGCTGTCCGGCGGGGAGCAGCAGCGGGTGGCCCTCGCCCGGGCGCTCGCGCCCCGGCCCCGGATCCTCCTGCTGGACGAGCCGCTCGGCCAGCTCGACCGCTCCCTGCGGGAACGGCTGGTCGTCGAGTTGCGGGAGCTGTTCGGCCGGCTGGGGACGACCGTGCTCGCCGTCACCCACGACCAGGGCGAGGCGTTCGCGCTGGCCGACCGGGTGGTGGTGATGCGGGACGGGCGGATCGCGCAGTCCGGGACGCCCCTGGAGGTGTGGCAGCGGCCGGCCGACGCGTTCGTGGCCCGCTTCCTCGGCTTCGACAACGTGGTCCCGGCGACCGTCGTCGGCTCGGCCGCCGACAGCCCCTGGGGCAAGGTGCCGGTCCCCGACGGCTCACCGCAGGGGAACCGCACGCTCCTCGTCCGGCCCGCCGGGGTACGGCTCGTGGCGTCCGACGCCGGCCTGCCCTGCACGGTGACCGCCCGCACCTTCCGGGGCACCCATGTGGCGGTCCACCTCCAGCCCCAGGACGGGCCCCGGCTGGAGGCGGCCTGTGCGCTCCGGGACGCGCCGGAGGCCGGGGACCCGGTCGGCGTGGAGTTCGACGCCGCGGAGATCGTCGTACTCGACTGATCGGCGGGCCGCCCGGCCGGCTTCACGGCCTGGACCCGCTCGCGTCGGACAGGACCGCGGCCCGCCCCCTGGGGATAGGAGGACGGGCCGCGGTGCCGTACGGGAGGGCGTCAGCCGTTGCCGCGCGTCCCACGGCGGCGCATGCCGAAGAAGACCGCGCCACCGCCGACGACGACGAGGGCGCCCGCGACACCGGCGATCAGGCCGGTGTTGGAGTTGGCACCGGTCTCGGCGAGGTTCGAGTCACCGGCCGCCGGGGACGGCGCGTTGCTCGACGTGCCCGCCGGGGCGGAGCTCGACTCGGACTCCGACGGGGTCGGCGTCGCCGACTCGGCCGGGGTGGACTCGGACGGCGACGGCTTGGTGGGGGCCGTCGGCGTCGGAGACTTGCTCTCCTCGGTCTTGCAGGCGGTCGACTGGGTCACCAGGTCGGGCTTGATGTCCTCGTCGACGATCTTCCCGGCCTTGATGTGGACGCGGTAGGTCGCGTCGGGCTTCCAGTTCTCCGGGAAGGAGACCTGGGTCCCCTCCTTCGAACCGGTGGCTTCCTGCTCGCCCACCTTGGTCTCGACGCCGCCGTCACCCTCCAGGAAGACGGTGACGGTGGCCTTGACGCGGGAGGCGTCGGTGTCGGTGACGACGATGAGGCCCTTTTCGCCGTCGCACTTGGCTTCGGCCTTGAAGTCACGGATGTTGCACGCGAGAGCGGAGCTGGACAGACCCAGCACCACCGCGGCGGAGGCGGACGCAACACCGAGGATGCGCACGGAACGGCGTACGCTGCGGCGAGTTATGGACACGTTTGTCCTTTACAGAGCATAACTGCGGGGGGTTTACAGGGTGTTGGGGCGAAGGATGAGGTGAGGCCCCAGCACCCCCAAGAGGCTCACAGGTCTATAAGCGCTCCGTAAGCAGTGTCAATGCATATGCCGTCAACAACCGTTGGCTTTGCCGTCTTATTAACTGCCCAGACGTTTGATCGTGTCCGCGGCGTGCTCGATCCGGTCAACGAGGGCGATTCGGGACTCCATCGCACGGCCCCGCGCCAGCGCTTGCAGCAACCCCCAGGCCGGCAACTCCGTCGTCCAGTGGGCCTCGTTCACGAGCACCATCGGAGTCGGCTCCCCGCGTGACTCGTAGTAGTTCGGGGTCGCGTTGTCGAAGATCTCCTGTACGGTCCCGGCGGCGCCCGGCAGGAAGACCACACCGGCGTTGGAGCGGGCCAGGAGTCCGTCCTCGCGGGTCGCGTTGGCGAAGTACTTGGCGAGGTGCGAGGCGAAGGCGTTCGGCGGCTCGTGGCCGTAGAACCAGGTGGGGATGCCCACCGACTCCCCGCCACCGGGCCAGCGTTCGCGCACCTCGAAGGCGGCCCGCGCCCAGTCCGTGACGGACGGCCGGAACGAGGGCGCCTTGGCGAGCAGGCGAAGGGCCTCGTCGAGCATGCTGTCGGCGAAGGGGGCGGTGTACGCGCCGAGGTTGGCGGCCTCCATCGCGCCCGGTCCGCCGCCGGTGGCGACGGTGTATCCGGCGCGGGTCAGCTCGCGGCCGAGCCGGGCCGCACCGGCGTACGCGGTGGTCCCGCGTTCCATCGCGTGACCGCCCATGACGCCCACCACCCGGGCGCCGCCGACGAGGAGTTCGTCCAGGGCGTCGGAGACGGCGTCGTCGTGGACGGCGCGCAGCATGGAGGAGAAGACGTCACCGTCGGCCTTCGTCCGCTGGAACCAGGCGTAGGCCCGGGCGTCCGGCGTCGCCTCGTACCCCTCCGCCAGGGACTCGAAGAGTTCGTCGGGTGAGTAGACGAAGCCGCGGTACGGATCGAAGGGGAGGCCCGGGACGGGCGGGAAGACCAGGGCGCCGGACGACCGGACCCGGGCGGCGGCCTCGGGGCTCATCGGGCAGCCGAGGAAGACGGCGCCGGTGGCGTCGAGGCGGAGGAGGTCGGCGGTGCGGCCGGTCAGGTCGACCGCCTGTATACGGAACCGGGCGAGTGAGCCGTGCGCGGCGACCACCTCGTCGAACTCGGCGAGGGACTCTATCTCGCGGTCCGGGGCGGCGCGGTGCGGCTGGGCGGGTGTCGGGTGCACCCGCCCATGCTGGCACGGCTGTTGGGCCGGGGGAGGGTCAGCCCTGCACCGCGGCCGGGTCCATCCACACGACCTCCCAGGTGTGGCCGTCGGGGTCGTCGAAGGAGCGGCCGTACATGAAGCCGTGGTCCTGGGTCTCGCCGCTCGCCGTGCCGCCGACGGCGATGGCCCGGTCGACCAGCTCGTCGACCTTCTCGCGGCTCTCGGCGCTCAGACAGATCAGCACCTCGCTGGTCGTCGTCGCGTCGGCGATCTCCTTCTTGGTGAAGGTCGAGTAGAACGGCTTGGTGAGCAGCATCGCGACGATGGTGTCGCTGATCACCACCGAGGCCGCCTTCTCGTCGCTGAACTGCGGGTTGATCGTGTAGCCCAGCTCCGTGAAGAACTTCTTCGAGGCGTCGAGGTCGTTCACGGGCAGGTTCACGAAGATCATCTGCTGGTACATGGAGGCGTCTCCCGTCGGGGTGTTCCGGCCGCGGTGTTCGCGGTCGGTGGATAGACCGGCGGCCCGCGCCGAACTCATCGGCGGCCGGCGGCCAACTTTTCCGGCCGGGCCGGTCAGCGCGCCGCCGGGAGCGCCGCCAGGGCGGCGATCGCCATGGTGAGCGGGCCGAACAGGGCCAGCAGGGCGGCCACGCGCAGGGCGGCCGCGCCGCGCAGCATGCCGGCCGGCGCGCCGAGCCGGAGCAGCGCCGCGATGGTGTCGGCGCGGCACTGGCGGGCCTCGACGGCCGCGGTGAGCAGGGTCGCGACCGTGCAGCCGGCGACGAGGAGCGCGCCGAGGGCGGTGAGCGGGCCGAAGGAGGCCGCCGAGCCGGAGTACAGCGAGGTCATGGCGTAGCCGGCCGATGCCACCGCGCAGACCACGCCGAGGGGGCGGCCGATCCGGCCGGCCTCGGACATCAGGACACGGCCGGCGAGCAGCCGGAGCGCACCGGGACGCGCGCACTGCAGGAGCAGGCCGCAGAGGTGGGTGAGGCCGGGGGCGGCGAGGACGAAACCGACGGTCGTCAGCAGCCAGCCGAGCAGCACCGTGACGGCCTCGCCGGGCAGGGTGGCGAGGGACGGGGCGGGGCCGGACCGGCCGGCGTACGCGTGGACGGTCAGGCCGGCGGCGAGCAGGGCGATGCCCCAGGGCAGATCCGCGGGGACCTTGCCGACCGGCGCGGGGACCGTGACCGCGGGGGGCGTGACCTCGGCGCCGTCCGGGCCCGTGTCCTCGCCCGTGGGCTCGTCGTCCGCCGCGGCACCCGGCGCCGGCAGGGTGCCGTCCGGGGCGGAGACGGTGCCGTCCGCACCCACCAGCGCCGACGTCCGGCCGCGCTCGCGCGGGGTCTCCGCCGCCCGGGTGGCACGGCCGCCCGCGGAGCGCCCCTCGGCCGCGTCCGGCCCGGTGCCGGCCGCCCGTGCCCGGGTGCCGGTCCCGAACCTGCCGTACGACCCGAAGGTGTCCCTCGCCGCCGCGCGGCCGTGCGCCCCGAAGCGGCCGAGCCGCAGCGCGCCCCGGGGAGCGGGGCGGGGGTCCGTCGGGCGGAAGGCGAGGGCGACCGTGGCCGAGGCGACCGCGGGTGCCAGGGCCAGCAGGGTCAGGGCCGCCGGGACGGGGAGGGGCCGGCCGGCGGCGAGGAAGTCCGCGGCGGCGCCGTCGAGGGGCAGGCCCTTCAGGTCGCCGCGCAGATGCAGGAAGAACAGCAGCGCCAGCAGCGAGCCGACCGTGCAGGACAGGGCCGTGGTCAGCGCCGAGATCGCCATCAGACGGGCCGGGCCGAGGCCGACGGCGGAGAGCCCCGGGCGTGGCCGGGTGCCGGGGTCGGTGCGGGCCACCGCGAGGGCGAAGTACACGGTGGCGGCGAGCGGCACCGCGCACCAGGCCAGGCGCAGCGCGCCGCCCCCCGCCGCCTCGGGGCGGTCCAGGGCGTAGCCGAGGCAGGACAGGAGGAGGAAGCCGGTGCCCGCCGAGGCGGCGGCCACCAGCAGGCGGCGCAGCTGTACGGCGGGGCGGGCGGCGCGGGTCAGACGGAGAGCGAGCACGCCGCCCGGCCTTCCGTGCCGGCGGCTTCGGGCAGGTGCACGGTTCGGACGCTCCGCCCGTCCAGCAGCGCGACCGTACGGTCGGCCAGGGCGGCCGTCTCCGCGTCGTGCGTGGCCAGGACGACGGTGATGCCGTGCGAACGGGCCGCCGCGGTCAGGGTGCGCAGGACGTGGCCGCGGTCGGCGCGGTGCAGCGGTGCCGTCGGTTCGTCGGCGAAGAGGACCGTGGGGGCGGGGGCGAGCGCGCGGGCGATGGCGACGCGCTGGCGTTCGGAGTGTCGCAGCTCGTGCGGGCGGTTGCGGACCCGGTCGCCGACGTCCAGGCGCTCCAGCCACTCCAGCGCGGCCACCTTGGCCCGTCGGCGGCCGGCCCCGCGCAGCATCAGCGGAAGCGCGGCGTTCTCCCACACGTTCAGCTCGGGCACCAGGACCGGTTCGGGGTCGATCCAGCCGAAACGGTCCCGGCGCAGCCTCTCCCGGGCGATCGGGCCCAGGGTGTGCACGGGCGCGCTGTTGAACCAGACCTCGCCGCGCCGCACCGGCACCTGGCCGGACAGACAGCGCAGCAGGGTGGTCTTGCCGCTGCCGCGCGGGCCGCTGACGGCGAGGATCTCGCCCTCCCGGACGCCGAGCGAGACACCGGTGAGTCCGGGGGAGCCGTCGGGGTGGGTGAAGTGCAGGGAGCGTGCCCAGAGCACGTCGTTGTCCGGCGGGGCCTCCATGGGCGTAACACCTCGCTTCTGATCCGTTTTCCCGGTGCCCGTTCCCCCGTGCGGGGGAACGAGGGCTGGGCCGATCGGTCACTGGAACGCTAGGCAGCCCTACCAGGGAGGCCGGACAGCACACGGCCCCGGGCCGCCGTTCTCACTCGAACGGGTGGCACCGGGGCCGGTGTTGATCAGCTGATCGGACGGATCGGGATCAGAGCTTGGTCCACGCCTCCGTCAGCGTCGCGCGCAGGATCTGCTCGATCTCGTCGAAGGTCTCCTGGTTGGAGATCAGCGGCGGGGCGAGCTGGATCACCGGGTCGCCACGGTCGTCGGCACGGCAGTAGAGGCCGTTGTCGAACAGCGCCTTGGAGAGGAAGCCGTACAGGACGCGCTCGGTCTCCTCGTCGTTGAAGGACTCCTTGGTGTGCTTGTCCTTCACCAGCTCGATGCCGTAGAAGAAGCCGTTGCCGCGGACGTCGCCGACGATCGGCAGGTCGTGCAGCTTCTGCAGGGTCTGCAGGAAGGCGCCCTCGTTGTCGAGCACGTGCTGGTTGAGGCCCTCGCGCTCGAACAGGTCGAGGTTGGCGAGACCCACCGCGGCGGACACCGGGTGGCCACCGAAGGTGTAGCCGTGCAGGAAGGTGTTGTCGCCCTTGTAGAACGGCTCGGCGAGCCGGTCCGAGACGATGCACGCGCCGATCGGGGAGTAGCCCGAGGTCATGCCCTTGGCGCAGGTGATCATGTCCGGGACGTAGCCGAACTTGTCGCAGGCGAAGGTCGTGCCCAGGCGGCCGAAGGCGCAGATGACCTCGTCCGAGACCAGCAGCACGTCGTACTGGTCGCAGATCTCGCGCACGCGCTGGAAGTAGCCGGGCGGGGGCGGGAAGCAGCCGCCGGCGTTCTGCACGGGCTCCAGGAAGACCGCGGCGACGGTGTCCGGGCCCTCGAAGAGGATCTGCTGCTCGATCTGGTCGGCGGCCCAGCGGCCGAAGGCCTCCGGGTCGTCACCGAAGAGCGGCGCGCGGTAGATGTTGGTGTTCGGCACCTTGTGCGCGCCCGGCACCAGCGGCTCGAAGGGGGCCTTCAGGCCCGGCAGGCCGGTGATGGACAGGGCGCCCTGCGGGGTGCCGTGGTAGGCGACCGCGCGGGAGATGACCTTGTACTTGGTGGGCTTGCCGACCAGCTTGAAGTACTGCTTGGCGAGCTTCCAGGCGGTCTCGACCGCCTCGCCGCCGCCGGTGGTGAAGAAGACCTTGTTCAGGTCGCCCGGGGCCTCGTTCGCGAGGCGCTCGGCCAGCTCGACGGCCTTGGGGTGGGCGTAGGACCACACCGGGAAGAAGGCGAGTTCCTGGGCCTGCTTGCTGGCGGCCTCGGCGAGTTCCGTGCGGCCGTGGCCGGCCTGGACCACGAACAGGCCCGCGAGACCGTCGAGGTAGCGCTTGCCCTTGTCGTCGTAGATGTAGGTGCCCTCACCCCGGACGATGGTCGGGACGGGGGAGTTCTCGTACGAGGACATGCGGGTGAAGTGCATCCACAGGTGGTCGTACGCGGTCTTGCTGAGGTCCTTTGAACTCACGGTTATCGGGTTCCCCACATGTAGGTCTGCTTCTTGAGCTTGAGGTAGACGAAGCTCTCGGTGGAGCGCACGCCGGGCAGCGCCCGGATGCGTTTGTTGATGACGTCCAGCAGGTGGTCGTCGTCCTCGCAGACGATCTCGGCGAGGATGTCGAACGAGCCCGCGGCCATCACCACGTACTCGACTTCCGACATGCCGGTCAGCGCGTCCGCGATGGACTCGACATCGCCCTCGACGTTGACGCCGACCATCGCCTGCCTGCGGAAGCCCACGGTGAGCGGGTCCGTGACGGCGACGATCTGCATCACGCCCTGGTCCAGCAGCTTCTGGACGCGCTGGCGCACGGCCGCCTCGGACAGGCCGACCGCCTTGCCGATCGCGGCGTACGGCCGGCGGCCGTCCTCCTGGAGCTGCTGGATGATGGCGAGGGAGACGGCATCCAGCTGGGGAGTGCCGTTCCTGGACTCGCGGGACGAGTCCCTCTGGTCTGCGCTTCGACTGGCCACGACCTCACTCTGCACGACGTCTCGACAGTTTTGCAAGGCCGTGGCGATGAAATTCGTTGTTTGCGACTCCCAGTCTTGCGGATTTCGCAGAAGGAGGGCCGACGGGGGTGTTGAAAACGTGGGCCGGCGGATTAGGGTGGGGTGTCTCAGTGATCGGACAGCCGGACCGGCTGACCGCGCTGGACAGCTCGAACCCTCGAACCAGATCAGGAGGCCGGCAGTGAGCACCGAGCTGCGTCGTCTGCGCAACTACATCGACGGTGAGTTCCGGGACGCCGCCGACGGACGGACCACCGACGTGGTCAACCCCGCGACGGGCGAGGCGTACGCGACCGCGCCGCTGTCCGCACAGGCGGACGTCGACGCCGCCATGGAGGCCGCCGCCCGCGCCTTCCCGGCCTGGCGCGACACGACGCCGGCCGAGCGTCAGAAGGCCCTTCTGAAGATCGCGGACGCGTTCGAGGAGCGCGCCGAGGACTTGATCGCGGCCGAGGTGGAGAACACGGGCAAGCCGACCGGGCTGACCCGCTCCGAGGAGATCCCGCCGATGGTCGACCAGATCCGCTTCTTCGCGGGTGCGGCCCGGCTGCTGGAGGGCCGTTCGGCCGGCGAGTACATGGAGGGGATGACCTCGATCATCCGCCGTGAGCCGGTCGGCGTCTGCGCGCAGGTCGCGCCGTGGAACTACCCGATGATGATGGCCGTGTGGAAGTTCGCCCCGGCCATCGCCGCGGGCAACACCGTCGTCCTGAAGCCGTCGGACACGACCCCCGCGTCGACCGTCCTGATCGCCGACATCATCGGCTCGATCCTCCCCAAGGGCGTCTTCAACGTCGTCTGCGGCGACCGCGACACGGGCCGCGCGATGGTCGAGCACCCGACCCCGGCGATGGCCTCCATCACCGGCTCCGTCCGCGCGGGCATGTCCGTCGCCGAGTCCGCCTCCAAGGACGTCAAGCGCGTCCACCTGGAGCTGGGCGGCAAGGCCCCGGTCGTCGTGTTCGAGGACACCGACATCGCCAAGGCCGTCGAGGACATCTCGGTGGCGGGCTTCTTCAACGCCGGCCAGGACTGCACGGCCGCGACCCGCGTCCTCGTCCAGGAGTCCATCCACGACGAGTTCGTGGCCGCGCTCGCCAAGGCCGCCGGCGAGACGAAGACCGGGCAGCCGGACGACGAGGACGTGCTCTACGGCCCGCTGAACAACCCCAGCCAGCTCAAGCAGGTCACCGGCTTCATCGACCGCCTGCCGGCCCACGCCAAGGTCGAGACGGGCGGCCAGCGGGTCGGCGACAAGGGCTACTTCTACGCCCCGACCGTCGTCTCCGGCCTCAGGCAGGACGACGAGATCATCCAGAACGAGGTCTTCGGTCCGGTCATCACCGTCCAGTCCTTCTCGGACGAGGACCAGGCCGTCGAGTGGGCCAACGGCGTCGAGTACGCCCTCGCGTCCTCGGTGTGGACCAAGGACCACTCCCGCGCGATGCGCATGTCCAAGAAGCTCGACTTCGGCTGCGTGTGGATCAACACCCACATCCCGCTGGTCGCCGAGATGCCCCACGGCGGCTTCAAGAAGTCCGGCTACGGCAAGGACCTGTCGGCGTACGGCTTCGAGGACTACACGCGGATCAAGCACGTCATGACGTCGCTCGGCGAGTAGACCCGCCGCGGTTCGAGCGGAACCGCGCCGGCTCCGGCCCCCGGACGGGGCACCTCCCCGTCCGGGGGCCGCGTGTTTCCCGTCCGGGCCCGGGGGAGGGCTCTGCGGCTCGCCGGGGCGGTGTGCCGTGAGCCGGGGCTCTGCTTCTCGGCCGGCGGTCTGCCCTGCGCGGGCGCTCCGCTGCTCGCCGCGGAGCCTTGCTGCCCGGCCCCGCGCGGTGATCGACAGGGTGTCGGACAGGGCCCGTCCCGCTCGACGCTGCGTCGATTGCCCGTCCACCGAGCGGAGCGGCATGCTTCCCCGGTGCCCCAGACTTCCTCCCGTACCTCCGCGCTGTCCCGCCGTTCCCTTCTGGCCGCGCTCGGCGGTACCGCCGTGCTCGGTGCCCTGACCGGCTGCGGCGTCCCCGCCGCCTACGTCGGGCCCGGCGACCGGGCCGTGGCCGACGAGTCCGCGGCCGACAAGAAGCTGAAGTGGGCGAACTGGCCGCTGTACATCGACACGGACGACGACGACCCCAACCGGCGGCCCACCCTGGAGGCGTTCGAGAAGCGCACCGGGATCTCCGTGGACTACGTCGAGGAGATCAACGACAACGACGAGTTCTTCGGCAAGATCAGCCCCGCGCTGATGAACCACCAGTCGACCGGCCGGGACCTGATCGTCACCAGCGACTGGATGTGCGCGCGCTTCGTCCACCTGGGCTGGGTGCAGGAGATGGACCGCGCGGCCCAGCCCAACGTCGCGGCACACCTCGACCCGCTGCTGCGCGCGCCGGCCTTCGACAAGGGCCGCCGGTTCACCGTGCCGTGGCAGTCCGGCATCACCGGCATCGCCTACAACCGCCGCAAGCTCGGCCGCGAGATACGGCACGTGAAGGAACTCTGGGCGAGCGACCTCAAGGGGCGGGTGACCCTGCTGTCCGGCCTGGACGAGGCGTTCGCGCTGCTCATGCAGGGAAACGGGGTGGACATCACCCGGTGGACCGCGGACGACTTCCACCGGGTCTGCGACCAGGTGGAACGGGAGGTCCACGCAGGCCAGATCCGCCGCTTCACCGGCAACGACTACACCAAGGACCTGGTCAGCGGGGACGTGCTGGCCTGCCAGGCGTACTCCGGCGACGTCATCCAGCTCCAGGCGGACAACCCCGACATCCACTTCCTCGTGCCCGAGGAGGGCGGCGAGCTGTGGGCCGACTCCCTGATGATCCCCGACCGGGCCCGGCACAAGGCCAACGCCGAGCGCCTGATCGACTACTACTACGACCCCGCGGTCGCCGCGCGGCTCGCCGCCTGGGTCAACTACGTCTGCCCGGTTCCGGCGGCCCGCGAGATCCTGGCCGCCGACAAGGACAAGGACACGGCGGCCCTCGCCGACAACACCCTGATCTTCCCCGACTCCGAGATGCGGTCCCGCCTGGCCGTCGCCCGCGACATCACGTCCGAGGAACGGGTGGACTTCGCGAAACGGTGGAACGGGATCGTGGGGCTCTGACAGCGGAGGTCGGCTCTGCGGCGGAGGTGGGCCCAGAGGCGGGGCGATTGCGTTTTGAACGCGTTCAAATGGAGGCGTACGCTGCTGCCATGAGCGACAGAGCCGCCCTGCTCAAGGGCATTCGCGTCTGGCTGGTCATCTTCGTGGTGTGCCTCGTCCTCAGCGGGGCCACCGCCTTCCCCCTGGTGCACGAACTGCGCTGGACCGAGAGCGCCTTGCGGGCGCTGTCCGTACCCGACCTGCTGCCCGGGCTCATGGAGTGGATCTCCCGGGTGCGGGACGGGCTCGACACGGTCGACGCCGAGTACCCGTTCGTGCTGTACGGGACGGACTGGCTCGCCTTCGCCCACCTCGTCATCGCGGTCGCCTTCTACGGCCCCTACCGCGACCCGGTCCGCAACATCTGGGTGATCGAGTTCGGGATGATCGCCTGCGCCGGGATCATCCCGCTCGCCCTCGCGTGCGGACCGGTCCGGGGGATCCCCTTCTGGTGGACCCTGATCGACATGTCCTTCGGGATCCTCGGCGTCGTCCCGCTGTACGTCGTACGGAAGAAGATCAAGCGGCTGGAGGCGCTCGGCGCGCCGACGGCCCTGCCGGCTGCGGCCGTCGGCTAGATCCGTGGCCGTGCGGCGTGCGCCGCACGGCCGTACCGTCCCGTCAGCCGCCGTCGCGCAGCGCCTCCAGCGCGTCGATCCGGTTCGTGGTGATCGAGTCGACGCCCAGGTCCAGCAGGCGGCGCATGGCGCGACGGGTGTCCGGGGTCCAGACGGACAGCAGCCGGCCGCCGCGGTGGACCCGGGCCGCCAGCTCCCGGTTCACCAGGGAGAAGCGGTAGTTGAGCCAGCGCGGGCGCACCGCGTCCAGGACGGCGGCCCGTGGTGGCGCGAGGCTCGTCCAGGTCAGGGCGATCTCCGCACCGGGGTCCGCGGCACGGACGGCGAGCATCGCCTCGGCGCCCGCGCAGTAGTAGACCCGGTCCTGCGCCCCGGTCTGCCGGACCACGTCCACCACCCGGTCCGCGATCCGGCGGTCGACCCGCCCGCACAGGTCCAGCATCATCCGGCTGTCCCCGGTCGCGGCCAGCGCCTCCGCCAGCGTCGGCACACCGCCCGCCGTGAGTCCGCGCACCTCCTCGGCGGACAGCGCGAGCAGCGGCCGGTCGTGCCGCCACAGCCGCTCCAGCGTCGCGTCGTGCAGCAGCACGGGCACGCCGTCACGGGTGAGTCGTACGTCGACCTCCACCGCGTCCGCGCCCTGGTCGAGCGCGGAACGCAGCGAAGGAATCGTGTTCTCGCGGAAGCGGTAGGGGTCGCCGCGGTGGGCCACGGCGGTCACGGTCTGCATGGCCCCCATTGTGGTGGGTGCCCCGCGGCCCCGGTCAGGGGGCGAGCCAGGCCGCGGTGTACGCGTCGATCTCGGCCGCGATCCGCGCCTTGCCCTGCGCGTCGAAGAAGGACGCCTCCACGGCGTTCTTGGCGAGGCCGGCGAGGCCGCGCTCGTCCAGCTCGAGAAGGCGGGCGGCCACCGCGTACTCGTTGTTGAGGTCGGTGCCGAACATCGGCGGATCGTCCGAGTTGATCGTGACCAGCACCCCGGCCCGGGTGAACTGCTTGATCGGGTGCTCGTCGAGGGTGCGCACCGCCCGGGTCGCGATGTTGGAGGTCGGGCAGACCTCCAACGGGATGCGGTGCTCGGCGAGATGGGCGAGCAGCGCGGGATCCTGCGCGGAGCTGGTCCCGTGCCCGATGCGCTCGGCACCCAGCTCCCGCAGCGCGTCCCACACCGTCTCCGGTCCGGTCGTCTCACCGGCGTGCGGGACGGAGTGCAGGCCGGCCGCGATGGCCCGGTCGAAGTACGGCTTGAACTGCGGCCGGGGCACCCCGATCTCGGGTCCGCCGAGGCCGAACGACACCAGGCCCTCCGGGCGGATCCGGTCGTCGGTGGCGAGCCGCGCGGTCTCCTCCGCCGACTCCAGGCCGGCCTCGCCGGGAATGTCGAAGCACCAGCGCAGTACGGTCCCGAACTCGGCCTCGGCCGCCTTGCGGGCGTCCTCGATCGCGGCCATGAACGCGGTCTCCTCGATGCCGCGACGGGTGGAGGAAAAGGGGGTGATGGTCAGCTCGGCGTACCGCACCTGCTGACGGGCCAGGTCACGGGCCACCTCGTAGGTGAGCAGCCGGACGTCCTCCGGGGTGCGGATGAGGTCGACGACCGACAGGTACACCTCGATGAAGTGCGCGAAGTCGGTGAAGGTGAAGTAGTCGACCAGGGCCTCGGGATCGGTGGGCACCTTGGAGTCGGGGTGGCGTGCGGCCAGTTCCGAGACGATGCGGGGGGAGGCGGAGCCGACGTGGTGCACGTGCAGTTCGGCCTTCGGCAGTCCGGCGATGAAGGTGCGCAGATCGCGGTCGGGCGTGCCGGCGGCGGGCACGGAACTGCTGTCGGTCATGGGGTCCTCCCCGGGGCAGGCGCCTGCGGAGCGAGGTCCGTCGCGGCGCGGTGATCGGCTGATCGATGACGCGGGATCATCGTAGGCCCCGGCCAGCGACCGGCCCCGGCGGCCCGTAGCATGACGGGACGTCCAGCACGGACGGGACGTCCACCAAAGGGGTCTTCCACCATGTCCGACGAGGTGCCGCAGTCCACGCCACCGGAGCAGCCCACCGGAGCGGGGCCGGTGCCGCCTCGGGTGTCCCTGGGCAAGGAGGCCGACGCCCCGGCGCCGGTGCGGGACCCGGTCCCGGGCTCCGGCGACGTGCGGGACTCCCTTCCGCCCGCCGACCGGTCGGCCGCGCCCGAGTACGGCTCGACGGGCGCGGGACAGCCGAACTCCTTCGCGGCGGGACACCGGGGATCCGGGCCGGCCCCCGCCGTCTCCGCCCCGGCCCCCGGGTCCGTGCACGACCAGCAGACGCTCATATCGGCGCCCGGAGCGCCGGGAAACCCCGCCGGTGCCGCGCCCGCGCCCGCGCCATGGGCCACTCCGGCGGGTCCGACGGCACCCCGGGACAACCCGTACGCAGCCCCGGACAACGGGTACGCACCTCCGGCACATCCGTACGCGCCCGCGGCACATCCGTATGCGCCCGCGGCGGACCCGTACGCACCTCCGTCCGGACCCGCCGCGCCCCAGGCTGGTCCCCCTGTCTCCCCGGCCGGTCCGGCCGCGCCCCACGCCTCCGCGCCTGAGCGGAATCCGTTCGCCCCGCCGGCTCCCTCGGCCGCCGGTTCGTACCCGCCGCCCGCAGCCCCGGCGAACCCCTTCGCCCCGCCGTCCCCGGCGGCGACCGGCAACCCCTTCGCCCCGCCGGCGCCCGTCGCGCCGCACGGGGGAGCGGAAGCGGTACCTCCGCCGCCCATCGCCCCCGACGGTCCCGGACAGGTGCCGTACGGGTATCCGGGCGGGCCCGCGGGATACGGCTACCCCGGGCAGCCGCAGCCCCAGCCTCCCTACGGCGGCCCCTACCCGGCTCCGAACGGCTACGGCTGGCCCGGTATGCAGGCGCCCCCGAGCGACGGCATGGGTACGGCCTCGCTGGTGCTGGGCATCCTGGCGTCGGTCGGCTTCCTGCTCTGGCCGGTGGCCCTGGTGCTGGGTGTCCTGGCGATCATCTTCGGCGCGATCGGCCGCGGGAAGGCCAACCGGGGCGAGGCGACCAACCCGGGCGTGGCCCTGGCCGGCATCATCTGCGGAGTCGCGGGCATCGTCCTCGTCCTCGGACTGTTCGCCTTCGTCATCGCGTTCGCCATCTGAGCGGGCGACCGGGGCAGGGGCGCGCGGTCGTCACCCGAGGCGGAGTCGCGGCGGAGTCGCGGACGGAGCCGGTCCCGACGGCCGGGGCCCTGCCGCACCGGCGCCGGGCCTGAGATCGGGTTCAGCCCCGCGCCGAGCCGAGAAGGGCAGCCCCGCGCCGGGGCCCGCCCCCTCGCGTCAGGCCCCCGCGCCCGCCAGTCTCTCCCGCGCCTCCATCAGTGCGAAGCCCAGCAGGTTCGGGCCGCGCCAGCGCTCCGGGTCGAAGGCCGCCCGGTCGTCCGCGGCGAGGCCGATGCCCCATATACGGTCCACGGGACTGGCCTCCACCAGGACCCGGGCGCCGGTGCCCAGCAGGTACATACGCAGGGCGTCGTCGGCCGCGAACTTGTGCACGCTGCCCTCGACCACGATCCGGAAGCGCTCCCGCTCCCACACCGCGTCGTCGAAGCCGCGCACCAGCCGCCCGGCCTTCTTGGCCTCCGCGGGGTGCGTGGCGGCCAGCACCCGGCGCTCCGCCTCCGCGTCCCCGAACAGCCGGGCCTTGGCGGCCATCATCCAGTGCTCGGCCGTCGCGTAGTGCACGCCGTCCACCACGAACGGTGACGGCCACCACTGGCTCAGACAGCTCGCGCCGATGCTGCCGCCCGGCCGCGGCCGGTGCCCCCAGAAGTGCAGATACCTGATCCGCGCCCCCGCCCGGACCTCCCTGATCAGGGCGTCAACCCCGTCGATCTTCCCCATGCATGCGAGTCTGGCACGTACCACTGACACTCCGTCCGCCCTTTTCCTTCCCGACTCGACACCTGGTCGACAGATTCCGTCGCGTAACCAAAAGGCAACAACGGAATCACTTGTTGGAGTGCCCTTGCTCTGTCAGGATCGGCACTCAAATCGAGCTGGAGCTACGCCACCCGCCTTCCGGGACGGGGCGAACGGCGGAGGAGAGCGACATGCACAACCCGGGCAGCGTCACCCCGGAACGATTTCCCGCACAGGACCGCTTCGCCGACGGCGCGCAGTTCATCGCCGGCCGGCTGACCAAGGGCACCTCGGGCCGCACCCACACCGTGGTCGACCCGGCCACCGGCGAGGAGGTGTACACCTACGAACTGGCCGGCCCCGACGACGTCGACGCGGCCGTGGCCGCCGCACGCGCGGCCTTCCCGGGCTGGTCCGGCGCCACCCCGGGTGAGCGCTCCGACGCGCTGCACCGGTTCGCCGCCGTACTCGCCGACCGCGCCGAGGACT
The DNA here is from genome assembly GCF_043079785.1 of Streptomyces sp. NPDC015139. Classification (NCBI taxonomy): domain Bacteria; kingdom Bacillati; phylum Actinomycetota; class Actinomycetes; order Kitasatosporales; family Streptomycetaceae; genus Streptomyces; species Streptomyces sp. NPDC015139. The sequence continues at coordinate 79,745 of NZ_JBIBUW010000011.1, read as the reverse complement.
TCGCCCGCGCCGAGTCCCTCCAGTGCGGCAAGCCGCTGAAGCTCACCCGCGAGTTCGACGTGCCGGGGACCGTCGACAACACCGCGTTCTTCGCGGGCGCCGCCCGGCACCTGCAGGGGCAGTCAGCCGGTGAGTACTCCGGCGACCACACCTCGTACGTACGGCGCGAGGCCATCGGTGTCGTCGGGTCGATCGCGCCGTGGAACTACCCGCTGCAGATGGCCGCCTGGAAGATCCTCCCGGCGATCGCCGCGGGCAACACCATCGTGCTGAAGCCGGCCGAGCTGACGCCGCTCACCTCGCTGCTCTTCGCGCAGGCCGCGACGGACGCGGGCATCCCGGACGGGGTAGTCAACATCGTCACGGGGACCGGCAGGGAGGCCGGCGAGCACCTCGTCGGGCACCCCGACGTCGTCATGACCTCCTTCACCGGGTCCACCGCGGTCGGCAAGCGCGTCGCCGAGGTCGCCACCGCCACCGTCAAGCGGCTGCACCTGGAGCTGGGCGGCAAGGCCCCCTTCGTCGTCTTCGAAGACGCCGACCTGGAGGCCGCCGTCCACGGGGCCGTGGCCGGTGCGCTCATCAACACCGGGCAGGACTGCACGGCCGCCACGCGCGCGTACGTGCAGCGCCCGCTGTACGAGGCCTTCGTCGAGCGGACGGCCGCGCTGATGGAGACCGTACGGCTCGGGGACCCCTTCGCCCCCGGCACCGACCTCGGACCGCTCATCTCGCACGTCCAGCGGGACCGGGTCGCCGGCTTCGTGGACCGCGCGCGGGCCTACGCGCGCGTGGTGACCGGCGGCGAAGCGCCCGAGGGCGACCTCGCGGCCGGCGCCTACTACCGGCCCACCCTGATCGCCGACGCCGCGCAGGACAGCGAGATCGTCCAGTCGGAGATCTTCGGTCCTGTACTGGTCGTACTGCCTTTCGACAGTGATGATGAGGGCATCGGGCTGGCCAACGACACTCCCTACGGCCTCGCCGCCTCCGCGTGGAGCAGCAACGTCTACCGGGCGAACCGGGCCACCCGCGAGATCAAGGCCGGATGCGTCTGGATCAACGACCACATCCCGATCATCAGCGAGATGCCGCACGGCGGCTACAAGGCGTCCGGCTTCGGCAAGGACATGTCGGCGTACTCGTTCGAGGAGTACACGCAGGTCAAGCACGTAATGTTCGACAACACCGCGCAGGCCCGCAAGGACTGGCACCGCACGATCTTCGGGGACCGGTAGCAGCCGTCGCGCCCGGCGCGAGCCGGACGGCACGGACAGCGGCTGCCGCCGGGTGTGAAGACCCCGGCCCCGACCAGGCCGACCCCTCCCCTCCCGAAAGGGCACCACGAGCATGGAGCAGTACGAGCCCGACCGCCTGACCCCGGCCCAAGTGGCCGCCATGCGCCGCAGCCTGCGCAACGGCCGGGCCGCCATGACCCGCCGATCGCTGCTGCGGGTGTCCGCGGGCGGCGCGCTCGCGGCCGGCGGTATCGGAGCGCTGAGCGGCTGCGGCATCCCCGCCGCGGGCAAGACCGCGGGCGGCATGTCAGCCCAGGACCACTCGGCGCGGGAGAAGGTGGTGAACTTCTCCAACTGGACCGAGTACATCGACGTCGACGACAAGGGCAAGGGCCACCCGACGCTCGACACCTTCCGCCGGCGGACCGGCATCACGGTCAAGTACACCGAGGACATCAACGACAACAACGAGTTCTTCGGCAAGATCAAGCCGCAGCTCGCCGCGGGCCAGGACACCGGCCGGGACATCCTCGTCCTCACCGACTGGCTGGCCGCCCGGCTGATACGCCTCGGCTGGGTCCAGAAACTGGACCCGTCCAACCTGCCGCACGCCTACGCCAACCTCTCGCCCCAGTTCCGCGACGCGGACTGGGACCCCGGGCGGGCGTACTCGTACCCCTGGCAGGGCATCTCGACCGTGATCGCCTACAACAAGAAGGCGCTCGACGGCGTCGAGGTGCGGTCGGTCTCCGACCTGCTCGACAACCCGAAGCTCAAGGGACGCGTCGGCTTCCTGTCGGAGATGCGCGACTCCATGGGCATGACCCTGCTCGACATGGGCAAGGACCCGGCGAAGTTCACCGACGACGACTTCGACGCGGCGATCGCCCGTCTGCAGAAGGCCGTCGACAAGGGGCAGATCCGCCGCTTCACCGGCAACGACTACACGTCCGACCTCACCAAGGGCGACCTCGCGGCCTGTGTCGCCTGGGCGGGCGACGTGGTCCAGCTCAAGGCGGACAGCCCGGACGTGGACTTCGTGATCCCGGACAGCGGCTACATGACGTCGACCGACAACATGTGCGTCCCCAACAAGGCGCGGCACAAGACGAACGCCGAGCGGCTGATCGACTTCTACTACGAGCCCGAACAGGCCGCCGCGCTCGCCGCCTACATCAACTACGTGTCTCCGGTCGAGGGCGTGAAGCCCTACCTTGCGAAGATCGACAAGGACGCGGCGAACAATCCGCTGATCGTTCCGGACAAGGCCATGCAGGCGAAGTCCCATGCCTTCCGCTCCCTGAGCCCGAAGGAAGAGACGGCCTACGAAGAGAAGTTCGCGAAGCTCACAGGGGCGTGACGACGATGAAGACGACACCAGACAACAGCGGCGACGTCCGCCTCTCCGGTATCTCCAAGACGTACGGTGCCTTCACCGCCGTACAGCCGCTGGACCTGACCGTGCCGCAGGGCTCCTTCTTCGCCCTGCTCGGTGCCTCCGGCTGCGGCAAGACCACCACACTGCGCATGATCGCCGGCCTGGAGGAACCTTCCTCCGGGACGGTGCACCTCGGTGACCAGGACGTCACCCACCTGCCGCCGTACAAGCGGCCGGTCAACACGGTCTTCCAGTCCTACGCCCTCTTCCCGCACCTCGACATCTTCGAGAACGTCGCCTTCGGCCTGCGCCGGCGCGGCCTGAAGAGCGTGAAGAAGCAGGTGGAGGACATGCTGGAACTGGTCCAGCTCGGCGAGCAGGCGCGGAAGAAACCCCACCAGCTCTCCGGTGGCCAGCAGCAGCGCGTCGCCGTGGCACGGGCGCTGATCAACCACCCGAAGGTGCTCCTCCTCGACGAGCCCCTCGGCGCCCTCGACCTGAAGCTGCGCCGCCAGATGCAGCTGGAGCTCAAGCGCATCCAGACCGAGGTCGGCATCACCTTCGTCCACGTCACGCACGACCAGGAGGAGGCCATGACCATGGCCGACACGGTCGCCGTGATGAACGCGGGCCGCGTGGAGCAGCTCGGCGCGCCCACCGACCTGTACGAGAACCCGCAGACCACCTTCGTCGCCAACTTCCTCGGCACCTCCAACCTCATCGAGGCGGAGATCGACACGAAGAACGGCGACGACATCGTGCTCAAGGCCGGCGGCGGCAAGCTGGTGCTGCCCGAGGCGCGCTGTTCGGCGCCGACGACGGCCGGCGGCAAGGTGCTGGTCGGCATCCGCCCCGAGAAGATCGCGCTCACCCACGCCGACGACGCGGGGGAGATCCCGGCGGGCCGCAACCGCCTCACCGGCAAGATCGCCGACGCCAGCTTCATCGGCGTCTCCACGCAGTACGTGATCGACACCCCGGTCTGCGACGAGTTCGCGGTGTACGTGCAGAACGTCGAGCGCGACGGCCGTCTCCTGCCCGGCGCCGACGTCGTCCTGCACTGGAGCCCGGCCCACACCTTCGGCCTGGACGCGGCCCAGGACATCGACGCCGGCGTGGAGACCGTCGAGGAAGAGGCCGCGTAACCATGTCGACGCTCCAAGAAGCGCCCCCGCCCCTCGCGGCCGCGGAACCCGCGAAGAAGCCCGCGCGCAAGCGCGGCCGGCTCACCCCGTACTGGCTGCTGCTGCCCGGCCTGCTGTGGCTGATCGTCTTCTTCGCGCTGCCGATGATCTACCAGGCCTCCACCTCCGTGCAGACGGGCTCCCTGGAGGACGGCTACAAGGTCACCTGGCACTTCGCGACCTACTGGGACGCCCTCGCCGAGTACTGGCCGCAGTTCCTGCGCTCGGTGTTCTACGCCGCCGCCGCGACGGTCCTGTGCCTGCTGCTGGGCTACCCGCTCGCGTACCTGATCGCCTTCCGCGCCGGCCGCTGGAAGAACCTGATCATGATCCTGGTGATCGCGCCGTTCTTCACCAGCTTCCTGATCCGCACGCTGGCCTGGAAGACGATCCTCGCGGACAACGGCCCGGTCGTGCACGGCCTGAACTCGCTGCACGTCCTGGACCTCACCGACTGGATCGGCTGGACGGCCGGCGACCGCGTCCTCGCCACACCGCTGGCGGTCGTCTGCGGTCTGACGTACAACTTCCTGCCGTTCATGATCCTGCCGCTCTACACCTCGCTGGAGCGGATCGACGGGCGGCTGCACGAGGCGGCCGGCGACCTGTACGCCAAGCCGTTCACCACCTTCCGCAAGGTGACCTTCCCGCTGTCGATGCCCGGTGTGGTCTCGGGAACCCTGCTGACCTTCATTCCGGCGGCCGGCGACTACGTCAACGCCGAACTCCTCGGCTCCACCGACACCCGCATGATCGGAAACGTGATCCAGACGCAGTTCCTGCGCATCCTGGACTATCCGACGGCGGCCGCGCTCTCCTTCATCCTCATGGCCGCGATCCTGGCCATGGTCACGATCTACATTCGCCGGTCCGGGACGGAGGATCTGGTCTAAATGCCCTTCGTCAACTGGCTCAAGCGCAATCTCGTCGTCATCGCCGGGCTCTGCACACTCGCCTACCTCCTGCTGCCGAACATCGTCGTCACGGTGTTCTCCTTCAACAAGCCGAAGGGGCGCTTCAATTACGAGTGGCAGCAGTTCTCTACTGCCGCCTGGAAGGACCCGTGCGGTGTCGCCGACATGTGCGGCTCGCTCTCCCTCAGCCTCCAGATCGCCTTCTGGGCGACGGTCGGCGCCACGCTCCTCGGCACCATGATCGCCTTCGCGCTGGTCCGCTACCGCTTCCGCGCGCGCTCCGCCGTGAACTCGCTGATCTTCCTGCCGATGGCCATGCCCGAGGTCGTCATGGCGGCCTCGCTGCTCACGCTGTTCCTGAACATGGGCGCGCAGCTCGGCTTCTGGACGATCCTGATCGCGCACATCATGTTCTGCCTCAGCTTCGTCGTCGTCGCGGTCAAGGCCCGCGTGATGTCGATGGACCCGCGCCTGGAGGAGGCGGCCCGCGACCTGTACGCCGGCCCCGCGCAGACCTTCCTGCGGGTCACCCTGCCCATCGCGGCACCCGGAATCGCCGCGGGCGCGCTGCTCTCCTTCGCGCTCTCCTTCGACGATTTCATCATCACCAATTTCAACGCCGGTTCGACCGTCACGTTCCCCATGTTCGTGTGGGGTTCGGCGCAGCGCGGAACGCCCGTTCAGATCAATGTCATCGGTACGGCCATGTTCCTCCTCGCCGTACTGTTCGTCCTGACCTCGATGGTCATCAGCAACCGCCGCAACAAGCAAAAGGCATAAGCCCCTGTAGGGAGTTGAAATCATGGCCACGAGCGCCATGAGCCGTGGTGAAGACAAGTGGATCGCCTCTCTTTCCGAAGCCCAGCCGGTCCCGTACTGGCTGGAAGACCCCGGCAAGCCCCCCGCCGAGCCCGCTCTCACCGGCACCGACACCTGCGACCTGCTGGTCGTCGGCGGCGGCTACAGCGGACTGTGGACCGCGCTCAACGCCAAGGAGCGCGACCCGCAGCGCGATGTGGTGCTGCTGGAAGGCCGCGAGGTGGGCTGGGCCGCCTCCGGCCGCAACGGCGGCTTCTGCGCCGCCTCCCTGACCCACGGCCTGTCCAACGGCCTCAGCCGCTGGCCGGACGAGATCGGCAAGCTGGAGGAGCTGGGCCGCCGCAACCTCGACGAGATCGAGGCGGCGGTCGCCCGGCACGACATCGACTGCGACTTCGAGCGCACCGGTGAGATCGACGTCGCCACCGAGACCTACCAGGCCGGGGAACTGCGCGACTGGCACCGCCAGTTGACGGAGAAGGGGCTCGCCGACGGTGTCGAGTTCCTGGACACCGACGCGGTGCGCGAACAGGTGAACTCGCCCACCTTCGAGGCGGGCCTGTGGGACCGCCGCGGTGTGGCCATGCTGCACCCGGCGAAGCTGGCCTGGGGCCTGAAGCAGGCGTGCATGAGGCTCGGTGTCCGGGTCTACGAGCACACGCCCGCCCTGACCCTGAAGAGCTACGGCGCCGGCATGGCCGTCCGCACTCCGTACGGCGCCGTCCGCGCCCGCCGGGTCGCGCTCGGTACGAACATCTTCCCGAGCCTGCTGCGGCGCGTGCGCTCGTACACCGTGCCGGTCTACGACTACGCGCTGATGACGGAGCCGCTGAGCGCCGACCAACTGGCGGAGATCGGCTGGAAGAACCGGCAGGGGCTGGGCGACAGCGCCAACCAGTTCCACTACTTCCGGCTGTCCGCGGACAACCGCGTCCTGTGGGGCGGCTACGACGCGATCTACCCGTACGGCGGCCGGATGCGCGCCGAGTACGACGACCGGCCGGAGACGTACGCCAAGCTCGCGGGCCACTTCTTCACCTGCTTCCCGCAGTTGGAGGGCCTGCGCTTCACACACGCCTGGGGCGGCGCGATCGACACCTGCTCCCGTTTCTCGGCGTTCTTCGGCACCGGCCACCAGGGGAAGGTCGCGTACGCGGCCGGCTACACCGGCCTCGGTGTCGGCGCGACCCGGTTCGGTGCCGACGTGATGCTGGACCTGCTGGACGGGGAGCGCACCGAGCGGACCGAGCTGGAGATGGTGCGCAAGAAGCCGCTGCCGTTCCCGCCGGAGCCGTTCGCCTGGACGGGCATCGCCCTCACCAAGTGGTCCCTCGCCCGCGCGGACGCGCACGGCGGCCGCCGCAACCTGTGGCTGCGGACGATGGACCGGCTGGGGCTCGGTTTCGACAGCTGATCCCGTGGGGTGTGCCCCACCTCACTCGAAAGAGGGCGCGGAAGTCGCGTAATGCCCTGCGCAAAGCCTCCCTCTCTCTCCCCGACGCCACCGCGTCGCACGAGAGAGGGAGGCTTATCGATGACTGGGGCGAAGACGGCGGTCGAATGGCTGGCAGCCGTCGCACCGGACCCCGAGGCCTGCCGCTGGGAGTGGGAGCGCAACCCCCTCGGGGTCGCCCTGCTGCCCGCGGGCAAGGCCTGGGACGTACTGATCCTGCCGGGCGAGCTCGGCTATCCGACGCTGGACGTGCTCACCCGCATCCTCGACCGGCCCGGGCCGGTGCTCGTCGACTTCGGCGACAACCGGGTCGGCTTCTTCGTGCCGCCCGGCACCGCGGCCCGCTGGCTCGGCACCGGCATCCGTACCGCCGGGCCCGGCACCTGGATCGTCGTGCCGTACCCCGGCCGGGCGACCCGGGCGGTGCGCTGGCTGGTCGCGCCGGACGGTTCGGGCATGCTCACCGACCCCGCGCTGCTGGAACTGGCGATGCACGAGGCGGCGGCGGGGCTGGCCGGGGGGCGGGCGGAGGACGGGTAGCGCCCCGACCCCTTGACAAGAGGATTGGTCTGGACCAAGTTGTGGGCGCTCCACCCCCTCAACTCCCCCTCTTCCGGAGGCCCTTGTGGATCGCCCCCGACGCGCCCACGGCACCAGACGCCCCAGGTCCGTCCTCGCCCTGCTCACGGCCGCGTTGCTCGCCGTGCCCGGCATCACCGCGCTCTCGTCGGCCGCCCGAGCGGCCGACGCGGACGTGAGCCGGAACGGCGGCTTCGAATCCGGCCTGACCGGCTGGACCTGCACGGCCGGTACGACCGTCAACTCACCCGTGCACAGCGGGACTTCGGCACTGCAGGCCACCCCGGCGGGCAGCGACAACGCCCAGTGCGCCCAGACCGTGACCGTGCAGCCCGACTCCCAGTACACCCTGTCCGGCCACGTCCGCGGCTCCTACGTCTACCTCGGCGCCAACGGCACCGGCACCACCGACGTCTCCACCTGGACCCAGTCCGCCCCCGACTGGCAGAAGCTCAGCACCACCTTCCGCACCGGCGCCACGACCACGAAGGTCACCGTCTACACCCACGGCTGGTACGGCACCGGCGCCTACTACGCCGACGACATCTCCCTGATCGGCCCCGGCGGCAGCGGTACCGGACAGCCCCCCGCCCCACCCGCCGGCCTGCGCACCACCACCGTCACCTCGACCTCCGTCGGCCTGTCCTGGTCCGCCGTCACCGGCGCCACCGGCTACTCCGTCTACCGCGACGGCGCCAAGGTCCAGACGGTGACCGGCACGTCGGCCACCGTGAGCGGACTCGCGGCCGCGACGGCGTACGGCTTCCAGGTCACCGCGAGCAACGACGCGGGGGAGTCCGCCAAGTCCGCGGTCGTGACGGCGACGACCAGCCCGGGCGGCGGCGGCGGCTCCCCGGACCTGCCCGCCCACGCCCTCGTCGGCTACCTCCGCGCGAGCTTCGCCAACGGCTCCGGCTACACCCGCCTGGCCGACGTCCCCGACAGCTGGGACGTCATCGACCTGGCCTTCGGCGAACCCACCTCGGTCACCTCCGGCGACATCCGCTTCAACCGCTGCCCGGTCACCCAGTGCCCGAACGTCGAGAGCGACGCCGACTTCAAGGCGGCGATCAAGGCCAAGCAGGCGGCCGGCAAGAAGGTGCTGATCTCGATCGGCGGCCAGAACGGCCAGGTCCAGCTGACCACGACCGCGGCCCGGGACGCCTTCGTCACATCCGTGTCGAAGATCATCGACACCTACGGCCTCGACGGCCTCGACATCGACTTCGAGGGCCACTCGCTCTCCCTGAACACGGGCGACACGGACTTCCGCAACCCCACCACCCCGGTGATCGTCAACCTCGTCTCCGCGCTGAAGACCCTGAAGGCCCGCTACGGCGCGAAGTTCGTGCTGACCATGGCCCCGGAGACGTTCTTCGTGCAGAACGGCTACCAGTTCTACGGCTCCGGCAAGTGGGGCGGCCAGGACCCGCGCTGCGGGGCGTACCTCCCGGTCATCCACGCCCTGCGCGACGACCTCACCCTGCTCCACGTCCAGGACTACAACTCGGGCCCGATCATGGGCCTGGACAACCAGTACCACTCCATGGGCGGCGCCGACTTCCACATCGCCATGACCGACATGCTGCTCACCGGCTTCCCGGTGGCCGGCGACGCGGGCGACGTCTTCCCGCCGCTGCGCCCCGACCAGGTCGCCATCGGCATGCCGGCGTCGACGAACGCGGGCAACGGCCACGTCTCCCCGGCGGAGGTCACCAAGACCCTGGACTGCCTGACGAAGAGGACGAACTGCGGCTCGTACGCGACCCACGGGACGTGGCCGGCGCTGCGCGGTCTGATGACGTGGTCGGTGAACTGGGACCGCTTCGCGAACTGGGAGTTCCAGAAGAACTTCGACGCCTACTTCGGCTGACCACCAGGACCTGGGTGGTCAGCAGCACGGTGCACAGGCACCAGCTGGCCACCACGTCCAGCGGCCAGTGCCAGCCACGGCGGACCAGGCCGAACGACACCCCGAGGACCAGGAGCGCGCAGCCGGCCACCAGCGTCCGGCGGGCGGCCGGCGAGCGGAGCCAGGGGAGCAGGAGCAGGGTCGCGCCGCCGTACGCGAGCGCCGCAGTCGCCGTGTGCCCGGACGGGAAGTAGCCGACCCCCGGGGGCACCACCGGTGTCCCCGGCCGGGAAGTCCAGTCCTTGAGCGGTACGACGATCGCCGGGACCAGCGCCGTCGGCACCGCCGCCGCCAGCGGCGGCAGCCACCAGCGGGCCGCACCGGCGGCCCGGCCCCGCCAGGCCGCGTACCCGAGGGCGGCCACGAGCACGGGCAGGGCGACCTCGACGTTGCCGAGGTCGGACAGGGCGGCGGAGAACAGGTCCGGATGACGCAGGGCCCCGCTGAGGCGGGTGTCCAGGCGCAGGAGCGGGCCGTGGACCAGCACCTGCCAGGTCATCAGGGCGAAGAGGACGGCCGGGACACCGAGGAGCAGCGAGCGGCGGACTGAGGTCGACACCGGCCCAGCTTCGCAGGTCGGATCCGGCGGAGGGGCGGAAGACGGCCCTCCGTGCACAGGTCCGGGCCTGTCAGGGGGGTGGAAGGAGGTCGGCCGCCCCGGAACAGGGGGGGTGGTTCCGAGGCGGCCGACCGGACCGGAACGTCGCGCGCCCCGGGGGGTTTGGGGCGGCGACCGTCCGATCGGTGAGGAGATCCCGGCGTCAGGCGCCGGTTGTGTGCGCGAGGGCACGACCAGGTCGAAGCTGGGGAGGCCCCGCCCTGAAATCGCCCACAGTCCCCTGTGGGCGGGGTGTATCTCTCATCTGGGTAGAACCTACGGCAGGCCGGGGCGCTTGGGCAGCCGGAATCGCGTCCCGACATCCACCTCGCACACCTTCTTCACACGGCCTGCCGCAGGACCCCTTTCAGGGGTGCGGACCAGTCGCTCAGATGCGCGCGAAGGCCTGCTCGATGATGTCCAGACCCTCGTTGAGCAGGTCGTCGCCGATCACCAGCGGGGGCAGGAAGCGCAGCACGTTGCCGTAGGTGCCACAGGTGAGGACCAGCAGGCCCTCGGCGTGGCAGGCCTTGGCGAGCGCGGCGGTCGCCTCCGGGTTCGGCTCCTTCGTGGCGCGGTCCTTGACCAGCTCGATGGCGATCATCGCGCCACGGCCGCGGACGTCGCCGATGATGTCGAACTTCTCGGCCATGGCGTCGAGGCGGCCCTTCATGACCTCCTCGATGTGCTTCGCCCTGCCGTTGAGGTCGAGCTCCTTCATCGTCTCGATGGCGCCGAGCGCACCGGCGCAGGCGACCGGGTTGCCGCCGTAGGTGCCGCCCAGGCCACCGGCGTGGGCGGCGTCCATGATCTCGGCGCGGCCGGTCACGGCGGCCAGCGGCAGACCGCCGGCGATGCCCTTGGCGGTGGTGATCAGGTCCGGGACGATGCCCTCGTCCTCGCAGGCGAACCACTGGCCGGTGCGGCAGAAGCCGGACTGGATCTCGTCCGCGACGAAGACGATGCCGTTGTCGGCGGCGAACTGGCGGATCGCCGGCAGGAAGCCCTTGGCGGGCTCGATGAAGCCGCCCTCGCCGAGCACCGGCTCGATGATGATCGCGGCGACGTTGTCCGGGCCGACCTGCTTGGTGATCTGGTCGATGGCCTGCTTGGCGGCCTCGGGGCCGGCGTTCTCCGCACCGGTCGGCCAGCGGTAGCCGTAGGCGACCGGGACGCGGTAGACCTCGGGGGCGAACGGACCGAAGCCGTGCTTGTACGGCATGTTCTTGGCGGTCAGCGCCATGGTCAGGTTGGTGCGGCCGTGGTAGCCGTGGTCGAAGACGACGACGGCCTGGCGCTTGGTGTAAGCGCGGGCGATCTTGACGGCGTTCTCGACGGCCTCGGCGCCGGAGTTGAACAGCGCGGACTTCTTCTCGTGGTCACCCGGGGTGAGCTCCGCGAGGGCCTCGGCGACCTCCACGTAGCCCTCGTACGGGGTGACCATGAAACAGGTGTGGGTGAAGTCGGCCAGCTGGGCGGCGGCCCGGCGGACGACGGCCTCGGCGGACGCGCCCACGGAGGTCACGGCGATGCCGGAACCGAAGTCGATCAGGCGGTTGCCGTCGACGTCCTCGATGATCCCGCCGCCCGCGCGCGCGGTGAAGACCGGCAGCACGGAGCCCACGCCCTGCGCGACCACGGCGGTGCGGCGGGCCTGCAGTTCCTGCGACTTCGGGCCGGGGATGGCGGTGACGACGCGGCGCTCCTGCGGAAGTGCGGTCATGGGGGCTCCCTGATGATCTTGCGTACCGGGCGTTCCCGGGCGGTTCCGGGCGGTGCGTTTTCGGACGCATACCTATCTTTCTTCGCAGGCTAGGTCCGTGCATGGTGGGTGGGCATGCTCCATGTGGGCGTCTTCGGCGCGGACGGTTGTCCGCGGTGGACATACCGGGGCCGTCGGGGCCGCGACGGCCAAGTGGGGAACGTACGGCCGCGTAAGCGGTGAACTCCCCTTGCCGGGGCGTTAGATTGGCTCGCTGATGGTGGATGGAACGGCTGGTCAGGGGGCAGAACGGATGGACAGCGACGGGACACGGGACGCACGCGGCACGCATGCGAACCCGGTACCCCGCCCGACGACTCCCCCTGAGGGGGGCGGGGTACCGCCCATGCCCACGGCGCCGCCCGGCGCGCCGCCGAAACCGGACGGCTCCACCTTCCTGGCCTGGCTGCGGGCCAACCGCCCCGAGGCCGCGCCGGGCGTGTGGCGCTTCGGCCACCGCCCCCGGCCCGAGCAGGAGCCCGAGCGGATCCCGGCCCGCCAGCTGCTCAGCGGCGCCCTGATCGCCTTCCTCGTGGGCTGGCTGGTGTGGTCCCTGCTGTGGAACGGCTACCTCGGCGGCTGGTGGGTGCTGCCCCTGGAGCTGTTCACCCCGGAATCCTGGCGCCAGGGCAACGACCGGGTCGGCAACGCGATCCTCTGGTACAGCTACTACACCCTCATCGCCTTCGCCATCCTGCTGGTCGTCGGCCGGCTCGGCCGCTGGGGCGAGGTCTGGCGCCGCTACGGCCCACCCGCCTGGAGCACCGCCGGCCCCGCGGCCGAAGCACCCCCCGCGCCGGAGCAGGACCCCGCCGAGTTCCCCCACCTGCGCGCCGCCGGGGCCCACGACGCGGCCGAGCGGCTCGCCGCCGAGGCGAAGGCCGGACTCATGCGGGACGTCGACCACGCGCGGATCGACCGCGCCTGGCAGGGCGTACGGACCGGGCGGCACTCCCTCGCCACCTTCACGGGCGCCGTACTGAAGGACGGCGCCGCCGCCTGCCTGCACCCCTCCGGCGAACGCGACCTGCCCACCCGGCACGCCCGGCACGACCTGTTCACCGGGCAGGTCAGGCTCGGCACCACCGCTGACGACCCCCGCAACCCCTACCACTACCGCGGCGCCGGGCTCGGCCTCGGCACGGACCTGCTCGGCACCTCGCTGCTCGCCGTGGGCCCGGCCGGCTCCGGCAAGACAGGCGCGGTGGTACGGCCGCTCGCCGAGTCCCTGTGCCTGCACGCCCTCGCCGGCCGCGCCTCCGTCGTGGTCGTCGGCGCCGCGGGCGCCGGGCTCGGCCCGGCCGAGGCCTATGACGTCGTCGTACGCATCGGCCACCCCGAGTCGGTGTACGACCTCGATCTCTACGGCGGCACCACCGACCCCGACGAGGCCGCCGCCATACTCGCCGAGGCCCTCGTCGGCGACCTCGCCGACCCGCACCCGGGCAGCGACAGCCGCCGCTCCACCACGGTGCTCGCCCAGCTGCTCGGCCCGTTCCGCGCCGTCCACGACCGCTTCCCGTCCGTACCCGAGCTGCGCCAGCTGCTCGACGGCGCGCCCGGCCCGCTGGCCGCGCTCCGCAAGGGCCTGACCGACACCGGCCACGCTTCGCTGCTGCGGGAACTCGACGCCCGCGAACGGCAGATGGCCCACCCGGGCGATGTCGGCACGGTGCTCGCCGACCGGATCGCGCTGCTCGACCGGCCCGCCTTCGCCGCCTTCTTCGACACCTCCGGACAGTCCCGCCCGTTCTCGCTCAAGGCCCTCGACCACCCGGTCCGCGTCCGCATCGACCTGCCCCAGCGTGGTCACGCCGACGCCTCCCGGATCCTCGCCCGGCTGGTGCTCGCCCAGTTCACGGCCGCCGTGACGGCCCGGGAGGACCGGTCCCTGTTCGCCTGCCTGCTGCTCGACGACGCCTCCGGTGTCGTCACACCGGAGGCCGTGCGGGGGATTCAGCGGCTGCGCTCCGCGGGCGCCGGCGCGGTGCTCACCCTGCGCACCCTGGACGACGTGCCCCGGCCGCTGCGCGGCCCGCTGCTCGGCGCCACCGGATGCCGGATGGCGCTGTCCGGGCTCACCCCCTGGGACGGGCAGGACTTCGCCGAGGTGTGGGGCAAGGAGTGGACCGAGACCCGGGACGTCACCGACCGGCAGATCATCGCCGAGACGCCCGCCGGCAAGGCCGTGCACATGCTGCGCCGGGTCATCACCGGACAGGCACCGACGGCCCGGGCCGTCACCGTGCGGCAGGTGGAGCGGGAGCGGTGGTCGGCGTCCGAGTTGGCGCACGCGGTGCCGCCCGGCCACGCCGTGTTGTCGCTGACCAGCGTGCAGGGCGAGCACGCGCCGCCGCTGCTGGTGGACCTGCGGGCGTGAGGGCCAGCGGCCGATCGTACGGTGAGGCAGAATCGGCGTAGGCCGTTCATACGCGGCGGCCAAAAGATCACCTCGATCACCGTGTCCGGCTCACCGTGAAGGTCCCATGCCCCCGACCCTCGCCTCGCTCGTCCACCACTCCGCGCTCAAGCTGACCGTGCGCGCGGGCGAGGACCGCCTCGACGTGCCCGTCCGCTGGGCGCACGTCAGCGAGCTGGCCGACCCCGTCCCCTACATGGAGGGGGGCGAGCTGCTGTTGATCACCGCGCTCAAGCTGGACGCGGAGGATCCGGAGGCCATGCGCCGCTACGTGCGGCGACTGGTCGGCGCGGGCGTCGTCGGACTCGGCTTCGCCGTCGGCGTCAACTACGAGGACATCCCGAAGGCCCTGGTCGACGCCTGCGCCCAGGAGGGCCTGCCGCTGCTGGAGGTCCCCCGCCGCACCCCCTTCCTCGCCATCAGCAAGGCCGTGTCCGCGGCGATCGCCGCCGACCAGTACCGCGCGGTCACGGCGGGCTTCGCCGCCCAGCGCGAACTGACCAGGCAGGCCCTCAGCGCCGGCCCGGAAGGCCTCCTCACCGCCCTCGCCGTACAGGTGGACGGCTGGGCCGCCCTGTACGACGCCTCGGGCGCCGTCGTCGCCGCCGCACCGGAGTGGGCCGGCAGGCGCGCCGCCCGGCTGACCGCGGAGGTCGAACGGCTCCGGGAGCGGTCCGCGCCCGCCTCCTCCGTCGTCGGCGGCCCCGAGCACGAGGACCGGGTCGAGCTGCACTCGCTGGGAACCGGCCGCCGCCCGCGGGCCGCGCTCGCCGTCGGCACGGCCGCCGCACTCGGCACCGCCGAGCGCTACGCCGTCCACTCCGCCATCGCCCTGCTCACCCTCGTCACCGAGCGGTCCCGCTCCCTGCAGGCGGCCGAACAGCGGATCGGCACGGCGGTGCTGCGCATGCTGCTCGCCGGCGAGCCCGACCACGCCCGGGCCGTCGCCGGGGACCTGTACGGCGAGCTGCTCGACGCGCCCTTCCGGATGATCGTCGCCGAGTCGCTGCCGGGGCCGGCCTCGCGGACGCCCGTCACCACGGCCAAGCCCGTCGCCACGGCCAAGTCCGTCACCGCGGCCAAGTCCGGCGTGGCCGTGCCGGCCGCAGCCGACATGGGCGGTGATCCACTGGGCGGTCTCACGGAGACCGTGGAGTCCGCCGCCGCGCGCTCCGGCGAGGCCGTGCTGGTCGTGCCCGAGGGGGAGCGGCTGGTGGTGCTCGCCGCGGACGGGGGCCCGGCGGTGGCCGCGTGCGTGGAGTACGCGATGGCGCTCGAAGCGGCACGGGCGGTGCCCGAGCAGGCGGTCGCGGAGGAGTACGAGCTGGTCGTCGGGCTCTCCGCGCCCACCGGGCCGATCGCCGCGGCGGCGGCCTACAAACAGGCCGAGCAGGCGTTGTCGGTGGCGCGGCGGCGGGGCCGGGGGTTCGTGGAGCACGAGCAGCTGGCCGCGGGTTCCGTGCTGCCGCTGCTGGCCGACGACGCGGTGAAGGCGTTCGCCGACGGGTTGCTGCGGGCGCTGCACGAGCACGACGCGACGGGACGGGGGGACCTGGTCGCCTCGCTGCGGGCGTGGCTGTCGCGGCACGGCCAGTGGGACGCGGCCGCCGCGGATCTCGGCGTCCACCGGCACACGCTGCGCTACCGGATGCGCCGCGTTGAGGAGATCCTCGGCCGCTCCCTGGACGACCCCGACGTCCGGATGGAGCTGTGGCTCGCCCTGAAGGCGACGACGACGGAGTAGCCCGGGCAGCGGGCAGCCCGCCCGTCCGACACCTCGGCTGTCGGGCACCTCGCCCCCTGGGACACCCCGGTCCCCCGGCACCTGGCCTGTTCGCCCCCATCGGCGCGGCACCCCGCCCGCTCGGCACGCCGGTCGTCCAGCACGGCAGCCCGTCCGGCATGGCAGCCACCCGGCACCCCACGCCTCCAGCACGCCCCCGTCCAGCGCCCCACCCGTCCGGCACCCCCCACCCCCGCCGACCCCGCCATTCCGGCGTACCCTCCGTCGCGACTGCTACGACTCGGACAAGCGACCCTCGGGCGCCCCCGTCCTACCGTGGACAGCGAACCGAAAGCACACCCCCAACGCGGAAGGGCCGGGACTCGCATATGACTTCCACCCACGCCTTCTGGCTCGCCGGCCGCCAGGTCATCGGCGAGGACACCTTCGACGTCACCTCGCCGTGGGACGGCCGTCTCGTCGGCAAGGTCAGCGTGCCGAACGACGCCCAGGTCGAGGAGGCCGTGGCCGCCGCGTACGCCGTGCGGGACGAGTTCGCCGCCACCCCGGCGCACGTACGTGCCGCCGCCCTCGACCACGTCAGCAAGCGGCTGGTCGAGCGCACCGAGGAGATCGCCCAGCTGATCTCCGCCGAGAACGGCAAGCCGATCAAGTGGGCCCGGGGCGAGGTCGGCCGTGCCGTCTCCGTGTTCCGGTTCGCCGCCGAGGAGGCCCGCCGGTTCAACGGCGGCGAGGCCCAGCGCCTCGACACCGACGCCGGTGGCCAGGGCCGCCTGGCGCTCACCCGTCGCTTCCCGAAGGGCGTCGTCCTCGGCATCGCGCCGTTCAACTTCCCGCTGAACCTGTGCGCCCACAAGGTCGCCCCCGCGATCGCCGCCGGCGCGCCGATCATCCTGAAGCCGGCCCCGGCCACCCCGCTCTCCGGTCTGATCCTCGGTGACCTGCTCGCCGAGACCGAGCTGCCCGCCGGCTCCTGGTCGATCCTGCCGGTCGCCAACGACCGCATGCCCGCCCTGGTCCAGGACGAGCGCCTGCCGGTCATCTCCTTCACCGGTTCGGAGAAGGTCGGTTACGCGATCATGGACTCGGTGCCGCGCAAGCACTGCACCCTGGAGCTGGGAGGCAACGGCGCGGCCGTCGTCCTCGGCGACTTCGCGAGCGACGCCGACCTGGACTGGGCCGCGACCCGCATCGCGACCTTCTCCAACTACCAGGGCGGCCAGTCCTGCATCTCCGTGCAGCGCGTGATCGCCGACGCGTCCGTCTACGACCGGCTGCTGCCGCGCGTCGTGGCCGCCGTCGAGGCCCAGGTCACCGGTGACCCCACCGACGACAAGACCGACGTCGGCCCGCTGGTCAGCGAGGACGCCGCCAAGCGCGTCGAGGCGTGGGTCAAGGAGGCGGTCGAGGCCGGCGCCACGCTGCTCACCGGCGGCGACCGCGACGGCGCCTCCTACGCGCCGACCGTCCTCACCGACGTGCCCGCGAACGCCACCCTCGCCTGCGAGGAGGTCTTCGGACCGGTCCTCACCGTGCAGAAGGTGAACGGCGAGGCCGAGGCCTTCGCCGCGGTCAACAACTCCAAGTACGGCCTCCAGGCAGGCGTGTTCACCCGCGACGTCCAGGTCGCCTTCCGCGCCCACCGCGCCCTCGAGGTCGGTGGCGTGGTGATCGGCGACGTCCCGTCCTACCGTGCCGACCAGATGCCGTACGGCGGCGCCAAGCAGTCCGGCGTGGGCCGCGAGGGCGTGCGGTTCGCCATGGAGGACTACACCTACGAGCGCGTGCTGGTCCTCACCGGTCTCGCGCTCTGACCTGCCACGGACAGGTCGGACGGAACGGCCGCAGCCCACTGTGCGGGGGCTGCGGCCGTTCCTGTCGTGGGCCGTCGCGCCCGCGGCTCCGGGCGTGACATCGACCCGATCGGACCGCGAGGGGTGGTGGGGTGCGGCCGTTTCGGGTACCAACGATCCAGTAGCACTGGTCGGTAACGAACGGTCCCAATCGTCCCTCTCAGCGGCGAGGTGAGCCTCAATGTCCGCCACCACCACCCCACGCACCAACGTCACAGAGCGCGAGGCCCGTCAGGTGGCGGAGGCCGCCCGGCAACAGGACTGGCACAAGCCCAGCTTCGCCAAGGAGCTGTTCCTCGGGCGCTTCCGGCTCGAGCTCATCCACCCCCACCCGCTCCCCGACGACGAGTCCGTCCGGCGCGGCGAGGAGTTCCTCACCAAACTGCGCGCCTTCTGCGAGACGGGGATCGACTCCGCCCGCATCGAACGCGAGGCCCGCATCCCCGACGAGGTCGTCACCGGGCTCAAGGAGCTCGGCGCCCTCGGCATGAAGATCGACCCCAAGTACGGCGGTCTCGGCCTCACCCAGCTCTACTACAACAAGGCCCTGGCCCTCGTCGGCTCCGTGAGCCCCGCCGTCGGCGCCCTGCTCTCCGCCCATCAGTCGATCGGCGTACCGCAGCCGCTCAAGATGTTCGGCACCCAGGAGCAGAAGGACGCCTTCCTGCCGCGCTGCGCCCGCACCGACATCTCCGCGTTCCTGCTCACCGAACCGGACGTCGGCTCCGACCCGGCCCGGCTCGCCACCACCGCCGTCCCCGACGGCGACGACTACGTCCTCGACGGGGTCAAGCTGTGGACCACGAACGGGGTCGTCGCCGACCTGCTCGTGGTCATGGCGCGGGTGCCGAAGTCCGAAGGCCACAAGGGCGGCATCACCGCCTTCGTCGTCGAGGCCGGGTCCGAGGGCATCACCGTCGAGAACCGCAACGCCTTCATGGGCCTGCGCGGCATCGAGAACGGCGTCACCCGCTTCCACCAGGTCCGGGTCCCCGCCGCCAACCGCATCGGACCCGAGGGCGCCGGCCTGAAGATCGCGCTCACCACCCTCAACACCGGCCGGCTCTCGCTGCCCGCGATGTGCGCGGGGGCCGGCAAGTGGTGCCTGAAGATCGCCCGCGAGTGGGCCGCCGAGCGGGAGCAGTGGGGCAAGCCGGTCGCGCTGCACGAGGCGGTCGGCTCGAAGATCAGCTTCATCGCGGCCACCACCTTCGCCCTGGAAGCCGTACTCGACCTGTCCTCGCAGATGGCCGACGAGGACCGCAACGACATCCGCATCGAGGCCGCCCTCGCCAAGCTGTACGGCTCCGAGATGGCCTGGCTCATGGCCGACGAACTGGTCCAGATCCGCGGCGGCCGCGGCTACGAGACCGCCGAGTCGCTGCGGGAGCGGGGCGAGCGCGGCGTCCCGGCCGAGCAGATCCTGCGTGACCTGCGCATCAACCGCATCTTCGAGGGCTCGACGGAGATCATGCACCTCCTCATCGCCCGCGAGGCGGTCGACGCCCACCTGTCGGTCGCCGGTGACCTCATCGACCCCGACAAGTCCCTGTCCGACAAGGCCAGGGCGGGTGCCAACGCGGGCGTCTTCTACGCCAAGTGGCTGCCCAAACTGGTCGCCGGACCCGGACAACTGCCCACGTCGTACGGTGAGTTCAAGAACGGCGTCGACCTCTCCGGCCACCTCCGCTACGTCGAGCGCACCGCCCGCAAGCTGGCCCGCTCCACCTTCTACGCAATGTCCCGCTGGCAGGGCCGGATGGAGACCAAGCAGGGCTTCCTCGGCCGGATCGTCGACATCGGCGCCGAGCTGTTCGCGATGAGCGCGGCCTGCGTCCGGGCCGAACTGCTGCGCAGCCGGGGCGAGCACGGCCGCGAGGCCTACCAGCTCGCCGACGCCTTCTGCCGCCAGGCCCGCATCCGTGTCGAGGAACTCTTCGGCCGGCTGTGGACCAACACCGACGACCTCGACGGCAAGGTGGTCAAGGGCGTCCTCGGCGGTGCCTACGAGTGGCTCGAGGAAGGCATCGTCGACCCCTCCGGCGACGGCCCCTGGATCGCCGACGCGACCCCGGGACCCTCCGAGCGGGAGAACGCCCGCCGTCCCTTCGGCGGCCAGTAGTCCACGCCGCCCGGGTGCCGCACCCGTCCGCCGACGGGGCGGTGCGGCACCCGGGCGTGTGTGCGACGGCCCGGCCCTCATGCGAGTTCGATATCAGGGCAGAAGCCGCATACATGACGACTGTCGACGCGTTGTGCGACGGTTCACCCGGCAACGCCCGCCGCCCACACACCCACCCGAGGGACCGCGCTGTCCTGACGGCGCGCGCTTGCGGCAACAATGGGGGGATGACCGACAGTCCCGCCCGTCCGGCACCCCTCGCCGACCCGCACCTCGTCTACGACCCCCTCGCCGGGGACGGCCCCAAGGACGTGGTGATCCTCGGTTCCACCGGATCCATCGGCACCCAGGCCATCGACCTCGTGCTGCGCAACCCCGACCGCTTCCGTGTCACCGCCCTCTCCGCGAACGGCGGCCGGGTCGCCCTCCTCGCCGAGCAGGCGCGCCGGCTGCGCGTGCGGACCGTCGCGGTCGCCCGCGAGGACGCCGTACCCGCACTGCGCGAGGCGCTCGCCGCCGAGTACGGCCCCGGGGAGTCGCTGCCGGAGGTCCTCGCCGGACCGGAGGCGGCCACCCAGCTCGCCGGCTCCGCCTGCCACACCGTGCTCAACGGCATCACCGGATCCATCGGCCTCGCGCCCACGCTCGCCGCCCTGGAGGCCGGCCGCACCCTCGCGCTGGCCAACAAGGAGTCGCTGATCGTCGGCGGCCCGCTGGTCAAGGCGCTCGCCAAGCCCGGCCAGATCATCCCGGTCGACTCCGAGCATGCCGCCCTCTTCCAGTCCCTGGCCGCCGGCACCCGCGCCGACGTGCGCAAGCTGGTCGTCACCGCCTCCGGCGGCCCCTTCCGCGGCCGGACCGTGGCCGAGCTGGCGGACGTGACCGTCCAGGACGCCCTCGCGCACCCCACCTGGGCGATGGGCCCGGTGATCACGATCAACTCGGCCACCCTCGTCAACAAGGGTCTGGAAGTCATCGAGGCACATCTCCTCTACGACATTCCCTTCGACCGCATTGAGGTGGTCGTGCATCCCCAGTCGTATGTCCACTCGATGGTCGAGTTCACCGACGGATCCACGATCGCCCAGGCGACGCCCCCCGACATGCGCGGGCCCATCGCCATCGGTCTGGGCTGGCCCGAGCGCGTCCCGGACGCGGCGCCCGCCTTCGACTGGAGCAAGGCCTCCACATGGGAATTCTTCCCGCTGGACAACGAGGCCTTCCCCTCGGTGAACCTCGCCCGGCACGTGGGGCAGCTCGCGGGCACCGCTCCGGCGGTGTTCAATGCGGCCAACGAGGAGTGCGTCGAAGCCTTCCTGGGCGGCGCGCTGCCCTTCAACGGCATCATGGAGACCGTCACCCGGGTGGTCGAGGAACACGGCACCCCGGCCACGGGAACTTCACTCACCGTGTCGGACGTCCTCGAAGCGGAGACCTGGGCGCGAGCCCGGGCCCGTGAACTCACAGCCACGACGGCGACCGCGGAGGCGCGTGCATGACGACCCTGATGTTCATCCTCGGCATAGTGGTCTTCGCGGTCGGCCTGCTCGTCTCCATCGCGTGGCACGAACTGGGGCACCTGTCCACGGCCAAGCTCTTCGGCATCCGCGTCCCGCAGTACATGGTCGGTTTCGGCCCGACCGTCTGGTCGCGGAGGAAGGGCGAGACCGAGTACGGCATCAAGGCCGTCCCGCTCGGCGGCTACATCCGCATGATCGGCATGTTCCCGCCCGACGACCAGGGCCGGGTCTCCGCCCGCTCCACCTCCCCGTGGCGCGGCATGATCGAGGACGCCCGCTCGGCGGCCTTCGAGGAACTCGAGGCCGGTGACGAGACGCGCATGTTCTACACGCGCAAACCGTGGAAGCGGGTCATCGTCATGTTCGCGGGACCGTTCATGAACCTGGTCCTCGCGGTCGCCCTGTTCTTCACCGTGCTCATGGGCTTCGGCATCCAGCAGCAGACCACCACCGTCGCCTCCGTCTCGCCCTGCGTCATCTCCCAGAGCGAGAACCGCGACAGCTGCAAGAAGTCCGACCCGGCCTCTCCGGCCCAGGCCGCCGGCATGCAGAAGCGGGACCGGATCGTCTCCTTCGACGGCAGGTCCACCGAGAACTGGAACACCCTCTCGGACCTCATCCGCGACAGCGCCGGCAAGACCGTGCCGATCGTCGTCGAACGAGACGGCAAGCAGCTGACCCTGCACGCGAAGATCGCCACCAACCTGGTCGCCAAGAAGGACTCCAGCGGCACCTACGTCCAGGGCAAGTACGTCAAGGCCGGCTTCCTCGGCTTCAGCTCCGCCACCGGCGTGGTCAAGCTGGACTTCGGCGACTCCGTCACCTGGATGACCGACCGGGTCGGCGACGCCGTCGACTCCCTCGCCGCCCTGCCCGGCAAGATCCCGGCCCTGTGGGACGCCGCCTTCGGCGACGGCCCGCGCGAGCCGGACTCCCCGATGGGCATCGTCGGCGCGGCCCGCATCACCGGCGACATCGCCACCCTCGACATCCCCGCCTCCCAGCAGGTGGCGATGTTCGTGATGCTGCTCGCCGGCTTCAACCTGTCGCTGTTCCTGTTCAACATGCTCCCGCTGCTCCCGCTCGACGGCGGGCACATCGCGGGCGCGCTCTGGGAGTCCCTGCGACGCAACCTGGCCCGGGTGCTGCGCCGCCCGGACCCCGGCCCGTTCGACGTGGCCAAGCTGATGCCGGTGGCCTACGTGGTGGCCGGAATCTTCGTCTGCTTCACGATCCTCGTCCTGATCGCGGACGTCGTTAACCCGGTCAAGATCTCCTAGCCCCACGCCGTTCGGAAGCGGCCCGGGACCCCGTGGTTCCGGGCCCCTTCCATCGGGTGGGTTTGGCGGGTGGGATGTGCTCTCGCCCCGGGCGGTGACGTAATCTCGAAGCCTGGAGCCCGCCGTCCACGGGACCGGACCTTGATCCACGACTTGGGGTTGCACAGCAGATGACTGCGATTTCTCTCGGCATGCCGTCCGTTCCGACCAAGCTCGCCGAGCGCCGGAAGAGCCGGCAGATCCAGGTCGGGACCGTGGCGGTCGGCGGAGACGCGCCGGTCTCGGTCCAGTCGATGACCACGACCCGTACGTCGGACATCGGCGCCACCCTCCAGCAGATCGCCGAGCTGACGGCGTCCGGCTGCCAGATCGTCCGGGTGGCCTGCCCGACCCAGGACGACGCCGACGCCCTCGCGACCATCGCCCGCAAGTCGCAGATCCCGGTGATCGCGGACATCCACTTCCAGCCCAAGTACGTCTTCGCGGCGATCGAGGCCGGCTGCGCCGCGGTCCGCGTGAACCCGGGCAACATCAAGCAGTTCGACGACAAGGTCAGGGAGATCGCCAAGGCCGCCAAGGACCACGGCACCCCGATCCGCATCGGCGTCAACGCCGGTTCGCTGGACCGCCGCCTGCTCCAGAAGTACGGCAAGGCGACCCCGGAGGCGCTGGTCGAGAGCGCGCTGTGGGAGGCGTCCCTCTTCGAGGAGCACGACTTCCGCGACATCAAGATCTCCGTCAAGCACAACGACCCGGTCGTCATGATCGAGGCCTACCGCCAGCTCGCCGAGGCGTGCGACTACCCCCTCCACCTCGGCGTCACCGAGGCCGGTCCGGCCTTCCAGGGCACCATCAAGTCGGCCGTCGCCTTCGGCGCCCTGCTCTCCCAGGGCATCGGCGACACCATCCGCGTCTCCCTGTCGGCCCCGCCGGCCGAGGAGGTCAAGGTCGGCCTGCAGATCCTGGAGTCGCTGAACCTCAAGCAGCGCGGCCTGGAGATCGTCTCCTGCCCGTCCTGCGGCCGCGCCCAGGTCGACGTCTACAAGCTCGCCGAAGAGGTCACCGCCGGCCTGACCGGCATGGAGGTCCCGCTGCGCGTCGCCGTCATGGGCTGCGTCGTGAACGGCCCCGGCGAGGCCCGCGAGGCCGACCTCGGCGTCGCCTCCGGCAACGGCAAGGGCCAGATCTTCGTCAAGGGCGAGGTCATCAAGACCGTCCCCGAGTCCAAGATCGTGGAGACCCTCATCGAGGAGGCCATGAAGCTGGCCGAGCAGATGGAGAAGGACGGCGTGGCCTCCGGCGAGCCGTCGGTCTCGGTCGCGGACTGACCGCGCCTCCCAGCGGACTGACCGCGCCTCCCGGCGGGCCGACCGCGCCTGCCGGCGGGCCACCACTGCGTCCATGAGTCCCGTCCGCCCCGGCGGACGGGACCCGGCCACCCCTGCGCACCCGCACCGGAGAGCTCCCGCCAGCGCCGCCTGGGATCGGGCGAACGGGAGGCGGCATCGGGCGGGACACGAGGCGAAGCGCGGCACAATCGGGCGAGGTACAGTGCCGGGACCAGCAGAACCCCCAGGGTGAGGCCCCGCACGTGTTGACCCAGACCACCTCACGGGTGCTCGAACCGAGCGACCTTGACGCCGCGCTCGCCGTCCTCGACCGCGAGCCGGTGGCGAACGCCTTCGTGGCCTCCCGGGTCCAGATCGCCGGACTCGACCCGTGGCGCCTCGGCGGCGAGATGTGGGGCTGGTACGAGGACGGCATGCTCACGTCCCTGTGCTACGCGGGCGCCAACCTGGTCCCGATCTGCGCCACCCCGCGGGCCGTACGGGCCTTCGCCGACCGGGCCCGCCGGGCCGGCCGCCGCTGCTCCTCCATCGTCGGCCCCGCCGGCCCCACCGCGGAGCTGTGGCGGCTGCTGGAGCCACAGTGGGGCCCCGCCCGTGAGGTCCGCGCCCAGCAGCCGCTCATGGTCACCGACCGGATGCCCGCCGACATCGCCCCGGACCCGTACGTCCGCCGCGTCCGCAAGGACGAGATGGAGACGATCATGCCGGCGTGCGTCGCGATGTTCACCGAGGAGGTCGGCGTCTCCCCGCTGGCCGGCGACGGCGGCCTGCTGTACCAGGCCCGGGTCGCCGAACTCGTCGGCTCCGGCCGCTCCTTCGCCCGTGTCGACGACGACGGCAGGGTCGTCTTCAAGGCCGAGATCGGCGCGGCGACCTCCCAGGCGTGCCAGATCCAGGGTGTGTGGGTGGCCCCCGAGTACCGGGGGAGGGGCCTGGCGGCGCCGGGCATGGCCGCGGTCCTGCGCTACGCCCTCGCGGACGTCGCCCCGGTGGTGAGCCTGTACGTGAACGACTTCAACACCTCGGCGCGAAGGACGTACCTCAGGGTCGGCTTCCAGGAGGTCGGCGCCTTCATGAGCGTGCTGTTCTGAGACCGGCCGAGCTGCGCGGAACCGTTCCCGCGGGCCCGGCCCGCCGCGTGACCGCGGGCGCCGGTGAACGCATCGTGCCCGGCCGCCGACCCGAACGGCCCTGTACGCTCCCCGCATGGACCTCGTGATCGGCCCCCTGGACCTCGCAGCCCGCATCGACGAGGCCCTGACCGTCCAAGCCGTCGCCTTCGGGCTCGGCCCGGAGGAAGTCGCCGTACGCCGTCAGATCGTCCAGCGCCACATGCAGTACCGGGGCGCGCGGGCCCTCGGCGCGAGCGTGGGCGGCCTCCTCGTCGGATTCGTGTACGGCATGCCCAACTCCCGTACCCACTGGTGGTCCACAGTCGTGGAGCCGTACCTCCGGGCCCGGGAAAACGACGGCTGGCTCGACGACTCCTTCGTGATCACCGAGCTGCACGTGCACCCCGACCACCAGAACCGCGGTATCGGCCGGCGCCTGATCACCACCATCACGGACACCGCCGCCGAGCCCCGCTCGATCCTCTCCGCGATCGACGTCGACAGCCCCGCCCGCGGCCTGTACCACTCCCTCGGTTACGTCGACCTCGCCCGCCAGGTTCATTTCCCGAGCGCGCCGCGGCCGTACGCAGTGATGGGCGCCCCGCTGCCCCTGCGCAGGCGTTAACCGATTTCCGCCCGCGCGGCGAGCCCGGCTAACCTCCTGTGCCATCACCTAAAACCTGGCAGGAGTACGAGAACCATGGCCAACGCACCGGTCCAGCGCATGTCCAAGTTGATGGCGAAGACGCTGCGCGACGACCCGGCGGACGCCGAGGTCCTCAGCCACAAGCTGCTCGTCCGCGCCGGATACGTCCGCCGCACGGCGGCCGGCATCTGGAGCTGGCTGCCCCTCGGCAAGAAGGTCCTCGCCAACGTGGAGCGGATCGTCCGCGAGGAGATGGACGCCATCGGCGCCCAGGAGGTCTCGCTGCCCGCCCTGCTGCCGCGCGAGCCCTACGAGGCCACCGGCCGCTGGGACGAGTACGGCCAGGAGCTGTTCCGCCTGCAGGACCGCAGGGGCGGCGACTACCTCCTCGGCCCCACCCACGAGGAGATCTTCACCCTGCTGGTCAAGGACCAGTGCACGTCCTACAAGGACCTGCCGGTGATCCTCTATCAGATCCAGACCAAGTTCCGCGACGAGGCCCGGCCCCGCGCCGGCATCCTGCGCGGCCGCGAGTTCCTCATGAAGGACTCGTACTCCTTCGACCTCGACGACGAGGGCCTGGGCACGTCCTACGCCCTGCACCGCGAGGCCTACCGGCGCACCTTCGAGCGCCTCGGCCTGGACTACCGGATCGTCGCCGCCACCGCCGGCGCGATGGGCGGCTCCAAGTCCGAGGAGTTCCTGGCCCCGGCCGAGGCCGGCGAGGACACCTTCGCGGACTGCCCGAACTGCGACTTCGCGGCGAACACCGAGGCGGTCTCGTACGAGCTCAAGCCGGTGGACGGCTCGGCCGTGCCCGCGCTGGAGGAGATCCCCACCCCGGACACCCCGACCATCGAGACGCTGGCCGCCTCGCTCGGCGTCCCGGCCTCCGCCACGCTGAAGAACCTCCTGGTCAAGGTGGACGGCGAGATCGTCGCGGTCGGCGTGCCCGGCGACCGCGAGGTGGACCTGGGCAAGGTCGAGGCGCACTTCGCCCCGGCGGCCGTCGAGATGGTCACCGAGGCGGACTTCGCCGGCCGTCCCGACCTGGTCCGCGGTTACGTCGGCCCGCAGGGCCTGGGCGAGAAGGTCACGTACATCGCCGACCCCCGGGTGGCGCCCGGCACCTCCTGGATCACCGGCGCCAACAAGGACCAGACCCACGCGAAGAACGTCGTCGCCGGCCGTGACTTCGAGGTCGACGCCTACGTGGACGTCGTCGTGGTGCAGGAGGGCGACCCCTGCCCGAAGTGCGGCACCGGCCTGAAGCTGGACCGCGCCATCGAGATCGGCCACATCTTCCAGCTGGGCCGCAAGTACGCCGACGCGCTCAAGCTCGACGTCCTCGGGCAGAACGGCAAGCCGGTCCGCGTCACCATGGGCTCGTACGGCATCGGCGTCTCCCGCGCCGTCGCCGCGCTCGCCGAGCAGACCGCCGACGACAAGGGCCTGGTGTGGTCCAAGGAGGTCGCTCCGGCCGACGTGCACGTGGTCGCCGCCGGCAAGGCCCTGCAGACCGAGCTGGCGCTCGACGTCTCCGAGAAGCTGGCCGCCGCGGGCGTCCGCGTCCTGGTGGACGACCGGGCCGGGGTCTCCCCGGGTGTGAAGTTCACCGACGCGGAGCTGATCGGTGTCCCGCAGATCCTGGTGGCCGGCCGCCGCTCCGGCGAGGGCGTGCTGGAGCTGAAGGACCGCAAGACGGGTGAGCGCGAGGAACTGTCCGTCGAGGACGCCATCGCCCGCCTGACCGCGTAACGGCGCACAGGTGAGGACGCCCCCGGGAGGATCTCCCGGGGGCGTCTTCCGTGTCCACGCGCGCGGGGACGAGCGGGGCTCACAGCCAGCCGGCGAACTCCAGCAGCAGTTCGCCGTCCTTCGGGCGTCCCACCCGCAGGGCCCGGACGCCCGACTCCACCGCCCGGAACAGCGTCCAGCCCCGCAGCCGGTCCTGGTCCACCTCCAGGGACTCCGCGAGCCGCTTGATGCGGCGCCGTGTGATCGCCGGGCCGGACGGCGCGGCGATCAGGTCCTCGACCCGGTCCCGGACCAGCCGTGCCAGATCGAAGGCGCTCTCGCCGACGACCGGGTCGGGGCCCACCGCGAGCCACGGCATCCGCTCCCCGGCCAGCACCTTGCTCTGCCGGAACGTGCCGTGCAGCAGCCGGTGGTCGGGTGGCGCGCTCAGCAGTTCCTCGCGGGCCGCGAGGGCCGCGTCGACCAGCGGTGCCGTGTCGGGGGCGCCGTCGACGCCGGCGCGCATGGCCGTCGCCTGCCGCCCGGTGCGCTCGGCGACGGTCTCGAAGGCATGGCCGGACGGGGGCTCCACCCACAGCCGGCGCAGCGTCCCCGCCGCCTCCAGCAGTGCTTTCGCCTCCGGCAGCGAGCGCACCGACACATCGGGATGCAGCCGCTCCAGCAGCAGCACACCCTCCTCGGTGTCCGCCGGGTCCGGCGCCAGCAGCTGTACGGCGCCCAGGCCGCCCCAGTGCGCGAGGGCCGCCCGCTCGCTCTCGGGCCGGGCCCGCGGCGGGGCCAGCTTCAGGACGGCCGGGGTGCCGTCGGCCCGCCGGACCAGCAGCACCAGGCTGCTGCGGCCGCCCGGCACCTGGACCCGCTCGACGGTCGACCCGCGCCGGGCGACGGCCCGCTCGGCCGTCCCGGGCAGCCGCGCCAGCCAGTCGTCCCCGGCCGGTGCGCTCTCACCGAGCGCCCGCACCAGCCGCCGCGGCGCTTCGATAGCCATGCGCGAGTCGTTCCCTTCCTGTTCGGCCTGTTCGGGTGCTGCCCGGCTGTGCCGCGCGGGCGCCTACCGGGACGCCGAGGCGGAGGCCGACGGGTTCGCGCCGGCGGCACCGGGCTGCTCGGCCGAGGACCGCTCGGCGAGCCCAGGGAAGGCTACGCTCTCCCCGCTCCAGCGCACCGCCCGCACCGCTGCCTCGCGCAGCGACCCGGCCGCCGAGCCGCGCCGGGAGCCCGTCGCGGCCCGCACCAGGTCCGCGTAGACCCCGGCCAGCCGCTCCTCCAGCCGGGCCGCCAGCCGCGCGGCGGCCGCGGCGTCCGGCACCGGGAACGGCAGCGCGTACGCGGCGCTCGCGGCGACCGGCTCGCCGCCCAGGTCGCGCACCTCGCGGACCAGGGCGTCCCGGCGCGCCCGGTGGGCGTCGTAGGCGGACCGTGCCTCGGTGCGGCTGTGCTCGCCGATCCGGCCGCCGACCACGCCGTACCCGTACACCGCCGCGTGTTCGGCCGCCAACGCGGCCTGAAGCGCGGTCAGTTCGGCCTTGCCGGCGGTCTCGGCCCGCTCGGTGCCGCGGTGCTTCCCGCTCACTTCGTCCCCTTCTTCGTCAGCAGGTACGCGTGCGCGGCCCCGGCCGCGGCGACCGACGCCAGCAGCCGCGCCGGCTCTCCCGGTACGTCGAGCAGTTGCCCGGCGCGCCGGTCGGCCAGGGCGCGCTCGGCGGCGGCCAGCCCGGAAAGGGCGTCCTTCTCGTCGGCCGGGACGGTGGGAGGGGCGGCCGAGGACTTCGCCGGCGTGGGCGTCGTCTCAGTGTCCGTGAACGCCTCGACGTGCGCCGCGACCTGGGCGCGCAGCGGGCGCAGCCGGTCCGTCAGTCCCGGATGGGCGGCGAGTACGGCGTCGTAGTGCGTCAGCAGCTCCCGGCTCTCGCGCGCCGCGAGCGCGCGTGCGCGGGCGGTGGCCGACGGGCCGTCGCCGGAGTCCGCACCGGCCGAGCAGCCCGTCAGCAGGGCGGCACCGGCGGCCGTGACGAGGAGGGATCTTCTGCGCGGCCCCGAGGGGGTACGCGGCGGCGGAGGGTACGGCACAGCAGACGTCCTCGGGGAGTCGTACGAAAGGAAGAACGGCTTCGGGCGGCGCGCCCGTGATCACCGTACCCGCGCACCCCTCACGCACCACTCACCGGCACCGCCCGTACACAGGTGGACGGCAACACTCCCTGCGACCGGATACCCTTTGACCAGACACGCGACCCATCCCACAACAGCACACGCGGCCGAGGAGTCACCCGGATGAGCACCACCCAGAGCGAGAGGCTGCGAGAGCTGCTGGAACCGCTCGTCACCTCGCAGGGGCTGGATCTCGAAGAGATCGCTGTCGACTCCGTCGGACGCAAGCGGGTGCTGCGGGTGGTCGTCGACTCCGACGCCGGCGCCGATCTGGACGCCATCGCCGATGTGAGCCGCGCGCTCTCGGCGAAGCTCGACGAGACCAACGCGATGGGCGACGACGCGTACGACCTGGAGGTCGGAACCCCCGGCGCCGAGCGCCCCCTCACCGAGCGGCGGCACTACGTGCGCGCCACCGACCGGCTCGTGAAGTTCCAGCTGACCGAGGGCGGCGAGCTGGTCGCCAGGATCCTGGAGGTCGACGAGGACGGTCTCGACGTCGAGGTCCCCGGGGTCAAGGGCCGCAAGGCGACCTCCCGCAGACTCGGTTTCCCGGAGATCGCCAAGGCGCGCGTGCAGGTCGAGTTCAACCGCAAGGACAAGAAGGACATGAAGGAAGAGGAGGAGGCGTAGCCGTGGACATCGACATGAGCGCCCTGCGGGGCTTGGTTCGGGAGAAGGAGATCTCCTTCGACCTGCTGGTCGAGGCGATCGAATCGGCCCTCCTCATCGCCTACCACCGCACCGAGGGAAGCCGCCGACACGCGCGCGTGGAGCTCAACCGGGAGACCGGGCATGTGACCGTGTGGGCGAAGGAGGACCCGGAGGACCTCGAGGAGGGCCAGGAGCCCCGCGAGTTCGACGACACCCCGTCCGGTTTCGGCCGGATCGCCGCCACCACCGCCAAGCAGGTGATCCTCCAGCGGCTGCGCGACGCCGAGGACGACGCCACGCTCGGCGAGTACGCGGGCCGTGAGGGCGACATCGTCACGGGCGTGGTCCAGCAGGGCCGCGACCCGAAGAACGTGCTCGTCGACATCGGCAAGCTGGAGGCCATCCTGCCGGTGCAGGAGCAGGTGCCCGGCGAGACCTACCCGCACGGCATGCGCCTGCGCAGCTACGTCGTCCGGGTCGCCAAGGGCGTCCGCGGTCCCTCCGTGACGCTCTCGCGCACCCACCCCGCCCTGGTGAAGAAGCTCTTCGCCCTGGAGGTGCCGGAGATCGCCGACGGCTCCGTGGAGATCGCCGCGATCGCCCGTGAGGCCGGTCACCGCACGAAGATCGCCGTCCGGTCCACCCGTTCGGGCCTGAACGCCAAGGGCGCCTGCATCGGCCCCATGGGCGGCCGGGTGCGCAACGTGATGGGCGAGCTGAACGGCGAGAAGATCGACATCGTCGACTGGTCGGACGACCCGGCGGAGATGGTCGCGAACGCTCTGTCACCCGCTCGGGTGAGCAAGGTGGAGGTCGTGGACCTGGCCGCCCGTTCCGCCCGGGTGACGGTGCCGGACTACCAGCTGTCCCTGGCGATCGGCAAGGAGGGGCAGAACGCCCGCCTCGCCGCCCGCCTCACCGGCTGGCGGATCGACATCCGTCCCGACACCGAGCAGGTCGGGGAGCAGGGCCCGGCCCGGAGCCGGGAGCAGTGAGCGGCGGCGGCCGGGAATAGATCCCGGCCGCGGGCCGCTTCGATTACGACAACATCCGTTCGATCGCTGCCCCAAAGGGGTGAGGTCGGTACGGGGAGGTAGACTTAGCTGTGTCTGGCCGGACGCACGACCGAGCATGCCCTGAACGCACCTGTCTGGGGTGCCGGGAGCGGGCGGCCAAGAACGATCTCCTGCGGATCGTGAAGATCGAGGACGCGTGCGTCCCCGATCCTCGCGGTACGCTGCCCGGCCGGGGTGCGTATGTACACCCCGCCCTGGTCTGTCTCGACCAGGCGGTACGCCGCCGGGCGTTCCCGCGGGCACTGCGCGTCCCGGGAGCGCTCGACACAAAGGCGTTGCGCCAATACGTCGAGCGGACAACAGTTGCCGAGCAGGCGACGACGTAAGACGTGTCGTACGGAACCCCCCGTGCGGCCTGGTACCTCGCGAGTCGAAAGCAGGTCGAGATTGCGATGAGCACTCGATGAGTACGCGATGAGTACGCCCATGAACTAGCGACGGTCCGGCTTCAACCCGGACCTCAAAGGAGCGAAGTGGCTAAGGTCCGGGTCTACGAACTCGCCAAGGAGTTCGGTGTCGAGAGCAAGGTCGTCATGGCCAAGCTCCAGGAACTCGGTGAATTCGTCCGTTCGGCGTCTTCGACCATCGAAGCGCCGGTTGTACGCAAGCTGACCGACGCCTTCCAGGGCGGTGGCAACGGCAAGTCCGCCGGCAAGCCCGCCCCCCGTAAGGCTTCCCCCAAGCCCGCCGCGCCCGCCCCGGCGCAGGCGGCCCGTCCGGCTGCCCCGCGGCCGGCGGCTCCCAAGCCCCCGACGGCCCCGGCTGCCCAGCAGCCGGCCGCGCCCGCGGCCCCGTCGGCGCCCGCGCCGGCCGCCTCGGGTCCGCGTCCGGTCCCGGGTCCGAAGCCCGCGCCGCGTCCGGCCCCGGCCGCCCCGGAGTTCACCGCTCCGCCGGCCGCTCCGGCGCCGCAGGCTCCGGCCGCGCAGACCCCGCAGGCTCCGGCCGCGCAGGCTCCGGCCGCGCAGGGACCGCGTCCCGGCGCCCGTCCGGGTGCCCCGAAGCCCGGTGGCCGTCCGGCTCCCGGTCAGGGGCAGGGTCAGGCGGCCCGTCCGGGCCAGGGTGGTCCGCGTGGTGGTGGCCAGGCGCGCTCCGGCGCCCGTCCGGCCGGCCCGCGTCCGGGCAACAACCCCTTCACGTCCGGTGGCAACGCCGGCATGGCGCGCCCGCAGGCGCCCCGTCCGCAGGGCGGCCCGCGTCCGGGCGGCCCCGGTGCCCCCGGCGCCGGTCCCCGTCCGCAGGCTCCCGGCCAGCAGGGCGGCGGTCCGCGTCCGCAGGCTCCGGGCGGTTCCCGTCCGTCGCCGTCCGGCATGCCCCGCCCGCAGGGCGGTCCGCGTCCCGGCCCGGCCGGTCCGCGCCCGAACCCCGGCATGATGCCGCAGCGTCCGGCTGCCGGCCCGCGTCCCGGCGGCGGTGGCCCCGGTGGCCGTGGTCCCGGTGGCGGCGGTCGTCCCGGTGGCGGCGGCGGTCGTCCGGGTGGCGGCGGCTTCGCCGGCCGTCCCGGTGGCGGTGGCGGCGGCTTCGCCGGTCGTCCCGGTGGTCCCGGTGGCGGTGGCGGCGGCTTCGCCGGCCGTCCCGGTGGTCCCGGTGGTGGCGGCGGTGGTCGTCCCGGCTTCGGTGGCCGTCCGGGTGGTCCCGGTGGCCGCGGTGGCACGCAGGGTGCCTTCGGCCGTCCCGGTGGTCCCGCGCGTCGCGGTCGCAAGTCGAAGCGGCAGAGGCGCCAGGAGTACGAGGCCATGCAGGCCCCGAGCGTCGGCGGCGTGATGCTGCCGCGCGGCAACGGCGAGGCCATCCGCCTCTCCCGCGGCGCGTCGCTCACGGACTTCGCGGAGAAGATCAACGCCAACCCGGCGTCGCTCGTCGCGGTCATGATGAACCTCGGCGAGATGGTCACGGCCACGCAGTCGGTCTCCGACGAGACGCTGCAGCTCCTCGCCGACGAGATGAACTACACGGTTCAGATCGTCAGCCCCGAGGAGGAGGACCGCGAGCTGCTCGAGTCCTTCGACATCGAGTTCGGCGAGGACGAGGGCGACGAGGAGGACCTGGTGGTCCGCCCGCCGGTCGTCACCGTCATGGGTCACGTCGACCACGGTAAGACCCGACTGCTCGACGCCATCCGCAAGACGAACGTCATCGCGGGCGAGGCCGGCGGCATCACCCAGCACATCGGTGCCTACCAGGTCTCCACCGAGGTCAACGAAGAAGAGCGCAAGATCACCTTCATCGACACCCCGGGTCACGAGGCGTTCACCGCCATGCGTGCCCGTGGTGCGAAGTCGACCGACATCGCGATCCTGGTCGTCGCGGCCAACGACGGCGTCATGCCGCAGACGGTCGAGGCGCTGAACCACGCCAAGGCGGCCGACGTGCCGATCGTGGTCGCGGTCAACAAGATCGACGTCGAGGGTGCCGACCCGACCAAGGTGCGCGGTCAGCTGACCGAGTACGGCCTGGTGGCCGAGGAGTACGGCGGCGACACCATGTTCGTCGACATCTCCGCCAAGCAGGGTCTGCACATCGACTCGCTGCTGGAGGCCGTGGTCCTCACGGCGGACGCCTCGCTCGACCTGCGGGCCAACCCGGCCCAGGACGCGCAGGGCATCTCCATCGAGTCCCGTCTCGACCGCGGCCGCGGTGCCGTGGCGACGGTCCTCGTGCAGCGAGGCACCCTGCGGGTCGGCGACACGATGGTGGTGGGCGACGCCTACGGCCGCGTGCGCGCCATGCTCGACGACAACGGCAACAACGTCGCCGAAGCCGGCCCGTCGACGCCGGTCCAGGTCCTGGGCCTGACCAACGTCCCGGGTGCGGGTGACAACTTCCTGGTGGTGGACGAGGACCGTACGGCCCGTCAGATCGCCGAGAAGCGTGCCGCCCGTGAGCGCAACGCCGCGTTCGCCAAGCGCACGCGCCGCGTGTCGCTGGAGGACCTGGACAAGGTGCTCAAGGCCGGCGAGGTCCAGCAGCTGAACCTGATCATCAAGGGTGACGCTTCCGGTTCGGTCGAGGCCCTCGAGTCCTCGCTGCTCCAGCTGGACGTCGGCGAAGAGGTCGACATCCGCGTCCTGCACCGTGGTGTCGGTGCGGTCACGGAGTCCGACATCGACCTGGCGATGGGCTCCGACGCCATCGTGATCGGCTTCAACGTCCGTGCGGCCGGCCGCGCGGCGCAGATGGCCGAGCGCGAGGGTGTGGACGTCCGGTACTACTCGGTCATCTACCAGGCGATCGAGGAGATCGAGGCGGCCCTCAAGGGCATGCTCAAGCCGGAGTACGAAGAGGTCGAGCTCGGTACGGCGGAGATCCGCGAGGTCTTCAAGTCGTCCAAGCTGGGCAACATCGCCGGTGTCCTCATCCGCTCCGGCGAGGTCAAGCGCAACACCAAGGCGCGCCTCGTCCGCGACGGCAAGGTCATCGCCGAGAACCTCAACATCGAGGGTCTGCGTCGCTTCAAGGACGACGTCACCGAGATCCGCGAAGGCTACGAGGGTGGTATCAACCTCGGAAACTTCAACGACATCAAGGTCGACGACGTCATCGCGACGTACGAGATGCGGGAGAAGCCGCGGGCGTAACGCCTGCGGTGTGTGCCGGCCGACGGGACCTCGGTCCCGTCGGCCGGTGCGCCGTTTGCGGCTCGTACGCGCGGTCCACGGAGCGTAATATCCGTCGATCGCGTGGGCCGCTTCGTTGTACGGTTCTTGATGTCCCCGGCCACACGGTCCCGGGGCCATCGATCCCGTACCGGCGGGTGAACCGGTCACACATGTACGTGGGGACCCTGTCCTTCGACCTCCTCCTCGGCGACGTGCACTCGCTGAAGGAGAAGCGCTCCGTCGTCCGCCCGATCGTCGCCGAACTCCAGCGGAAGTACGCGGTGAGTGCGGCCGAGGTGGACCACGCGGACCTACACCGGCGGACGATCATCGGCCTCGCCGTGGTCTCCGGCGACGCGGCGCACCTCACCGACGTGCTGGACCGGTGTGAGCGGCTGGTCGCCGCCCGCCCCGAGGTGGAGCTGCTGTCCGTACGACGGCGCTTCCACGGCGACGACGACGACTGACCAAGAACACGAGCAAGAGAAAGAACGGGAGACGGACCAGTGGCCGACAACGCGCGGGCGAAAAGGCTGGCGGACCTCATCCGGGAGGTGGTGGCCCAGAAGCTGCAGCGCGGGATCAAGGACCCGCGGCTCGGCTCGCACGTCACCATCACGGACA
This sequence comes from Streptomyces sp. NPDC015139, assembly GCF_043079785.1. Taxonomy (NCBI): domain Bacteria; kingdom Bacillati; phylum Actinomycetota; class Actinomycetes; order Kitasatosporales; family Streptomycetaceae; genus Streptomyces; species Streptomyces sp. NPDC015139. Next base: position 44,004 of record NZ_JBIBUW010000011.1, on the reverse strand, counting down.
CCCGGGTCACGGGTGACCTCCGGGAGGCGACCGTCTTCTACACGGTCTACGGGGACGAAGAGGAGCGGAAGGCCGCTGCCGCGGGCCTGGAGAGCGCCAAGGGCATCCTGCGCTCCGAGGTCGGCCGCGCCGCCGGGGTGAAGTTCACGCCGACGCTCGCCTTCGTCGCGGACGCCCTGCCGGACACCGCACGGACCATCGAGGACCTCCTCGACAAGGCGCGGCAGTCCGACGAGAAGGTCCGCGAGGCCTCCGCGGGCGCGGCGTACGCGGGCGGTGCCGACCCGTACCGCAAGCCGGCCGACGAGACGGCCGACCCGACCGAGACGGACGGCGACGCCGCGGAATGACCCAGAAGCACACCACGCCCGACGGCCTCGTCATCGTCGACAAGCCGTCGGGCTTCACTTCGCACGACGTGGTCGCCAAGATGCGCGGGATCGCCAGGACCCGCCGCGTCGGCCACGCCGGCACCCTCGACCCGATGGCGACCGGCGTCCTGGTCCTCGGTGTCGAACGCGCCACCAAACTCCTCGGCCACCTCGCGCTGACCGAGAAGGAGTACCTGGGCACCATCCGCCTGGGCCAGAACACCGTCACCGACGACGCCGAGGGCGAGATCACCTCCTCCGCCGACGCGTTCAGGGTGACCCGGGACGCCATCGACAGCGGTGTCGCCAAGCTGACCGGCGCCATCATGCAGGTGCCGTCCAAGGTCAGCGCCATCAAGATCAACGGGGTGCGGTCGTACAAGCGGGCCCGTGACGGCGAGGACTTCGACATCCCCGCCCGGCCGGTGACCGTCTCCTCCTTCGCGGTGTACGACGTCCGGGACGCCGTCGCCGAGGACGGCACCCAGGTCCTGGACCTGGTCGTGTCCGTGGTCTGCTCCTCCGGCACCTACATCCGCGCCCTCGCCCGTGACCTCGGCGCGGACCTGGGCGTCGGCGGCCACCTCACCGCGCTGCGCCGGACGCGGGTCGGACCGTACAAGATCGACGCGGCGAAGACGCTGGACCGGCTCCAGGAGGAGCTGACCGTCATGCCGATCGCCGACGCCGCCTCCGCCGCCTTCCCGCGCTGGGAGGTCGACGCCAAGCGGGCCGGGCTGCTGCTGAACGGCGTCCGGCTGGAACTGCCCGGCGAGTACGCGGGCGGCGGCCCCGTCGCCGTGTTCGATCCCGAGGGCCGGCTGCTCGCCCTCGTCGAGGAGCACAAGGGCAAGGCGAAGAGCCTGGCCGTCTTCGGCTGACGGCCGCCTCTCCGGCCGACGGCCCCGGCCGCTCGGGCCGGCCGCCGGCCGTCCCCGGCGGGGTCCCCTCCGGTCCGCGCCCGCCCATCGCACCGCCCGCCACGGGCACCGCCCCGGGCCGTCGCCCGTGGAGCGGCGGCCGGGGTAGCCCCTGCCGCCGCTCCACGGTCCCCCCTCGTTCCCCCCTCCCTAGGGATATCCAGCGACTCACTCCTATTCACCCGTCCGGGCAGGCGCTCGGAGTGAACGGGGGGAGCGGAAGGGGGCGCGTTCCCCGCGCGATCTGTCCCGCCGATCACCGCGCGCCTACCGTCTTGAACAGGGCACGTGTACGGGCGGGGAGGTACGGCCATGACGGGACGGGGCCCGCGCACCGGAGGCGGGCGCCGGACGACGGCGGACGGTACGCGGCGGACGACGGCGGACGAGACGCGGACGAACGCGGCGGGGGACACACGACGGGCGGCGGCGGACGGCGCACGCGACACCGCCTGCCCCGACGACACCGTCCTCGTCCGGATCCGCGACCTCGCCGGCCGGCCACGCGGCGTCGGCTTCCTCGCCGACCACGAGGGCACCCTGCTCACCAGTCACGAGGCCGTCGACGGGCTGCCCCGGCTCGTGCTCCACGCGGCGGGCGACCGCACCTGCGTGGTCGACGCCGACGCCGTCGTCCCGCTGCCCCACCTGGACCTGGCCCTGGTGCGCACCGAGGGCCTGGGCGTGCCCCCGCTGCCCCTCACCGTGCGCGAGCGCATCGACGCCGGCACCTACGTGCGCATCCCCGCGGGCTGCTGGCGCGAGGCCCGGGTACTGGCCGCCACCCAGGTCACGTACACCGCCACCGACCGCTTCCACCTCCTCGAGGACGCCCTGGAACTGGCCATCGGCACGGCCGGGCGGGACGCGCTCCGGCTCGGTGGCGGGGCGGCCGGGGGACCCGTGCTCGACGCCCGTACCGGCGCGGTCCTCGGCGTCCTCGGCACCGCCCTGCGGAGCGACCGGAGCGACGCGGGCTTCGCGGTGCCCCTGCGGCCCGCCGACGGCCCCCTGGCCGATCTCCTCGCCCGCAACGCGGCCACCGTCCCGGCCTACGGCAGCGACCTGAACCCGGCCGGAATGCTGGAGCTGACCGCCACCTCGGTGGCCCAGGACGGCCCCCACCGCGCCGCGGCCGGCACGGTGCCACCCGTCGAACGAGCCGGCGTCACGGACGACTTGGCCGCCTTCACCGACGGCGACCGGAGCGTGCTCGGCCTCGTCGGCGCACCCGGCAGCGGCCGTACGACGGAACTCGCGGCCCTCGCCGCCCGGCGTGCCCGGGGCGAGCGGCCCGAGCCCACGCTGTGGCTGCGCGGCGCCGACCTGGAGGCCACCGACGACTCCGTGGCCGACGCGGCCCGCCGCACGCTGGAGCGCGCCGCCCGCATCGTCGCCGCCTCCCGCTCCGCCCGCCCCGACGACCTCGGCGACCTCACCCCCGAACACCTGGCCCGCTTCGCCGCCCGCGCCGGCCGCCCCCTGCTGCTCCTCCTCGACGGCCCCGAGGAGATGCCCCCCGTCCTCGCCCACCGGCTGCCGCAGTGGACCGGGAGGACCGCGGACTGGCTGCGGGAGACCGGGGCACGGCTGGTCGTCGCCTGCCGGGAGGAGTACTGGGAGCACGCCGGCACCGAGTTCCCCGCCGACCTGCTGCACCTCCCGCACCGCCGCCCCGGCCCGCCCCCGGCGCCGAGCGGCCCCGCCGGCCACATGAGCCCGCCGCAGGCACCGGCCGACCCGGCAGCCCCCGGCCCCGCTCCGGACGAGGCGGGCGACACCGCCGGCCGCGACGCCCCGCTTCCGCCCTGCGTGCGGCTCGCCGAGCTCACCGACGACGAGGCCCGCCTGGCCCGGGCCCGCTACGGCATCCCCGACGGCGTGCTCGGCGAGCGCGACGCCCGGCACCCGCTCACCCTGCGCCTGCTGTCCGAGGTCCGCGCCGCCGTCCCGGACGCCCCGGCCGCCGCCGTCCCGGCCGGACGGCACGAGGTGTTCGCCGCCCACCTCGACCTCATGTGCCTGCGCGTCGCGGTCCGCCTCGCCGCCGAGAGCGGCCTGCGCGGCACGGCCGTACGACGGCTCGCCGCCCGGGTCGCCGGGCAGGTGCACGAGGCCGCCCGGCGCAGCCTCGGCCCCGGGCAGGGCGAACTGGACCGCGCCTCCTTCGAGGCCGTGTTCCCCTGGGGCCCCGCGCCCGCCCGGCTCGGCGGCGGCACCGGCTGGGCCTCCGCCGTCCTCACCGAGGGCCTCCTCGTCCCGGCCGGCGGCGGATACCGCTTCGCCCACGAGGAACTGGCCGACTGGATCCAGGGCACGCACCTCGATCTCGACGAGGCCCTGCACGCCCTGGTCCACCGGCCCCGCCGCGCGGAGGAGGACGGCACCGTCCCCGTACCGCGTCATCGCGTCGGCCCGGTCGTGCAGGCCCTGCTGCTCCTCGCCCAGCAGCACGGCACCGAACAACTCGCGCACCGACTGACGGAGTTGGCCGACGCCCTGGACCGGGACCCGGAGTCCTGGTGGGCCGCACGGCTGCTGGCGCACACCCTGCTCCAGATGCCCGACGCGACGCCGTACACCGGGGTGCTGCGCGCGCTCGCCGACCGTGTCGTCGCCATGCGCCGCGAACAGCGCCCCGTTCCCGCCGAGTTCGGCCCCGACTTCTGGGCCGCCGTACCGGTCCCCGACACCGAGCGGCTCGATCTGCTGCGCCGCCTGGTGCTGGCGGACCAGGCATCGCCCGAGCCCGGCGCCCGCTACCTGGACGCCGTGTCCCGGCTGCTCGCCGATCGTCCCACCGTCGTACAGCGGCAGTTGACGCACTGGTTCGACGACGAGCGGCCGCTGCCCGCGACGCCCGACGCGACCGTGGCCACCGCCGCGCAGGCGCTGCTGCACACCCACCGGCACGGCGCCCTGGACGAGCTCACCGAGGTACTGGTGTCGTGCGCGCACCGGCGCGCCGACGAACTGCTCGCCACCCTCGCCGAGGACGAGCCCTCCGCCCTCTGCCGGGCCGTGGACCGCTGGGCGCACGACGAGCGCCCGGCCCGCCGGGTCGCGGCGGTCGCGTTCGGGCTGCGCGCGGCCCCGCACGTCCACTCCGAGGCGGACCGCGAGCTGCTGCGCTACGCCGCGCTCGCCCTGCTCGCCCGGCCCGCCGACTGCACCCTGCACGGCGGTGCCCTCGCCCTCCTGGTCCGCGACCCGCGCACCCGCGACCGACATCTGACGGCGGCCCTGCGGCACTTCGCCGAGGGCGACCCACGGGTCCCGCCGAGCGCCCTGGTGCCCGCGCTGGCCACCCATCCCGAGCCGGTCCTGGAGGCCTTCGGAGCCCGGTTGCGCGGCCCCGACGCGGGAGAGGCCCTGCGGGCGCTCGCCGACGTCTCCACCCCCGCCCTGGCCCGCCGTACGGCCGTCCTGGTCCGGGAGGCGGTACGGCTGCGACCGGACACCGCCGGACCCTTCGCCGCCTACGTCGACCGCCGTCTGGCACACGGACCCACCGCCCGCCCGGTCCTGCTGCCCCTCGTCACCGGCCTGCTGGACGGCGGCCCCGAGCAGGTCCGGGCCGCCCTCGCCACCGTCCTCGCCGCCGTCGGCACCCCGGCGTGCCGTCCGCTGCGCCGCGAACTCCTGGAGTTCCTGTTCGCCCACGAGCGGGAGCCGTCGGTCCTGGACGCCGTCCTGCACGCGGCGGCCGAGCACGTGGACGGCCACGAGGAGGAGGCCCGCGGACTCGTCCACCGCACCGGACTGCTCCTCGTGCGCACCCCCGAAGGTGCCACCCATTTCGACCGGCGCCTGGTCGACCTCGGCCGGCACGTGCCCGGATTCGCCGCACTGATGGCTCGCTGGCTGGCGGACGCCCCGGACGACTGGGCCGCCGTGGTCGGCCCGAGCACCCGGCGCATGCTCGAAAACCTGGCAGGTGTCCGTGTACCTGCCTGAGTCGCCGCCCCGAACGTGCGCCCCGTCACAGCCCACCGGCCGATGCGGGCCCGGGGCGCTCGGCATGGCACCCTTAGACCTGCACAAGAGGTCAAGGTAGACACGGACACGGGTTCGAGGAGCGGTCACAGTGCAGCGCTGGCGTGGCTTGGAGGACATCCCCCAGGACTGGGGGCGCAGCGTCGTCACCATCGGTTCCTACGACGGCGTCCACCGCGGCCACCAGCTGATCATCAAGCACGCCGTCGACCGGGCCCGCGAGCTGGGCGTCCCGGCCGTCGTGGTCACCTTCGACCCGCACCCCAGCGAGGTCGTCCGGCCCGGCAGCCACCCGCCGCTGCTCGCCGCGCACCACCGCCGCGCCGAACTGATGGCGGACCTGGGTGTGGACGCGGTGCTGATCCTGCCCTTCACCACCGAGTTCTCGAAGCTGTCGCCGGCCGAGTTCGTCGTGAAGGTCCTGGTGGACAAGCTGCACGCGAAGGCGGTCGTGGAGGGCCCGAACTTCCGCTTCGGCCACAAGGCGGCCGGCAACGTCGACTTCCTCGTCGAGCAGGGCAAGATCTACGACTTCGAGGTCGAGGTCGTCGACCTGTACGTCAGCGGCGAGGCCGGCGGCGGCCAGCCGTTCTCCTCCACCCTGACCCGCCGCCTGGTCGCCGAGGGCGACGTCGAGGGCGCCCGCGAGATCCTGGGCCGCCCGCACCGCGTGGAGGGCGTGGTCGTACGCGGCGCCCAGCGCGGCCGTGAACTGGGCTTCCCGACCGCCAACGTCGAGACCCTGCCGCACACCGCGATCCCCGCCGACGGCGTCTACGCCGGCTATCTGCACGTCGAGGGCGAGGCCATGCCGGCCGCGATCTCCGTGGGCACGAACCCGCAGTTCGACGGCACCGAGCGCACGGTGGAGGCGTACGCGATCGACCGCGTCGGCCTCGACCTGTACGGCCTGCACGTCGGCGTCGACTTCCTCGCCTACGTGCGCGGCCAGGCGAAGTTCGCGTCCCTGGAGGCCCTTCTGGAGCAGATGGCCGCGGACGTGAAGCGGTGCCGGGAGATCGTGGCGGCGGAGGAGTAGGCGCCGCACGTCCCGCCGACCGCGGGACACGGACACGACACGAGAGGGCGGCCGGTGCTCAGCACCGGCCGCCCTCTCGTGTCGTGTGTCCTACTGCTGCGGCGGCTGGGCCTGCGGAGGCTGCTGTGCCTGGGGCGGCTGTGCCCCTGGCTGTGCTGCCTGCTGCTGCGGGTGGCCGGGCTGCGGCGGGTAGGGCTGCCCCTGCGGCTGCTCGCCCTGCACCGGCGGGTACGGGCCCTGCGGTGCCTGCGGGTACGGCTGGCCCGGGGCGGCCTGCGGGTACGGCTGTCCGGGCGCGGCCTGCGGGTACGGCTGGGGGTAGGGCTGGCCCTGCTGCGGGGGGTACGGCTGCTGCCCCGGCTGCGGCTGACCGGGCTGCGGCGGGTACGGCTGCTGGCCCTGCTGCGGGGGATACGGCTGCTGGCCCTGCGCGTACGGCTGGCCCGGCAGCGGCTGGCCCGGCATGGGCGGCGCGGCCACCGGCGGCGGGTTGCCGTCGCTGGTCCACAGCCCGTGCGCCTGCTGGTGCCGTACGAAGTCCTCGGCGACCAGCGCCGCGAGGTTGAAGTACGCCTCCCGCGTCCGTGGCCGCATCATGTCGAGGTCGACCTCGGCACCGGCGGACAGGTGCTCGTCGAACGGCACCACCACGACCGCGCGGGTCCGCGTCTCGAAGTGCGACACGATGTCCTCGACCTTGATCATCTTGCCGGTCTCACGGACCCCGGAGATCACGGTGAGGGACCGGGACACCAGGTCCGCGTACCCGTGCGCGGACAGCCAGTCCAGCGTCGTACTGGCGCTGCTCGCCCCGTCGACGGACGGGGTGGAGATGATGATCAGCTGGTCGGCGAGGTCGAGCACCCCGCGCATGGCGCTGTACAGCAGGCCCGTGCCCGAGTCGGTGAGGATCACCGGGTACTGCCGGCCCAGCACGTCGATCGCGCGCCGGTAGTCCTCGTCGTTGAACGTGGTCGAGACGGCCGGGTCCACGTCGTTGGCGATGATCTCCAGACCGGAGGGCGCCTGCGAGGTGAACCGGCGGATGTCCATGTACGAGTTCAGGTAGGGGATCGCCTGGACGAGGTCACGGATGGTGGCCCCGGTCTCCCGGCGCACCCGCCGCCCGAGCGTGCCGGCGTCCGGGTTCGCGTCGATGGCGAGGATCTTGTCCTGCCGCTCGGTGGCGAGGGTGGCGCCCAGTGCGGTGGTGGTCGTCGTCTTTCCGACGCCGCCCTTGAGGCTGATGACCGCTATCCGGTAGCAGGAGAGCACCGGCGTGCGGATCAGCTCCAGTTTGCGCTGCCGCTCGGCCTCCTCCTTCTTGCCGCCCAGCTTGAACCGGGAGGAAGCCGCCGCGGGCCGGCCGCTGCGCGCCTTCTGCCGCTTGTTGTTGAGCAGCCGGTCCGCGGACAGCTCCACGGCGGCGTTGTAACCCAGCGGGGCGGCACCGGGGTTGGTGGGCTGACGCTGGTCGTGCTGCACGGGCTGCGGCCACGCGGCTCCGGTACGCGGGTCGACCGGGGCGTGCGGGGGCTGCGGCTGCGCCTGGGCGGGCTCCGGGTTCTGGGGGTGCCCGGGGTGCTGCGGGAAGCCGTAACCGCCGGGCTGCGCGTGCGGGTCGGTGACGCCGGGCTGCGGGAAGCCGTAACCGGCCGCCGGGGTGGGTCCGTTGGGGGCGACCTGCGGCGGCTGGGCCTGCGGGAAGCCGTACCCACCCGGCGCGGGCTGCGGCTCGGGCGTACCGGGCTGCGCGGTGGCCGCCGGCTGCGGTGCCGGGGGCTGCGGGAAACCGTAACCACCCGGTGCGGGCTGGGCGTCGGGCTGCGGGAAGCCGTAGCCGCCGGGCGGGGTGGGGCCCGTCGGGGCCGGCTGGGGTCCGGCCTGCGCCGCGGTCGGCGGGACGGGCGCGCCGGGCTGGTGGGCCGGGGCGGGCTGGTTCTGCTGGTTCCAGGCGGCGGGCGCGGGCTGCGGGGGCTGCGGCTGGAACGGCGGCTGCTGGCCGGGCACGCCGACGGGACCCTGCGCGGCCGCGGGGTGCGGCTGCCCGGGAGGCGGGCCGGGCTGCTGCGGCGCGGGCTGTGCGGGCCACTGAGCCGCCGGGGCCGGGGCGGCGGGCTGGTACGAGGGCGGCAGCGGAGGCATGCCGTCCTGCGGCGCCGGCGGGGGAGTCCAGGCGGCCCGGGGCTCCGGTGCGGCGGGGCTCGGGGCGGCTGCCGTGGGGCTCGTGGCCGCAGGGGTGTGCGGAGCCGCGACGGCGTCCTCGGCGGCGGAGGGGGCGGCCTGGGCCGCGTCGGCGCCCGCCGCCGGGGCGGGGCCGGCGGGGGCCGGGGCGGGGTTCGCGTCGGGGTTCGCGTCGGGCGCCTCGGCCGTCGGGGTGCCGCCGCTCTCCGGGGCCGCCGGCTGGGCCTGGGCGCTCGGCGCCGGGGCGTCCGGTGACACACCGTCGGTCCGCACGCCGTCCCCGTCCGCCGCTGCCGCCGGAGAACCGGCCGTGTCGTCGGCTCCGGAGGCGGTCCCGGGGGCGGTCACGACGTGGGCCGGGGCGAGCCCGAACTCCTCGTCGTCCTTGCCGGACTTGCCGGAATCGGCCTGCGCGTCCTCGGCCGTCGCGTCCGCGCCGCCTCGCGCCTCACCGTCGTCCGCGTCGTCCTGCGCGCCTTCGTGGGCCGTGACCGCGCCGGAAGGCTCGTCCGTGGCGTCGGCCGTGGCGTCCGTCTCCGGACCGTCGGCACCGGCCGCGCTCACCGCCGACGCGATGTCACCCGGGGGCTGCTCCGGGGTGGGCTCGGCGGGCCGCGCGGGGGAGGTCTCCTCCGCCGCGGCCCGCTCCGCGATCTCCCGCTTCAGGGCGGAGGCGGAGATCCGCATGGTCGCACCGCTGACGAGGTCGCCGTTGTCGCCGTCCTCCGCGTCCGAGGTGAAGGACGAGACGGCCGGAGCGGCCGGGGCCTCGGACTGCACGGCCGGCGGCTGCGGAGCGGCAGGGGCAGGCCCGGGCGGCGGTGCGGCGGGGCCCTGCGGTGCGGCGGGGGCCGGCTCGGACCCCCAGGCCGGCTGGAAGCCGCTGCCGGGCGGCAGGTCCGGAATCTCCACCGGCGGACCGACCGGCGGCGGAGGCGCGGCCGGGGTGGCGGCCGCGGGAGGCGGGGTGGGAGCGCCCGCGGGAGGCGGCACCGGCGCCGACGGCGACGTGCCGGACGCACCCGACGCGTTCTGCGTGTACCAGGCGGGCGGCGCGTAGTCGATCGTGAACTCGCCCGTCATCTCGATGCCGGACTCCGCGTCGGTCTGGTCGTCGTCGGGTGTCGCCCAGCCCCCGCGGATCCCGTCCCGATCGCTGTTCACAGTTCCTCCTGGTGTGGTCGAGCACCCTCATGCCATGCCTGGGGGGCGACCGTTCCTGTCGTACGATTCGCCGGGCTTCCCGCCGGGGCCACTGGACCCCGGCTGCCGCGGAGCGCGCGACCCCCGGCTCGCGGGAGCGCGCGACGTGCCCTGCCCCAGCCTAATCACCAAAACCGCGGGGCAGGCAGGCCCCGCCACCCCTTCGTGGCCGTCCGACGCGTCACATCGGGCCGGACACCGACACGAGACACGCGTACGTACACCGAAACGTGACGAAGACGCCTGCCGGCAGGGCCTCTTAACCAGGCGATCCATGCGATTACTCGGCAATGCCGGTGAAAACGGACCAAGTTGGGCGACGGTCAGTCCATCCGGCGCGCCACGCCCAGCAGTCCGGTCTCCGCGTCCGTCGCCCGGGTCACCACGTACTGCCGGTCCCGCTCCGTGCACCACAGCGTCACCCCGTCCGGCAGCGTGGGCAGCGTCTCCAGCTCCGGCCGCGGCAGCCCCATCACCCGGCCGATCTCCGCCGCCTCGTCCGGCGACACCCGCTGCACACCCACCAGCCGCGCCTGACGCATCAACCGCGGTGCCACCGGGCTCAGATAGGGCAGCAGCGTCAGCACGGACTGCCACGGCGCGGACACCACACGGCCGCGCGGTGGCCGCATGCCGCAGTCCCGGACCACGAGCACGGGCGTACCCGCCGAGGCGCCCTGCGGGGGCACGCGGCCGACGTCGTACACCGCGAGGCCGTTCTGCCCGCCGCCCATGGCGTGCACCATCGGCATCCAGGCCTGCGCCCGCCCCGTCTCCACGGCCACCCGCGCGCCCGTGGCCGCCGCGCGCAACGCCATGACCTGAGCGGTCCACAGGCCGCCGATGAGCACGATGTCGTACGGCGTCGGACGGTTCACACCGAGCACGGCCGGCTGGCCCTCGGCGTTGTCGCCGACCACCACACCGTCGTCGCCGATGGGCAGGGACAGCGCGTCGGCCTGCTCGACGGGCAGGGCGTGCCGCGGGTGGCGGGGGCCCAGCAGGCCGAAGCCGGTGCGCAGCCGCTCGCCGAGGCCCGGCACCGACGGGGTCGTGCCCGCCGGGGTGGGAGAGGTCGTCATGGCCATCAGCGGGCACCTCCGAGCGGCAGGGTCGCCAGTACGCCGGGGAGTTGTTCACGGTCCAGCCGGGCGAGCCCGGTCCTGGCCTGCCGCGCCGTACGCTCCAGCTCGCGCCGCGCGTCGGTCAGCTCCTGGTTGCTGCGGCCGGTGATCCGCAGATGACCGGTGACGGTCACGTCCTGCTGCGCGCCCTTGGCCAGCGTCATGCTGAACGTCGTGGCCAGCGCGGGCACCGCGGTCAGCTGGGCCACCAGCTGCGCCAGCGAGCCACCGGCGCCGCCCAGTTGGGGCCAGCGGCGCACCCAGTAGGTGGTGTGCCTGCGGTTGTCGCAGCGCCAGCTGCGGCTGGACTCCTCGGTGCGCCGCTGCGCCGCCTCGCCCCGGCCGACCTGGGCCGCCTGGGCGGTCACCATCGGGTTGGCGCAGGCGGAGGTGGCGATGGCCGCCGTCAGCTCCTCCTCGGTGAGCACGTTCGCCCGGAACCCGGCGCCGGTCAGCCGGCTCGACAGATGCTCGGCCGAACGCGCCAGGCACTTCTGCGCGCCCGTCAGGCCGCCGCCGCGCGCGGCCACCGCCTCCGGGCACAGCTCGGGGTCGAGCTTCAGCGCTATCCACGTGATGCGGACCGCGGGGGAACCGGTCTGAGCCTGCAGCGGCGCGTAGTTGCTGACCACCACCGACTGCTGGGGGAGGTGCAGCGCGGGCGCGGGCTGCGTGTGCACGACGATCTGCGCCGACTCCAGCCGGATCCCGTCGACTTCGAGGACGTCCCGGACGAGGGCCAGCGGCAGCGGTCTGCGGCTGCGCTCCGCCCGCAGCGCGTCGGCGTCCGACTCCACCTGGAGCACCGCCGTCAGGAAGCCGCCGTCGCCCACCATGCCCACCGGCCGCTGGTCGCGGTCCTCGCCGCGGCTGTAGCTGTAGGTGCGCAGGGTCGGGTCGCACTCCACGGCGGGCGCGAGCCCGGAGTCGGTGCCGGCCGGCAGCGGTGTGCTCGCGGCCCGCCTCCTGCGGGCCCGCAGCGCCAGCAGGGTGCCGAGCCACTCCGGCAGGGAGCGCCCCCGGCGCCGTACGACCGCGAGCACCACGAGCAGCGCGGCGACCACGGCGGCGGCGACCATCGCGACCATGTTCACGAGCCATCCGCACACCACGAGCGCGGCCGCGATCTCCAGCAGCACCAGCCGCTGCAGCGCGAACGAACCGCCGCGCCCCGAACGGGACTCCGGGTGCGGGGTGAAAGTGCCCTGGTAGGACGCGGACGCGGGCCGTGTGTCCGGCTGGGTCGAGGAAGAGCGGCGGCCACCCTGCCGGCGCGTGCCACCCGAGCGTGACCCCGATTGCGATCGCGACCGGGTCCGCGTTGCGGAAGCCATCACTCCAAAACCCCCGAACTCTCCCGAAAACCCTTGTGCTCCGGTCCCTTCAAGCCCTGAGCACCCTACCCGTGCCACAAGCACGTCCGCGCAACAGGCATAGTAGGGGCCGGGTCTGACAGTCGAGGCACCAGAGGCAACGAGGGCGGGGGACGGATCTTCACAGGTCCCCCACGGCTCCGCAACGGGGAGAGAGCGGACACAGATGGCATCACGGCGGGACGAACTCAACGCCTACACCTTCGCGAAGCGCCGCACGCTCGCGTCATTCCTCCAGCCCTCCCCGTCGGGCACCGAGGAGGGTGCCCCGAAACCGCTGGGTGCGCTCGTGCCCGGTCTCGTCGTCGGCGCCGTGGTCCTCGCGGTGTTCGGCGCCGTCGGCATGTTCAGCCCGACGGCGCCCAAGGGCTGGGACACACCCGAGGAACACGTCATCGTCGCCAGCAAGTCCACCACCCGGTACGTCGTGCTGAAGACCGGCAAGCAGACGCAGCTGCACCCCGTCCTCAACATGGCCTCGGCGAAACTCCTCCTGGATCCCGACAAGGCCGACGTCATCACCGTCGACGAGAAGGTCCTCGACAGCGGCAAGCCCCCGCACGGCGCCACCATCGGCATCCCCTACGCCCCCGACCGCCTGCCCTCCTCCGACGAGGCGGAGGCCGCCAAGCGGTGGGCGGTCTGCGAGCGCCCCGGCGACGGCGGACGGGCCATCCAGAAGGCGGCGTTCGTCCTCGCGCAGAAGGAGTGGTCCAGGACCGAGGGCCGCGACAGGCTCACCCGCGGCGACCTGATGTACGTCGTCGGCCCGGACGGGAAGAGCCAGTACGTCGTCGACGCGCGCGGCACGGCGTACAAGATCGCCGACCCCACCGACAAGGAACTGCTCAAGGCCCTCGACACCCAGGGCCGTTCCCCGCAGCGCGTCTCCCAGGACTGGCTCGACACCCTGCACCAGGGCACCCCCGTCTCGATCCCCAGGATCGACGGCACGCCCGGCGCGAAGGCAGGCAGCGGCAGCCTGCTGGGCGAGTACGACAAGGTCGGCGAGGTCGTGAAGGCGTACGACGGGCAGACCCTCCAGTACTACGTCGTGCTGCCGGGCAAGGTGGCCCGCATCTCCGAGTTCACGGCCACCCTCCTGCTGGGCAGCGGCCAGCTGGTCGGCGTCGGCCAGGCCGGTGAGGCGCAGAAGGTCAGCCCCGGCGCCGTCGGCGAGAGCACCACGTTCCAGGCGGACAAGAACTGGCCGACGTACAAGCCGAAGACGGTGAACGACGGCTCCAGCACCACCAGCGGCCGCAACACCGTCTGCAACGTGCTGCGTTCGGTAGGCGCCAAGGGCGTCAAGACGCTGTCCACCTGGGTGGGCACGGACTTCCCCGCCCAGCTGCCCACCGGCTCCTCCAGCGCGTACGTCACCCCCGGCTCCGGCCAGCTCTACCGGCAGTTCCAGGGCACCGAGACCGGCGCCGGCGGTGTCTTCCTGGTCACCGACACGGGCCTGCGCTACGCCCTGCAGTCCAACAGCGACAGCGCCGCGGACGACCAGGGCATCGGCACCTCCGCCAAGAAGCGCAAGGAGGAGCTGAGCGAGGCACGGATCGCCCAGACCCACCTCGGCTACGAGAAGGTGAAGCCCACGCCCGTGCCCCTGGAGTGGTCCAGGTTCCTGCCGACGGGCCCGCGCCTGTCGGAGTCGGCGGCACGCCAGCCGCAGGGCTCCTAGCGACGGGCGGAGGAGACGCACACATGCTGAAGACACACACGCCCGCGGCCGGGGCACCGGGACTCACCGGCCGGATCCTGGCCATGGCCGGCGCCGTCGTCCTCACCGCGACGACCACGGTGGTCGCCCTCCCCGCGGCCCCGGCCAGGGCGGACGACGGCCAGTGCACGTTCCCGTCCAAGCCCTACGCGGGCCGCCCCTGGGCGCTCCAGCGCGTCAACCTGGACGAGCTGTGGGCGCAGTCCACCGGCAAGAACGTCCAGGTCGCCGTGATCGACACCGGCGTGGACATCAAGAACCCGCAGCTCACCAAGGCCGTGGACGCCTCCAAGGGCAAGAACCTGCTGCCCGCGAAGAACTCCAAGGGCGAGAAGATCGAACGCGGCAACAACTCGGGCACCACGGACACCGTCGGGCACGGCACCCGAGTGGCGGGCATCATCGCGGCCCGCCCGGCGAAGGGCACCGGCTTCGTCGGCCTCGCCCCGAACGCCACGATCATCCCGATCAAGCAGAACGACGCCGAGGGCGACGGCACGGCGAACACCCTGGCCACAGCGATCAGAGACGCGGTCCGGGCGGGCGCGGACGTCATCAACATCTCCCAGGACACCGCCAACGCGCTCGACCCCAAGGACTCGGTCCTCAAGGACGCGGTCGACTTCGCGATCGGCCAGAAGGTCGTGATCGTGGCCTCGGCCGGCAACGACGGTCTCGGCGGCAACGTCAAGGTCACGTACCCGGCGTCCTACCCGGGCGTCCTCGCGGTGGCGGCGTCCGACCGCAACAACGAGCGCGCGCCCTTCTCGCAGTCCGGTGACTTCGTGGGCGTCGCCGCACCCGGCGTCGACATGATCTCCACGGTGCCCGGCAACGGCCACTGCTCGGACAACGGCACGAGCTTCTCCGCCCCGTACGTGGCGGGCGTGGCCGCCCTGTTGAAGTCCAAGTACCCCCACTGGACGGCCCGGCAGGTCGTCGCCCAGATCGAACAGACCGCGGAACGCTCCATCCCCGGCAAGGACATGCGGGTCGGATGGGGCGTCGTCGATCCGGTGCGGGCGCTGACGGCCGTGGATCCGGCGCACCCCGTCGAGTCCCCGGCACCCGAGGACGGTGTCGCCAGGGGCGAGGCCCCGTCGGTTGCTCCGCTGCACTTCGGCGAGACCGCGGAGGAGCGGAACACCAGGCTCGCGACGTACGCCGTCGTGGGCGGCCTGGTCCTGGTGGCGGGACTGGGCGGCACGGCCGTGGCCGTCCGGGACGCGCGGCGCAGGCGCGGGCGGGTGCGGGTGCCGGAGGCCGGTACGTGGACGCGCTGACCGGGCTGAACGTCCTGGGCCTCGTCCTGTCCGCCGTGCTCCTCGCCATGGCCTGCGTGAAGGCCGACCGGGTACGCGGCTGGCGCGCGAGCATCAACCCGTCGGCCCCGCAGACACCCGACGCCGCCTTCGTCGTCGCCCGCGTCGTCCTCGTGACCCTGGCCGGCCTCGGCGTCTACACGGCCGTCCAGGGCTTCGGCGTCTCCGACGACTCGTCGTGGAACGACAGTGAGCTGACGAACGCCGTGCACCGGGCCACGGACGAACTGGACGGCTACCGGTTCCAGACGGACGAGTCGGGCAGCCCCCTCCACTTCGACGACTACGCGTCGCTGATCGAGGACAAGGTGGTCCGCAACGCGGGCGGCGACGCCCCCGAGACCGGCGTGACCGTCACCCCGGCCGCCGGCGACACGGCCGCGGGCGGCTCCTTCACGGTCACCGCGGACGGCACGGGGGACGCGTTCTGCACGCGGGTCGAGCGCACCCGCTCCATGAAGGACGACTACACCCCGCCGGGCATCACCGGCGGCGAGGGGACGCTCACCTACCTGGGGTACCGGCTCGCCGTGACGGTCAAGGAGGGCGCGTGCTGACCTCCGTCAGGAAGGCGACGGCACGCATCCCGAGGAAACTGCGCCTGCCCCTGGCGGGAGGCGTGGCCCTCACCCTGGCCGCGACCGGCCTGACCCTGGCCCTGCCCGACGGGGGCGGCCATCTCACCGCCAACCGCGCGCAGTTGAGACGAGCCTGCGGCGGCCTGCTGCCGTACGGCGAACTGGCCGAACGGGTTCCGGACGCTGTGCCGGGGAGGGTCGACCAGTACGGCACCCTGCTGCACGCCGGCGAGGAGAGCCGCTCCCTGCTGAACTGCACCCTGGACTGGCCGGGCCACGGAGGTGTGCACGTCGAGGCGGCGACACTCGTCAACCACCTCCCGTACGAGCTGAAGACCGAGGACCTCCTCGCACCCGGACACGAGGCCCCCGGCGTCACCGGCCGCGACAGCGACGACGAGGGCGAGCTCTGGGTCGTCGCCGAGTGCCCCGAGGGCCTGACCGGTCGGGCGCGCCCGTCGACGCAGATGTACGTCTCCGTGGGAATGGACAAGGCGTCCGTACGCACCCGGTTCCGCATCGCGGTCGAGGTCGCGGCCGGTGTCGCCGAACGGGCGGACTGCGGCTCGGCGTCCGCGCTCCGGACCCCCGCCCGGGTGATCGACACGTACGAGGAACACGACGCCGACGGGGGTCCGGTCGACTCGGGCGACTACGGCTCCGTACGCGTCGAGGAGCCGGGCCGGGACATCGGGAAATGCCGGTGGATGACCGCCAGGAGCCGCGCCGGATCGGCACCCCTGCGGGGCACCTGGACCGCGACCGGCGACCTCCAGCGGTCCCGCCTGCTGAGCGTCTGCCAGGCCCAGCGCTGGAACGACGACAAGAGCGCCTACACCGACCCGCAGCCCGCCCCGCCGGAGCCGGTCACCGCCGACGCCACCAGCTGGGCGGGCGACCTGGGCCGCAGCGCGTACCGCGACTACGAGCGCGACGGCGAGTACCCCGGCTTCGACGACCGGCCGGACACCCTCACCGACACGGACGCCACGCTCGCCCTCTGGGCCCGTTCGCGGTGCGCGGCCGGTCCGACGTACCACCGCGTCTCGGTGCGCCCGGACCTGGACGGAGCGGTGGACGGCGCCTATCGCCTCAGCCGAGCCCAGCGCGCACAACTGTCAGCGTGCGTGCACCAGTTGATGAAGAGCTATCTGTCCGCGCCGGAGGGATGGCCGAAGGCGCAGCACTGCCATGACACCGAACTGCTGGGCGAGGTGGAGCAGTGGACGTGAGACGCAGACGGATCATCCGCAACACGGCACTCGGGTCGGCGGCACTGCTCGCACTCGGCGGCGGTCTCTGGCTGTACGGCGAGAACGACCGCGCGGTGGCGCGCGCCTGCGGGGGAATGCTCCCCCTCGCCGACGTGCGCGCGGTGCTGGGGAACGGTCACCTGGAGGTGAACAGCAGATCCGGCAACGGGATCGACACCTGCCAGGTGAACGCGGAGGCCGACGGCGGCAGCGCGAAGGTGAGCATCGTCGACACCGGGCGCATCGGCGCGAACGGCTGGCTCTCCGTCCCCCTCGCCGGCGGCTCCGCCGGGGACACGCTGCCGGTGCCGGTCGGACAGGGCTGGTCCGGCCTCTTCGCCGCGGACTCCGACGACGGCGGAGCGACGACCACGCTCACCCTGCGGTGCGGCAGGGGCAGCAGACCGGGGCCGGCGGGCAAACCGGTCAGGGGCCTGACGGTGACGGTCGAGACGGACCTCGGCAGAACACTGGACGACCCCGCCAACCGCCCGGCCCACCTGCGTATCGCCACGGGCACGGCGAAGAAGGCGGCCGACGCGTACGGCTGCGTCACCCGCCCGGGCCGGACTCCGCTCCGCACGGTCGGACTCCCGGTCTCGGAGGAGGAGTTCGAGCCCCTGTCCACGGCGACCGGCACCTGCGCCGGCATCCCCCGGACCACCGGTGTGACCACGGCCCGCGAGACGACACGCGCCGGAGCCCCCTGGGAGTCCTGCTCCCTGGGGGACGACGGCCTGGGCCGTCACCGCTACTTGCTGCAGGCCTACTTCGGGCCGTACGCCCAGCGCCTCAAGGCCGGCTACGCGGAGGAGCACTACACCTCCGACCCCACCCCGGCCGACGCCCCCAAGGGCCGGCTGCGTCAGGACGGCTCCTACTGGGGATCCGCGTCGTGCCCGGCCGACGGGTCCGAGCGGGCGGTGTTCGTGGTCCGCCGTGACGGTCCGGGGGACGGGGCGCGGGTGCCCGAGGCCGAGCGCGCGTACGCGAGGAAGGCACTGCGGGCCTTCGCGGAACACTCGGCACGGGGACGGGGCTGCGGTACGCCGGTGACACCCTGACGAGCGAACATCACGCGTCGGCAGGTGCCCGTCAGCCGAGCGGTGTGCCCTCAATCTTCAGTGTCCAACTCGCGCACTCAAGCCCAGTGTTGCAGGGGACCGACCTTCGGGCTGGTGTGGAGGTTCGATGGAGATCCCGCGCCGGGGAGCAGGCGTCCGAGCGGAACCGGGTTCGTGGAGTACCGCCGGGCCGTCGGCACTTGGCGGGCCGTCACATGTGTGTGTTCACTGCGAACCGGCAAGTCGGGCAAACCATGGCACCGGAGCCGGTCTCGTAACCGAGTTAACACACATGCTTGGTTGGACCGGTTGGGCAGGTTGACTAGAGTGGTAAACGCGTTGTCAGGCGCGGCTCGCTTTGCGATCGTACGGCGAGCGAGTAACGCCCCTCGACCCGGTCGGGTCGATGGGTGTACGGGGAAACGGGGAGGAGCGTCGTGCTTCCGGAAGACATGGTCGGGGGCGTGTCGGCGGCGAACCTGGAGGCCAGCGGTGACGCGCTGAAGAAGTTCGTCAAGCGGGTCGACGGGGTCCTGCAGAATCTTGAGAAGTCGCCAGGTGCTCCGACGCGGCTTCACGATCAGTCGATCAGGCAGGGTGCTCTCAGCAGCACGGGCGGAAGCTTCCACGAGGCCGACGCCCTGCACAGGACGTTCAACGCGGTCCACGAGAGGCTCACCAACCTCTCCAAGACGCTGCACCTGCAGATCGAGGCGTTGGGTATCGCGGTCCTCGGGGCCAAGGGGACCTTCGACAACCTCGAAGAGGACCAGCGGCGGCGGTTCTGGGCGATCCAGGCGGAGATCCGTCAGATCGATGGCGCGAAGGGGACCAAGCGCGATGACCAGGACGACTGGGTGATGTGACGATGACCGACAAGCACAAGGAAGACCTGGATCGGGTCTCCGGCCAGAACACCTTCACGGACCTCGCTCGTGGTGCTGGGGAGCATCCTCATGGCGGTGGCTTCCTCAGGGAATTCATAGACGGCACCATTCGCGGCGTGGCGAAGGGCACTCCGTACAAGGAGGCCCTGGTCAGTCGTACGGAATTCGACGACTACGACCTGAATGCGATGCTCGACCTCGTCGACAAGACGAATCCCGAGGACCTGGAATCTTCCGGTCGCGCCCTCTGGGACGCGCGCGATGCCATCAAGGTGGCGGCCGACGAGCTCAGGGGGCAGTTCGAGACCGTCCCGTGGGTCGGAAAAGCGGGCGACGACTTCCGCACGTGGGGCACCGGTCTCGTGTCGAGCAGCTACGACCTGAGTAGCTTCGCGGGTGGAGCGGGCGACCAGATCACCGCTGCCGCTGTCGGACTGTCATCCGTCCGGAAGGCGATGCCGGCTCGTGACACGCAGGCGAGCCGGAAGCGCCCCGAACACTTCACAGAGGCCGAGAAGGCAGCGAACAAAGAGGATTACACCGCTGCCGTGAAGGTGGAGAAGGACCGCCAAGAGGCGATCAACCAGATGAACCGGTTGGCGTCCTACTACGCGGTGTCCAAGGAGCAGTTGCAGGTCTTGGACAGCAAGGCTCCCACGTTCAAGGACGTGCCGGAGATGGGAGTGCCCAGGCCGGCCGTGTACGCGCACGACCCTGGTGCCGCTGCCGGTCGGTCCGTGGCGGACGACTCCGCGGGGGCGTCCTCCGCTTCGGTCGGGACGCATCACACGACGATCGCGCCGACGGGGCACGGAAGCGTGCAGGACACCGGTAACACTCCGGCGCCCACACACCAGGTGCCCGGCCATGTGCCGCCGCACGTAGACGAGCCTGTCGGCACGCACATCGACAGCACCGGCACGCTGCCCCCGCCCACGACGACCGCACCCGGGCCCACCCACACCCCTCCGGTCACGGGCACGCCGCCCACGAGCGGCGGCCAGCCCAACGTGTTCCCGGGCCCTGTCGGGACCCCGCTTCCCGGCGGCCGCACCACGGGGCGGCCCCTGAACGGCACGGGTGGATACCGCACCCCGCCGTCCGCGCAGGGCCGCGCGGGTACGTCCAACCTGGGCAACCCCGGTTCCGGCCGCGCCACGGGCCAGGGGCCCGCGAACCAGATGGGCCGCGCCACGTCGACCGGCCAGTCCGCCGCGAGGGGCGCCACGTCCGGGTCGAAGTCCACGCCCATGGGCCGAGGCATCTCCGGCGGTACGCCGCGAGCCGGTGGCACGGCCGCGTCGCGCACGGGCGGCGGGCCGTCCACCGGGGCGGGCCGGTCCAACGGAGTCGTCGGCGGCCGACCCACGAACACGGGCGGTGCGTCGTCCAAGAGCGGGGCCAGGATCCCTCGCGGCACGGTCGTCGGCGGTGAGCAGGCAGCCAACTCGCGCTCCGCGAACGGACGAGTCGGGCAGCGGGGCGTCTTCGGAGCGTCCGAGGCAGCAGGGCGACCCGGCTCGAACACCACCGGTGCCCGCGGCCGTACGGGAACGTCCGAGTCCGTCACCGGCAGGCCTACCGGGCGGAACTCCTCTGCCGGAGCCGAGCGCAACGGCATGACGCGTGGCGGTTCCGGCCTCGTGCGCGGACCCGGGCGTGACGGCAAGGCCAGGGAGGAGAAGGACGCGGAGGGAACTGCGCGTCCCGACTACCTGGTCGAGGACGAAGAGACACATCTGCCCAACAAGCCCCGGCGTGATGTACCGCCGGTGGTCGACTGAGCGCGAGCGAGGACAGCGAAAACGATGAAGTCAGGGACCAGCCGACGAGCCGGGCGGGCCACGTTCCACGGACCGCGCGGTGGCAGACGAGTACGTGCTGTGACCGCGGTCGTCGGCGCCCTGGCTGCCGTCACGGTCGGACTCGCTCCGCATGCCGCCGCCTACGACGAACAGTCGAAGCAGTGGTACCTCGGTCCGATGGAGACCGAGCAGATGTGGAAGGTGAGCACGGGCAAGGGCGTCAAGGTCGCTGTCATCGACACTGGCGTGAAC
The DNA here is from genome assembly GCF_043079785.1 of Streptomyces sp. NPDC015139. Lineage (NCBI taxonomy): Bacteria > Bacillati > Actinomycetota > Actinomycetes > Kitasatosporales > Streptomycetaceae > Streptomyces > Streptomyces sp. NPDC015139. The sequence continues at coordinate 22,904 of NZ_JBIBUW010000011.1, read as the reverse complement.
CCCAATACGCCGTCCTTGAAGGGGCAGGTCCTGGCAGACGAAGTACCCAAGTCGGTTGGTTACAAGGCCACGGACGACTACGCAGGCCACGGAACCAGCATGGCCGAACTCATCGCTGGTACAGGTGCCGGCGGAGGCCTGAAGGGTCTTGCGCCAGGCGCGAAGATCGTTCCGTACCGAGTGGAACTCGAAGGCCTCAAGGGGGAGTCCGAGAAGGAGAAGACCCCCGAGCCCGCTGAAGCGCTCAGGGCGGCGGCCGACACGGACGCGAAGATCATCAGCATGTCCTTCGGCGGTATGACCACTGACGAGGACGAGGCGGCGGTCAAGTACGCAGCGTCCAAGGGTAAGTTGTTGATCGCGGCGGTGGGTAATAACGCCGGTGAGGGACAGAGCGGCATCATCGACTACCCGGCTGCCTTTCCTTATGTCATCGGAGTGTCGGCGGCCAACCCGTCCGGAAAGGTCTCAAAGTTCTCGTCCTACGGCAACTACGTAGACCTCACTGCTCCCGGTGAGGGGTTTCCCGGTTGGTGTGACGCTTCCTTTCGCTCATACTGCGACAACCGTCATGGCACGAGTCCGGCGGCCGCACTCACTTCAGCCGCTGCGGCCCTCATCTGGTCGGCTCATCCCGATTGGAACGTGAACCAGGTGGTGCGCTCGCTGATCGACACTGCCGGTCGAAAGGACCCAAGCAAGGGGCCGAGCAAGTACATCGGCTACGGGATGATTCGACCTCGTCTGGTCCTCAAAAACCCGCACTACAACCCCGGCCCGGCAAACGTCGACCCCCTCGCAAAGGACAACGGCGGAAACCTCCTCGCCAAGTCCGGCACAAAGCCCTCACCCTCCCCTTCCGCCAGTGCATCAACCGCGTCACAAGCCCCCGAAAAGACTTCTGGCGGGGCGACTTCGGCGGCAGGATCGAGCGCGGAGCCGTCGAACGACAGCAACACCCTCTGGATCGCGCTCGGTGCCGCCGCCGCGGTCATCGTGATCGGCGGTGCGGGTGTGGCCGTCATGCGGGCACGACGTGCCAGGTGACGTCGTCAGCCGTCTGTAACCCTGCGACCTTCGGAGCGGGCGTGCAGTACGCGCTCATCGCCGCAGCGCACTGAGCAGCGGTGAGCCGAGACAGTTGGACGAAAGAGACACACAGAGAAAGGGCGGGCTGACATGGCCGGCAACAAGCAGAAGCTCGAAGACGCACAAGTAGTCCACCTCGAGAAGCAGATGGTCGAGAAGTACGAGGGCATCCAGAAGCGGGTGCACGGGCTGCAGGGCGTCATCGACGGCCTCGAGGGCCAGTGGCACGGTATCGGCCGCGCCGCGTTCGACCGCAAGCAGTACGAGATCAACGAGTCGCTGCGCAACATCGGCAACATCCTCGGTGACGTCATCGAGGCGATGACCGCGACCCGCAACATCAAGGACAGCAAGGAAGACGAGGTGCGCGCGGCGGTCGCCAAGATCGACCTGCAGGACGGCGCTCCCACCGTTCCCTCGTCTGCCCTCAACTCCTACTGAGTCGAGCGAGACACCGCATTCCGCCGGGCAGCCGGCATCCACAGCCACACAGCAGTGAGACGAGGTAGAGACGCATGGCCAACAACGCTGACGGTCTGTCAGTCACTTATGACGGGCTCGACGTCGCCGCGACCAAGATCGGTAACGAGGCGAGCCAGCTCGAGCAGGACCTGCAGGAGCTGCGCAGGCTGGTCGTGAGCAGCCTTCAGTACTGGGAGGGCCAGGCCCAGGACACCTTCAACGAGAAGCTGGGCCGCTGGGACAAGGAGGCGAACGACATCCACCAGGCGCTGACCGGCATCGGTCACGTCGTCGCCCAGTCCGGCGGTACGTACATGGAAGGCGACAAGAAGGCCGCCAGCTACTTCCGGTAGGCCGGGGCTCGTAGAAGCAACTCCAGGGTGGGCGCGCGCGGGAGGCGCCCACCCTGTCGTCGGCCCAGACGCTTGCCGGCATGTTCCCCGAACGCCGCGACACCGGCGACGGCGGCAAGAAGTGGACCTCCCGCAGTGATGCCAGTGGCGACAGCGGGATTCTTCTCCAGGGCACCGGGGTGTGGATGATCGACCACGCCTACAGGACCCACGTGAACGCCGTCGACGTGGAGACCGGCGACGGAGGCTTCACCTACCAACTGCCCGACGCCGAACACCATGGGATCGCGGTCGGCGGCAACAGGGCGTTCGTCAGGAACGACGCCCTGCTCTGCGCGCTGCCGGTCTTCTGAGCCGGGAGACCGGGGCTCAGGCGCACTGCTTCGACGCGGACACCGAGTCGGTGAACTCGGTGATGACCTTCTCCATGGCCGCGGCACCGGCCGTCCCGTGCTCCTCGCGGACCATCGCGAAGACGACGTGACCGTCCTTGCCCCGCTTCCCGCAGTCGATACGCCCGACCGCCTGCGCGTCGGTGACGACGTACCGCGTGTTCTCCTTCTCGACGCTGCCGGACTTGATGCCGTAGGTGCCGTAGGCGACGTCGCTGAGCGTGGTGCCCGACTTCCACTGCTCGACGATGCTGGTGACGGCGACCTGCCCGTCCACCACGAGCCGGCAGCGGGCGAAGCCGGCGGGGCCGCTCCTCACGGACGAGATCTTCTTCCCCGCGGGGAGGAGCGGCTCCAACGCGGAGGAGGACACGGCGGTCCCGCACAGCGAGGAGGGAGTGGCGTACTCCCGCTTCGCCGGTGAGTCTCCCGACGAGCATGCGGTCACGGCCGGGCCGATGGCCAGGACGGCCAGGAGGCCGACGACGCGGCGGAGCGGGAAACGGGAGCGGGACTGCGGCATCGGTTTCGGGTCCTCGTCAGGAGATTTCGGTTTCAAGGTCGTCGGCCATGCGCCGTCCGTCGGTCGAAGCGTCGTTGAAGCCGTCCTGGGTGCCGTACCGGGCCCACTCGCCCACCTGGTCCGCGTACGAGACGTGGTGGGCCTTGGCCGCCTCGGTGGCCGCCTTCTGGGCCAGCGCGATGTTGCGCTCGCGGCTGTCCTCCCAGAGCTGGGCGGAGGTGAGCCCGCTGTCCTCCAGCTTGCTGCCCTCCACGTCCTGGAACAGCTCGCCCAGGACGACACTGCTGACAGTGCCGGCGGCACCACCGGCGACAGCACCCACGGCCGGGGTCGCGATGAAACTCGTCCCCACGCCGATGCCGGTGCCTACGACGCCGTTCGCCACGTTCTGCCACTGCGAGACGGCATGGTTGTAGGCGTCGTCCGCTTCCTTCGCGGGGCCCAGCACGGCCTCCTGCCGGCCGATCGCCAGACAGCCCCCGACCTCCGCCGACCGCCGGGAGATCTCCGTGATGGTGTTCTCCATGTTCTGCCCGTACCGGTGGTCCGCGGGCAGGTCCGGATTCATGTGGTAGTCCATGAGGTTCGCCATGTAGGCCTTCTGGCCGACCTCCACGGCGGAGTAGCCCTCGGGGTTCTGCCCCACGGCGATGAGGAAGCGGGACACGTCGGCGTGGTCCATCGCCGCCGACGACCCCGCGACGGGGAACAGCTTCTCGATCTGCTTCCAGTCGGCCGAGTCCGGATCCGGCTTGACGTCGGTGGACGCGCGGTTGATGTCCGGAAGGTACTCCGACGCCATCTGCCCGATGCTGTCGGACATGTAGCTGTGCTCGGTCAGGCGGTCCGGGTCGTCGCTGATCGACGCGACCACGCTCGCCATGAGCTTGGCCTGCTGGGCGTTGTGCGCGGGGGTGTCCGCCGTAGGCAGCTCGCCCGCCGGATGCCCGGTCGTGGCCGCCTCGATGGCCATCGCCAGGTTGTTCTGCCCGGGGTGGATGTCCTCGCCCTTGAGGTCGGTCTCCTTGGGCCACTCCCGGTCCTCGAAGAGGTACGAGAAGTTGGAGACGGCCTCCTTGTGGTCCCCGCCCTTGGGCAGGTACTCCTCGTTCAGGAAGTCCGTGGCCGCGTCCGGGCTGCTGGACAGCGCCTTCAGATAGCCGGTCAGCGGGTCGTCGCCGCTGTCGTCGCCCATACGGTTGAGCCACGGGTCCACGCCCATGTGCTGCCAGGCCAGGTTGGCGTGCTCGCCGTTGCCGGTGAGCCTGCGTTCGGTGGCCATCAGGGAAGTGCCGTAGCTCTTGAGGAACTGGTCGTCGTAGTCGCCCGCGCGCATGAGGTTGCTCATGACCTGGAAGCCCATGGGCCCCATCTGACCGCCGACCGGATCGTCGCCGATGGAGATCATCCGGCCCTTCCACTGGGTCATGGCGGCCGAGTCGCTGTGCGAGGCGGTGGCGAGCGTCATACCGAGGCTGCGCTGGAGGTCGTCGTACTGGTCGACCCGGGCCTGGCCCAACTGCGCCGCCTTGTGCGGGTCGTTGATGCCCGCCCAGAACTCGAGCGTCTTGTCCGGCCCGAGATCGGTGGCGAACCTCTCCGCGAACAGCGGGTCGTCGGCGTACTTCTTCAGCCCGGCGCTGAGCCTGTCGAACTCCTCGGGCGTCAGCTTCTCCGGGTTCTTCTTGGCGAGCGCGGCCATCGCGTCCGCCTCCTCGACGGCGGCCTCGGCCGTGTCGCGGTCCTTGTAGGTCGCGTCCGAGAAGCCGTACTCGGTCTGGTCCACGACGGCGGTGAGCACCGTCTTCGCCGAGTTGTCGCTCTTGGTGGCCGCGGTGAGGATCTTCTCGACCTCGTTCTTCAGCGCGGTGACGTCCTGCTCGTCGTGCTCCGGCGGCGTGTACCCGGCCGCGGCACGGTCGGGGTGGACGTTCATGGTCACGGTGAACGAGCCGTCGCCGGTGTCCATCACCGTCAGGTTCTTCTTCAGCCCGCGGTCCAGCGCTTCGTTGAGCTGCTTCTGGTAGCCCTTCAGCTCCCCGGCGGTGTCGCTCAGGATGTTGTGTATGGTCTGCGCCTGCGTGTGGGCGTCCTGGAACTCACCGGCCGTCTTGCCGATGAACTCCTTGGTCACCTGACTGTTCTCGCCGGCCCAGTCGGCCTTGTTCGCGGCCTGGTGCAGACCCTTCTCGGCGTCCTCCGCCAGGTCCTTCAGGTTGCGGACTATGTGTCCGAAGTCCTCGACGGCATCGTCGAGCTGCTTGAAATTGGCGAAGCGCAGAGCGTCGAGATCCATGAGTCGGGGCCCCCGTCAGGCGTGGTGATCAGTTCTTCTTCGGCGATTCCGACGAGCCGTAGACCGGGTTGTGCTTCCCGGGCCCGCCGACACGCTCGTCGAAGCCGTCGTCGAGAGTGTCGATGCTGCTCATCTGCCGCTGGATGTACGCGTCGTCGCCCGCGTGGATCTTCTTCGTGACCTGCATGTGGTTGGAGATCTGGGCACAGGCGTCCAGCAGGGAGTTGAGCTGGGAGTCCCATTTGATCGACACGTGCGACAGACCGGCTCCGAGTGCGAAACCCTGCTTCGTCAGGTCGCCCGCCGCCGCGTCCACGCTGGTGTTCGACAGCCGGGCCTTGTCCCACAGATGGTTGTACAGGGTGTGGGCCTGGCCACCGATCTTCGTCAGATCGTGCTGGGTGACCTTGAGGTCACCCGTCTGGTTGGGAGCCGCGGCGGAGCCCCCCGGGTCGGACGGCAGCTGATTGAGCCGCATGTGCGTCGTCCCACCCTGCTGGCGCGTCAGCGCGTCCGACTTGAGCTGCTCCCACTCGTCCCATGCCATGGGTGATCCATCCTCCGCGCAGTGCCTGCTCTGTGATCGCCGTTCACTACGGATCGTCCAGTTCCGGACAACGTAGCAACATGGATGAACGGGCCGCAGCGCCCGTCCCCAGCACGTGCAAAAACTCCACTTCAGCCCCCCAGCCCGCACTCGACGGGCCGGGGGTGACGGGCACCGGGGCGGCGCCCGGGCCGTCCTCGGTCAGTGCGTGCCGTCCGGCACCGCCCCCACCTGCACCATCGGCTTCCCCCGCTTCCGGGACACGAACACGCCCCGGCCCGCCGGCATCGGGCGGGGGCGGACGCCGCCCAGCAGGTCGCCCTCGGCCGGGTCGCCCGCGAGGACCACGCCCTGCGCGCCGAGTTCCTTGATGCGCTGCATGAAGGCCTCGTAGCCGGCGCGGCCGGCGCCCGCCGTGGAGCGGGCGATGATGAAGCGCACACCGACGTCGCGGGCGAACGGCAGCAGTTCCGTCAGAGCCGCCAGCGGGTTGCCGCTCGACGTGGACACGAGGTCGTAGTCGTCGATGACGACGTACACCGTGGGGCCCCGCCACCAGCTGCGGTCGCGCAGCTGCTCCGGCGTCACGTCCGCGGTCGGCGTGCGGCGCTGCATCAGGTCCGCCAGCGCGTCCATGTGGTGCTGCATCTGGTTCGACATCGGGATGTACTCCGCCAGGTGGGACGGCGGGGTCACGCCCAGCAGCGAACGGCGGTTGTCGACGACGAACAGCTTGCAGGCGTTGCCGTCGTAGCGCTCGGTGAGCCGCTTGATGAGCAGCCGCAGCAGGTTCGACTTGCCGGACTCGCTCTCACCGAACACCAGGAAGAACGGGTCCTGCTCGAAGTCCACGAACACCGGCTCGAGGTTGTCCTCGTCGAGGGCGAAGGAGACGCCCCGGTTCGGGAAGCGGTCGCCCGGGGGAAGCTGGGCCGCCGGGAACTCGCGGGGCAGCAGCCGTACCTCCGGTGCGCCCGGCTCCTGCCAGTGGCGGGTGACCTCCGCCGCGAGAGCGGTCGTCGCCTCCGCGAGGTCCGTGTCGGAGGAGAGGCCGTCGATGCGCGGGACCGCCGCCATGAAGTGCTGCTTCTGCGGGGTCTGGCCGCGCCCGGGGACACCCGTGGGCACGTTCGCCGCGACCTTGCGGTCGATCTCGGAGTCCATGGGGTCGCCCAGCCGCAGCTCCAGGCGGTTCATCAGGTGGTCCTTGAGGTTCGCCCGGACCTCCATGGCACGCGACGCCGTGAGGATCACGTGGATGCCGTAGCCGAGGCCGCGCGCGGCGATGTCCAGGACCAGCGGCTCCAACGCCTCGTAGTCGGTGCGGAAGTTGCCCCAGCCGTCGATGACCAGGAAGACGTCGCCCCAGGGCTGGTCGGCCACCGAGATGTCGCCCCGCCCGCGGCGGGAGCGGAACTCCGCGATGGAGGAGATGCCCGCGGAGCGGAAGTACTCCTCGCGGCGGGTCATGACGCCGTACACCTCCGCCGTCGTACGCCGGACCTTCTCCGGGTCCAGACGCGAGGCGACACCGCCCACGTGCGGCAGGCCGGCCACCGCGGCCAGACCGCCGCCACCGAAGTCCAGCCCGTAGAACTGGACCTCGTGCGGGGTGTGGGTGAGCGCGAAGGACGCGATCAGCGAGCGCAGCAGCGTCGACTTGCCGGACTGCGGACCGCCGATGATCTGCATGTGGCCCGCCGCGCCGCCGAAGTCGACCCACAGCGGGTCGCGCCGCTGCTCGTACGGCTTGTCGACGAGGCCGACCGGGACGACCAGCCGGCCCGCGCCCTCGTAGCCCGGCTGCGTCATACCGCGGCCGGCGACCGGCGCCAGCCCCGGCAGCAGCCCGTCGAGCGACGGCGGGCTGTCCAGCGGAGGCAGCCACACCTGGTGGGCGGCCGGGCCCTGCGCCTCCAGGCGCCGCACGATCACGTCGAGCACGGTGTCGGCGAGCGCGTCGTCCTGCCGCTCGTCCGGCTCCTCCCGGCGCTGCTGGGGGATCGGCACGTACCGCACCGGGACGTCGGCCGCCGTGAACAGCACCGGCCGGCGGTCGACGGGCAGCGGACCGCCGAACGCCGCGGCCGCCTGCGAACTCGTGCGGTACACACCGGAGACGTACGCCGCCTTGAACCGGACCATTTCGTCCGTGCCGAACTTCAGGAAGCCGGAACCCGGGACGTTCGGCAGCTCGTAGGCGTCCGGGACGCCGAGCGCGGCACGCGACTCCGCCGCGGAGAACGTCCGCAGACCGATGCGGTACGACAGATACGTCTCCAGACCGCGCAGCCGGCCCTCCTCCAGGCGCTGCGAGGCCAGCAGCAGGTGCACGCCCAGCGACCGGCCGATGCGGCCGATCTGCACGAACATCTCGATGAAGTCCGGCTTCGCGGTGAGCAGTTCGCTGAACTCGTCGATGACCAGGACCAGGGACGGGATCGGCTGCAGCGGGGCGCCCGCCGCGCGCGCCTTCTCGTAGTCGTGGATGTTCGCGTAGTTGCCCGCGTCGCGGAGCATCTCCTGGCGGCGGTTGAGCTCACCGCGGATCGAGTCGCCCATGCGGTCGACCAGGGTGAGGTCGTCCGCCAGGTTGGTGATCACGGCCGCGACGTGCGGCATCTGGGCCATGCCGGCGAACGTGGCACCGCCCTTGAAGTCGGCGAGGACGAAGTTCAGCGTCTCGGAGGAATGGGTCACGGCGAGGCCGAGGACCAGCGTGCGCAGCAGCTCCGACTTGCCGGAACCGGTCGCGCCGACACACAGGCCGTGCGGGCCCATGCCCTCCTGGGCCGCCTCCTTGAGGTCGAGCATCACGGGCCGGCCGTCCTCGCCGAGACCGATCGGCACGCGCAGCCGCTCCGACTGCGAGCGCGGCCGCCACGTCCGCTTCGGGTCGACGGAGGCCGCGTCGCCCAGATTCAGCAGGTCCGTGAACTCCAGGTTGGCGAGCAGCGGTTCGTCGTCGTCCCCGCCCGACGCCACGCGCAGCGGCGCCAGCTGACGCGCGAGGGCCTCCGCGGCCTCGTACGACAGGACGTCCGGCGTCCCCTCGTAGACCATGCCGTGCCCCGACTCCAGGCGCAGCTCGGCGGGCGTCACGACGACGGAGAGGTCGCCGCGGCCGGCGCTGAGGTCACCGGGCACGACCTCCAGGACGGTCACGCCCTGCAGACCCTCGGGGTTGGCCAGCAGCGACGACGGCGGCAGGGAGATGCCGTCGAGTACGACCACCAGATGCGGCTGCTCGGGGACCGGGGGACCGCCGGGGTGGAAACGCGGGCGGCCCTCCAGGCGGGAGGCGAGGCGGTCCTCCAGCTCGGCGGGGTCGGTGGTGATCAGGCGCATGCTGCCGGCGCCGTCGGCGAGGCCCGGGGCCTGCACGTGCGGCAGCCACTTGACCCACTCCCACTCGGGCGCCGACTCGCGTCCGGTGACGACGGCGAACACCAGGTCCTCGGGGGAGTGCAGGGAGGCGAGGGAACCGGCGACGGCACGGGCGGTGCCCCGCACGGTGGCCGGCTCACCGCTGATCGTCACGTGGTAGAAGGCGCGCAGCGAGACCGCCATCGGCAGGTCGTCGAGGGTGCTGTGGGTGGCCACGAAGCGCTGCATGGCGCCGGCGGTCAGCGGCTCCAGCTCGTCGACCGGCGCGGTCTGCGGCGGGATCAGGGCGGTTGCCAGGGCCTGCGGGCCGAGGCCCACCCGGACCTGCCCGAAGTCCTCGTCTCCGGTGCGCCGTTCCCACACCCGGCTGCCCTCGGCGACCAGCGCCCACAGTTGCTCCGGCGAAGGGTGCAGGTAGTACTGGGCGTCGCGCTGGGACATCGCGGTGTCCAGGGCGGCGCGCCGGGTCTGCGACAGGTAACGCAGGTAGTCACGGCGCATGTCGGCCATCTGCCCCTGGTTTCCCCGGCGGTAGCGGATGAGCATCGAGATGCCCATCGCGATCGTCGAGGCCACCATCACCATGCCCATGATCTTCATGAAGGGCTGGGCCTGCGGGTTGAAGAAGAACACCACGGACCCGCCCATGCCGAGCATGGGCAGGAGCTGCATCAGCGCGCCTTCCTGCTGTCCGCGCGGAAGTTCCGGCGGAGCCTGCAGGATCACCTCGTCCGTGGGCACTTCCTTCGGCAGTGCCCGTGGCGGGCGCTTGACGACGATGTGGCTCACTACGCACCAATTCCCTTGCCGGACCGAGATGTTTCGTCCGCCGCCCCGTGTCAGGCGGACGTGGACCGCGAAGCGCGATCCTACTGACAACCACCGGCAACGCCGGGCGGTAGGGTGCCGTGAGATGCGTGAGCAGTTGCGAATCGTTCCGGGAAAACCCGGGCATTTGGCAACGGTTCGAAGCAGGTGCCACCCCGCGAACCCCGGATGCGGCCGCCCGGTCGGCCGGCGGAGCGCGGGGCGCCGCACAACCTGCACAGGATCTTTACGGGCGGAAGGGTGCGTGGCGGCACCGGGAGCCGCCCCACAACCGACGAGGGGGAACAGCAGGTGAGCATGACGGCCTCCGCGCCGGCCGGCGCGACCGGTGGACCGGGCTCCGGAGCCCCTTCCGGGGCGGGCATGGGGTTCGGCTTCTGCCGGGTCACCATCGTGGCGCCCGACAGCCGCATCGACGTGGCCCTGCCCGACGACGTACCCGTCGCCGACCTGTATCCGGAGATCCTGCGCCTCTCGCAGCAGAGCCCCGCCGAGGGCGCGCCGGTCGGCTACCACCTCGTCCGGCGTGACGGCACCGTCCTCGACGGCGCCCGGTCCTTCACGGCCCAGCGCATCCTCGACGGCGAGCTGCTGACCCTGCGCCCGTTCGCCGAGTCGCTGCCCCCCGCCGTCCTCGACGACGTCTCCGAGGCGGTGGCCGCCGCCGTCACCCGCGACCGCACCCTGTGGGGCGGCGACCTCACCCGCGCCGCGGGTCTCGTCGCGGGCGGCGTCCTGCCCGTGCTCCTCGCGTTCGTCGCCTGGAGCTCGCAGGTCCACCACGACATGTACAGCCTCCAGGGCATCATCGCGGGCGTCACCGGCATCCTGCTGGTCACCATGGCCTGCGTACGCGCGCGTGTGTACGACGACCGGGGCTCCGCGGTCGCCCTGGGGCTCGGCGCCCTGCCCAACGTCGGCGTGGCCGGTTCGGGGCTGCTGCCGCTCTCCACCGGCGAGGGCATCGGACGGCTGCAGTTCCTGCTCGCCTGCACGGCGGTCCTGGTCGCCGCCCTGGTACTCACCCTGGTCTCACCGGGCGGCGACGGCCCCTTCGTGGCGTTCGTCTTCGCCTCCGCCATCGGCCTGATCACCAGCTTCATCGCGATCCTCACCGAACTGCGGCCCATCGAGACGGCCGCGATCTGCGCCCCGCTGTCGGTCGTGGCGCTGGCCTTCCTGCCCGGCCTGTCCATGCGGTTCGCGCGACTGCCCATCGGCTTCGAACCGCCGAACCCCTCGCGCGCCGGCTACGACAGCGGTGAGCCCGCCGCGCAGGAGCCCGTGGACGCCGAGCGGGTGGCCGCGCAGGCCCGGCGCGGCCACGAACTCCTCGTCGGCCTGGTCGGCGGCTGCGCCCTCGTCGCCGTGGGCGCGTCGATCGTCCTCGGCTTCTCCAGCAACGCCTGGGCCCAGCTCCTGGCCCTGGCCACGGGAGTCGCGATGCTGATGCGCGCGCACCTGTTCCGCTACACCGCCCAGGTCGGCGCCACCCTCGCCGCGGGTTTCGCCGCGATCGTCTTCCTCGGCCTCGGGCTCGCCCTGAACCCGCCTCGCGGCTACCTGATCGACGCCCTCCAGGGCCACGCCACCGACCTCGACATCCGCAGCGTCTGGCTCGCCGCGGCGGTCGGCGCGGCCACGGTCCTGGTCACCGCGATCGGCCTCGTCACCCCGCGCCGCGGTGTCACCCCCTTCTGGGGCCGCTTCCTGGAGATCGCCGAGAGCTTCGTCCTGCTCACGCTGATCCCCCTCGCCCTCGCCGTCTTCGACGTGTACGCCCGGGCGCGGGCGATGACCAGCTGACGCCCGCGGAACAGCGGAACACGGGAGGGGGCGGCACGCGTGCGTGCCGCCCCCTCCCGTGTTCACGTCACTGCGCCGCGAGGCCCCCGTTGCGCTCCGTCGGCTCCAGGTCGAACTCCCCGTCCCGCGCGCCCAGGACGAACGCCCGCCACTCCGCCTCGGTGTACCGCAGCACGGTCCCGGGGTCGAGGGAGGAGCGCATCGCCACCGCACCACCGGGCAGGTACGCGATCTCGACCCGCTCCTCGTGCTCCTCGGTGCCCGGCGCGCCCTGCCACTCGACGCCCGAGATGTCGAGCGCGTAGAGCTCGTCGCGCTCCCGCTCCTTGCGCGCCTTGATCTCCGCTTCCGTCTCCGTCATCCTGCAGCGATCCCCTTCCGGGTGCGTACGGTCCCGGCGCTCACCCTAGTGGCGGTCCGTGCGCCACCAGGGCGGTTCCGGGACGGGGGAAAGCGGACCGCCGTCCCCTGGTACCCTGAGTGACGGCCGTTCGTGTACGCACCCCCGAAACCGTCCAGGTTCTGGAGGCCGCGCCCGGCGGACCCCGCCTTCCGAGTAACGGAAGTTCCCTCGAGATGTAGACCGGGGGCACTCGGTGGCCATTCACACCATGAGGAGTACGCGTGTCGCTCGACGCCGCTACGAAGAAGCAGATCATCTCCGAGTTCGGTACCAAGGAGGGTGACACCGGCTCCCCCGAGGTCCAGGTCGCGATGCTCTCCCGTCGGATCTCCGACCTGACGGAGCACCTGAAGACCCACAAGCACGACCACCACTCCCGCCGTGGCCTGCTGATCCTCGTCGGTCAGCGCCGTCGCCTGCTGCAGTACCTGGCGAAGAAGGACATCCAGCGCTTCCGTACGCTGGTCGACCGCCTCGGCATCCGCCGTGGTGCGGCGGGCGCCAAGTAGTACGCCGTGGAGGGAGCGGTTCCCGGGAAGCTCGGGGACCGCTCCCTTTGCCGTATGCGGGGCCGGTTCACGCGAACGGGACCTCCGTCGTACGAACGGAAACGTGCGGAGTGTCACTCACGCTTTGTAGTGTGGTAGCACAACGCCTTACGGACGACACAGCACGACAATGAACAAGGAGACGCGCACCTCGCCGCCGCCGGTCCTCGGTAGTGGCCCCCGGGGGGAAGTGAGCCCCGGGTGCTTCGATCGAAGACCGGCCCGCACAGCCCGGCGCGCTTCTCCGCAACCGTCCCCCTGCCACACGGGCAGCCAAGGGACGAAGACGAGGAGAAAACGCTAGTGGAGAACGAGACCCACTACGCCGAGGCCGTCATCGACAATGGCGCCTTCGGCACCCGCACCATCCGCTTCGAGACGGGCCGCCTGGCCAAGCAGGCCGCCGGTTCCGCCGTGGCGTACCTGGACGACGACACCATGGTGCTGTCGGCCACCACCGCCTCCAAGAACCCCAAGGACCAGCTCGACTTCTTCCCCCTCACGGTGGACGTCGAGGAGCGGATGTACGCCGCCGGCAAGATCCCCGGCAGCTTCTTCCGCCGTGAGGGCCGGCCGAGCGAGGACGCGATCCTCACCTGCCGCCTGATCGACCGCCCGCTGCGCCCGTCCTTCAAGAAGGGCCTGCGCAACGAGATCCAGGTCGTCGCCACGATCATGGCGCTCAACCCCGACCACCTGTACGACGTCGTCGCGATCAACGCCGCGTCCGCGTCCACGCAGCTGGCCGGCCTGCCCTTCTCCGGCCCGATCGGCGGCGTCCGCGTCGCGCTGATCCGTGGCCAGTGGGTCGCGTTCCCGACGCACACCGAGCTCGAGGACGCGGTCTTCGACATGGTGGTCGCCGGCCGCGTCCTGGAGGACGGCGACGTCGCGATCATGATGGTCGAGGCCGAGGCCACCGACAAGACCATCCAGCTGGTCCAGGGCGGTGCCGAGGCGCCGACCGAGGAGGTCGTCGCCGCCGGTCTGGAAGCCGCGAAGCCCTTCATCAAGGTGCTCTGCCGCGCCCAGGCCGACCTCGCCGCCAAGGCCGCGAAGCCGACCGGCGAGTTCCCGATCTTCCTCGACTACCAGGACGACGTCCTGGAGGCGCTCTCCGCCGCCGTCCGCCCGGAGCTCGCCTCCGCGCTGACCATCGCCGGCAAGCAGGAGCGCGAGGCCGAGCTGGACCGCGTCAAGGCGCTCGCCGCCGAGAAGCTCCTGCCGGAGTTCGAGGGCCGCGAGAAGGAGATCTCCGCCGCGTACCGCTCGCTCACCAAGCAGCTGGTCCGTGAGCGCGTGATCAAGGAGAAGAAGCGCATCGACGGCCGCGGTGTCACCGACATCCGCACCCTGGCCGCCGAGGTCGAGGCCATCCCGCGCGTGCACGGCTCCGCGGTGTTCGAGCGTGGCGAGACCCAGATCCTGGGCGTCACCACCCTCAACATGCTCCGCATGGAGCAGCAGCTGGACACCCTTTCCCCGGTGACCCGCAAGCGCTACATGCACAACTACAACTTCCCGCCGTACTCCACCGGCGAGACCGGCCGCGTCGGCTCCCCCAAGCGCCGCGAGATCGGCCACGGCGCCCTCGCCGAGCGCGCCCTCGTGCCGGTCCTGCCGACGCGCGAGGAGTTCCCGTACGCGATCCGCCAGGTCTCCGAGGCGCTGAGCTCCAACGGCTCGACGTCCATGGGCTCGGTGTGCGCCTCCACCATGTCGCTGCTGAACGCCGGTGTGCCGCTGAAGGCCCCCGTCGCCGGTATCGCCATGGGCCTCATCTCCCAGGAGATCGAGGGCGAGACGCACTACGTCACCCTCACCGACATCCTCGGTGCGGAGGACGCCTTCGGCGACATGGACTTCAAGGTCGCCGGCACCAAGGAGTTCGTGACCGCCCTCCAGCTCGACACCAAGCTGGACGGCATCCCGGCCTCCGTCCTGGCCGCCGCCCTGAAGCAGGCCCGTGACGCCCGCCTCCACATCCTCGACGTGATGATGGAAGCGATCGACACGCCGGACGAGATGTCCCCGAACGCCCCGCGGATCATCACCGTCAAGATCCCGGTGGACAAGATCGGTGAGGTCATCGGCCCCAAGGGCAAGATGATCAACCAGATCCAGGAGGACACCGGCGCCGAGATCACGATCGAGGACGACGGCACCATCTACATCGGTGCCGCCGACGGCCCGGCCGCCGAGGCCGCCCGCGCCACGATCAACGGCATCGCCAACCCGACGATGCCCGAGGTCGGCGAGCGCTACCTGGGTACGGTCGTGAAGACGACCACCTTCGGTGCGTTCGTCTCCCTGCTGCCCGGCAAGGACGGTCTGCTGCACATCTCGCAGATCCGCAAGCTCGCCGGCGGCAAGCGCGTGGAGAACGTCGAGGACGTCCTCGGTGTGGGCCAGAAGGTCCAGGTCGAGATCGCCGAGATCGACTCCCGCGGCAAGCTCTCCCTCATCCCCGTGATCGAGGGCGAGGAAGGCGACGACACCGCGAAGGACGACGCCGACCAGTGACGTCCCGTAGCTCCAGGACGACGGCCCGCACCTCTTCGGAGGCGCGGGCCGTCGCCCGTACCCAAACACTCGTCAAGGGCACGGGCGGCATCGGCACGGTCCGCAAGACCACCCTCCCGGGCGGGCTGCGCATCGTCACCGAGACCCTGCCCTCGGTCCGCTCGGCGACCTTCGGCATCTGGGCGCACGTCGGCTCCCGGGACGAGACCCCCGCCCTGAACGGCGCCACGCACTACCTGGAGCACCTGCTCTTCAAGGGCACCTCCAAGCGCAGCGCGCTGGACATCTCCGCCGCCCTCGACGCGGTCGGCGGCGAGATGAACGCGTTCACGGCGAAGGAGTACACGTGCTACTACGCGCGCGTGCTCGACACTGACCTGCCGCTCGCCATAGACGTCGTCTGCGACATGCTGACGGACTCGCTCATCCTCGAGGAGGACGTCAACGTCGAGCGCGGCGCGATCCTCGAAGAGATCGCGATGACCGAGGACGACCCGGGCGACTGCGTGCACGACCTGTTCGCGCACACCATGTTCGGCGACAACGCCCTCGGCCGCCCGGTCCTCGGCACGGTCGACACGGTCAACGCCCTCACCGCGGACCGCATCCGCCGCTTCTACAAGAAGCACTACGACCCGACCCACCTCGTGGTCGCCTGCGCCGGCAACGTCGACCACGGCAAGGTCGTACGTCAGGTCCGCGCCGCGTTCGAGAAGTCGGGTGCCCTGAAGAACGCGGACGCCCAGCCGATCGCCCCCCGCGACGGCCGCCGTACCATCCGCGCCACCGGCAAGGTCGAACTGCTCGGCCGCAAGACCGAGCAGGCGCACGTCGTCCTCGGCATGCCCGGTCTCGCCCGCACCGACGACCGCCGCTGGGCCATGGGCGTGCTGAACACCGCCCTCGGCGGCGGTATGTCCTCCCGCCTGTTCCAGGAGGTCCGGGAGAAGCGCGGCCTCGCCTACAGCGTGTACTCGTACACCTCGGGCTTCGCCGACTGCGGCCTGTTCGGCGTGTACGCCGGCTGCCGGCCGAGCCAGGTCCACGACGTGCTGAAGATCTGCCGGGACGAACTCGACCACGTCGCGCAGAACGGCCTCTCCGACGACGAGATCGGCCGCGCCATCGGCCAGCTCCGGGGCTCCACCGTCCTGGGCCTGGAGGACACCGGCGCGCTGATGAACCGTATCGGCAAGAGCGAGCTGTGCTGGGGCGAGCAGATGTCCGTCGACGACATGCTGAGCCGGATAGCCGCGGTCACCCCGGACGAGGTCCGGTCGGTCGCCCGCGACATCCTGGGGCAGCGTCCGTCGCTGTCCGTCATCGGCCCGCTGAAGGACAAGCAGGCCTCCCGGCTGCACGACGCGGTCGCCTGATTCACCACCGGTAAGGAAGCAGGAACATGAGCAAGCTGCGCGTGGCGGTCCTCGGTGCCAAGGGCCGGATCGGATCCGAGGCGGTCAAGGCGATCGAGGCCGCCGAGGACCTGGAACTGGTCGGCGCCCTCGGACGCGGCGACAAGCTGGAGACGCTGGCGGAGGCCGGCGCCCAGGTCGCCGTCGAACTCACCACCCCCGCCTCCGTCATGGGCAACCTCGACTTCTGCGTGCGCCACGGCATCCACGCGGTCGTCGGTACGACGGGCTGGACCGAGGACCGCCTCACGCAGCTGAAGGGCTGGCTCGCCCAGTCCCCGCAGACCGGTGTGCTCATCGCGCCGAACTTCTCCATCGGCGCCGTCCTGACGATGAAGTTCGCGCAGATCGCCGCGCCGTACTTCGAGTCGGTCGAGGTCGTCGAACTGCACCACCCGAACAAGGTGGACGCCCCCTCCGGCACCGCCACGCGCACCGCGCAGCTCATCGCCGAGGCGCGCCGGGCGGCCGGCACCGCCCCGGCGCCGGACGCCACGGTCACCGCACTGGACGGCGCCCGCGGCGCCTCCGTCGACGGCGTCCCGGTGCACGCGGTCCGCCTGCGCGGCCTGCTGGCCCACCAGGAGGTGCTGCTCGGCGGCGAGGGCGAGACCCTCACCGTCCGCCACGACTCCCTGCACCACAGCAGCTTCATGCCGGGCATCCTGCTCGGCGCACGCCGTGTGGTGACCACTCCGGGCCTGACCTTCGGCCTGGAGAACTTCCTGGACCTGAGCTGACACCCACTCCCATGCGCGCGAAGATCACTTACCTCGTCACGGCCGCCGTCCTCGTCTTCTACTTCGTCCTGGTCGGCAGCCGCGGCGTGATGCTCATCCAGTCCGGCACGCTCCTCACCGTCACCTTCGGGGTGGCCGTGCTGATCCTGCCGGTCATCGGCCTGTGGTTCCTGTGGAAGAACACCCAGTTCGTCCGCCGGGCCAACCAGCTCGCCGCCGAACTCGAGGCCGAGGGCGGCCTGCCCGTCGACGAACTCAAACGCACCGCGAGCGGCCGTATCGACCGCGACTCGGCCGACGAGGTCTTCGCCAGGCGCAAGGCCGAGACCGAGGCGTCCCCCGACGACTGGCGCTCCTGGTTCCGCCTCGCCGTCGCCTACCACGACGCCCGCGACACCCCCCGCGCCCGCAAGGCGATGCAACGGGCGATCGCCCTCCACGCGGGCCGGACCGTGCAGGTTTAGCCGCGACCGTCGGCGCCGGCAGTCCCTTCCGCCGGGGAGCCGACGGCGTTCCCGTACCTGGGTAAACGATTCAGCCGCGCCGGTACTCCGCCGCCCACGCCTCCACCGTGTCCGCGGCCCGGTCGAAGGCCGTCGGGCGGCCCAGGAAGTCCAGGGTGTGCGTGGTCGTCAGGGGCGCCGTGTCGTCGGACCGGCGGTCCTTGCGGACGAGCGCCAGCGCCTGCCCCTGCACCGTCCGCGGCAGCCCCAGCCAGCGCACCGGCTGCTGCACCGTACGCACCGAGACGACCCGCGCCCACGGCACGGTCCGCGTCATCAGGAAGCCGACCTGGCGCAGCCCGTGCCCGCTGACCCACACCCCCATGCGCAGCAGCCGCAGGGAGCCGGCGATGACGGCCAGGCCCGTG
Source organism: Streptomyces sp. NPDC015139 (assembly GCF_043079785.1). Lineage (NCBI taxonomy): Bacteria > Bacillati > Actinomycetota > Actinomycetes > Kitasatosporales > Streptomycetaceae > Streptomyces > Streptomyces sp. NPDC015139. The sequence continues at coordinate 4,721 of NZ_JBIBUW010000011.1, read as the reverse complement.
ACGAGGACCCCCGCCGAGGAGGAGAGGCCGTCGGAGGAGAACGCATTCGTCAGGGCGATGAGCACGGCCGCGAACAGCACGAACGAGGCGAGCAGCAACCCCAGCGCGGCCGCGCCCACACGCCACGGGCCGGGCCGGTAGGGGCGCCGCCAGCGCTCCGGGTCGTCGTGGGGCAGCGCGCTCTCGGATGCCGTCTCGAAGCTGCGCTCGGCCGTCAGAAAGGGCAGGGGCACGGCTGGTCCTCACTCGCTCCTCGCGTGGGCTGTGCCCGGTGAGGCTATCCGGCCGGGTTCCCGCTCACCAGCCTTGAGCGTCCGGAAGAGTCAGTGCCCCTGTGACGCCTGGGACTGCTGAACCGGCTTGCCGACCGGCGTCGACAGCGCGGGCATGGCGAGCACCAGCGCGCCGATCAGCCCGGCGACCAGGGTCAGGCCCAGCAGCCAGCGCCCGGCCACCTCGCCGAAGGAGGCCCGCCCACGGGGCGGGGGAGTGACATTGCTGCGGAACCTGTCTGCCTCGGCCAGGAAGGCGAAGGGTACGGGCTCACGCCGACGGAACATGGTGGTTCCCTCTCCTTTCGGGTTTTCGCATCGAACGTGCGGTCCTCGCCGATACAGACGCTCGAAGGACACAAAAGGTGCCCATGTCCGAAAAATTAGTCGCTGTGACTTCTGGGGCGAGGTACTGCACCAGGCCCCGGCGGGTGCCCCGTAAGGTGGGCGCGAACCACAGAAGTGATGGGAAGGACCCCAACCCCCGTGACCACCGAGTCGCTCACGTTCCGCAGTGACGTCACCGTCGAGCTGGTGAAGTCCAGCGCGTCGGACGCCGACGTCCTGTTCGCCGCCCGCGTCTCCACCGCCGGCGAGCAGTCCCTGGACGAGCTGAAGAAGGACCCCGAGCGCTCCAAGGGCCTGATCAACTACCTGATGCGCGACCGGCACGGCAGCCCGTTCGAGCACAACTCGATGACCTTCTTCATCAGCGCCCCGATCTTCGTCTTCCGCGAGTTCATGCGGCACCGGGTCGGCTGGTCGTACAACGAGGAGTCCGGCCGCTACCGCGAGCTGGAGCCCGTCTTCTACGTCCCCGACGCCTCCCGCAAGCTCGTCCAGGAGGGCCGCCCGGGCAAGTACGTCTTCGTCGAGGGCACCCCCGCCCAGTACGAGGCGGTCAGCGGCACCCTGCGCGACGCCTACGAGCAGGCGTACGCGGCCTACCAGAAGATGCTCGCCGAGGGCGTCGCCCGCGAGGTCGCCCGCGCGGCGCTCCCCGTCGGCCTCTTCTCGTCGATGTACGCCACCTGCAACGCCCGCTCGCTGATGCACTTCCTCGGCCTGCGCACCCAGCACGAGCTGGCCAAGGTGCCGTCCTTCCCGCAGCGGGAGATCGAGATGGTCGGCGAGAAGATGGAGGCGGAGTGGGCGAAGCTCATGCCGCTGACCTACGCCGCCTTCAATACGAACGGGCGTGTGGCCCCGTAACGAAGCCCTGTTCCGCACCCGAAACGGATGTACGGATCAGCCTCGTGAGGTGTCCGTATTGCGGCATTTAGAGAAGTTCATCTAGCCTGATCAAACGGACCCGGCACTGCTTGAACCCCCGAGCAGGCAGTGCCGGGCTCCTTATTTGTCCTGACTTTCCCGGCACCCCGAGGGCAGACCACGCGTTGAGCACCGAGTAGCGTGTAACCCATGGCTCCGACCTCCACTCCGCAGACCCCCTTCGGGCGGGTCCTCACCGCCATGGTCACGCCCTTCACGGCGGACGGCGCACTCGACCTCGACGGCGCGCAGCGGCTCGCCGCCCACCTGGTGGACGCAGGCAACGACGGCCTGATCATCAACGGCACCACCGGCGAGTCCCCCACCACCAGCGACGCGGAGAAAGCGGACCTCGTACGAGCCGTCCTGGAGGCCGTCGGCGACCGCGCCCACGTGGTGGCCGGTGTCGGCACCAACGACACCCGCCACAGCATCGAGCTGGCGCGCGAGGCGGAGCGCATCGGAGCCCACGGCCTCCTGGTCGTCACGCCGTACTACAACAAGCCCCCGCAGGAGGGCCTGTACCGGCACTTCACCACCGTCGCCGACGCCACCGGCCTGCCGGTGATGCTGTACGACATCCCGGGCCGCAGCGGCGTCCCGATCAACACCGAGACGCTCGTCCGCCTCGCCGAGCACCCCCGGATCGTCGCCAACAAGGACGCCAAGGGCGACCTCGGCCGCGCCGGCTGGGCCATCGCCCAGTCCGGCCTCGCCTGGTACTCCGGCGACGACATGCTGAACCTGCCGCTGCTCTCCGTGGGCGCGGTCGGCTTCGTCTCGGTCGTCGGCCACGTCGTCACCCCGGACCTGCGCGCCCTCGTCGAGGCGTACACCTCGGGCGACGTCGTCAAGGCCACCGAGATCCACCAGAAGCTCCTCCCGGTCTACACCGGCATGTTCCGCACGCAGGGCGTCATGACGACGAAGGCCGCGCTCGCCCTCCAGGGCCTGCCGGCCGGACCCCTGCGGGCGCCCATGGTCGAGTGCTCGCCCGAGGAGATCGCACAGCTCAAGATCGATCTTGCCGCCGGCGGGGTACAGCTCTGACAACAGACTTCGCACCGCGCGGGCCCCACAGGCTTCACAACTGAAGAACAACTGCATACGCGGGACACGGTGCCCGCACCCCACAACGACAACTGCTTCTGCACGAACGTCATGCGCGCCACGTGCCGTACCGGTACGTGGCGCGCGTGGTGAGGAGAGTCTTTTGAGTCATCCGCATCCCGAACTCGGTTCCCCGCCGCCGCTCCCCGAAGGCGGCCTCCGGGTCACCCCGCTCGGCGGTCTCGGCGAGATCGGCCGAAACATGACGGTCTTCGAGTACGGGGGCCGCCTGCTGATCGTCGACTGCGGAGTGCTCTTCCCGGAGGAGGAGCAGCCCGGAATCGACCTGATCCTGCCGGACTTCTCGTCCATCCGGGACCGCCTCGACGACATCGAGGGCATCGTGCTCACGCACGGCCACGAGGACCACATCGGTGGCGTTCCCTTCCTGCTCCGCGAGAAGCCGGACATCCCGCTGATCGGCTCCAAGCTGACCCTCGCCCTGATCGAGGCCAAGCTCCAGGAGCACCGGATCCGCCCGTACACGCTCGAGGTGGCGGAGGGGAACCGCGAACGCGTCGGCCCCTTCGACTGCGAGTTCGTCGCCGTCAACCACTCCATCCCGGACGCGCTCGCGGTCGCCATCCGCACGCCGGCCGGCATGGTGGTCCACACCGGCGACTTCAAGATGGACCAGCTCCCGCTGGACAACCGGCTCACCGACCTCCACGCCTTCGCGCGACTGAGCGAGGAGGGCATCGACCTCCTGCTCGCCGACTCGACGAACGCGGAGGTGCCGGGCTTCGTCCCGCCCGAGCGCGACATCTCCAACGTCCTGCGGCAGGTCTTCGCCGGCGCCCGCAAGCGGATCATCGTGGCGAGCTTCGCCAGCCACGTCCACCGCATCCAGCAGATCCTGGACGCCGCCCACGAGTACGGCCGCCGGGTCGCCTTCGTCGGCCGCTCCATGGTCCGCAACATGGGCATCGCCCGGGACCTCGGCTATCTGAAGGTCCCGCCGGGTCTGGTGGTCGACGTCAAGACGCTCGACGACCTGCCCGACCACCAGGTGGTCCTGGTCTGCACGGGTTCCCAGGGCGAGCCGATGGCGGCCCTGTCCCGCATGGCCAACCGGGACCACCAGATCCGCATCGTCGACGGCGACACGGTCATCCTGGCGTCCTCGCTGATCCCCGGTAACGAGAACGCGGTCTACCGGGTGATCAACGGTCTGACTCGCTGGGGCGCCAACGTCGTCCACAAGGGCAACGCCAAGGTGCACGTCTCCGGGCACGCGTCCGCGGGCGAGCTGCTGTACTTCTACAACATCTGCCGCCCGAAGAACCTGATGCCCGTCCACGGCGAATGGCGCCACCTGCGCGCCAACGCGGAGCTGGGCGCGCTCACGGGTGTCCCGCACGACCGGATCGTCATCGCCGAGGACGGCGTGGCGGTGGACCTGATCGAGGGCAAGGCCAAGATCTCCGGGAAGGTCCAGGCCGGCTACGTCTACGTGGACGGCCTCTCGGTCGGCGACGTCGGTGAGCCGGCCCTCAAGGACCGCAAGATCCTCGGGGACGAGGGCATCATCTCGGTCTTCGTGGTCGTCGACTCCTCGACCGGCAAGATCACCGGAGGCCCGCACGTGCAGGCCCGGGGCTCCGGCATCGAGGACGCGGCCTTCGCCGACGTCCTGCCGAAGATCACCGAGGTCCTGGAGCGCTCGGCGCAGGACGGTGTCGTGGAGCCCCACCAGCTCCAGCAACTGATCCGCCGCACCCTCGGCAAGTGGGTCTCGGACACCTACCGCCGCAGGCCGATGATCCTGCCTGTGGTGGTCGAGGTCTGACGGTCCTACGACCGCTCGTCCGCGTGAACCTGGAGCGGGGCCCTCGATTTGCATCGGGGCGCCCCGCTCCAGTACGTTTACGGCTCTGCCCGACCGGGAACCCCAGCACTTCATGCGCTGGACACAGGTGCCCGGAGGGGGTGGGAAAACCGGCTCAGAACTTCTGATAAAGTCGGAACCGCTGGAAAGGGAAACGCGAAAGCGAGAACCTGGAAAGCACCGAGGAAATCGGATCGGAAAGATCTGATAGAGTCGGAAACACCGAAGGGAAGCCCGGA